>NZ_JAYWLQ010000002.1:0-425523 GCF_040946485.1 Corynebacterium sp. LK2537
TTAAGACGCCCGCGGCCTACCGCGTATTCTGTGCATTCCCCCTCCCGGAAATCCGGGAGGGGGAATTTTCTTCTACTTAGCCCACACGGGTGCGGGGTTTCGAGGCACAATGGAGACTATGACAGTTCCATCAGTTAACTTCCACGACGACCGCTCTATGCCGCAGCTGGGCCTGGGCACCTACAAGCTCTACAGCGAGGAGTGCATCTCCGTGGTGCGCGAGGCCATCGAGCTGGGCTACCGTCACTTCGACACCGCCACCCTCTACGAAAACGAAGAAGCGCTGGGCAAGGCGCTCAACGACGCTATCAGCGCTGGCGACGTCACCCGCGATGAGCTGTTCGTGACCTCGAAGGCATGGCACGATCACCACGGCGCGGAGAAGGTGCAGGAGGCTTTTAGTGAGTCGCTGCGGAAGCTGGGCCTGGACTACCTGGACCTGTACATGATCCACTGGCCGTGGCCGCAGGGCGGGCTGTTCGTGGAGACCTTCGAGTCCATTGCCCGCCTGCAGGGCATGGGGCAGATCGCCTCCGTGGGCGTGGCGAACTTCTACGAGGAGCCGCTGCAGGAGATCATCGACCAGACCGGCGTGGTGCCGGTGGTCAACCAGGTGGAGCTGCACCCGGGCTTTACCCAGCCGGAGCTGCGCCGCTTCCACGCCGAGCACGACATCATCACCGAGGCCTGGTCGCCCCTGGCCCGTGGCGTCGTGCTGAGCAACCCGGTCATCGAGGAGGTCGCCCACAAGCACTCCGCCACCCCGGGCCAGGTCGCCTTGGCCTACCTTATGGACAAGGGGATTTCGGTCATCCCGAAGTCGGCGAAGTCCGAGCGTCTCAAGGAGAACCTGGGCACGGTCGACGTCGAGCTGGAGGCGGCAGATGTCGAGGCCATCGATGGCCTGGAGGGCCAGCAGGGCTTCGGCCGCATGTTTAAGGACCCGCGCGAGTTCCCGGGGGAGAACGCTTAAGTCCAAAACCCCTGCCATAACCCCCGTTTGCAACCTTTGCAAGCGGGGGCTTTCGTGTATCTGGGGGTAATTTGCTAAGCAATACTGACGCAGGTCAGGTGGGGGAGTGGGGGTAGCTAATTTCTGCTAAGGCGAAAAACTTGGCCGATTTCACAACCTTGCAGTGTGACTAAGGTAACTTACCTGGCAACGCAGATGTGATGGGTAACTCATTGTCGGTTATCTGTGAAGCGTGTGCGAAATGTTCGCGGCTGCGACCGCGGACGAGGAAGTACGTTTAGTGAAGGAGAAAGCAGTGTCTGAAGTAGGTACTCCGCCGACCCAACGGCGCGAACCCACAGCGGAAGACTTTATAGAGATGCAAAAGTCGCCGCAGTTTTCTGAACTGCGCGGCTCTTACCGGAAGTTCGCCTTCCCCTTGACGGTGGCGTTTTTCGTGTGGTACGTCCTCTATGTGGTGATGGCCGTGTTCATGCCGGACTTTATGGGGCAATCCCTGGGCGGCAACTGGAACGTCGGCCTGGTCTTTGGTCTGTTGCAGTTCGCGACCACGTTCTTGATCACGTGGATTTACGTCAAATACGCAAATAAGAACATCGAGCCGCGTGCGGCCGCGATTCGCAAAGAACTGGAGGGCTAGACCGTGAACTCGACGATGATTGTGGCCCAGGAAACCTCGGCCGGTAATCCGCTCCTCAATATCGCCATCTTCCTCGCCTTCTTGGTGGTGACCATGTGGCTGGTGCTGCGCGCCGGCAAGTCCACCAAGGAAGCCTCCGATTTCTACACCGGCGGCGGCAGCTTCTCTGGGCGCCAGAACGGCCTGGCCATCTCCGGCGACTACCTGTCCGCGGCGTCCTTTTTGGGCATCGTGGGCGCAGTCGCCCTGACCGGCTACGACGGCTTCTTGTACTCCGTCGGCTTCTTCGTGGCCTGGCTGGTGGCCCTGATGCTGGTGGCCGAGCCCCTGCGTAACGTGGGCCGGTTCACCATGGCCGACGTGCTGTCCTTCCGCCTGCGGCAGAAGCCCGTGCGCGTCGCCGCGGCCATCGCGACGCTGTTCGTGTCCCTGTTCTACCTGGTCGCGCAGATGGCCGGCGCCGGCTCCCTGGTGGCCGTGCTCCTGGACATCCACGAATTCGTCTGGCAGGCCGTCGTGGTCGGCGTCGTGGGCATCATCATGATTGTCTACGTCCTGATCGGCGGCATGAAGGGCACGACCTACGTGCAGATGATCAAGGCCGTGCTCCTGGTCGTCGGCGTGGTCATCATGTGCGCGCTGGTGTTCATCTCCATCCGCGGTGGCTTCAACACCCTCTTCCAGGACGCCATCGACATGCACGCCGGCTCGGAGAACCTCGCTAAGGAGGGCTACCAGGCCGAGCAGATCCTGGAGCCGGGCCTGAAGTACGGCGCGACCCTGACCACCAAGCTGGACTTCATCTCCCTGGGTATCTCCCTGGTGCTGGGCGTGGGCGGCCTGCCGCACGTGCTCATGCGCTTCTACACCGTCCCGACCGCCACTGAGGCCCGCCGCTCGGTGACCTGGGCGATCGTCATCATCGGTGCCTTCTATCTGATGACTCTCATCCTGGGCTACGGTGCGGCCGCCCTGGTGGGCCCGGACCGGATCCTCAACGCGCCGGGTGGCGCGAACTCGGCGGCCCCGCTGCTCGCCCTGGAGCTGGGCGGTTCCATCTTCATGGCGATCATCTCCGCGGTGGCGTTCGCGACCGTGCTGGCCGTGGTCGCCGGCCTGGCCATCACGGCCTCGGCTTCCATCGCCCACGACGTCTACGACGCCGTGCTGCGCGACGGCCAGGCCAGCGAGGAAGAGCAGGTGCGCGTCTCCCAGATCACCGTCGTGGTCCTGGGTATTGCCTCCATCATCCTGGGTATTCTGGCCATGACCCAGAACGTGGCCTTCCTGGTCTCCCTGGCGTTCGCGATGGCCGCCTCCGCCAACCTGCCGACCATCCTGTACTCGCTGTACTGGCGCCGCTTCAACACCACCGGCGCGGTGGCATCCATCTACACCGGCGTGGTCTCCTGCCTGGTGCTCATCTTCTTCTCGCCGGCCGTCTCCGGCACTGAGACCTCCATGTTCCCGGGCGCGGACTGGGCCATCTTCCCGCTGAGCTCCCCGGGCTTGGTCTCCATCCCGCTGGCCTTCCTGGCTGGCTACATCGGCACCCTGGTGGGCAAGCCGGATCACCTGGAAGCACTCGCCGCCGAGATGGAAGTTCGCTCCCTGACCGGCGTGGGCGTGGAAGCTCCCGTGGATCACTAAAGATAGGCGGACAACTCGTTAGAAAGAGGCGCCGTGGGCAATACCCCCACGGTGCCTCTTTGTATTATGTAATCCGTGAACCCTAAATCCTCCTCGCGCCACCTGTTGCTGCCTGCCATCGCTGTGCTGGTCATCGCCGCTTTGGCGGCAGCCGCGTGGGGACTCGGGCGCTTCGACGGGCAGAACACGCCCGCCCAGGCCAGCGTTAATAAAGACAAAATCCCGCAGCTGGAAGCCTGGCACGAGACCCGCATCCTCGGCGACAGCGACCGCCCCGACCTCGTCTTCGCCGCAGACTCCGAAACCACCGAGTCCGCGGAGAGCACTGAGGCCGCTACGACCACCGAAGCCACTACAGACAGTAAGAGCAGCAAGGACGGCAAGGACAGCAAAGACTCTCCGCGCTCGAAAGAAAAGCGCTCCGAGACCGCCAAGTCCGCGACCGCAGAATCCACAGCCAGGGACTCCAAGGACTCCAAGGATGTAAAGGGCGAAAAGGACGAAAAAGACAAGGGTAGTGCTGGCAAAGACTCCAGCAAGGCTGAGAGGACCTCGGAGGAGGAGACCTCGACGGAGGAGACCACGACCTCGGGCGCTGCGGGTACCGCAGGCTCCGCCGCCGAGACCTTCCCGGACCAGCCCGGCCAGCTGACCTACGTGCGCCTGAGCGATGGCATGCACATGGCCACCGCCAATGAGCGGGAGTCGCGGCCGGCGCTGAGCCTGATCAAGCTCTACATCGCCGAATACGTGGTGGAAAACGGCAAGCCCGAAGAGCAGTTTGAGGCCCTGGACATGGTGGCCAATTCCTCGGACGAAAGCGCTGAGGAGCTCTACGAGAAATACCCGGACTCCATCGAAGACGTTGCGGAGCGCTACTCCCTCAAGTCCACCCAGCCGGATAAGCGCTGGGGATACTCGACGACCTCGACCTTTGACGTGGCCAGCTTCGTCGCCCAGCTGATGGACAAGGATCCGCTGCACCCGGTGCTGGTGGCGATGTCGCACAGCGACCGCTTTGCCGAGGACGGCTACGCCCAGGACTACGGGACGTCGCAGCTCGACGACGTGGTGGGCACGAAGTTCGGCTGGTCCAACGAGCACGACATGCACTCGACCGTCTCCTTCGGGCACGACTTCGTGGTCGCGGCCAACTACTACGGCGACGCCGACGACCTGACCGATTTTGTCACCGCTCACGTCACCGACGACTACCTGGAGCAAGCCAGCGCCGCCGCCCGGAAGTCCGCGCCGGTGACCGTGACCGAAGACCCGCAGGACGCCGAGCAGCAGTCCGAGTCCACGGCGAAGGACAGTGGCAAGGCGGACAAGGACGACAAGAAGGACCGGAAGAAGGACAAAGAAAAATCCGACAAGTCCGGTGAGTCCAAGTCGCGGGACAAGGAGCCGAAGGACGAGGACTCGAAGGACAAGAAAAGCAGCCGGAGCGAAACGCGCGGCAAGGATGCCAAGTCCGGCGACGACGGCTCCCGGGACAAGGGGAAGAAGGCAAGCGACGATAAGGACGGCAAGTAGGCCGTCTGGGGCCAGGGATAGAAAAAAGGGGCAGAAGGTTTTCTTCTGCCCCTGATTGGCTGGTGAGTTTTAGCGGCCGCTAAAGCGCTTGGCCAGGTCCGCGGCCTGCTGGACTTGGTCCATGGAGATCGAGGAACCGTTGTAGCTGATGCTGTTGCCGTCCACGCGCGGCAGGTTCGGCATGTTCGGCACCGTCTCGTTCAGGCGGGAGCTCAGGTGGTTGATGGCGTCGGTCGTGGAATTGCCTGCCGGGGCCTGCGGCGCCGGGGCAGCGGGGCGGTTCTGGGCAGGCCGCTTGCCGGCCGCCTGGCCCGGGGTCCACTGGCCCCAGTCCTTGGCGTAGACGTGGTTGATGTCCACGACCACGCCGCCGACGGTGCGCTGCTGGGCCTTGGGCAGCTGGTGGATGGTGGTGCGCGGGTGGATCTTTCCGCCCGAGCCCCAGTCGTGCATCCAGAAGAAGCTGCCGATGCCGTCCTTGCTAGCCCAGTCGATCACGTTGTAGTTGCCGTAGACGCCGGTCTGGTAGCCGGCGGCCTTGAGCGCGGCGGAAAAGGCCTGCAGGTAGGGCTTGATCTGGTTGGTGTACTGGGCGCGGGTCGGGTTGTCATCGATGGCGATGTAGATGGGGCGACCGGTCGGCCCGCCGGCCGCCTTGTGCAGGGCGATGGCCTGCGGGGCGTGGGTGGCGGCGCCGGCGGCGCCGGCCAGCCAGTCGGCGTTGCCGGCCCGGCCGAACTGGTAGACCGAGGCGGTGGCCAGCCCGTGGGCGGCGAAGTCCTTGGTTTCCTTCAGGCTGACCGGCTTGCCCAGCATCCAGTTCGCGCCGGGGCGGCGCTGCGAGACGTAGCGCACCGCGCCGAGGTGGCCGGCGGCCTTGACCGCGGCGGCGGAGGGCACGCCGGCGGAATAGTCCAGCACGGTGCCCAGGATGGGGCCCAGGGCCTGGGCCTGCGGGGCGGCCTGCAGGTTGTAGGCGCCGAAAACGCCGAAGGCGGCGGTCAGAGCGCCGGCCTTAAAGAGGCCGCGCCGGGACAGGGAACGGTTGCCGATGGATGGGGTGGACATAGGAGACCTCGCAAGAATTAGAATTGACCACAATAGTCACATCTGTAACAGGGGTACCATATCACGCCCGCCCAGTTCCGTCGAGGCTAACGCGCGCTGGCGACGGCCTCCGCCAGGACCAAATCCTCCCAGGGCATGCCCGTGAACTTGAAGACCACCGGCCGGGTCCTATCCAGGTGCGCCTCGCCGCGCACGACGTCCCGGAAGGTGACCAGGCGCTCGCGCTCGAGGGCGCCTTCGTCCACGGCCTGGATGACGTCGCCGGCCTCCCGGAAGCAGGTATCCGGGTCCTCGATGATGACCTGGGAACGTCCCAGCAGCGCGCCGGGCAGCTCCCGCGCGGACGGGGAGTGGGAGCCGACCGCGACGACGACGGCGTCGTCGCGCACCGCGGAATCGTCCAGCACCGGCTCCGCCGCCGTGGTGGTCGTGATGATGAGCTCCGCGCCGCGAAGCACCATGTCGGCCTGCTCGGTACCGGCCTGGGCCCACGGCTCCAGATCCTCCGGCTGGCTGCGGCTAAGGAAGGTCACCTCGACCTCGCGGCTGGAGTAGACCTCGCGCACCGCCGCGGCGTGGGCGCGCGCCTGCGGTCCGGTACCGAAGATGGCGACGGACAGGGGGCCGGTGGACTCTGGATCTAACACGTCCGCAATACCGGCCAGGGAGACCGCCGGCGTGCGCAGGTTGGTCAGCGCGATGCCGTCGATGGTTGCCTTGGGCGCGAACGTTTGCTGGTCGAAGAGCACGTAGGTGCCCTGGATGCGCGGGTCGTTGCCGCGGGCCTCGGCGTTGACCGACAGCAACTTAATCCCGAACCCGGCCGGGGTGGCCGAGGGCATGAGCAACAACTCCCCACCGGGGACGTCGATGGCCTGGCGTGCGAGATCCTCGGCCGGGTTGAAGCCGTCCTGCAGCGTACCCCGCAAGGCGGCCACCGCAGACGGGTAGTCGAGACGGGCAAAGACGGTGTCATAATCGAGGAAATCCATGCCTCAATGATGGCAAAGAATGGCCTCTGTCGGGGCCTTTATCGCAGCGAAAGCCCTCAGCGCCGCGAAAAGAGTGCCCCAGAGTGGATTCGAACCACCGACACCGGCTTTAGGAGAGCCGTGCTCTATCCCCTGAGCTACTGGGGCCTAGGAAGCTAGGTTACCCGAGGGCGCGTAAGGCGCGGAAATCGGCTAGCGTGGGCGGTATGGAACACCGAGGCAGTGAGGTTGGCGGCGCGCAGCGTAGGGCGGACGCGGAATTCGTGGATGTCCAGCGCCGGGAGATTTTCACCCAGATCATCCAGCGCGATGGGGTGGAGGTCCTCGCCGTGGACAAGGCCATGCCGGGCGGGGAGCGCAAGCGCGTGCTGCTGCTCAATAAGTATGATGCGCAGCGCCTGCGCGCGGTGCTAGAGACCTACCTCAACACCATCTACAGCAAGGAGCTGGCCGGGATGGCCGGCACCTTGTCCCCGGCGGATATGGTGGAGCTCTTCGGGGAGGAAGAGGACGTCGAGGATTAGGCGACGAAGACTAGGCTTCCTCGCCGGTCAGCTCGCGCAGCTTGGCACGCACGGCGGAGGCCTCCGGGTTGGTCTCGTGGGCGCCGTCGGAGTAGAGGACGGTCGGCACGATCCGGTTGCCGTCGTTGACGGACTTGATCCACTCGTTGATGTCCTCGGTGCCCTCGGCCTCCGCGTCGACCAGGGTGTAGGGGGTCTCCGTGCGGTCCAGGCGCTTAATCAGGCGGGAAGAAAACGGGCACCAGTCCGCGTAGAAGATGGTGACGTGATCGTGGGTTTCCGGGGTCTTAACGCTCATGTTAAGCAGCGTCCTTTCTTTCGTAGGTTAAAAAGCGGTACTTCATGGGAAGATCGCTGGGCGGGGTGCCCGGGATGGTCAGCCGGCCCTTGTCGGAGGTGAGCCAGTCGCTGTCGCGGCTGAGCCCGAAGTGGGCAGGCACCGCGGGGGCAAAGACCGCCTCGTCGCCGTAGGTACTACCGATGTTAACGCCCATCAAGGTGATTTCGATGACGTCGACGTCGTCGATCGTGGCGGCGTAGAGCTGCCCGCCGCCCATCACCCAGGCGGTGTCGAGCTCCGGCAGCTTATCGATGCCGGTCAGCACCTCACCGCCGGCGGACCACTCGCCGGGGGCGCGGGAGGAGATGATGAAATTCTCCCGGCCCGGCAGGGGGCGGAACTTCGGGTTCAGCGACTCCCAGGTCTTGCGGCCCATGACCACCGGGCTGCCCAGGGTGGTCTGCTTGAAATGTGCCAGGTCCTCCGGCACGTGCCACGGCATGTCCGTGCCGTCGCCGATGATGCCGTCTAAGGACTGCGCCCAGATGGCGCCCAGGCTAGCCATCTACACCGCCACCGGGGCCTTGATGGTCGGGTGCGGGTCGTAGCCGATGACCTCGAAGTCGTCGAAGTCGTAGTCGAACATGGACGCCGCCTTGTGCAGCTTGAGCTGCGGGTAGTCCCGAGGAGTGCGCGAGAGCTGCTCTTCGACCTGGGCGCGGTGGTTGTCGTAGATGTGGCAATCCCCGCCGGTCCAGACTAGCTCGCCGACCTCGAGACCGGCCTGCTGGGCGAACATGTGGGTCAGGGCGGCGTAGGAGGCCAGGTTGAACGGCACGCCCAGGAACATATCGGCGGAGCGCTGGTAGACCTGCAGCGAGAGCTTGCCATCCGCCACGTAGAGCTGGAAGAGCAGGTGGCAGGGCATCAGCGCCATCTTGTCGAGCTCCGCGACGTTCCAGGCGGAGACCAGGTTGCGGCGCGAATCCGGGTTGGACTTGAGGGTTTCCAGCGCCTGCGAGATCTGGTCGATGTGGGAGCCGTCCGGGGTGGGCCAGGAACGCCACTGCACGCCGTAGACCGGGCCCAGGTCGCCGTTCTCGTCCGCCCACTCGTTCCAGATGCGCACGCGGTTGTCCTGCAGCCACTTCACGTTGGAGTCGCCGCGCAGGAACCACAGCAGCTCACCGATGACCCCGTGGAAATAGACCTTCTTGGTGGTCAGCAGGGGGAAGGACTCGGATAAGTCGTAGCGCAGCTGCCGGCCGAATAACGAGGTCGTGCCCGTGCCGGTGCGGTCGCCCTTGGGGGAGCCGTGGTCGAGGATGTCGCGAAGCAGGTCTTCGTACGGGGTGTATGCCATAGCGCTAGTTTAAAACCCTCCGTTTTCTTTGGCGTAGTCCGCCGCGTGGGCCAGGATATCGTCGGCCAGCTCCGGGCGGCAGACCAGCAGGTCCGGGATGAACGTGTCCTCGTTGTTGAAGGTGATCGGGCTGCCGTCCAGGCGGGAGGCGTGCAGGCCGGCGGCCAGCGCCACGCCCACGGGGGCGGCCTGGTCCCACTCGTACTGCCCGCCGGAGTGGATATAGCCGTCGTAGTCGCCCAGCAGCACGTGCATGGCCTTCGCCCCGGCCGAGCCCACGCCGATGGTCTCGAAGCCCATCTTCTCGGAGATGTAGTCCGCCACCTTCGGCGGGCGGTTGCGAGAGACCACGAACTTGTGGGACAGCGGCCCGGTGACCGCGCGGACGTCGGAGGACTTGAACGTCACGCCCAGGTCCGGCAGGCCCACCGCGGCGTGCGCGGGGCGGCCGTCGATGGTCAGGGCGATGTGCACGGCCCAGTCCTGGCGGCCCGTGGCGAATTCCTTCGTGCCGTCGAGCGGATCGACCACCCAGACGCGGTCCTTGGAGAGGCGATCCGGGTTGTCGGTGGCCTCCTCCGACAAGAATCCGTCGTCGGGGCGGTGCTGGGCCAGCACCCGGGAGATCCACTCCTGGGCGAGCTCGTCGCCGGCGTCGCCCAGGGCGCGGCTGCGCAGCAGGCCTCCCTTGCGGACTCCTTTGAGGATCTCGCCGCAGCCTTCGGCGATCATGTTGGTCAGGCGGGCATCATCTAGCTGGACGGTCATACCCGTAGAGTCTAGCCGCCGCGTTAAAGTAAGGCATGGCCGAAAACATCCTGTCGCGCTTCAGCCCGCCGGTGCGGGACTGGTTTACCGAGGTCTTCGCGCAGCCCACCGAGGTGCAGCAGGAGGCATGGTCGGCTATTTCACAGGGCGACCACGCGCTGGTCGTCGCGCCGACCGGCTCCGGTAAGACCCTAGCGGCGTTCCTCTGGGCGCTCAACGGGCTGGTCGAGCGCGACGGCCAGACCAGCCTGCCCATCGGGCAGGAGGCCAGCCGCACCTCCACCCATGGTGGGGTGAAAGTGCTCTATATTTCCCCGCTCAAGGCCCTCGGCGTGGACGTCGAGCACAACCTGCGCGCGCCACTGGCCGGCATCGCCCGCGTGGCCGAGCGGCTAGGCCTAGACCACCCGGACATCTCCGTGGGCGTGCGCTCCGGGGATACCCCGCAGGCCGAGCGCAACCGCCAGGTCCGCCGCCCGCCGGACATCCTTATCACCACGCCCGAGTCGGCCTACCTCATGCTGACCTCCAAGGCCGCGGGCATCTTGAGCTCGGTCGAGACCGTCGTGGTGGATGAGATCCATGCCCTGGCCGGCTCCAAGCGCGGCGTGCACCTGGCGCTGAGCCTGGAGCGGCTGGCGCTGCTGGCCGGCGACTTCCAGCGCATCGGGCTCTCCGCCACCGTGCGCCCGCTGGAAACCGTGGCGCATTTTTTGGGCGGGTCCCGCCCAGTAGAAATCATCGCCCCGCCGGCCAGCAAGCGCTGGGACCTGGCCGTGCACTGCCCGGTGGAGGACATGGCGGACCTGCCCACCCCGGAGCAGGGCTCGCCCATCGGGGAGCTGACGGTGGATGATTCCATCGGCATTACCAGCGGGGACGACCTGCTGGAAGAATCCGCGCTGCCGACGGCGAAGTCCATCTGGCCGTTTATCGGGCAGGACGTCTACGCCGAGGTCATGGGGCACCGCTCGACCCTGGTCTTCGTCAACTCGCGCCGCACCGCGGAACGGCTGACCAGCCGGCTCAACGAGCTCTACGCGCAGGAGCACGACCCGGAGTCTTTGTCCGCGCCCACGCGCCGGGACCCGGCCCAGCTGATGAAGCAGGTCGACGTCGCGGGCCAGGCCCCGGCGGTTATCGCCCGCGCCCACCACGGCTCCGTGTCCAAGGACGAGCGCGCTATGACCGAGACCATGCTCAAGGAGGGCACGCTCAAGGCGGTGGTGGCGACCAGCTCGCTGGAACTAGGCATCGACATGGGCGCGGTCGACCTGGTCATCCAGGTCGAATCCCCGCCGTCGGTGGCCTCCGGGCTGCAGCGCGTCGGCCGCGCCGGGCACACCGTGGGCGCGGTATCGGCCGGCTCCTTCTACCCGAAGCACCGCGCCGACCTGGTCCAAGCCAGCCTGACCACCAAGCGCATGCGCGAAGGCCTCATCGAGCGCCTGCACACCCCGTCCAACCCCTTGGACGTGCTCGCGCAGCAGACCGTGGCCGCCGTCGCCGCCGCCCCGGACGGGCTCGGGGTGGAGGATTGGTACGACACGGTCCGGCGGGCCTGGCCCTACCGGGACCTGCCGCGCGAGGTCTTCGACGCCGTGCTCGACCTGGTCAGCGGCGTCTACCCCTCGACGGATTTCTCGGAGCTAAAACCCCGGGTGGTCTACGACCGCGTCGGCGGCGTGCTCACCCCGCGCCCGGGCGCGCAGCGCGTGGCGGTGACCAATGCCGGCACCATCCCGGACCGCGGCATGTTCGGTGTCTTTTTGGTCTCCGGCGCCGAAAACCAGGCCCCGCGCCGAGTGGGCGAGCTCGACGAGGAGATGGTCTACGAGTCCCGCGTGGGCGACATCATCACCCTGGGCGCTAGCTCCTGGCGGATCGAGGACATCACCCGGGACCAGGTGCGCGTTAGCCCCGCACCGGGGCACACCGGGCGGTTGCCCTTCTGGAACGGGGACGCCGCCGGCCGCCCCTATGAGCTCGGCCGGGCGCTGGGCGCCTGGCGCCGGGACGTCCACCAGGACCCGGGAATCCTCGCCGACGTCGACGCCCGCGCGCGGGACAATATCGTTTCCTACCTGGGCGAGCAGTACGAGGCCACCGGTCTCATCCCGGATGACACGACCCTGTTGCTCGAGCGCTTCCGCGACGAGCTAGGCGACTGGCGCGTGCTGTTGCACACCCCGTTCGGCCGCGGGGTCAACGCCGCCTGGGCGCTGGCGGTCGGCGCCCGCGTGGCGGAGAACACCGGCATGGACGCCCAGGCCGTGGCCGGCGACGACGGCATCGTCCTGCGCCTGCCGGAGGCCGACCGGGAGCCGGACGCCAGCCTGTTTAACTTCGACGCCGACGAGATCACCGACATCGTCACCGAGCAGGTCGGTGGCTCTGCGCTCTTTGCCTCCCGCTTCCGCGAGTGCGCCGCCCGCGCGCTGCTGCTGCCGCGCCACAACCCCGGCAAGCGCGCCCCGCTCTGGCAGCAGCGCCAGCGCGCCGAGCAGCTGCTGGACGTGGCCCGGAAGTACCCGTCTTTCCCCATCATCCTGGAGACCGTGCGCGAGTGCCTCCAGGACGTCTACGACCTGCCCGCCCTGCAGGAGGTCATGCGGGAGCTGGGCCACCGGCGCATCCGGATCGCCGAAATCACCACGGACAACCCCTCGCCGTTCGCCTCGACCCTGCTGTTCAACTACACCGGCGCCTTCATGTACGAGGGCGACTCGCCGCTGGCGGAAAAGCGCGCCGCGGCGCTGGCCCTGGACCCGTCCCTGCTGGCCAAGCTGTTGGGCACGGTGGAGCTGCGCGAGCTGCTGGATGCCGACATTATCGACCAGGTCCACGCCCAGCTCCAGCGCACCGCCCCCGACCGCCGGGCCCGCACCACCGAGGAGGTCGCCGACCTGCTGCGCACCCTGGGCCCGGTGGCCACCACAGACCTGCCGGCGCACACGGACGTTCCGTTAAGCGCTATCGATGCCGCCCTGGCCGGCCGCGTGATGCGCGTGCGCATCGCCGGGACCGAGCACCTAGCCCAGGTCAACGACGCCGCGCTGCTGCGCGACGGCCTGGGAATCCCGGTCCCGCCCGGGGTGCCGGCCCAGGTGGACACGGTCACCGACGCGTTGCCGCAGCTGCTCAGCCGCTGGGCGCGCACCCGCGGGCCATTCGTCATCAGCGAGGCCGCGGCCGCCTTCGGGCTGTCGGTGTCCGCGGCCTACGGGGTCATCACCGGCCTGGACAAGGTGGTCGAGGGCCACTACCGCGCCGGGGTGGAGGAGACCGAGTACTGTGCGGCTGAGGTCCTCAAGGTAATCCGCAGCCGCTCGCTGGCCGCCGCCCGCGCGGCGACCGAGCCGGTCAGCGCCACCGCCTACGCCCGCTTCCTGCCCGCCTGGCAGCAGGTCGCCCCGGCCGGCACCCGCCCGGCGCTGCGCGGGGCCGACGGGGTGCTGGCGGTCATCGAGCAGCTCGCTGGCGTCAAGGCCCCCGCCTCGGCCTGGGAGAGCCTCATCCTGCCCGCCCGGGTGGGGGATTATTCGCCCGCCCACCTGGACGAGCTCACACTGTCCGGCGAGGTCCTCATCGTCGGCGCGGGCAAGGCCGGCTCGGCAGATCCCTGGATCATGCTGCTGCCGGCGGACTACGCCGCCCAGCTGCTGCCGCAGACCGAGCCGGAGGGCTATTCCATCCTCGAGCGTGCGCTCCTGGAGCACCTGGGCACGGGCGGGGCCTTCCACTTCGGGGAGCTGGCCGCCGACGCGCCGGGCACCGAGGAAGAGGTCCGCCAGGCGCTGTGGCAGCTGGTGGAGGCCGGCGCGGTCTCCCCGGATTCCTTCGCCCCGGTGCGCGCCCGCCTGGCCGGCAAGACCGGCGGCAAGGCCGCCCACCGCGCCAAGCGGCGTCCGAACCGCTCGCGCCTGCGGATGGGGCGGACCTCCTTTGCACAGGCGCAGCGGGTGAGCACCCCGCCGGACGTGGGCGGGCGCTGGGCGCTCACTCCGCCGGCGGCGCAGGACCCGACGGCGCGCTCGGTCGCGCACGGCGAAGCCTGGCTGGACCGTTACGGGGTGGTCACCCGCGGCAGCGTCGTGGCCGAGGACGTGCTGGGCGGTTTCGCCCTGGCCTACAAGGTCCTGTCCGGCTTCGAGGAATCCGGAAAGGCCATGCGCGGCTACGTCATCGAGGGCCTGGGCGCGGCCCAGTTTTCCGTGCCCGCGGTCATCGATCGCCTGCGCGGGGAGCAGGACAGCCCCGACGTCACCGGCTGGCCGTCGGGCCACGAGCCGGACACCGTGGTGCTCGCCGCCTGCGACCCGGCCAACCCCTATGGCGCGGCCCTGGCCTGGCCGGAGACCCCCGGCAAGCCCAACCGCGCCGCCGGCGCCCTCGTGGCGCTGGTCGACGGGCTGCCCATCGTGCACTTAAGCCGCGGCGGCAAGTCCCTGACCACCTTCCCGCACGTGCTGCCGGAGGGCGTCGACCCGGCCGAGGCAGTGCAGCGGGCGTTAGGTGGGCTGCGCGAGCTCATCGCCGCCGGCCGCCTGCAGCCCCTGGTCGTGGAAAAGATCAACGGCGTCGCCGCTTTCCATGCCCCCGAGGCCGAGGCGCTGCGGGCCGCCGGAGCAGGGCTGAGCCCCCGCGGCCTGCGGATCGCCGCCACCGCCGCCGCACCCCGCACCGGTGCAGCCCGCGGCAGCCGCCGAGCCCAGCAGGGCCCGCAGACAGGGTCGGTGCCGTCGCGGCGGGGCCGGCGGGTGACCGACCTGATCGCCAGCTTCGACGATGACGCTTTCGAGGATTTTTAGTTAAGGAGGCGTAATGCCCGAGGGCGATTCCGTCCTGCAGCTATCCAACCGCTTGCAGTTCATGCGCGGCCGGGAGGTCACGCGCAGCTCCCTGCGGGTGCCGCGCTATGCCACCGTGCGCTTTGACGGGGAGACCTGCGAGCGCGTGTGGCCCTACGGCAAGCACCTGTTCATGCAGTTCGGGCAGCGCCTGCTGCACACGCACCTGAAGATGGAGGGGCAGTGGGCCATCCATTATGCGGGGCAGCGCTGGCGCAAACCGGGCCACAGCGCGCGGGTGGTCCTGCAGCTGGCGCACCACCCGCGCGATATCGAACTCGTCGGCCACTGGCTGGGCCTGGTCGAGGTGATGGCCGCCGACGACTACGCCGGCTGGGTCGCCGGCCTGGGCCCGGACATCTTGGACCCGGATTGGGAAGGACCCGGCGGGCGCGAGGAGGCACTGCGCCGGCTGGCGGCCCGCCCGGAGCGATCCATCGGGACCGCGCTGCTGGACCAGACCAACGTGGCCGGCATCGGCAACGAATACCGCGCCGAAATCTGCTTCCTGGCCGGCCTCCACCCGGCCACGCCCGTGGGACGGGTGGACCTGGAGGCGGTTATCGACATTGCCCGGCGCATCATGTGGGCCAACCGCGACAGCCCCATCCGCGTGACCACCGGCGTGCGCCGGGCAGGGGAGACCACCTACGTCTTCGGCCGCAACCGGGCGCGCTGCCGGCGGTGCGGCACCCGCATCGAGAAGGGATTTTTGGGCGGGCCGGACCAGGGCGGCGACGAAGGGGAACTGGAGCGGGTCATCTGGTTCTGCCCGCACTGCCAGCCCAAATACTAGGACGTCCAGGGTCTCACAAGAGGCAGACGCATTAGCCGCGGGCACGCTAGGATCGGGGCTATGCGTTTGTTGCTTAATATCATCTGGTTCTTGTTCGGCGGGCTGTGGCTGGCGCTGGCCTATTTCATCTTCGGCATCCTGGCCTGCATCTTCATCATCACCATCCCGGCTGGCGTGGCCAGCTTCCGCATGGCGGCCTACGCGATCTGGCCGTTCGGCCGGGCCGTGGTCCAGCCGGTGGGCGGGTCCAGCGGCATGTCGACGTTTTCCAACGTCGTCTGGTTCATCGTCGCCGGCGTGTGGCTGGCACTCAGCCACCTGACCACGGCCGCGGCCCAGGCGATCACCATCATCGGCATCCCGCTGGCTATCGCCAACCTCAAGCTCATCCCGATCACCTGCTTCCCGTTCGGCAAGCAGATCGTGCCGAACGACCGCATCCCCGCCGGCTTCGAGCCGATGATCCGGATGTAGTTACCGGGCTAGCCGCGGTGGGCGCGGTACCACTGAATGAGCGCGTCGGTGGACGCGTCGCCCGAGGCGGCGGTGTCCTCGCCGCACACGGCGGCGGCCAGGTCGTTGGCCTGTTGCTTGCCAAGCTCCACGCCCCACTGGTCGAAGGAATTCAGTCCTAGGATGACGCCCTGGGTAAAGACGATGTGCTCGTAGAGCGCGATGAGCGCGCCGAGCGCCTGCGGGGTGAGCTTCTCGGCCAGGATGGTGGTGCTTGGGCGGTTGCCGGGCATGACCTTGTGGGGGACAAGTTCCTCCGCGACGCCCTCCGTAGTCAGCTCCTCGGCGGTCTTGCCGAAGGCCAGCACCTTGGTCTGGGCGAAGAAGTTGCTCATCAGCAGATCGTGCATGGAGCCGGTGCCGTCAGCCGTCGGGAAGTCCCGGTGCGGCTGGGCGAAGCCGATGAAGTCGGCCGGGACCAGGTGGGTGCCCTGGTGGAGCAGCTGGAAGAAGGCGTGCTGGCCGTTGGTGCCCGGCTCGCCCCAGTAGATCTCTGAGGTGGCTGTGTCCACCGCCGAGCCGTCGCGGCGCACCGACTTGCCGTTGGATTCCATGGTCAGCTGCTGGAGGTAGGCCGGGAAGCGGGAGAGATCCTCCGAATAGGGCAGTACCGCGTGCGACTCGGCTCCCAGGAAGTTGGTGTACCAGATGCCCAGCAGTGCCATCAGCACCGGGACGTTGCTGCTCAGCGGTGCCTGCGCAAAGTGCTCGTCCATGGCCCGGAAGCCGTCGACAAAGCGCATGAAGTCCAGCGGCCCGATGGTGCACATCAAAGACAGGCCGATGGCTGAGTCCACGGAGTAGCGCCCGCCGACCCATTCCCAGAAGCCGAACATGTTCTCCGTGTCGATGCTGAACTCGGCGACCTTCTCCGCGTTGGTGGACACAGCCACGAAGTGCTTGCGGATAGCCGACTCGTCGCCGTCGAACTGCTCCAGCAGCCAGCGCCGGGCCGCGTGGGCATTGGCCAGGGTCTCCTGGGTGGTAAAGGTCTTCGAGGCGACGATGAACAGCGTCGATTCCGGATCGAGGCGGTCCAGGACCGCGTCCAGGTCGGCTGGGTCGACGTTGGAGACGAACTCCGCGCTAATCCCGGCTACCTCGTAGGAGCGCAGCGCGCGGGCCGCCATGGCCGGGCCCAGATCGGAGCCGCCGATGCCGATGTTGACGACCTTCTTGATGGTGTGCCCGGTGTGCCCCAGCCACTTGCCGGAGCGCAGTGCGGTGGCGAAGTCGCGCATCCGGCCCAGCACCTCGTGGACATCGGCGGCGACGTCCTGGCCGTCGACCGTGAGGTCTTCTTCGGCCGGCAGGCGCAGCGCGGTGTGCAGCACCGCGCGGTCCTCCGTGTTGTTGATGTGGGCGCCGGCGAACATGGCGTCGCGCACCTGCTCCACGCCGGCGGCCTCCGCCAGGGCGATGAGGGCGCCGAGGATTTCCTGGTCCACCAGGTTCTTCGACAAATCGACGTGCAGGCCCGCGGCCTCGAAAGAGAGGTTGTCCGCGCGGGATTCTTCCGCCCGGAAGAGCTCGCGGAGGTTGAGCGCGGTCTCCCCGTCGGCCAGCTGCTTAAGTGCCTTCCACTCGGCAGTGCTGGTGATGGTCGAACCAGTGGCGTAGGCGGTGTTGGAATAATCCATGACGATTGGCTTCTGCGGCCTTTCTTCCGGTGTCTAAACGCGTGCTAAGTGCTAACCACAACCGTAGTCGAAGACTTCTGCGGGCGTGGTTAGAGGACGATGGCGGCCGTCCAGCCCGCCACGAGCAGCGGGATGTTGAAGTGGAGGAAGGTCGGGATGACCGAATCCCGAATGTGGTCGTGCTGCCCGTCGGCGTTGAGCCCCGCGGTTGGGCCGAGGGTCGAGTCGGAGGCCGGGGAGCCGGCGTCGCCCAGCGCGCCGGCGGTGCCGATGATGGCAACGGTCGCGGCGGGGCTGAAGCCCAGCGACATGCACAGCGGGACGTAGATAACGGAGATGATGGGCAGAGTAGAGAAGGAGGAACCGATGCCCAGGGTGACCACCAGGCCCACCAGGAGCATGCCGCCGGCGGCCCAGAACTGGTGCTCGCCGAAGATCTCTGCGGTGGCGTCGACCAGGGTCTCGACCTCGCCGGTGGCGGTCATGACCGAGGCGAAGCCCTGGGCGGTAATCATGATGAAGCCGATGAGCGCCATCATCTTCATGCCTTGGGAGAAGACGTCGTCGGCCTGGCGCCAGTTGACCGTGCCGGAAATGAGCAGGATGCCCAGGCCGATCAGGGAGCCGACCAGCAGCCCGTCGGCCTCGAAGTCGAGCGCCTGCATGATGACCTGCACGGCGAAGGTCGCGATGATCGCGATGACGGAGACGGTCACCCGGTAGGGCGAGATCTCCGTGGAGGCCGGGGCGTCGTCCGAAATCGGGGTATCGGCGTAGTCGCGCGGCTTCCGGTAGGAAATAAAGATGGCGATGAGCAGGCCGACCAGCATGCCCGCGGCCGGGATGGCCATGATGGGCATGATGGACAGGTCGCTGGTGTCCAGGCCAGCCTCGGAGATGTTAAACAGCAGGATGTCGTTGAGGTAGATGGAGCCGAAGCCCACCGGCACGAAGAAATAGGTAGTCACCAGGCCGAAGGTCAGGCAGCAGGTGATCAGGCGGCGGTCGAGGCGCAGCTTGTTCATGACGGTCAGCAGCGGCGGGACCAAAAGCGGGATGAAGGCGATGTGGACCGGGATGAGGTTCTGGCTCATCACGGCCATGGCGATAAGGCCCAGCACCAGGATCCACTTGGTGGTGGCCACGGCGGCCTTGTTGAGCTCGCCGTCCTGGTTGCCCAGGCGCTTGACCAGGAAGTTAGCCAGTAGGTGGGGGAGCCCGGCCGAGGCCACGCCCATGGCGAAGGCACCCAGCAGGGCGTAGCTTAGGGCGATCTTGGCGCCGCCGCCGAGCCCGTCCTGGAAGGCGAGCATGGTGTCGTCCAGCCCCATGCCGGCCATAAGACCGCCGGTGAGGGCCCCGAGGAACAGCGCAACGACCACATGGACTCGCAGGAGCGCGAGGACGAGCATGACGAGGACGGCTATTAAGACGGCATTCATGCGTATAGATTACTGTACGGATAGCCCAAATCGGGCGCGGGGGTAGGCAGAATCATCCCAGGCGGCCGCGGCCCATGCGCAGCAGCGCGGAAGCGATGGCGGGGCCTTCTTCGCCCAGCTCGTCGCGGAACTGGTTGAGGATGGCGATTTCCCGCGTGTGCACCAACCGGGTGCCGCCGGAGCCCATACGGGTCCGGCCGATGGCCTGAGAGACCGCGGTGCGGTGCTTGATGGCCTCCAGGATGATCTGGTCCATGCGGTTGATCTCTTCCCGGTATTTCTGGATCTCCTGATCCGAGAGGGGATCGTCCGTGCCGGAGGGCGTCCGGACCTCAATGTTGGCTAGCTCGTTGTGTACCGCGTCTGACATAACCCAATTGTGCCACCTGGGCAGCCAAAAAGTAACTCCGCTCGGCTGTGTGTCGGGGCCGGCTAGTAGGTTGGTAGTCATCATGAATGAGACCTCGCCTTTTTCCCAGCCCGCAGACCGCAACCCTTTTGGCCGGCCCGCCGCGCCCGCGGCCGCTTCCCCGGACGGCCAAGCCCCGCAGCCTGCCGTAGACCCGCTCGTCGAGGGCCTGAACCCGCAGCAGGCCGCGGCGGTGACTCATACCGGCTCGCCGCTGCTTATCGTCGCGGGCGCCGGTTCCGGCAAGACCGCGGTCCTGACCCGCCGGATCGCCTTCCTGATGCGCTCGCGGAACGTGGCGCCGTGGGAGATTTTGGCCATTACCTTTACCAACAAGGCCGCCGCGGAGATGAAGGAGCGCGTCGGCCAGCTGGTCGGGCCCGTCGCGGAGCGGATGTGGGTGGCCACCTTCCACTCCATTTGCGTGCGGATCCTGCGCGCCCAGGCGCAGCTGGTGCCGGGGCTGAATACCAACTTCACCATCTACGACGGGGATGATTCCCGCCGCCTGCTGTCCATGATCGCCAAGGACCAGCAGCTGGATATTAAGAAGTTCACCCCGCGGGTACTGGCCAACCAGATTTCGAATTACAAGAACGAGCTCATCGGCCCGCAGCGCGCCGCGGAGCAGGCCGCGGCCACCAAGAACCCCTTCGACACGACCGTCGTCGGGGTCTACGCGGAATACCAGCGCCGCCTGCGCGCGGCGAACGCGGTCGACTTCGATGATCTCATCGGGGAGGTCGTGCGGATCTTCCAGCAGCACCCGCAGGTGGTGCAGTTCTACCGCCGCCGCTTCCGGCACGTGCTCATTGATGAGTACCAGGACACCAACCACGCCCAGTACGCGCTCGTCGCCGCGTTGGTAGGGCAGGGCAACGGCGCCGCCGCGGGCGACGGGCAGGATACCCCGGAGCAGGCGGTCCCGGCGCCGGAGCTGTGCGTGGTCGGTGACTCGGACCAGTCCATTTACGCCTTCCGTGGGGCCACCATCCGCAACATCCAGGAATTCGAGCGGGACTACCCGCAGGCTAGGACCATTCTGCTGGAGCAGAACTACCGGTCGACGCAGACCATCCTGAACGCGGCGAACGCGGTCATCGCCAAGAACGAAAACCGGCGGGAGAAGAACCTGTGGACTGCCCACGGTGAGGGCGAGAAGATCATCGGCTACGTCGCGGACAACGAGCACGACGAGGCGCGCTTCATCGCCGCGGAGATCGACAAGCTGGTCGACGGCGGCCGCAACCTCAACGACATCGCCATCATGTACCGCACCAACAACGCCTCCCGCGCGCTGGAGGATATCTTCATCCGCTCCGGGATCGCCTACCGCGTGGTGGGCGGCACGCGCTTCTACGAGCGCAAGGAGATCCGTGACATCGTGGCCTACCTGCGCATCCTGGACAACCCGGACGACACGGTAAGCCTGCGGCGCATCATCAATGTGCCCAAGCGCGCTATCGGGGACAAGGCCCAGGCCCAGATCGCGCTGCACGCGGAGAACCTCGGGGTCAGCTTCGGCAAGGCCCTGCTCGACGGGGCGGCCGGCCAAGTAAACGGCCTGGGCACCCGCGCGGTCAACGCGGTGGGTAAGTTCACCGAGATGATGGACGGCATCCAGGCCCAGCTGCCGGGCATGACCAACCAGGTCACCGGACAGCCCGACTTGGGCGAGCTGATTTCCTTGCTGCTCGATGCCACGGGCTACCGGGCTGAGCTGGAAAACTCCAACGACCCGCAGGACGGCGCGCGCCTGGACAACCTCAACGAGTTGGTTTCCGTGGCGCGGGAGTTTTCCTCGGAAGCGGCCAACCAGATGGCCTTCGACGGCTCCGATGCCGCGCCGGAGGCCGACCCGGCCGACGACGGGCAGGCCGCGCCGGGTTCCCTGCAGGCGTTTTTGGAAAAGGTCTCCCTGGTCGCCGACGCCGACCAGATCCCGGACGAAGACACCGGCGTGGTCACGTTGATGACTCTGCACACGGCCAAGGGCCTGGAATTCCCAGTCGTCTTCCTCACCGGCTGGGAGGACGGGCAGTTCCCGCACATGCGCTCGCTGGGCGATCCGAAGGAGCTGAGCGAAGAGCGGCGCTTGGCCTACGTGGGCATTACCCGCGCGCGGGAGCAGCTCTACGTCACCCGCGCCATCATCCGTTCCTCGTGGGGCAACCCGATGACCAACCCCGCCAGTCGCTTCCTCGCCGAGATCCCGGAGGATCTCATCGACTGGCGGCGGGAGGAAAACGATAGCTCCCTCAACTCCGCGTGGGGTGATGATAGCTATCAGTACGGGCGCAATTTCGGTTCGTCCTGGTCCGGCTGGTCGCGCAAGTCCGGCTCCGCTGCGTCTTCCCCATCGCAACGGAAAAAGCCGGCGGCTGCTACGTCCATGCCGAAGAACAAGAACCTGAATTTGGCCGTGGGCGACCGCGTCAACCACGCCAAGTATGGCCTGGGAACGGTCATTAGTTCCGACGGTTCGGGCGCGCGGGCGACCGTCACCGTGGATTTCGGCTCTGCCGGGAAAGTCCGCCTGATGCTGATTGGCGGACTTCCCATGGAAAAGCTCTAGACGGAAATACCGCGCTCCGCGAACCAGGTAATCGGGTCCACGGGGGCGCCGCCGCCCGGATGCACCTCGAAGTGCAGGTGCGGGCCGGTGGACACGCCTTCGTTACCGATGGAGGCGATCTGCTGGCCGGCGGTGACGCGCTCGCCGACGCCCACCAGCAGGGAGCTGGCGGCCATGTGGCCGTAGACGCTCACGGTGCCGTCGTCGTGCTGGATGCGGATCCAGTTGCCGAAGCCCTGCGCCGGGCCGGAGGAAATCACCGTGCCGTCCATGACAGCGTAAATCGGGGTGCCGACCGGGTTGGCGATGTCGATGCCGTTGTGCATAGCGCCCCAGCGGGAGCCGAAGCCAGACGTCAGGGTGCCGGTGGTCGGGAACACGACGGTGTTGCCGTTGGCGTCCTGCGAGTGAGTGGCGCTCAGGCCGGAGTGGTCGCCCTCGGGGGTGAAGGCGTCCTCGAGGCCCGGTACGGCCGCGGGGTCGAGGACGATGTTGAGCCCTGCCTCGGTCTGGTTGACGGACGGGGTGATCGTGCCGTTGAACAACTGGGTAGTGGATTTAGCGAGGCCGAAGAGAGCATCGGTGAGGGCGTCGTGGTTGACGTCGCTAACGGTCGGTTCGGAGGAACCGTCCGACACGTTCACCGTCGCCGCAGGAGCGGCGTTGGCGGCCGTGGCACCAAGCGTGGCAGCCAGGCCGGTGGTCAGTGCCAGGGCACCGGCCACAGCCGCCCGGCGGGCGCGATGAGTGCACTTCATAGACTACGTCCTTTAACAACATGAGGGTAAGTGGTGGCAAGCCAGTCAGCGGGCAGTACCGCTAGGGCCCGCCCGGCGCTTGAGGCCGGCGCGGTCGCCGAATGGCAACGAAGTAAAAGTTAGCCCGGTTGGCGGGGGAGCGCAACGCCAAAAAGAGCAGGTAGAAGGCCAACTCTGTTCGAAAATAGTCGAACATGCCAGCGTGTTACGCGTGTTGTAATCGGGACTAAAGTTGCAAATGTTTTTAATGTGGCGAACGTGGGGGTGGTGCCTGGGGGTAGCGCAAAGGCCCCTCGCTGCGCGTTGCAGCGAGGGGCCTCGGGTTGGAAAGAAGTTAGCGGCTTTTAGGAGATGTTGATGCCGTGCTCAGCGAACCACGGGATCGGGTCGACCGGGGTGTTGCCGTCCGGGTGGATCTCGAAGTGCAGGTGGGAGCCGGTGGAGAAGCCGCGGGAACCCATGCCGGCGATCTTCTGGCCGGCGTGGACCTGGTCGCCGACGGCGACGTCGAGGGTTTCCATGTGGCCGTAGACAGCGATGGAGCCGTCCTCGTGCTTGATGCGAATCCAGTTGCCGAAGCCGGAGGCCGGACCGGAGTCGATGACGATGCCGTCCATAGCTGCGACGATCGGGGTACCGATGGCGTTGGCCAGGTCGATGCCGTTGTGCATGGCGCCCCAGCGGGCGCCGAAGCCGGAGGTGTAGGCACCTTCGGCCGGCTTCACGATGGACGGGGCGCGGGAGGCGGCGTCCGCGGCGATGCGGGCGTCGGCGGCCTCGATGGCCTTGTTGAGCTGCTCCGACAGGTTGTCGACCGGCTTGGACTCGGCGATAGCCAGGATCTGCGGGGCGGCGTTTTCCACGGCGGCTGCGCCGTTTTCGGCCAGCTCGTTGGAATCCGTGGTCAGGTCGTAGTCGACGCTCTGCGCCTTGGTCTCCTGATCGGCGTTAGCCTGCAGCTGGGCAGCTGCGGCGCCACCTACGCCCGCAGTGGAGGCCGCACCGGCAGCCACGGTCACCAGGGCGATACGGCCCTTGGCAGTCTGCGAGGTAGTGGTCTTGCGGTGGCGTCCCACGCCAGCTCGCTGGGTCTTGCTTCGCATTAAACTTCTTCCCGTACTTGTCTTAAATCGCGCAACGCTGCTCCCGCGTTACTTAATCTCGCTCAAGGTTACACGATTGTGACCTTCTTGTTACCAACGTCTGGTAACAATAGCGGTTCGTTCAAGGCCAAGCAAGCTAAATCGATGTTATAAAACCGCCGTGAGGGGGTTTTCACACGTCAGTGCAGTAAATTTCTAGGTCACACTGGCGGGGGTGCGTTCTTGGCGCAGATGACTTCCGTCCCTCCCGTAACACTACCGGTGCCGTCAGGCGCACGGAAACTGGGGCGGTATTTAGCTTTCCTTCCCACCTTTTCAGGAACGCGGGGAAACCTGATAGATACGGAAATCTCTAAAGTTCAACATGAGGGTTAATACAGTATATAAATACAGTATATATAGGAACCCCGCGGCATCCTCCGGTGCGGGCTCGCCGGGGTAGGGGATTCGCCGGGGCGGGTGATTCGCCAGCGGTGGGCCGTGCCAACCCGAAAAGGCGCCGGTGGCGTGGCAAGGTAGAGGCGATGAATAAGAACACCAGCCCCCACTCGCGGTCGTCGTCGGGCCCGCGCAGCCAGGCCCGCGGACGCACCAGCCCCTCCAGCGCCACCCAGCCGGCTGCCCGCGTGGCTTCCCGCGCTGGTGCGCAAGCTCGGTCCCGCCCCGCGCCCAAGGCGACGGGCACCAAGGCCCGCCTCATCCGCATGCTGCTAACCGTCGGCGTGCCGAACCTGGCCGTGGTCGGCACCATCGTGGTCATCGCGCTGGCCGCGGTCCTGCTCTCGAGCGCGCCGCTGGCCTGGTTGCCCTCCATCATCGGCGAGGCCTGGATGGTCATTAACCTCGTGCCGGTACACGCCGGCGGCAACACCATCTCCGTGCTGCCCTTCCTGCCCACCATCGGCCTGGTGTGGTTGCTGGCCGGGCGCATCCACCGCGCGGTTAAACACAAGGTCAGCGTCAACGACCTATTGCTGCTGCTGGCCTGCGCCGTGGGCGTGCCGGTCCTAATAACGCTCGTGGCCTGGTTCATGCTCTGGGACGCGAGCAAGGTCTACGACCTGTCCGCCCCGAACGTGGCCGTCGCGGTGCTGCGGGTCGCGGTCATCCACCTGGTAGCGCTCGCACTCGGCATGGGCCCGCGCCTGTGGACCGCGCTGCTCAAGCGCTACGGCCTGCCGGTCACGGTGGTGGCTAGCGCCCAGGTCGCCTTCCGTTTTATCGGGGCGCTGCTCGTGGCCGGCCTGGCCGTGCTGCTGGTCGTCGGCCTGTTCGGCTGGCAGCGCCAGGGGGAAATCCTAAACTCCTACCCGGATCTGCCCGCTGCCGGTGCGGCCGCCCTCTACGGCCTGAGCCTGCTCTACCTGCCCAACGCCGCCCTGGCGGCCGGGGCAAACCTGCTGGGCGCGGAGTTCCACATGGGCCAGGCCAGCGTTTCGCTGTTTAGCATCCACCTGGTGCCGTTGCCGCCGCTGCCGCTGCTGGGTGTTATCCCGGGCAGCGCGCCCGCCTGGGCCCTGGTTTTGCCGGTCCTGGCCGGCGGAGCTGCCGCGTGGGCGTGGCGGGGCAAGACCCCCAGCCCGCGGACCGCGGTGGAGGCCTCCGTCCTGGCCGGCCTTGCCGTGGCCCTGCTCGCCGCGTTTAGCACCGGCGAAGTCGGCGTCTACGGCTCCACCGGCATCATGGTCGCCATGGCCGGCGCCCTGGCCGTCGTCTGGGTCCTGGCCATCGGCCTGGCCGCCTGGGGCATCGCGCTGTGGCAAAACCGCCGCGCCACCGCCGGCCCGGCTAGCGCACCGGCTGCCACGCCGGCTGCCGATGCCGCCGCCACCCCGGACGCAGACGCTGTCGACGTGGAACCTGCCGACGCGGACGCTGTGGACGCTGCCGGGGCGGACGACGCTGAAGAGCCTGCCGCCACGGCCGAGGTTGCCGGGGAGGACGAAGAAGCCGAGGTAGTCGAAGCCTCCGAGGCGGCCGAGGAGGACGGCGACGTCGAAGACGCAGCGGCCGCGGCGGACCCGGCCCAGCTCGACGATGCCGTCGAGGTCATCGACGCCGAGGACCCGGGTGCCGGGCAGGTTGAGTCCGGGCAGGATGCGGACGAGCAGGTTGCGGAACCGGTTGAGGCGGCCGAGGCTGGGGAAGAAGAGGCCGCGGGCTCGCAGGATACGGCCGCCGAGTCCGTTGATGGGGTGACGCGCGGGGGAAGTCAAAAGGACTGAAAGTTCCGCGAGCCTACCCTTTGGGGCTAGTCTGTTAGGCGTGACTTCACCCGCAGATGCTTCTGTTGATTTCATTGACTCCGACAATCGGGCCCAGCCGGCGGGCGTGACTGACGCCGCGGCATCGGGGCCCCTGCGCGTCGTGGTGCTGGTCTCCGGTACCGGTTCTTTGCTCCAGGCGATTCTGGACTCCCAGGACGAGTCCTGCCGCGTGGACAAGGTTGTCGCTGACAAGCCCTGTCCGGGCCTGGAACGCGCGGAGGCGGCCGGCATCGCTAGCGAGGTTGTCTCGCTGGGCGAGGACCGCGCGGCCTGGAACGAGGCGCTCGCCGCGGCGGTGGGCCAGCCCGACGTGGTGGTCTCCGCCGGCTTCATGAAGATTCTGGGGAAGGAATTCCTCGACCAGTTTGCCGGCCGCATTATTAATACGCATCCCGCACTCTTGCCCGCCTTCCCAGGCGCGCACGGTGTTAGGGATGCGTTGGCGTATGGGGTGAAAGTCACCGGCTCCACCGTTCACTACGTTGATGCTGGCGTGGACACCGGCCCGATCATCGCCCAGGAGCCCGTGCGGGTGCTGGCCGACGATGACGAGGCTAGCCTCCACGAGAGGATCAAGGTCGTGGAACGGCAGCTGATCGTCCGCGTGCTGCGCGCTGCGGTGCGTGACGCGGACGCCGCCGCCGGCGGCGGCATAACCTTTGATTGCTAGATTTTGGTGTCTATTTTTCTGTCAGGAAGGCAAGACTAATCCATGAGCGATGAACGCAAGCCCATCAAACGCGCGCTGATTAGCGTCTACGACAAGACCGGGCTGGAAGACCTGGCTCGCGCCCTAGCCGACGCCGGCGTGGAGATTGTCTCCACCGGCTCCACCGCCAGCCGGATCGCGGACCTGGGCATCGACGTGACCCCGGTCGAGAAGCTGACCGGCTTCCCGGAGTGCCTGGAAGGTCGCGTGAAGACGCTGCACCCGCGCGTGCACGCCGGCATCCTGGCCGACACCCGCAAGGAAGACCACCTCGCCCAGATCAAGGACCTGGACATCGAGCCCTTCCAGCTGGTCGTGGTGAACCTGTACCCGTTCGCGGAGACGGTGGCCTCCGGCGCGGATTACGACGCCTGCGTCGAAAAAATCGACATCGGCGGCCCGTCCATGGTGCGCGCCGCGGCGAAGAACCACGCCTCGGTCGCCGTCGTGGTCAACCCGAACCGCTACGACTCCGTCATCGACGCGCTGTCCAACGGCGGCTTCGATCAGCAGGAGCGCTTCCAGCTCGCCGCCGAGGCCTTCTCCCACACCGCCCAGTACGACGCGGACGTTTCCGGCTGGTTCCGCGCCCAGGGCGCGGACGCGGATTCCGGCACGACCGCCCTGCGCTACGGCGAGAACCCGCACCAGGCCGCCCGCGTGGTGCGCAACCGCGACGGCAAGGGCCTGGCCAACGCCGAGCAGCTCGGCGGCAAGGAGATGAGCTACAACAACTACCAGGACGCCAACGCCGCCTGGCGCGCCGCCTGGGACCACGATCGCCCGTGCGTGGCCATCATCAAGCACGCCAACCCCTGCGGCATCGGCGCCGACGATGAGAACATCGCCGCCGCGCACAAGGCCGCCCACGCCTGCGACCCGATGTCCGCCTACGGTGGGGTCATCGCCGCCAACCGCGAGGTCACCCTGGAGATGGCAGAGCAGATCAAGCCGGTCTTCACCGAGGTCGTCATCGCCCCCAGCTACGCGGACGATGCCCTGGAGCTGCTGCAGACCAAGAAGAACCTGCGCATCCTGCGCGCCGAGCGCGACGAGGCCGCCGAGGAGGAGCGCCCGATTTCCGGCGGCGTGCTCGTCCAAGACGTCGACGCCTACCAAGCCGAGGGCGACCAGGCCGAGAACTGGACCCTGGCCGCCGGTGAGGAGCTCGACTCCGAGGCCCTGTCCCAGCTGGAGTTCGCCTGGCGCAGCGTTCGCGCGGTCAAGTCGAACGCCATCCTGCTGGCTCGCGACAACGCCACCGTCGGCGTGGGCATGGGCCAGGTCAACCGCGTGGACTCGGCCAAGCTGGCCGTCGAGCGCGCCAACACCTTGAGCGAGGACGGGGAGGAGCGCGCCCGCGGTTCCTTCGCTGCCTCCGATGCCTTCTTCCCGTTCGCCGACGGCCTGCAGGTGCTCATCGATGCCGGCGTGACCGCCGTGGTCCAGCCGGGCGGCTCCATCCGCGACGAGGAAGTCATCGCCGCCGCCCAGGAGGCCGGCGTGACGATGTACTTCACCGGCACCCGCCACTTCGCCCACTAGGCCGCGCCGCCTACTCCCACCGCGCCCGCGGCCTGTTGTGTCGACAAGCCAGGCCCGGGCGCTAGGTACGTGTTAGATTTACTAATCGCAGACCTAGACAAGGGAGAAACATGGCGCACACGCAAGGCGCGGGGCCGGGCGCGGGGAATAACCCCGCCGAGCCGGTCACCGCGGAGCTACCGGTGGTCGGCGCGGAGGACAAGCCGCGCCGCACCCCGGGCCGGGGCGCCCTTGTCGGCGCCTTCGGCATACTCGCGGTCATCATCGCGGTGGCGGTCGTGGCCGCGCTGAGCCTCCAGCGCGGGTGGCTGGGCATGTCCTCCACCGACGAGGACGAGCCCGCCCCCGCGCCCGCGGCCAGCTCATCGACTGAGGCAGAGGATTCCGCGGAAACGAGCAGCTCGGCGTCGTCGACGAAGTCCGCGACCTCGTCCGCCAGCTCTTCTGCTAGCTCCTCGGCGCGCTCCTCCGCGCAGTCGGAGCCTTCCTCTAGCCGCTCCAGCACGCGGGCGGCCGCGGCGGACCCGACTCCCCGTGACAGTGAACCGACCCAGGAGGTGCCGGCGCCGCGGCAGTACAGCTCTGCCGCGCCCGGCAGTGAGGAGACCTCCGCCGCCTTCGCGGATTCCGTCTATTCCGCTTTCACCTCTGCCTACTCCCAGTCCGGCAACCCGAACACCCCGGTGGAGGCCTACAGCCCGGTCACGGGGCAGTGGTACAAGATGCAGTGCACGGGCAACTCAAACGCGGTGACCTGCCGCGGCGGTAACGGCGCGGTGGTGAATATCTCATGACCAAGCACTGGGCCGTTCCCGTCTGCGCGCTCGTCGCCAGCGCCCTGCTGGGCGGCTGCAGCAGCACCGGCGGGGGAGAAAACTCGGCCCCGCCGACGAAGACGCGGGTCACGACGACGGCCCGCGTCGAGAAATTCCCGGACGGCATCAACCAGAAGGCACTGAAGCGCGCGGTGGCCTCCGCCACCAAGAAATACGGCGGCGACGCCGGGGTCGCCGTGGCTACCCGCAAAGAGGTCATCAGCGCCGGCACGACCACGGGCTTTCCGGCCTGGTCGACGGCCAAGGTACCCATCGCCATCGCCGCCTGCCAGGCCGGCACCGCGGATCCGGCCCTGGTGGAGGCGGCCATTACGTTTTCCGACAATGACTCCGCGCAGGCGCTCTGGGTCAGCCTGGGCGTCGCCGAGACCGCCGTGGACAGCACCCAGGCGGTGCTGCGCGAGGGCGGCGACACCGTCACGGAGGTCCAGGGCAAGATGACTAAGGAGGGGTTCACGCCCTTCGGCCAGACCGAGTGGGGGCTCAAGCAGCAGGCCGCCTTCGCGGCGCAGCTGCCGCGCCTGGACGATGCCGACGCGGTCATCGAGGCCATGGAAACCCCGGACCCGCTGCAGGACTACGGGCTGCGCGCCCTCCCGGGCGCGGCCATCAAAGGCGGATGGGGCCCGGACGATGACGGCTTCTACAGCGTCGTGCAGCTCGGCCACGTGAAGGTGGACGGGCAGGAGCTGGGCATGGCGATCTTCTCGCGGCCCGAGGACGGCACCTATGAAACCGCCCAGCAGCAGCTCGACCATCTGATCTACGAGCTGACCGGTGAGAAGACCGACTCGGCCGCCCAAGCTTCCTAGGCCTGGCACGGCCCGGGTTAGGGCGGCGGAGGGTAGCACCCTTAGTCTGGACTAAGAACTACCGCTAGGGAAGGACGCACCACGAGCATGACGCAGCATTACAATTTTTACGAAAGCCTGGGTCTGAACAACACCGAGTCCTCGGACCAGCTGGCCGCCGAGCTCAGCGCCGCGCTGCAGGCGCTCGAGGAGCAGGGCGCCGGCATGTCCGATCCCCGCTATCACGAGGCCGCCACCGACCGGACCATTCTGGGCCAGGAGCGCCTGCGCGCCAAGTACGACGCCGCAGCTCGCGGATAGCGCGGCCCAGCCCATGCGCATCGGCGACCTTATCTACCTCGCGCAGCACGGCGAGTTCCCGCAGCCGCAGCATCCCGCACCGCGGCTGGCGACCTTCGCCATCGAGACCCGCAAGGTCGAAGAACTCGAGCCCACGGGCCGTCCGCTGGCCCGCCTCAAGCTGGCGCCGGGCGTGGTGAAGATCGTGCTGGGGATAGCTGCCGTGGTGCCGGCGGTGATGACGCTGGGCTTTGTGCTGATGGCGATTGTCTCGGCCGTCGATAGCGCCCGCAGCAGCGCCTATTCCGGCGGCGGTTTCTTGGACGAGTTCGCGACGGTCCTAGACAGCTCCTTGACCAGCTTCTACCTGCTGGTGCTGGCCGTCTTCGTGCTGGTCAACATCCTGTGGTCTCTGCGCGTTATCCAGGACGTACTCTACCCGCAGCGCGGCGGACAGAACGTCGTGCTGGCAGTGGCCGCCCTCGGCTTCGCGGTGGTGGAGCTTTTCGTGATGGTCGGTGTCGGCGCCGCGGACTGGGTGATGTTCACCCTGCCGTTCCTGGCGCACACCGCGGTGGGCAGTTTGCTGTTGTCCGGCGCCGTGGCCCGCTGGTTCCAGGGCGAGATCCAAACCCGCCGGGTCGTCGAGGGGCCTGCGGCCTAGCGCTTCTTTTTCTTCTTGCGGCGGTCGGCTGCAGCCGCGGCGGCCGCGGAGATGGAGTCCGAGCGGGACTCGAGCAGTTTGAGGGTGGCTGCGACGCGGTCGTCGGGGAGGGCGGCGTCGAGGACGGCCAGGGAGGCATCGGCGAGCATGACGGCGGTGTCCGGGATGGTCTGGTCGGAGGCCAAAAACGGGGGAGTGCCGTCGTTGCCGCGCATCTCAATAACCGAGAGCGCGATGTGGAACGGCAAGGTGGTGCGCGGGTCGTCGTCGCCGACCAGCGCCGCAGCAAAGGTCTGGAAATGGTGCTCCAGGCGGGCGCGGGACTGGTGGTACTCGGCGAATTCCTCCGAGTTTGCCACCGGCAGCTGGTAGAGCCGGCCGACGTTCCAGCCGCTGGTGAGCAGCAGGCGGGACTCCGCGGCCACCAGCGCCCACAGGCGCAGCTCCGGAGTGGTCTCCAGCTGCGCGAGGTCGTCGGCCAGGTCGAGGGAAGGCTCGATGGTCGAGTTCAGCAACGTCAAAAAGATTTCGGTCTTCGACGGGAAGTGGTAGTAGAGCGAGGCCTGGCGGATGCCCACGGCCTCGGCGATCTGGTGCGTCGAGGTCGTGGCGAAGCCCTGGGTGGTAAACAGCTCGGAGGAGGCATCCAGGATCTCTTCGCGCGCGGTGCTACCCCGACGACGCGGAGAATTCTTCCGCGGCCTGCCAACTGCACCAGCCATAGACCTACCACACCTTCCTGTTCGCCTGAGGGTCGGACATCAAAGAACCAAAGAACATATCAACCTTATATCTTAGAGGCCAACGCGCTAAGTCGCGCGGGCGGCGATGCCCTGTAATATTGCCGACACCGTGCGGCACGCCGAACCGTAGGCCGTGCGGTCCAACGGCGGCAGGTCCGCCAGGCGCTGCTGTGCGGTGCCCGCGTGGTTGAGCCAGGCCCGCAGGTAGAGTTCCAGGCCGGTGCGCCACGCCAGCGACAGCGCCTCGCCCTCGGCGGGAGTAATCAGCTGCTTTTCCGCGCCGATGGCCAGCCGGTCCGCCGTCGGCCGGGGCGCGGGGGCGGCCCAGCGGGCGAGGGAGGCGATGGGCACGAGCAGGAAGTTATGAATGTCCACGGCGGCATCCGGGTCCGGCAGCCCGTTGACCAACTGCAGCGCCGGCGGCTGCGTGCCCAGTGCTTGGCGCAGGAGTGCTGCCGATGCCTCCTCCGGCAACGGCAGGCCCGCGTCGGCGCGGTAGATAGCCGCGTCCTCCACGGCACGCGGCTCGATGCCTACGGAAGACAGCAGGTCGTCCAAGTCCGCGTTGGCGGGGCCCAGGTAGTCCACCGGCAGGCCGGGCAGGCCATCGCCGCGGGCGATGGGGCCGGTCAGCCGCACCGGGGAATCGACCGCGGGGGAGTAGACCACGCCGTGGACGACGCGGGAATACCACGCTGCCAGCTCCTGGCCGTCCTCGCGGTGGTGGAGGGCGTTGCGGGCCAGCTCATGGGACTCCGCCAGGATGCCGCGGGCGGCGGGCAGTGACTCGCAGCGTCCCGCCTCTTCGGCGAGCTCGGTAAGTGAGGGGTGCAAGGCCATAAGCAACGCGCCTTCCTTCGCAGGGACTGTCTCTAGTGTGGGCAGGGTCAATTACCCTCCAGTCTAACGGTTAGCGGGGCCGGCCCGGCGTTGGCTCGGGGCTGGAGAAAACCAAACGCCGCCGCGGCGACCCCAGGCCCACGAGTGGCGGGGTGCCGGCGACGGCGTTGGTTAGATTCTTTTACCGTGTCACACTTGCCAGCGGCAAAAGTGCGCTGTTGAAACCCTGCTACTTAGTGTTTAGCGGGTGGTGAACGGCAGGAGAGCCATTTCGCGAGCGTTCTTGACCGCGGTAGCAACCTGACGCTGCTGCTGCGGGGTCAGACCGGTGACGCGACGCGAACGAATCTTGTGGCGGTCAGAGATGAACAGACGGAGGATCTTGGTGTCCTTGTAGTCCACCTTCTCGATGCCCTCTGCCTTCAACGGGTTCTTCTTCGGACGGCGGGTCTGCTCCATCCGGAACTTCTTGTGGTTATTGCGCTTCATTGTTGCAATTCCCCTTTACCAGCTGGACTTACGAACGCCCGGCAGCTCACCGCGGTGAGCCATGCCGCGCATGCGGACACGGGACAGGCCGAACTTGCGGAGGTAACCGCGCGGACGACCATCGTGGGCGTCGCGGTTACGGATGCGGGACTTGGAAGCGTCGCGCGGCTGACGGTTCAGCTCGAACTGTGCCTCCAAACGGTCCTCGTCCGAGGTGTTCGGGTTCTTGATGATTGCCTTGAGCTCAGCGCGACGCTCCGCGTAGCGGGCGACGATTTCCTTGCGCTGCTCGTTCTTAGCGATCTTGGACTTCTTAGCCATTGATTATCGCTCCTCGCGGAATTCGACGTGCTTGCGGGCGATCGGATCGAACTTCTTCAGAGTGATGCGATCCGGGTTGTTGCGCTTGTTCTTACGGGTCACGTAGGTGTAACCGGTGCCCGCGGTGGACTTAAGCTTGATGATCGGGCGAATATCGTTACGTGCCATCTTTAGATCTTCTCCCCACGTGCTCGGATCTTGGCGACGACGGACTCGATGCCGTCGCGGTCGATGATCTTCATGCCCTTGGTAGAGACATTCAGGGTGATGGTACGGCCCTCAGAGGGCAGGTAGTACCGACGACGCTGCACGTTGGGGTTCCAACGGCGCGAGGTGCGGCGGTGCGAGTGTGAGACCTGCTTGCCGAATTGCGGCTTGCGGCCCGTTACCTGGCAAATAGCCGACATGGGTCTTCTTTCTCCTAGCCGCCCACATCTTGGCTAATTAAAACCACGTGATCGAGTGCCTAGAAGGCTTACTCCGCTCGGAATGTGAGGATGAGCGATTAAAAAATCACGCCGTTTCATTGCAGTAGACGGGGCGTAAACGTACATTGTGACAACAGCAAGGGAAAACCTTACCTTCTCGCGCCCGAATTTCCTAATCGCCTCGTGCGAGCCATACTTGGCGCCCCGCGTGGGGCCTTGCGCGGTTCCGGGCAGTAGGGGAGTGCGGGGACAGTGGGGGCGCTATACCTCTATATCTCCGCCTATATTTTCGCCCTGTCTGGGGACGCCCGGCGTGCTGGGAATAATCTTAAGCCCTCGGCACGGAATTCGCGTGGCGAAGCCCGCTTTCCGGGCGTGGTTGCCGGGGTGGCTGTGGCTGCTGTGGCCACCCGTAGCGTTGGCGCGGGCGAGATTTGGGAAAAGGGCAGGTCGGCTGTAATATAGTCCGAGTTGCTATCGCTCGGGTGCTGCTCGACGGTAGCTGTTTGTCCGTTAGAAAACCCAACTCGGGCACGATCTCCGCCGCCTAGGCCTAGTTTTATGGGCCCGGTGAAAGTGGAGAACCGACCCGAAGTTTCAACCCTGAGGGAATTCGCATGAAGAAAGATATCCACCCGGATTACCACCCGGTGGTCTTCCAGGACGCCGGTACCGGTACCCGCTTCCTGACCAAGTCCACCGCCTCCTCCGATCGCACCGTTGAGTGGGAGGACGGCAACGAGTACCCGCTCATCGTGGTCGACGTTACCGCCGAGTCGCACCCGTTCTGGACCGGTGCACAGCGCGTGATGGACACCGCCGGCCGTGTCGAGCGCTTCAACCAGCGCTTCGGTGGCATGGCTCGCCGCAAGAAGAAGAACGCGTAAGGAGGATAGAAGAAAATGGCAACTCCTAAGTTCAAGATGTCCCGCGCGAACACCCGCTCGCGCCGCTCCCAGTGGAAGGCCGACAATGTCGACCTCCAGGAGGTCACCATCGACGGCCAGGCCGTGCGCATCCCGCGCCGTCTGGTCAAGGCCGCCAAGCTCGGTCTGGTTGACGTGGAGCAGTTCTAAGAGTTTTTAGGACGACATAGCTGGGCCGCTAACTGGCCGGCCCCTCGCGCCCCGAGTTACCCCGAATAAGGGTAGCCGGGGCGCTTTTCTTATTAAGATTCCCTAAGGGCTACTGACGCGTTGCGTTGTTTTTGCAGCTGAGTGTACCCCTGTTCGATCCTTAATCGGGCCCCAAACCTTAATAAAATTACTTTTACTTTCTGGGTTTCTGGAAAGACTCATCTTAGGACATAATTGAGATATGAAAATTCTCGTGGTGGACGACGAACAGCCGGTGCGTGAATCGCTTCGCCGTTCGCTGAGCTTTAACGGCTACCAGGTCGCCTTGGCTGGGGACGGCGTCGAAGCTGTCGAGACGGTGCACCGGGAATCCCCGGATCTGATGATCCTCGATGTGATGATGCCCAACATGGACGGCCTCGAGGTATGCCGCTCCCTGCGCAGCGAGGGCTGGAAGCGGCCCATTCTCGTGCTGACCGCCCGGGACGGTGTCGCCGACCGGGTGGCGGGGCTGGACGCAGGTGCCGATGACTACCTGCCCAAGCCCTTCGCGCTCGAGGAGCTGCTGGCCCGCGTGCGTTCGCTGGCGCGGCGCGCGGCAGCCGATCCTATCCAGGCCACGCCGGAAAAGGAATCCAAGCTGGCCTTCGAGGATCTTTACCTCAACGCGGATACCCGCGAGGTCTGGCGCGGCAAGCGCATGATCTCGCTGACCCGCACCGAGTTCGCGCTGCTGCAGCTGCTGCTGGAAAACCCCCGCAAGGTGCTCGCCCGCGACGTGATCCTAGAAAGCGTGTGGGGTTACGATTTCCCGACCTCGGGCAACGCGCTGGAAGTCTACATCGGCTACCTGCGTAAGAAGACCGAGGCCGAAGGTGAGCCCCGGCTTATCCATACCGTCCGTGGCGTCGGCTACGTGTTGCGAGAGAACACCCCGTGATTTTTCGGAAGCCGGTGTCTCGGGCGCAGGCTTCCGCTCCGCCCGACGAGTTTTCAGACGAACCGACGGTTTACACGGGAAGCTCCCGTCCGTGGGTCTCGCGCACGTCGCTGCGCTGGCGTCTGGCTATTCTCACCGGCCTGATCGTGGCCGTTACCTCGGCTATTATCTGCGCCGGTTCCTACGGGGCCGTGGCGGCCTGCCTGCGCGCCGCCGACAACGAGGCCTTGGAGTCGCACGCGCAGGCGATGCTCGTGCGCACCCAGGCCAACCAGGACCCGGACTACCTGCTCAACGAGATTGAGCACTTTAAGACCGTGCACCCCGAGGCCCGGCTCACCGTCTCCCCGGCCGGCGACGCCGCCACCTACGGCGACGACCAGGTCCCACCCGAGGACGGCCTCTCCATGGAGCAGGAGGGGGATCTCCACACGATCTCGCTGCGCGCTAACGACGGCTCCTGGGTCGTGCTAACCGACAGCCGGGCCGAGACCGAGAACGTCATCGACATCGTCGGCACGGTGCTGCTGGCCGTCTTCGCTCTGGGGATCCTGCTGGCCATCGCCGGCGGCGTGTGGGTCTCCCAGACCGGCCTGCACCCCATCCAGCGGCTCAAGCGCGCCATCGACCACGTCGCCAGCACCGGCGATCTGCGCCCCATCTCCGTCGTGGGCACCGACGACATGGCCCAGCTGGCCGTGGCGTTCAACCGCATGCTGGACGCGCTGCAGGAATCCCGGATCAAGCAATCGCAGTTCGTCGCGGACGCCGGCCACGAGCTCAAGACCCCGTTGACGTCTATGCGCACCAATATCGAGCTGCTGATGATGCTCAACAAGTCCAACACCGCGGACAGCCTGAGCGAGCAGGACCGCGCCGAGCTGGAGGCGGACGTCCTAGCCCAGATGCAGGAGCTTTCCGTGCTCATCGGCGATCTGGTGGACCTGGCCCGCGAGGACGCCGTCGACAAGGAGATGGAGCCGGTCGCGCTGGACAAGGTCGTGGCCTCCTCGCTCAAGCGCGCCCGCCGGCGCCGGCCCGACGTCGAATTCCAGGTCCACCTCGAGCCCTGGGTGATGGTCGGCGATCCCTTCGCCCTCGGCCGGGCGGTGCTTAACCTGCTGGACAACGCCGCCAAGTGGTCGCCGGCCGCCGGCATGGTGCGCGTGCGCCTGCAGCGCCTGGACGAGCACACCGCGCGCCTGCGCGTCGACGACTCCGGCGTGGGCATCCCGGAGGCGGAGCGCGAGAAGATCTTCGAGCGTTTCTACCGCTCCGCCGAGGCCCGGAAGATGCCCGGCTCCGGCCTGGGCCTGGCCATCGTGCGCCAGGTCGTGGAGCGCCACAAGGGCACCATCACCGTCGGTGACTCCGACGACCACGGCACGCGCATGGAAATCATCTTCCCGGGCAGCGCCCCCAACACGGACTGGGACACCGAGGACGCTGCGCTCAACCCCGGGGAGACGACCGCCGGGCTGGACGGGTCCTCGGCCTCCGAGCGGCGCGGGCGCGAGTTCGCCAAGCGCTGGTTCAACCAGCGCTAGCCGTGCGCCCGGTAAACGGTTTCGGGGCAAGCCCAACCAACAGTCTCGTGCCCGGGCGGTTGGCCGAATTGTGGACTTGTCACTAAGATCGAAATCCATACAGCAACCTGCCAGATACTCCTAAGCTGTTTGCAGTCGGGTATCAGAGGCACCAAAGGTCAGGGAGGGATACTACGGCTATGAACAACAACAATCCCCATAACGCCGAGCCCACCGGCTCGTCGAGCCCCTACGGTCGCCAGGGGCAGCCCCAGTCGCAGTCGCAGGGCTGGAACCAGCCGCGGACCCCCGACGCGCAGGACACCCAGACGTGGCAGTCTGCCGACGCGCAGTGGGGCCAGCCCCAAGCGCAGGCCAATCCGCAAGCCCCGCAGCAGCCACAGGCTCAACCGCAAGGCCAGCCGGAGGCACCGACCGCCGTCGCCGAGGCGCCGCAGAAGAAGCGCTCCGTCGGCCTGGGCACCGCGCTGGCCATGATGCTGGTCGTCGCCGTGGGCGCGGGCGGTATCACCGGCGCCGTCGTGGGCGGGTCCGGCAGCAACGACTCGACCTCCACCGTCAACGAGGTCCTCAACCGCCCCGCCAACAACGACTCCGCCCCGGCGCCGGCCGAGGGCTCCATCGAGGAGGTCTCCCAGAAGGTCCTGCCCGCGGTCGTGGCGATCCAGGTCGTCACCCGCGGCGGCGCGGCCGAGGGCTCGGGCTCGATCATCTCCCCGGACGGCTACGTGCTGACCAACCACCACGTCGTCGAGGGCGCGGAGCGCTCCTCGGTCGGCGGCATCCAGGTCACCATGAACGACGGCACCCGCAAGGAGGCCGAGCTGGTGGCCTCCGATGCCAACACCGACGTCGCCGTCATCAAAATCAAGGACGCCGAGAACCTGCCCTACCTGGAGTTCGCGGACTCCGATCACCTCAACGTCGGCCAGCAGGTCGTGGCCGTCGGCTCGCCGCTGGGGCTGAACGCGACGGTGACCTCCGGCATCGTCTCGGCCGTCAACCGCCCCGTGCGCGCCTCCCAGGCCGGCGGGGAGCCCTCGCTTATCGATGCCGTCCAGACCGACGCCGCCGTCAACCCCGGCAACTCGGGCGGCCCGCTGGTGGACATGAACGGCAACATCGTCGGCATGAACTCCGTCATCGCCTCCTTGTCCTCCTCGTCGGGGCAGGAGGCCGGCTCCATCGGCCTGGGCTTTGCCATCCCGTCCAACTTCGCCAAGCGCATGGCGGATCAGCTCATCAACAACGGCGAGGTCAAGCACCCGATGCTGGGCGTGCAGGTCGACGGGCGCAACCTCACCCAGGGTGCGCCGGTGGTCAACGTCGAAGAGGGCAGCCCGGCCGCGGAAGCCGGCATCAAGGCCGGCGACGTCATCACCCGCCTGGGTGATCGCCTCATCGAGGACTCGGACACGCTCATCGCGGCGACCCGTTCCCAGGAATTCGGCGAGACCGTGACCTTGGAAGTCGCGGATCCCGACAGCGAGGAGACGCGACAGGTAGAGGTAACGCTGTCGAACGAGTAGATTAAAGCGCAAAGCCGCACCACCGTTAAGGAGAACCATGCCTGTAGACGCCAGCGATTCCGATCGCACAGCCACGCTCGCCGACGCCCCGCGGGGCGGCAACCGCGACAGCCTCCGCGACATCGCGGGGCCGGACGATGCCTACCTGTTGGCCCAGGAGCGCGAACAGTCCATGAACGCGCAGCGCCGCGCCCTGATCGTCATCGTGACGGACCACCCCGAGCAGCATGCCGAAGACAACCGGCGCCTGTGCTCGGAGCTGCTGGCCGAGGCCAATTTCCGCGTCGATGGGGCAGTGGTGGTGCGCTCCAAGAAGTCGAAGATTCGCCAGGCGATTGAGACCGCCGTGGTCGGCGGCGTGGATCTGGTGCTGACCGTCGGCGGCACGGGCGTGGGCCCGCGCGACAAGACCCCGGAGGCCACCCGCACGGTGCTGGACCAGCTGGTCCCGGGCATCGCCCAGGCCCTGCGGTCTTCCGGCCAGGCCTGCGGCGCTGTCGATGCCTGCACCTCCCGCGGCATCGCCGGCGTGTCTGGGTCCACGGTGGTGGTCAACGTGGCGGCCTCCCGTGCGGCCATCCGCGACGGCATGGCGACCCTGACCCCGCTGGTGCACCACCTGGTCGACCAGCTGCAGAAGTACTCGGTGGACTAAGCAGCAGCCAGCCATGACGAATTCCCACTCCCGGCGCGGCAAGCGGCGGCGCGCGGTGCGCCCGAGCGACAGCCCCGACTACGACCGGACGGCGGACCGGCCCCCGTTCGTGTCCGCGTTCGGCTCCGCAGATGCAGAAAGGGCCGTCGAAGTAGACGACGGCCCTCAAAGCTTAGAAGGTCCTGATGGGGACGGGGCGCGCGGGGAAGCGTTCTACCGCGAGCAAATCCCGCCGCACTATTAGAACTTGTAGTGCCGATCCTTAGGCGCGGTGCTTGCCGGCGGCATCATCACCGGTGATTGACTTGCCCGGACCCTCGGTCGATTCTTCGGCCAGGTCGCTGGTCTGGCCGGTGACCTTGTCGCCGACGTTGTTCTGGGCGGCGAGCAGGTCGCGGATTTCGATGAGCAGGTCGTCAGTGGTGGGGGTGGCTTCCTCCGGGTCGATGCCCTTGCGGCGCTTGGCGGCCTCGGCCAGCTTGTTCATCGGCATGACGATGAGGAAGTAGACCACGGCGGCGATGATCAGGAAGTTGATGGCCGCGGTGATGACGGCACCCAGGTCAATGCGGGTGGTCGGGTCATCGGCCTTGATCTGGAACGCCAGCCCGCCGACCTCGGCGGAACCGAAGGAGTTGATGAGCGGCTGGATCAGGGAATCGGTCACGGCCGTGACGATGGCGGTGAAAGCGGAGCCGATGATGACGGCGATTGCCAGTTCAATCACGTTACCGCGGAGGATGAAGTCTTTGAAGCCCTTCAACATGGCGAAGTCCTTTCGATGTTTAGCCTGCTCGGTCTCCGGTGACCACCACGGTGAGCGGAAAACTCAGCGAGGCGGCCGCCACTTTCTTCGCGGCGGGGGCCGGCAGTGCAATTAGAATAGTAGCCGCTTGGGAGCCCGTGGTCTCTCCCGCGGCGGCCGTGGAGACGATTTTTCCCTCCTGCGCCACGACGGTTTCCGCCTCCCCGGCGTCGGCCGGCGGCGCGCCCTGACCTGTCCCACCGTTGCTGACCACGCTGACCGTATCCCCGTGCGCGAGCAGCGCGGCGATGTCCGGCTCCGCGAGCTTAATCGGCACCAAATGATAGTCCTGACCCGTCGATTCCCCCAACGCGTGGGTAAGCTCCTCGCCCAACAGGCGGGACTCGGTGACCACCTCGCCGGCCGATCCGGCCGCCACGACCACCCGCCCCGCTAAATCCTCCGGCCCCGCCTGGTCGGCCACGCCCGCCGGGATGGCGTCGCGCGGCAGGGAACGCCACTCGACGTCCTCGGCCGCCAGCTCCTGGCCGGCCGCGACCTCGCGGGCGAAGACCGGCACCCGCGGGTTGTCCTTCCACCCGCTCAGCCCCACCAAGCCGGCCGCGACCACCAGCGCGCCGGCCGCCAGCTTTTTCAGAAGGCTCGCGCGCGGGTGCCCCGGGGTGGCCAGGGTGTGCCGCAGGGAAGAAAAACCAGTAAAACTCCGCATGTCTATATAGACTGCGCCCGGACCACCGCCGGTTCCCAGGCAGAGGAACTTAGTGCCTAGAACAGCTCCACGCCGGCGTCGGTGAGCGCGCCGTCGCAGGGCACGTCGTGGGCATCGGCCGGCAACTCGTCCACGACCTCGCTGGAGTGCACCACGGCCAGCTTCAGCGGCCCGCCCGCCGGCAGGCCGGCCAGCGCGCGGTCGTAATAGCCCGCGCCCTTGCCTAGCCGAAACCCGCGCCGGTCCACGGCCATCGCCGGCACCAGCAGGACGTCGAGGCCTGCCAGCACCGTGGAATTAAACCGCGGGCCCTCCGGCTCCGCGATGCCCAGCGCCCCCGCCCGCGTGGCCTTCTCGCCGTGGTAGCTGGCCCACAGCAGTGTGCCGCCGGGCATCGACAGCGGCAGCCACACCTGCTGGCTGGCCGCCGCGACCGCCGCCAGCCACTCCTTGCCGCCCGGCTCGCTGGCCAGCGGGGCATAGGCCGCCACGCGCGGGTGCTCAAAGGCGCGCAGGAAGCGGTCGGTGTGGGCGATTAAGGAGGCATCGTCGGCCGGGGCGCGGCGGGCGTTGCGGAAATGCTCGCGCAGTTGCTGCTTATCGGCGTCGGGGGAGGGCAAATTCATAACTTAAATACTAATAGGGCGTATCGGTGCCCGAAACGGATTAGGCGAGCAGGTAAGGTCAGATCCATGTCTAACGAGCGCGAGAATACCCCGCACGGGGTGAAAACCGTAGTGGTTCCGGCCGCCGGCATGGGGACGCGTTTCCTCCCGGCCACCAAGACCGTGCCCAAGGAGCTGCTGCCAGTAGTCGATACACCTGGCATCGAGCTCATCGCCGAGGAAGCCGCCTCCGTCGGCGCCCAGCGACTGGCGGTTATCACCGCCCCGAACAAGCAAGAGGTCATGCGCCACTTCGAGCGCTTCCCCGACCTGACCGAGACCCTGGCCGAGCGGGGCAAGGACGAGCAGGTCGCCAAGGTGCAGCGCGCCGCGGACCTCATCCACCCCATCGCCGTCGAGCAGGCCGAGCCGCTGGGCCTCGGCCACGCCGTCGGCCTGGCCGAGTCCGTCCTGGACGAGGACGAGGACTTCTTCGCCGTCATGCTGCCGGACGACATCGTCCTGCCCGCCACCGTCATGGAGGACATGGCGCGCGTGCGCGCGGCCCTAGGCGGGTCCGTCCTGTGTGCCTTCGAGGTCGACCGCGAGGAGACCTACAACTACGGCGTCTTCGACGTCGAGGACACTAACGCGCCGGGCGTGAAGAAGGTCGTCGGCATGGTCGAAAAGCCCGATCCTGCCGATGCCCCCTCCAACCTCGTGGCCACCGGCCGCTACCTGCTGGACCGCAAGATCTTCGACGCCCTGCGGCGCATCGGCCCGGGCAAGGGCGGCGAGCTGCAGCTGACCGACGCCATCGAGCTGCTCATCCAGGAAGGCGAGCCCGTGCACGTGGTGGTCCACCGCGGAAAGCGCCACGACCTGGGCAACCCCGGCGGCTACATCCCCGCCAACGTCGACTTCGGACTGCGCGACGAGAAATACGGCCCGGCGCTGTATAAGGCGATCAAGCATATTATTGCGGAGTACGAGCAAGAGAACGGGTTGGCGGAGAACTAACCGGGGAAAGGCGGCGCGTTGCTATGCGTTCTGTGGAAGAGCAACTGGAGTTTGTCACCGATGCGGCGGTCACGCCCGAGCCGGTGCGGATCGCCATCGCCAACGCTTTGGGGCTGAAGTGTGCCGAGGAGGTCCAGGCGCACCAGCCGCTGCCGGGCTTCCCGCAGGCGGCCATCGATGGCTACGCCGTCCGCGCGGTTGATATCGGCGGCGAGCGCGGCCTCGGCCTGCGCGACCCGGACGCGGAGGAGGCCCCGGAGCCGGAGACCGAGCGTTCCCTGCCGGTGGTGGGGGAGGTCCCGGCCGGTTCCCGGCAGCCGCTGCGCCTCCAGCCGAAGCAGGCCGTGCGCGTCTACACGGGCGCGCCCCTGCCCACGCTTGCCGATGCCGTCCTTCCCCTCGAGTGGACCGACCGCGGGCGCAAGCGCATGGTCGCCCACCGCCCGGTGCGCTCCGGCGATTTCGTGCGCCGCGTCGGCGACGACATCCAGCCCGGCGACGTCGCCGTGTCTGCCGGCACCATCCTGGGCCCGGCCCAGATCGGGCTGCTGGCCGCGGTGGGGCGCTCGAAGGTGCTGGCCTACCCTCGCCCCCGCGTGACCGTGATTTCCTTCGGCCGCGAGCTGGTCGACATCGACCGCGAGCCGGGCCTGGGCCAGGTCTTCGACGTCAACTCCTACGCGCTGGCGGCCGCCGCCCGCGAGGCCGGCGCCGAGGTCACCCGCGTGGGTATCGCCGAGGGCGAGCCGCGGCGCATCCGGGAAAACCTGGAGACCCAGATCGCGCGCAGCGAGGTCATCGTGATTTCCGGGGCCGTCGGCGGCGCCGGCTCCGCCGCCATCCGCGAGGTGTTGGACCAGCTCGGCGACATCGACACCACGCGGGTGGCCATGCACCCGGGCTCCGTGCAGGGCTTCGGGCTGCTGGGCGACGAGCGCATCCCGACGTTTTTGCTTTCGTCCAACCCGGTCTCCGCCCTGGTGGTCTTCGAGGTCTTCGTTCGCCCGCTCATCCGGCTGGCGCTGGGCAAGCGCAACGCCGCGCGCCGGGTGGTGCGCGCCCGCGCCGTCAACCACATCGACTCCCGCCTGGGCCGCCGCGGCTATATCCGCGCCCGCCTGATGCGCGACGCCGACACCGCCGACTACCTGGTCGAGGGCCTGTCCGGCGCGGGCGGGGCGCCGGCCCACCTGCTGGCCGGCCTGGCCGAGGCCAACGCTCTTATCCGCGTGCCGGAGTCCGTGACGGATATCCGCCCCGGCGACGTCGTCGACGTCATGTTCATCACCCAGCGCTCATGATCGACCCCTTCGGCTGGGCGCGGCACAGCTGGCAGCGCCACACCGGGGCGCGGGAATCGCGCGCCATCGAGCACCCCGGATGGCCGGAGGTCACCGAGACCGTGCGCATCCGCCCGAACGCCCGCTTCCCGCGCGGGGCCGAGGTGCGCCTGCGGCCGTTGCACCGCACGGACGGGGCGGACTGGCGCACGCAGCGCCTCCACGACGAGGCCCACCTGCGGCACGTCGAGCCGACGATGCCCACCAGCTGGGCCGCCGCCCACAGCTCCCAGGCCTGGTGGAATCACCTGTGGTACCTGGGCGCGGCGGCGCGCCAGGGGGTGGTGGTGCCCTTTGCCATCGAGTGCAACGGGCGTTTCGCCGGGCAGCTCACGCTGGGCAATATCCAGCACGGCAGCGTGAGCGAATGCTGGATCGGCTACTGGGTCTTTTCGGAGATGACCGGCGGGCACCTGGCCACCGTGGCCTGCGCTTTGGGCACCGACCACGCCTTCCGGCGCGTGGGCATGCACCGCGTGACGGCCACGTTCCTGCCCAACAACGCCGCCTCCGGGCGGGTCTTATTCAACAACGGCTTCCGCGAGGAGGGCATCGCCCGCCGCAGCCTGCACATCGATGGCGAGTGGCGCGATCACCATTTCGTCGCCTTGGTCCGCGACGACTTCCCGGATAGCTGCGTCGCGCGGCTGCGGGCGGCCGGCGTGCTGGATTAGCTCGCCGGATTGGGCGTGGCGCAGGCCGGTTGAGGGTCAAGCGCGAAGTACTGTGGTTGTGACAATCGTCAAACTATGAAAGAGGTAGCGCGTAGTGTCTCCTGGCCTCATTCTCATCCTGATCCTGGTGGTCTGGCTCTTCGTCCTGGCGCCGTGGCTGCTGCGGGGCCAGCGCCCGGTCAGCCACACCGGCGACGGCTTCGAGGACACCCGGGTGCTCTTCGAAGGCGACCAGGGCAAGGTCGCCGGCCGCCGCAAGCCGCGGGTGACCGCGCAGGACGTGCACCGCACTGATGCCGACGACGACTACGAAATCGTCGACGCCGAGCCGGCCAGCCTGGCCGTGCCGGTCTCCGCGCAGGAAGAGACCATCGACGGCGAGGTCGTCGACTCGCCCCTGCTCGACGATGCCCCCGCCGCGGACGCCGAGACCGGCGAGGACGTTCCGGCCGAGGACAGCGAGGGCGCTGAGGATTTAACTGCGGAGGAGGCCCCCGAATACTTCGACCCGCCGCAGGTCGACGAGGTCGCCGCCGACGCCTACCCGCTGGACGCGTCCTACACCTCCCCGGTGGATCTCATGTACCCCGGCGCAGTCGACGCCGATGCCGCCGCCACCGCCAGCGCCGCCGAGGAGACCGCGGAGGCTGCGGAAGCTACGGAGGAGGCCGAGATCAGCGGCGATGACGAGCTTTCTGCCGAGGAGCTGGAATTCGCCAAGCGCCGGCTAGGCCGCGGCGGCTGGGATCCGGAGGCCGATAAGGCCGCGTCCACCGACCGCTACCAGCGCCGCCAGCGCACGCTGCTGGGCCTGGCCGTCGCCGTGGTGGCCACGGTCGCCCTGGGCATCATCCTCGGCGGCTGGGGCTGGCTGCCCGCCGCCGTGGTCGCCGTGCTCTCCGTGGTCTACCTGGTGGCCCTGCGCACCCAGGTGCGCCAGGAGCAGGCCCTGCGCCACCGCCGCGTCCGCCAGCTGCGGCGCGCCCGCCTGGGCGTGCGCAACGCCGCCGACGAGGAGCTGGCCATCCCGCGCAGCCTCCGCCGCCCCGGCGCGGTAGTCCTCGAGGTCGACGACGATAGCCCCGACTTCGACCACCTGCCGGTCTACTACCACGACGACGACTCCACCGGCGACCGCGCCCCGGTCCGCCGGGACGACCTGGCCGCCCGCCGCGTCGGCTAGCCCCAAGACCTTGCCTCAGAGCCTGGCGTCGAAGCCGTGCCCTTGAGCTTGGTCCCGAGGCCTAGTCCCAGAGCCCCGAGCACCCGCGCCGGTGCGAGCCCACCAGGTGGGTATCGACCATCCCGATGGCCTCCATCAGCGCGAAACAGGTGGTCGGCCCCACGAACTTAAATCCCCGCTTCTTCAGCGCCTTCGACATCTGCGTCGATTCCTCTGAGGTGGTGGGGATTTCTTTTGCCACCTCCGGCCGCGGCGTATCCGCCGGCCGGAAGGACCACAGGAATTCGCTCAGGCCGCCCTCGGCGCGCAGGGCGACGGTGGCGCGGGCGTTGTCGATGGCGGCCTGGATTTTGCGGCGGTTGCGGATGATGGTGGCATCGTTAGCCAGGCGCTCGACGTCGTCCGCCCCGAAGGCGGCCACGGTGTCGGGGTCGAAGTCGGCGAAGGCTAGGCGGAAGGCGGGCCGCCGGCTCAAGATGAGTCGCCAGGACAGGCCCGCCTGGAAGCCCTCCAACACGAGCCTTTCGTAGAGGCCCGCCTCCGAGTAGACGGGCAGGCCCCATTCGGTGTCGTAATACTCGCGCAAAAGCTCGTCCCCAGCCGCCCACGGGGTGCGCGCGAGCCCGTCGGGGCCGGTTACTGGTCCGGTGTCAGTGCTAGTGCTATCCATCGGTAGTTGCTCCTCAAAGGTAAATGTGCGTGATTGCTACCGTTTAGACTGCCGCCGGGCCCGTTTGGGTTCCCCGGCCCGCCTCCAGCTCCAGCAGCCAGCGCTTGGCGGCCAGGCCGCCGCGGTAGTTGCCCAGGGAGCCGTCGGAGCGCACCACGCGGTGGCAGGGCACGAACAGCGGCAGAGGGTTGCGCGCGCAGGCGTTGCCCACCGCGCGCACGGCCGCCGGCTGGCCGGCTCGGGCGGCCAGCTGCCCGTAGCTAAGTTTCTCGCCGTAGCCCACGCGGGCCAGCTCGCGCAGCACCGCCGCGGTAAACGGCGGCTGGCTGGTATAGTCCAACGGCACGTCGAAGGGCTTTGGCGAGCCCGCAAAATAGGCCCGCAGCTGCCGCGCGGCCTCCTCTAGGAGTGGCGTGGTGCCGGGGGTGGCATCGGCCGGCAGTTCGTCGCTGGGCAGGGCGAGCTGCGTTAAGGCCTGGTCGGTGCCCGCCAACCCGAGGTGGCCCAGCGGGCTATCGAGCAGATACACGTGAGTCATCGCGGCGCCTTTCTTTAGCAAAGTGGGGCTACCAAGGTAGTCTAATGCTCATGAACAAACCCGCCGTTAGAGATGCCGCGCTGCTTGTGCTGCGGCTGATTCTCGGCCTCGTCTTTTTGTGCCACGGGGTGACCAAGCTGTTTATCGACGGCATGGACGAGACGGTCGGGCAGTTCTCCGCCCTGGGCGTGCCCCAGCCGCAGATTTTCGCCTGGCTGACTGCGGTCGGGGAGCTGGCCGGCGGCGCGCTTCTGGTCATCGGCCTGCTGACGACGGCCGCCGCCGCGGTGCTGATGGTCCTGGTCAGCGGGGCCTTCTACTTCGCGCACTGGGGCAACGGCTTCTTCGCCACCGAGGGCGGGATCGAATACGTCAGCGTCTTGTTCGTTTCCCTGCTGATGGTCGTCGTCTTCGGCGCGGGGCGGGCCAGCCTGGATGAGGTGCTCAACCGTGTTGACGCATGAGCAAGTCCAGGCCGCCATTTCCGCGCGCCTGGACGGGGAACTCCACGGGCTGGACGAGAACGTCGTCGACGCCCACATCGCCGAGTGCGCCGAGTGCCGCGCCTTCCAGGACAAGGCGGCCCGGCTGAGCCGCTCGCTGAGCTTCGCGGAGCCGGCCGGGGAGGGCATGGCCCCGCCGCAGGACCTGTCCGAATTCATCCTGGGCGGGGTGGAATCCGAATGGCAGCGCACCGCCGGGCGCCGCCACGCGGGGCTGGCGATGGCGCGCATCGCCCTGGTCGTCATCGCGGTCCTCAGCGCCGCGTGGGCCGTGGCCATGGTCGCGCAGTCCTCCGGCATGGTGCCGGGCACCGGCGAGGTCCTCGACCCGACGGCGGATCCGGACGGCGCCTCCGCGCTCATCGAGGGTGCGGCGCTGCGCCTGGGGCTGGCTTCCGGCCTTCTTTTCGCCGCCTGGCGCCCCCGCCTGGCCCCGGGGCTCATGCCGCTGACCTGCACGCTGTTCGCCTTCCTGTGCGGCTTCGCGATGCGCGACATCGCCCTGGGCAACCTCGTCCTGGACCAGGTCTACGCGCTGCTGGCCACGGGGCTGGCCACCGCGGCGCTGGGCTGGGCCTGGGCTGCCGACCGCGGCTTCAGCCTGCGCGGGGCCTGGCGCGTTTTGGGCGCGGACCCGAACTAGGCCGACAGCACGGCTGGCCCTGGCTAACCCCGGTCAGCCCCAGCTAGGTCCAGCTGGGCAGCCACATCATCGACTGGTACCAACTCTCCGGGACGGTGAACCCGTAGAGGATGGGCGCGAAGTAGAAAAACATCGCCACGACGGCGGCCACGTAGCCGACCACGGCCACCGAGCCCCACCGCAGCGGGCGGGCCCACCGGGCGACCGGGCCGCGCCCCGCCAGCTGCCCGGCTATCAGCGCCAGGCCGACGATGACGAAGGGGATGAGCGCGGCGGCGTAGAAGAAATACATCTGCCGGTCGTAGGCGGCCAGCCACGGCAGGAAGCCGGCGGCGAAACCGATGAGCACGGGCGCGAAGCGGCGGTCGCGGCGGACAAACCAGCTCCACGCCGACCACAGCAGCACCGGCACGATGAGCCACCAGATGATCGGCGTGCCGAACAGGAAGAGCATCCGCCGGCACTCGATGCCGCCCGTGCACGTCATCTCCGTCTGCGAGTGGTAGAGAATCGGGCGGGCGGCGACCAGCCACGCCCACGGCTTGGAATCCCACGGGTGGGAATGCCCGCCGGAAGTGGTCAGGGAGGCGTGGAACTCCAGCACCGAGAAGTGGTAGTAGAGCCAGCTGGCGAGGGCATCGGGAAGCAGATGCAGCCAGGAGCCGGCCTCGATGGTGCCGTCGGTGGCCGCGTGGCGGTAGACGGCGGTCTCGCTGGTAAACCAGGCCCGCCACGACCACACGTACAGCGCGGCCGGCACCGCCACGAGCGAGGCCAGCGCGGCCGGGGTATCGCGCAGCAGGGTGCCTAGCACGTAGCGGCGGACCCCGTAGCGGCGCCGCAGCCACAGGTCGGCGAACACACTGGCCAGGCCGAAGAACATGATGTAGTACAGCCCGGACCACTTGACCGCCAGCGCCAAGCCCAGGAAGACGCCGGCGCTGAAGCGCCACCAGCGGAAGCCGAAGCGGGGGCCGAAGGCGGCATCGTTGAGCAGGCCGGTGCGCCAGGCGTCATCGAGGCGCTGGTGGACCTGCTTGTGGTCGTGGACCAGGGCCCAGGCCGCGGCGACGATGAAAAAGACCTGGAAGATGTCCAGCATGCCGAAGCGGGAGGAGACCAACAGCACGCCGTCGCAGACCGCGATGAGGCCGGCGATGGTCGCCACCACCGTCGAGTTCGACAGCTGGCGGGCCAGTGCCATAATCAGCAGGACGGTGCCGACGCCGAAGAGCGCGGCCATCGTGCGCCAGCCTAGCGGCGTGTAGCCGAAGACCTGCTCCGAGATCGCGATGAGCTGCTTGGCCAGCGGCGGGTGCACCACCAGCCCGTAGCCGGGGTTCGACTCGATGCCGCCGACGAACAGGTTGTCCCAGCTGCGCACCATGTCCCAGGCCTGCGGCACGTAGTGCTTCTCGTCGAAAATCGGGGTCTCGTCGCTGGTGGGGTATTGGAGGCCGACGAAGCGGCTAACGAGCGCCAGCGCCGCGATGACGAGCGTGGTCACCGTGTCCGCCATAGTCCACGTCACGGGCCGGGGGCCGGCGGCAGGCCGAGTGTGGGCGCCGCGCGGGACGGCGGCGGGCTGGGCGGAGGTAGTGCGGATACTCACCCCAGATAGTTTAGGGTACGGCCCTGTGCCATGCTGTTAGGTATGAGCTTTGAGTTTTCGTTGGAGCCTCTCCCGCGCGGCGTCGTGCTGGCCGCCACCCCGCTGGGCAACCCGGGGGACGCGAGCGCGCGCCTGCTGCAGGCGCTGGGGCAGGCCGACGTCGTCGCGGCGGAGGACACCCGCCGCGTGCGCGCCCTGGCCCAGGCCCTGGGCGTGGAGATCCGGGGCAAGGTGGTCTCCAACTTCGACCACAACGAAGAAGCCCGCGCCGCCGGGCTTATCGATGCCGCCCGCTCCGGCACCGTCCTCGTCGTCACCGACGCCGGCATGCCGATAGTCTCCGACCCGGGGCACTCCCTGGTGGTCGCCGCCGCCGAGGCCGGCGTGCCGGTGACGTGCCTGCCGGGGCCGTCGGCGGTAACCACCGCGCTGGCGCTGTCCGGGCTGGGCGTGGGGCACTTCATCTTCGACGGCTTCGCCCCACGCAAGGGCGGGCCGCGGCGCAAGTGGCTCGAGTCGCTGCGCGGCCAGGAGCGCGCCGTGGTCTTTTTCGAGTCGCCGCACCGGCTGGCCGAGACGCTCTCGCTGGCCGCCGAGGTGCTGGGGGAGGACCGGCCCGCGGCGGTCTGTCGCGAGCTGACCAAGACCTACGAGGAGGTCAAGCGCGGCCCGTTGGGGCAGCTGGCCGAGTGGGCGGGCGAGAACGCGCGCGGTGAGATCACCGTCGTCATCGAGGGCGGTGCGGCCGCCGCCGTGGGCGTGGACGAGCTGGTGCCTAAGGCCCAGGAGCTGGCCGCTGCCGGGTTGCGGCTCAAGGCGGCCTGCAAGCAGGTCGCTGGCGAGGCGGGGGTCTCCAGCCGCGAGCTTTACGATGCCGTCTTAGCCGCCCGGGACTAGCGGCCCGAGGCTAGCCGCCCGGGAATCGCTGCCCGCGACTTGCCTCCGCGGCCCGTCTCGCCGCCCGGGCCGGGCCTTGTGAGGCCCGCTGCCGTGGCTGGCAGTTCCCTGAGACCGGTGGGTGGGAAACAGCGTATTTTTGGTCTACTTGCAGGGAAAATAACCGTTCACAGCAATTCTTAACCCAATTGTTATAGGAACGTGTTGTGTCACCGTCGGAAAACTTAAAGACTAGCGGTTATGCCGAAGCCTGCAGAGGTCACGGCGCGGCGAAAATCGGGGATAAACCCCGGAGATTAAGGAAAAAACGCGGTCGGCAATTTGAAAGACTTTCCGGTTTCGAACAACCTAGATTGCATGACAAATTCGGAAAACAACGTGCCTGAAGGGGCGGATCCGCACGATCCGGACGTGCTGGATTCCAAACCGGTAGATCAAAAATACGAAACCGTTGATGAGGCGCTGGACGGCCAGTCGGCGACGAGCCAGCTGGCTTCCATGCTGGACAACGAGGGCCTTTCCTCCGAAAAGCACGAGGAAGAGCCCGTCGAGATGGCCGCCGACGGCGACGCCAAGATCGACTGGACCGTGACCGGCGTTGCCGGGGCGTTGGTTCTGGCTATCGTCATCTGGGGTCTGGCTGGCGCCGACAGCTTCGCTGAGTTCTCCGGCAAGGCCCTGAACCTGGTCGTCGATAACTTCGGCTGGGCCTACGTGCTGTTTACCACTATCTTCGTGGTCTTCGTTCTCGCTATCGCGGTCTCCAAGTTCGGTACCATCCGGCTGGGGCATATCGACGAGGAGCCGGAGTTCTCCACGCCGTCGTGGATCGCGATGATGTTCGCGGCCGGCATGGGCATCGGCCTGATGTTCTACGGCGCTTCCGAGCCGCTGGCCTTCTACCGTGACGGGGTTCCGGATCACAACCCGCACGAGGTCGATACCGCCATGGCAACCGCCATGTTCCACTGGACGCTCCACCCGTGGGGCATCTACGCCATCGTGGGCCTGGCTATTGCGTACTCCACCTTCCGTATTGGTCGTAAGCAGTTGCTGTCCTCGGCCTTCGTGCCGCTCATCGGCGAGAAGGGCGCTGCCGGCCCGGTCGGCAAGCTGATTGATATCCTGTCGATTTTCGCCACCGTTTTCGGTACCGCCTGCTCCCTGGGCCTGGGTGCCCTGCAGATTCAGGCCGGCCTGTCCGCCTCCGGCATCATCGAGGATCCGGGCAACGGCGTGGTCATCGGCATCGTTCTGGTTTTGACCCTGGCCTTTATCCTGTCCGCCCTGTCGGGCGTGGGCCGCGGCATCCAGTACCTGTCCAACGCCAACATGGTCATGGCCGCGCTGCTGGCCATCTTCGTGTTCATCGTTGGCCCGACCGTCAACATCCTGAACCTGGTGCCGGGCTCCATCGGTGCCTACCTGGATAACTTCACCGAGATGATCGGCCGCACCGCCGAGTCCGCCAACGGCGAGGCCGGCGAGTGGCTCAGCGGCTACACCATCTTCTACTGGGCATGGTGGGTCTCCTGGTCGCCGTTCGTCGGTATGTTCCTGGCGCGCATTTCCCGCGGCCGTTCCGTCCGCGAGTTCTGCGTCGGCGTCCTGCTGGTCCCGGCCGGCGTGTCCACCCTGTGGTTCGCCATCTTCGGTGGCTCGGCCATCCACGCCGAGCAGACCGGTAACTCGATTGCCGGCGAGAGCGCCGAGGAAGAGCTGTTCAACCTGCTCAACGCCATGCCGCTCGGGGCGATTGCTTCCATCGTCGCCATGATTTTGCTGGCCACGTTCTTCATTACCTCCGCGGACTCCGCGTCGACGGTGATGGGTTCGATGTCGCAGAACGGCAAGTCCGACGCCCAGCCGTGGCTGTCCGCCATCTGGGGTGTGCTGACCGCCGCGGTTGGCCTGACCCTGCTGCTGGTCAACGAGGACTCGCTGAACAACCTGCAGAACGTCACCATCGTGGCCGCCGCGCCGTTCCTGGTGATTGTGGTTCTGCTGATGTTCGCCATCGTCAAGGATCTGCGCAACGACGTCATTTACCTTGAGTACCGCGAATCCCAGGCCTTCCAGCGCAAGCTGGCCCGCGAGCGCCGCCTGCACCGCGAGTACCAGCGCGCGCAGGAGAACAAGCGTCGCCGCGCCGAGCGTCTCAAGCTCAAGCGCAAGCACTAAGCCTCTCGCGCACATGCCAAAGCGCACCGACCCTTTTGTGGGCGGTGCGCTTTTTGCTGGTTGAGGCACGCCGAGTAGGCGCTACGGACGTGGTCCGTGGCGCCTTTTGCGTGTTTCGGCTGGGGAGTGTTCCTTGGGGTGTCCCATCGCAGCCTGGTCTCAAGGTTTTGCTCTTGCGGCTGACCCCGTGTCAGCCGTCAACCGTCAGCTATCAGCCGTCAGGTCCCGCCGCCCCAGGGCGGTTCCCACGTGACTTTGCCGTGTCTTCGATTGACCCTTCCGTGTCTGGGGTAGGCCGGGTCGTCGTCGTTCCAGGAATTATGGAACTCGCACAACAAGGTGAGGTTTTCTTGGTTGGTTTCTCCGCCGTCTACCCAGGGGTAGATGTGGTGCACTTGGCACTCATCGGCCGGCTTGCGGCAGTTTGGCCACGCGCAGGTGGTTGTCTCGGCCTTGGCCATGTCTTTCTGCTTGGGTGAGGCGTGGCGTTGGTAGCGGTATTGGTTGACCGGACCCCGCCTAGGATCCACCAACGTGGCCAGGCCCGCATCCAACAAGCATTGGCGGACGTATTCGGCCCCGGTCATGGTGGTGCCGTTGGTTAGCTGCAGGGTGATTTCGTCCCCGTCACCGGCAAGGATGCGTACCCAGTCCGGCAGGGAGATAACCACGTGCGTGGCCTTGGGCTGCTTCTCCAGTCCGCCGCTAAACAGGGCCTCGACGTCGGGGATGGTCTTAATTGACGCCCAGAGGTTTTCCACCAACTCCGGATCACCGGTAACAGAAAAAGTGCTGGGCCCATCCTTGCGGCGGGTGACCCGCACGCCTTCGGCTGGCGGTGCCGGGCGGTTGAGCTCCAAGACCTTTTGGTTGGCCAGTCGGCGCAGCTGCTTGGTGGTGCCAGGAGTGTTGCACAGTTCGATGAGCATCGCCCAGGCCTCGCCCTGGTTGCGCACCCGGCGGAAGGCATTGTCCAACACCAGCAAAGTATCCAGGTGGTGTCCGGATTCTGCGGCACCCCGGCGGGCGGCGGCTTGCTTGCGCGTATAGGTCGTGTGCCCGAAGAAGGTCTGGCACGCGCGGTAGTGCGCGGCCGCGGCAACGTCCGACATGACAGCCTTCAAAGCGGGCAGGCTCAACTCGCGGCACAGGCCCAAGTAGGAAATCCCGTCCGCGAAGATAGAGTGTGCTGATTTCAAAGTGTCCATGGCTGTCGTCGTCATGCCCCACACGCTAGAAGCGCCTGGCAACCCCTACAAGGCCCGCAAACCCGATCTGTGGATAACTCGGAGCAAAGTAACCACCCTGCGCAAACTATCCACAGGCCGAAAACGGCCGTTTTTGCGCCGCGGCCTGCCCAAAGGACGAAAAATGGAGCAATGTGCCCAGGTAGGCATCGTTAAGCGTGGGACTGAAGTAGGAGGCCCGGGTGGAATTCGATAGGCTAGTAGGCATGACTGAGTCGGTAGTTGTAAACGTTGCCTGGCCGTATGCCAACGGCCCCCGCCATATCGGACACGTGGCGGGGTTCGGCGTCCCCTCGGATGTGTTCGCGCGCTACCAGCGAATGCGCGGCCGCAACGTGCTGATGGTCTCCGGTACGGACGAGCACGGCACCCCGCTGCTGGTGCAGGCCGACAAGGAGGGCATCTCCGTCCGCGAGCTGGCCGATCGCTACAACCGGCAGATTGCGGAAGACCTCGCGGGCCTGGGCCTGTCCTACGACCTATTCACTCGCACCACCACCCGCAACCACTACGCGGTGGTCCAGGAGCTGTTCAAGGGCCTCTACGCCAACGGCTACATGATCAAGGAGACCACCAAGGGTGCAATCTCCCCGTCGACGGGCCGTACCTTGCCGGACCGCTACATCGAAGGCACCTGTCCTATCTGCGGCGCCGACGATGCCCGCGGCGACCAATGCGACAACTGCGGCAACCAGCTGGACCCGGCCGATCTGATTAACCCGGTCTCCAAGATCAACGGCGAGACCCCCGAGTTCATCGACACGGAGCACTTCCTGCTGGACCTGCCCTCGCTGGCCGACGCCCTGCGCGAGTGGCTGTCCACCCGCGAGGACTGGCGCCCCAACGTGCTGAAGTTCTCCCTGAACCTGCTCAAGGACATCCGCCCGCGCGCGATGACCCGCGACATCGACTGGGGCATCCCGATCCCGGTCGAGGGCTGGGAGGAAAATTCCGCCAAGAAGCTCTACGTGTGGTTCGACGCGGTCATCGGCTACCTGTCTGCCTCCATCGAGTGGGCCCACCGCACCGGCAACCCGGACGCGTGGAAGGACTACTGGCAGAACCCGGACGCCCGCCACTACTACTTCCAGGGCAAGGACAACATCACCTTCCACTCCCAGATCTGGCCGGCCGAGCTGCTGGGCTACGCCGGCCGCGGGTCTAAGGGCGGCGAACAGCACCCGCTGGGCGAGCTGAACCTGCCGACGGAGATCGTTTCCTCGGAGTTTTTGACGATGTCCGGCTCGAAGTTCTCCTCGTCGAAGGGCGTGGTCATCTACGTCAAGGACTTCCTGAAGGAATTCGGCCCGGACCCGCTGCGCTACTTCATCGCCGTCGCCGGCCCGGAGAACACGGACACGGACTTCACCTGGGACGAGTTCGTCCGCCGCATCAACAACGAGCTGGCCAACGGCTGGGGCAACCTGGTCAACCGCACGGTTTCGATGGCGCACAAGAACTTCGGCGAGGTGCCCGCCCCGGCCAGCCTGAGCGAGGCCGACAAAAAGATCCTGCAGCTGGCGGAGGAGTCCTTCGCCACCGTCGCCGAGGCTCTGGAGCACTCCAAGTTCAAGGTGGCCATCACGGCGGCCATGCACGTCGTCGGCGAGGCCAACGCCTATATCGCCGACCAGGAGCCGTGGAAGCTGGCCAAGGACGACAGCCAGCGCGAGCGCCTGGCGACGGTCCTGTGGACGGCCCTGCAGGTCGTCTCCGACTGCAACGTCATGCTCACCCCGTTCCTGCCGCACATCGCGCAGCAGGTCCACGAGACCCTGGGGCGCAGCGGCGTCTGGGCGGCGGAACCGCGCATCGAGGAAGTCGCCGACGACCTGCCGGTCGAGCTCGTGGGCGTGGGCCTGCCCCCGCAGGGCCACACGTACCCCATCATTACGGGCGATTACGACCAGCAGCAGGCCACCTGGGCCCGCGTGGACGTCGAGCCGGGCACCGCGCTGGCCAAGCCGAAGCCGCTGATCGCCAAGCTTGATCCGGAGCTGGGCGAGACCGGCCCGGAGTGGGCGCCGGTCCAGAAATAACCGGACGTGCCCTTTAAGACCCCCGCTACTGCCAGCGGGGGTCTTTTTATTTGAAGTGGCGCTGCAGGTGCACCAGGCCCAGGCGCTGGTCGTGCTTGGTGTGGATATTCGGCATGCGGCCGGTTTCCTCGAAGCCGAGCTTGCGGTGCAGCGCCAGGGAGGCCTCGTTGGTGTCGACGATGTAGGTGATCATCGTGTGCACGTAGGGGTTTTCGCCCGCGTGCTCGACGACGGCGCTGAGCAAAGCGGTCCCGGCCCCGCGCCCGGTGGCGGCGGGGGAGAGGTAGATGGTGTCCTCGACGGTGCCGTAGTAGATGCCCGGGATGACGAACTGGAAGTAGGCGGCGAAACCGATAACCCCGCTGTCGTCGGTGGCGACGAAGACGGGGTAGCCGTCGGCCTCCAGGTCGGCAATCCACTTGGCGCGGTCGGCGCCGGTTTCCTGCCAGGTCACGAGGTTGTTGGCCGGCTCGGCGTTGGTGCCGGCGTTGAAGATGTCGGCGATGGCGTCGGCATCGTCGGCCGTGGCGCGGCGAATCTGGAAATCTGCCAAGGTGTTGACTCCTTAGTGCGTACTGCGGTTGTTCCGGTACGTTACAGTACTCCGCCTATAATGGCGCCATGTCGAAAAAGAAGCGCCCGACCCCGCAACCTGCTGAATTTATCCCGCACCTGGTGGATGCCCACACCCACCTGGCGTCGACCGGCGAGGCCGCTGAGCTGGTGGAGCGCGCCCGCGCCGCCGGCGTGGAGAAGCTGTGTACGGTCGGCGACGGCCTGGAGGAGGCGGCCGCCGCGCTGCGCACCGCGCAGGAGTTTCCGGACGTCTACGCCGCCTGCGCCATCCACCCCACCCGCGCCCACGAGCTGGACGCGGCGGCCCGGGAGCAGCTGCGCGAGATGGCTTCGGATCCGCGCTGCGTGGCCATCGGCGAGACCGGCCTGGACACCTACTGGATCAAGCACAGTCCGGAGGACACCGCCTCCCTGGAGGTCCAGGAGGAGGACCTGCGCTGGCACATCGACCTGGCGGTGGAGACCGGCAAGACGCTGATGATCCACAACCGCGAGGCGGATGCAGACTTGCTCCGCGTGCTTGCCGATGCCCCCGCCCCGCCGCGCATCATGCTGCACTGCTTTTCTTCGCCGCTGGAGGTGGCCAAGGAGGCCATCGACCGCGGCTATATCTTGTCCTTCGCGGGCAACGTCACCTTCAAGCGCAACGAGGAGATGCGCCAGGCCGCCGCGCTGGCCCCGGCGGGGCAGCTGCTGATTGAGACGGACGCGCCGTATATGACACCGGAGCCTTTCCGCGGGTCCCGCAACGAACCGGCCTTCATCGGGCACACCGCGGCGTGCGTGGCGCAGGCGCGCGGGATGCGCGTCGAGGAGCTGGCAGAAGAGGTCTCGGCGACCTTCGACGCGGTCTACGGGCTGGCTTAAAGCCTAAAGTGTGGCGATCTTCACACGCACCGTTTGTGCAGGTAGCCGGTGGTGCCTGTGAATGCAGTGGTAGTTGGTGGCGCTGGGATGGCTGTGTCTGTTTAGTGCTCGACTGAGCTGGGCTGTTATCGTACTGTTATTAAAAGTTGACGCCCCGGCCGCAGCCACGTGAATCTACGCGAACCGCGTGCGGCTAGGGCGCACCCACGTGGATAACACCATGGGTAAAACCAGCCGTGTCCCCAGCAGAAGAAAGCTCAGAGAGTTTAGAGTTCGATGACTACTTCCCACCAGATTAAGCGCATTAACAACAGTCGTTCCCTGCCCCTGCGCATCGCCACCGGCGGCGTGCTGGGCACCCTGGCCGTCGGCGGCGTCGTGGCCGTCGGCGCCCAGAAGGACGTCACCGTCGACGTCAACGGGGAAGAGGTTGCGCTGGCTACCTTCGCCAAGGACGTCGAGGGCGCGCTGGATAGCGCTGGCGTCCAGGTCGGCGACGAGGACGTGGTCTACCCGGCCCCGTCGGAGGACCTGCGCGGGGGAGATACCATCACCGTGCGCACCGCCAAGCCGGTGGCCGTGACCGTCGATGGCGCGCAGCAGAAGCTGTCCTCGACCGCCCTGACCGTTGAGGACCTGGTCGGCCAGCTGGAAAACATTGCCCCGGGCGCGGCCATCCTGGCCGGCGGCTCCGAGGCTAACGCCTCCGACAAGGTCACCGAGAACATGTCGCTGGAGGTCGTCAGCCCGAAGATCGTCCGCATCAACGACGGCGGCAAGATCACCTACACCAAGATCGCGGCCAAGACCGTCGGCGACGTGCTGAAGGACCGCGGTATCGAGGTCGACAAGGACGACCAGGTCACCCCGGCCGTCGACGAGGTGCTCACCGAGGGCATGGAGATTAATGTCGACAAGATCTCTACCGACGAATTCGACGTCACCGAGGAGTTCGACGCCGAACCGAACTACGTCGACGACCCGGAGCTCGAGGAGGGCACCGAGGAGGTCCGCGAGGAGGGCACCCCGGGCGAGCGCACCAAGACCTTCCGCGTGGTGACCAAGAACGGCAAGGAAGAGTCCAAGGACGTCATCAAGGAAGAGGTCCACAAGGAGCCGACCGCCGCCGTGGTCGCCCGCGGCACCAAGAAGGCCGCCTCCGCACCGGCCGTGGCCGGCGGCTCGGTCTGGGACTCCCTCGTGCAGTGCGAGGCCGGCGGCGACTGGAATATCAACACCGGCAACGGTTTCTCCGGCGGCCTGCAGTTCACCCCGTCCACCTGGGCGGGCCACGGCGGCACCGAGTACGCGCCGGAGGCCTGGCAGGCCACCCGCGAGCAGCAGATTGCGGTCGCCGAGCGCGTGCAGGCATCGCAGGGCTGGGGCGCCTGGCCGGCCTGCACCGCCAAGATGGGTCTGCGCTAAAACCCGCGCGGGCATGGACTAAGATGGGTGCCCATGAGTGACACCCTCCTGGGCCCGCAAGAAATCCGCCAGCTGGCGCAGCAGCTGGAGGTAACCCCCACCAAGAAGTGGGGGCAAAATTTCCTGCTGGATCCGAATACCATCCGCCGGATCGTCGCTGCCGCCGAGGTCGGCCCAGACGATCGGGTCATCGAGGTAGGCCCGGGCCTGGGTTCGCTGACGCTCGGGCTGGTGGGCCAGGCCGCCCAGGTCACGGCCGTGGAAATCGATCCGCGCCTGGCGGGGCAGCTGCCGCAAACCGTCGCCGAGCGCGATCCGGACAACGCGGCGAAGCTGCGCGTGGTCGAAAAAGACGCGCTGAAAATCACCGCCGGCGAGCTGGGGGAGCCGACCGCGCTGGTAGCCAACCTGCCGTACAACGTCGCGGTGCCCGTGCTGCTGCACCTGCTTGCGGCCTACCCGTCCATCGAGCGCGTGCTGGTCATGGTCCAGCTGGAGGTTGCCCAGCGCCTAGCGGCGCAGCCCGGCAGCAAGATCTACGGCGTGCCCAGCGTGAAGGCCGCCTTCTACGGGAAGGTGCGGCAGGCGGGCACCATCGGGCGCAACGTGTTTTGGCCGGCCCCGAATATTGAATCGGGCCTGGTGCGCATCGATTGCTACCGCCCGGGGCAGGCGCCCTGGCCGGTGACCGAGGAGGCCCGGGCGCAGCTCTGGCCGGTTGTCGATGCCGCCTTTGCCCAGCGCCGCAAAACCCTCCGCGCCAGCCTGGCCGGGCACTTTGGCTCCGCCAACGCGGCGGAGGAGGCGCTGCGGGCAGCGGGCATCGATTCGCGTCAGCGCGGCGAAAAGCTCGCGGTGGAAGACTTCGCCCGGCTGGCGGGCATTGCCGGCGCGGCGGGGGAGGCGAACTAATGGGTGAGTTTGCGGTACGCGCGCTGGCGCACGCCAAGGTGAACCTGCACCTGGGCGTTGGCGACGCGCGCGAGGACGGCTACCACGAGCTGGTCAGCGTCTTTCAGGCGCTGGATATCCACGACGTTTTAGACCTGGAGACCCGCGGAAGCGTGCGGCCGGGCGAGCCGGTTGTGCTGGGCATGGACGTTTCCGGCGCCTACGCGCAGGGGGTTCCGGCCAACGAGCAGAACCTGGCGTGGCGTGCCGTGGAGATGGTCGCCCGGGGCTTTCGGGACCGTGGGGTGGGCGAGCTGCCCGGTATCCATATCTCCCTGCACAAGGGGATTCCGGCGGCCGGCGGGATGGCCGGCGGCTCGGCGGATGCGGCGGCGGCGCTGCGGGCGGCCAACGAGGCCTTTGCCCGGGCGGCCGGGTACGCCGGTTTGGACGAGTCGGCGCTGTATGCGGCGGCCGAAGAGCTGGGGTCGGACGTGCCGTTTACCCTGTTGGGCGGCACGGCGTTGGGTACGGGCCGAGGAGAGAGGCTCGCGGAGATGCTCACGCGCAGTTCCTATCACTGGGCGCTTATCACCTCCGCGCAAGGGTTGTCGACCCCGGCGGTCTTCGGCGAGCTGGACCGGCTGCGCGCGGCCGGGCAGGGCGGTCAGCCGCGCCTGGACGCGCAGCCGGTTTCGCAGGCGCTGCTGCGCGGCACGCCGGAAGCGCTGGCTGAAGCGCTGGCGAATGACCTGCAGCCAGCGGCGCTGAGCCTGCGCCCCGACCTGCGCCAGACGCTGCGGGTGGGCAAGTCCGCGGGAGCGCTGGCCGGCATCGTCTCGGGTTCGGGCCCCACGTGCGCTTTCCTGTGCGCGGACCCGGAGGCCGCGGCCGACGTGGTGGGGGAAGTCACCACGGAAATCCCGGGCACGCGCGGGCTGGTGGCCCAGGGCCCGGCGAAGGGCGCGCACCTAGTGGAGGCGCCGGACTCAGAGGATTAGAAGACTTCCATCTCCGTGACCGGGGTCTCCAGCTCGACCCGTTTGACGACTTCCTTCTTGAACAAGTCGATGATGACCAGTTCCTTCTGGTTGGCGTCGGTGACATACGCGTAGCCGTTAGCGGCCTTGAGGATGGGGCCGGGTGCCTGCCATTCCTCGTTTTCGGTCCACGGGGAAATGGCCTCGATGCTGTCGGTGACCTCGGCCGAATCCGGATCGATGACGTTGAGCTTGCCGTCGGTGGTCAGCACCAGGCCCTCGTCCAGCGGGCCGCGGGCCAGGGAACGGAACCAGTAGCTGCCGTCCAGCTCGACGGTGCGGGCGGAGTTATCCTCGGCGTCGATGAGAGCGACGGAGGTGGGGCGCTCGTGCTCGGCGTCCGCGTCGGTCTTGTTGTCGGCCAGGATGATGTTGGATTCCTCCGAGCCGGCGGCGTTGCCGGAGCGCTGGTAGCCGCTCTTGCCGGCGAACGCGGAGACGTCGACCTTGTGGAAGTCGGAGCCGTCGAAGACGACGGGGCCGTCCTCGCAGCCGAAGACGATATTGCCGTTCTGGGCGGCGGCCTCGCCGTGCACGCCGGGGCACTCGGTGGTCTCGGCTAGCTTCTTGCCGTCTGCGTCCAGGTGCTGGATGGTGTGGCGCTCGTCCTCGGTGCCCTGGGTGACCACGACGGAGCCGTCCTTGAGCGGCACGGCCACGCCGTGGTGCGGGGCTCCGGTCTCGACGGTGTTGACGGGTTCGGCGGCCGCCCCGTCGGCAACCATGTCCTTGGTCTTGTAGATCTGGGCCTTACCGTCGCCGTCGGAGAAGAGCGCGGTGTAGCCGTCGTGGCTGACCACGTGGCCGGCGTGGGGGAGGCCGGCGAAGGTGGCATCGCTGAGCGCGGGGTCCTGGGTGAAGTAGTGGAAGTGGTCGCCGTGGGCCTGGCGGATGAGCCCCATGTCGAAGGCCTGGAACTTGTCGCCGCGGGTGACCAGGGCGTGGCGGCCGTCGCCGGCGGGGTTCAGGCGCTTGAATCCGGAGGCCTCCGCGTGGCCGATTTCCTCGCCGGACTTGGCGTCCAGGCTGATGAGCTCGTCGTCGGTGCTGAGGAGGATACGGCCCGGCAGCTGGGCGACTTCCTCCTGGCCGGCGGCGGCTTCGACCCCGTCGTGGTGGTGTTCGTGGTCGGAATGCGCGTCCGCGGCCTCGGTGTGCGCGGCCTCGGAGGGCTGGGACTCGGTGCTGTCGTCGGGGCGGGAACAGCCGGTGACCACCAGTCCGGCGGCGGTTAAAGCGGCAAGGGTTCGAATAGCTGATTTCTGCATACCGAAAGCCTATTGCAAACAGCTTTCATCTGCAATAAGGGGTGTGGTGGGCGGCGAAGTAAGATGGTGGGCTGTTATGGCGAACCTTTTAAACTTGGAACAAGTCAGCAAGTCCTACGGCCTAAAAACCCTGCTCGACGGGGTGTCGCTGGGCGTGCAGACGGGCGACCGCATCGGCATCGTCGGGGTCAACGGCGGGGGTAAGACGACCCTGCTGGAGGTCTTGAGCGGCATCGCGGAGCCGGACGCGGGGCGGGTCAGCCACGCCAACGATCTGCGCATGGCGGTGGTGACCCAGCGCTTCGAGCTGGACGAGCAGCTGACCATTGCCGACTGCGTGGTGGCCCCGCTGGGGCTGGAGACCTACGAGTGGGCCTCGAACGCTAAGGTGCGCGACGTGCTCTCTGGGTTGGGCATCGCGGAGCTGGGCCTGGAGACCCCCGTCGGGCAGCTTTCCGGCGGGGAGAAGCGCCGCGTGAGTCTGGCCGCGGCCCTAGTCAAGGACCTGGACCTGGTGGTTTTGGACGAGCCGACCAACCACCTCGACGTCGAGGGCGTGCAGTGGCTGGCCCAGCATCTTCTGGCGCGCAAGCTAGCGCTCATCGTGGTCACCCACGACCGTTGGTTCCTGGACACGGTGGCCACGCTGACCTGGGAGGTCCACGACGCGACCGTCGACGTCTACGAGGGCGGCTACAACGACTGGACCTTCGCGCGGGCGGAGCGTGCCCGGCAGGCCGACGCGATGGAGCAGCGCCGCCGCAACCTGGCGCGCAAGGAGCTGGCCTGGCTGCGCCGCGGGGCTCCAGCGCGCACCTCGAAGCCGCGCTACCGCGTCGAGGTCGCCGAGGCGCTAATCGCCGACGTGCCGGCCCCGCGCGACAAAGTCGAGCTGATGAGCTTTTCCAAACAGCGCCAGGGCAGGGTGGTCATCGAGCTGGAGGACGTGACCATCGCCGCCCCGGACGGGCGGGTGCTGCTCGATCACTTCACGTGGCGCCTGGCTCCGGGCGAGCGCATCGGCCTGGTCGGCGTGAACGGCTCCGGCAAGACCACGCTCCTGCGCGCGCTGGCCGGCGACTATGAGCTCAGCGCCGGTAAGCGCATCGAGGGTCAGACCGTGCGGCTGGGCTGGCTGCGCCAGGAACTCGACGACCTGGACCCGCAGCGCCGGCTTATCGACGCCGTCGAGGACGTGGCCACCTACGTCCAGCTGGGCAAGAAGGAGCTATCCGCCTCGCAGCTGGCCGAGCGCCTGGGCTTTAGCCCGAAGCGCCAGCGCACCCCGGTCGGGGACCTCTCCGGCGGCGAGCGCCGCCGCCTGCAGCTGACCCGCGTGCTCATGGCGGAACCGAATATCCTGCTGCTGGACGAGCCGACCAACGACCTGGACATCGACACCCTGCAGGAGCTGGAATCCCTGCTGGACTCGTGGCCGGGCACCCTCGTGGTCATCTCCCACGACCGCTACCTCATCGAGCGCATCGCCGACAACGCCTACGCGCTGTTCGGGGACGGCAAGCTCACGCACCTGCCCGGCGGCATCGATGAGTACCTGCGCCGCCGCGCCGAGCAGGAGGCCGCCGCCGAGCGCGGGGTCATCAACCTGGGCGAGGGCGAGGCCCCGGCGCCGGAGAAGAAGGGCCTGTCGCAGGCCGAGGAGCGCACCATCACCAAGAAGATGAACGCCCTCGAGCGCAAGATCACCAAGCTGGACCAGCAGATCGACCAGGTCAACCAGGAGATGGCCGAGGCTGCGGAACAGGTCGACACCGAGCGGCTGACGGCGCTGGATGCGACACTGAAGGGGCACCGGCAACAGCGCGAGGAATTGGAAATGGAATGGTTGGAATGGGGCGAAAAGCTGGAAGCGTAGCGCTAGACCACGCGCGCGAGGTCTTCTCCCGGCTCAACGCCTGGGGCGCGCTGGCCGCCGCTATCTTCTTCGTCATCGGGCTGACCCCGTCCATCCTGCCGCGCACCTGGTACTACCAGGGACTTATCTGCGGCCTGGCGGCCGGTCTGGGCTACCTGGTGGGCCTGGGCCTGGAGTGGCTGTGGACCCGGATCGTCAGGCGCTACCTCGCGCCGCGTTACCGCTGGCTCGACGCGGAGACCTGGTCGCCGCGGCAGCGGACCTTTACCGCCTACGCCTTCTACGCCGTACTGGGCATCTGGGTGCTGGCGGTGACCTTCTACTCGGTGCGGTGGCAGCGCGACGTCGCCGAAAACTTCTCGGTGCCGGCGCTCAGCCTGCCCAAATACCTGCTGGTCCTGCCGGTGGCGCTGGCCGTATTCACCGCGCTGGTTATCGTGGCCCGCGGGCTGCGGGCCCTGGTCCGCGCGCTGGGGAAGGCGATCCCGGGCAGCTGGCCGCGCCGCCGCCAGATCATCGCCGCGGTGGTGGTGGCCGCACTCGGCGTCTACCTGCTCGACAGCGTGGTCCCGGGCGTCATCGTGCGCGCCGGGGAGAAGATCTTTACCGCCCAGAACGCCGAGCCCGACCCGGCCACGCGCGCGCCGGCGAACCCGGAGCGTTCCGGCTCGCCCGAGTCGGTCATCGACTTCGACGGGGTCGGGCTGCAGGGCTCGCGCTTCCTCAACGCCGGGGCCTCGCGCGCCGAACTCGAACGCGTGACCGGGCGCCCGGCGAAGGAACCCATCCGCGCCTACGCGGGCCTGGGCAACGGCGCGACGAATACGGAGCGCGCCCGCTTGCTCATCGAGGAACTAGAGCGGACCAACGCCACCGAGCGCGAGGCCATCCTGCTGGTGATGACCACGGGCACGGGCTGGATCTCGTCCTATTCCGCGCAGGGTTTCGAGCTGCTCTACGGCGGGGACACCGCGGTGGTCGCCGCGCAGTACTCGGCCATGCCCTCCGCCTTCCACTTCCTGGCCGGCGGCGAGCAGGTCGAGCGGGCCGGGCAGGAATTCATCACCCCGATCGTCGACTGGTGGAACACGCTGCCGCGCGACGACCGCCCGCGCCTCTACCTCTACGGCGAGTCGCTGGGCACCACCGGCATCGAGGCGGCGTTTTCCGGGCTCCGCGACATCGCCAACTCCGTCGACGGCATCCTGCTGACCGGGCCACCGCACTTCAACCGGCTGCGCACCCAGTTCGTGGAGCGCCGCGACCCCGGCACCACGGAGATCAACCCGGTCTACGCCGGCGGTCTGGTGGTGCGTTTCGCCACCACCAGCGCCCAGGCCCGCGAGTGGGCCAGCCTGCCGGAGCAGGACTGGGGCCCGACCCGCATGCTGTATATCCAGCACACCTCGGATCCGGTCAGCTGGTGGTCGCCGGGGCTGACCTGGCGTGAGCCCGACTGGATGAGCGAGGACACCCAGGCCAGCCGCGATTCAGCGATGTCCTGGTTCCCGGTGATCACCTCCCTGCAGGTCGCCGCCGACCTGCCGGGGGCGAAGAACGTGCCCGACGGCGCGGGACACAACTACGGCGAGTCCGTCATCGACGGCTTCGTCTCCATCGCCGGCCCGGAACTTGCCGCCGAGCGCGACCCGGCGGAGCTGCACCGGCAGTTCGCCGAGCTCGACGTCGATAAGTACTAGCGAGTGCCGGGCCGCAAAGGATTACAAAGCGATATCGATTCGCCGCCACGGGCGCGCTCGCGTGGCGAAAGGAGTACGCGGCTGGCAGGGTCGGGGGTATGCGCAACCACCGTCGAACTCGTAAGTTTTCTACCGTCCTGGCCGCCGTCGCCGTGACCCTCGGCGGGACGCAGGCAGCCCAGGCCCAGGTGCTGCCGCAACCGGCGGACTTGTCATCCCAGGCAGGCGCCCAGGTCGAGCAGCTGTCCTCGCAGCTCCCGCAGGTGGAGCTGCCCGCCCCGGCCTACGAGGCCGCCGACCGCTTCGGCATCCAGCTGCCGGCCTTCATCGCCCCGCCGCAGGGTGCGGCCTTCGCCCAGGTCCGCTCCGATCTTGGCGCGGCCACCCACGCCCACCTGGTCAAGCAGGGCCACCACCCGAACCAGCGCGCGGCGGGCATCGCCCAGCAGTGGGCCGACGAGGCCGCGGCCGGCAAGGTCCACTTCAACGGTAAGGTCGGCCACGGCACCGCGGCTGCCGATGCCGGCGAGGGCTCCGTCCACCGCCTGACCGAGCAGGAGGCCCGCGAGCGGACCGCGTGGCTCAACCGCGACGTCCCGGTCACCCGCATTGACGACGGGCGCGGCTTCGGCGTGGCCACTGCCACCGACGGGAAGTTCGTCTACGTGGCCGAGTTCTTCCTGCGCTAGTGTGATTAGCGCCTCCTTAGCGAGGCAAGGCCCCATCCACCCAGACGGGTAGGATGGGGGCCATGATTTTTATCAACGTTCAATTCCACGTCAAGCCCGAGTACGCCGAGACCTTCCTCGATGAGATCGACTGGTACACCCAGGCCTGCAACGCCGAGGAGGGCTGCCTGGACTTCAAGTGGTTCCGCGATCCGGAAGACCGCCAGAAGTTCCTGCTGCTGGAGACCTACGCCGACGGCAAGGACGTCGACCACGTCCAGTCCGAGCACTTCGAGCGCTCCTGCCGCGAATTCCCGCAGTACCTGGTCGAGACCCCGGACATCATCAACTTCCACATCGAGGGCAAGGAGTCCTGGGACAAGATGGCCGAGTTCAAGGTCGAGGACTAAACCTCGCACTTAGTCGTCGTGGCCTTCTCGCCGTGGGCGTAGCGCAGCAGCCCGTAATAGAAGGCCAGGGCGTATTGATCGGTGCCCACGCCCGCCACCGGATGAATCCCGTCTTCGCGCAGGTAGTTCGGGTCGTGCTGGGCGTGCGAGCACCAGTCCGCTAGGTAGACGTTGTCGTATTTTTCTACGGCGGCAATGGTCTCCTGCCGCGCAGCGGTCATCCAGTCACGGTCGCCGTAGGGGGTGGCGATAAGCACCGTGCGCTTTGGCCCGATGGCCTTCATCATCTGATCGATTTCGTCGTCTAACTGCGGCCCGTTGGTGCCGAATCCCAAAAAGACCGTGTCCCGCAGCTGGCCCGAGTCCGCGAGCTGTTGGATGGCCGGCACTCCCTGGTCGTAGTGCCGGGAGACCGCCGCGTCGATATAGATTCCGGGGAAGCGGTCCTGCAGCGACTGGCTGGAGGCCAGCATCACGGAATCGCCCACGGCGGTAATCTCGTCGCCGCTGGGCATGGGGTGGACCATGTCCGGGGTCTTCTTATCCTCCGAAGTCTTGCCATTCGGGGCGCTAGCGGCGTCCCCGCCACCCTTGCGCGGGCTGTCGTCGCTAGGCGCCTGGGCGTTGTGGGACTGGTTCTGCGCGGCCAGGTCATCTAGCTCCTGCTCGAAGGAGGTCTTGTCGCCGGAGTGGGTCAGGCCCCAGGCGATGCCGCCGAGGGAGCTGAAGATCAGCACGGGAACCAGCGGCCACGCCGCCACCTTCCACGCCGAGCGCAGCGTGGCCCAGTCGGGGCGGGCGGACCAGAAATCGTGGGCGGTGGTGCGGTAGCCGCGGCGGCGCAGCGGGTTCTCAATGCACCGGTAGCTGACCTCCGCCAGCCCGGCAGACAGCAGCAGGGCGACGATACCCACGGCCCAGACGTTCGCGCCCCCGATAAGCTCCCGCAGGATGATGACGACGGGCCAGTGCCACAGGTACAGGGAGAAGGAACGCTTGCCGGCCCAGCGCATGAAGCGGTTGGCGAACAGCGCGTTGAGTACTGGGCGCTCGGCCAAGATGCCGCAGATGATCGCCACGCCCAGCACGCTGGAGGCCAGCAGCCCACCGCGGTAGGTAAAGGTTAAGTCGTCGGCCATGAACAGCAGCTGCGCGGCGTAGGCGACCAACGCCACTAGGCCGACGGCCTCGGCCACGCGCCGCCCGGAAGCGGAGTAGTGCGGCCACGCGGGCGCTTCCGGGTTCGGGTTGCGCGTGGTGATGATAAGCGACAGGCCCGCGCCGGCCAGCAGGCCGAAGGCGTGGGTATCCGTGCCGTAGTAGACGCGCGTCGGATCTTCGCCCGGGGTGACCAGCCAGGCCATCGCCAGCGCGGAGGCAACGCCCAGCGTCACGCTGACCCCTAGCGCGAGGCGCCGCGGTTGCCGCCTGCCCAGGGAGAACAACCCCAGGATAATCAGCGGCCACAGCAGGTAGAACTGCTCTTCCACGGCCAGGGACCAGTAGTGGGCGAAGACCTGGACCTCGTTGTCGGCGAAATAGGACTGGGAGGTCGCGATTTGGACCCAGTTGTTGGCGAAGAACAGGGTGCCGAAGAATTGCTCGCGCAGGTTGACGGCGATATCGCCGCCGATGGCCCCGACCAGCGCCGTGCAGATAGCCAGCACCGCCACGGCCGCCGGTAGGATGCGGCGGAAACGCCGGACCCAGAAATCGCGCAGGCTAATCCCGCCGGTGACGTCGAATTCTCGGACCAAAAGCGAGGTAATCAGGAACCCGGACAGGACGAAGAACATGTCCACGCCCAGGTAGCCGCCCGGCAGCACGTCGCCGAAGAAGTGGTAGATAATCACCGCGGCGACCGCCAGCCCGCGCAGGCCGTCGAGGGCGGGCACGTAGCGCAGCCGCGCCGTGTTCTTCTTCCGCGGTTGCTTCCCTCCCGCGGCGGCGCGGACACCGCCTACCTCCCGCGGGCGCGGGGCCGCAAGTACGGATCCGCCCTTGCCGCCTGCCGGCAGCGCTGCCGGCGCGGCCTTGGCCACGCGGGTCTTCGGGCCAGTCGCAGCCTTCGGAGCGGCCGCTGCCTTCGGGGCAGTGCCCACCACCTGGGGAGCGGCCTTGACCACCGGGCGCCGGTTACTCGCCGGCGCAGCTGTGCGGCCAGCGGGAAGCGCCTTGCGCACCGGGTTGGGGCCGAGCGCGCGTTGCGGCTGGGCTACCGCGGCAGGCGGGGTGGCCGGGGCTACAGACGTTGCCGGGTTCTGCTTTGCGGTCTCGCCGGGGTTGCCCGGTTCCTTCTTCGCCTCCGGCTGCTCCGGTTCCGGCTGGGGAGTTGGGGCAGGTTGAGCAGGTGGCGTGCTCGGCGAAGACGGCATACCGCTAGTGCCGGTGCTCTGGCTGCGACTGCGGCGCTGGTTTAGCTTCTTTGCAATGCGCTTGCCCAGTTTGCCGGCCCTAGAACTCACCACTGGCTCCTACCTAGCTTGGGGGAAATAACCGCGCCCTGATCTGCGAGTGAGACTCATTATCAGGGCAATGGTGGGGATTATTCTCCAAACCAGTCGCGGAGTACTTCTAACACGCCGTTGCGAAGATTGGAGGGAGCTTGGAGATCGGCGATCTCTTTCAGGCGGGGGTGAGCATTCTCCATCGCCACGGCGGTGCCGGCGGCCTGGAGCAGCTGAAAGTCGTTGAGGTAATCGCCGAAGGCCGCGGTCTGCTCCATCGGGATGCCCAGCTTCGCAGCCAGCTGTTCCAGCGCGTGGCCCTTGTCCGCGTCGGCGGACATGACGTCCAGCCAGTTCTTGCCGGAAATGGCCAGGTTGTTGCCCGCGGCCGCCGCCCGCAGGTGCGGGGCGACGTGCTCCTCGGAGTCGGCGGTGCAGTAGACCGCCAGCTTGACCAAGGGCTCTGCGGCCGCGACTGGGGCGAGGTCGTCGACCACGGTCACGGAGTGGTAGTACTTGTCGATTTCGGCCCGGATGCCGGCCGGGGTGCCCGCGGCGACGTAGGCCGTTTCCGGGGCGCAGAGGACGACCGCGTAAGTATGGGCGCGGTCGATGTTCTCGCAAGCCGTCAGGCAGTCCGTGACCACGTTGGTGGGCAGCTGGGTGGTGTCCACGACCTGGCCGTGGTGGCTGACCACGGTGCCGTTTTCCGCGATGAAGGACTCGATGCCGCGGATTTCGGCGAACATGTCGCGGAGGGTGGCCAGCTGCCGGCCGGAGGCGGGTACCAAGACCGCACCGCTGTCGTGGAGCTGGGCGGCGAGCTCGTTGAACCCGGCGGGGATGCGGCCTTCGCCGTCGAGGAGGGTTCCGTCCATGTCGAGGGCGATGAGCCGGGGAGTAGGTGCAGGCATAATGATCCTCCGTGAAATATGGGGCTGCGGCGCCGCTGTGTGACGTGGAATACTGGATACCATGACTGAACACAACGATGCCCCAGTAATTCTTGACGTCCGCAACAGTACCGGAGTGGTGGAGCTCAACCGGCCCAAGGCCTTGAATTCACTCAACCCGGAGATGGTCGACAAGATCGTCGAGGGACTCAACCAGTGGCGCGACGACGACGCCATCGAGCAGGTGCTCTTTGTCTCCCGCAGCCCGAAGGCCTACTGCGCCGGCGGCGACGTGCGCGCGGCGCGGGAGGGCCTGCTGGACGGCAAGGTCGCGGAGGTAGACCGGTTCTTCTCGGACGAGTACGCCATGAACGCCCAGCTTGCGCACTACCCGAAGCCGGTCATCGCGCTCCTCGACAGCATCGTCATGGGCGGGGGAGTAGGGATCTCCGTACACGGTAGCCACCGCATTGTCACGGACAAGACGTTCGCGTCCATGCCGGAGATGAACATCGGCTACGTCACCGACGTCGGGGCGGGTTATGCCGCCCAGCGGGTGGTGGGCACGCGCGGGAAGTCTTCGCCGGCGCTGGCGAAGTTCTGGGCGCTGACCGGCTACCGCATGTATGCCGCCGATCTGCTCTACTCCGGCCTGGCCACCCACTACGTCAAGGACGCCGAGGCCGTGGAGAAAGACATCGTCGAGCGCGGGATCGATGCCGCCCTGGGTGAGCACGCCAGCCAGCCGGAGGAGGCGGCCCCGCTGGCAGAAGCAATCGACGATATTGAGGCGGTCTTTAGCGCGCCGACGTGGGAGGAAATCTCTCAGCGCCTGGAACAGGCCGGCAATGAGGAGCTGTCGCGCCAGGTGGCGGAGCTGACCCAGGCCGCCAGCCCGACCTCGCTGGTGGCCGCGGCCGAGCTGCTGGCCGCCGAGGAGCGCGCCGACAGCGTCGACGCCGCGCTTGCCATGGAAAACGCGCTCGGGAAATACCTGCGCGGGCTACCCGACTTTAGCGAGGGCGTGCGCGCGGTGCTAGTCGACAAGACCCAGGATGCGACGTTTACGCCGGCCGATGCCGGCGACGTCGACGTAGATGGCATCCGCGCGGCGCTGGGCAACGTGTAGCCACGCCGCGTTAAGCCTAAGGCTGGCGGTAGAGCGGGCCGTCGACGGCTCGCTGGTAGGTCTCGATGAGGGAGCGGGTGGCCGCCTCCCAGGACCACCGCTCGGCCTCGGCGCGCGCGGCCGTGCCCATCGCAGCGCGGCGCTCGGCATCGCCTAGCACGCCCGTCAGGGCTTCGGCCCACGCGCTATCGGAGGCGTCATCGTCGACGAGCAGGCCGGTCTTCCCATCGTCGATGACAAAGGGGATCCCGCCCGCATGAGTGCCGACCACCGGCACGCCGGAGGCGAAGGACTCCAGGGCGACTAGGCCTAAGGTCTCGGTGCGGGAGGGGAAGCAGAAGACGTCGCCGCAGGCGAAGGCCGCGGCCAGCTCGTCGCCGGACAGGTAACCGGTAAAGACCGCCTCGTCGGGGCTGAACTGGGCCGCTAGCTGCTCGGAGTACGGGCCGGCGCCGACCACCGCCAGGCGCGCGCCGGGCACGTGCTCGCGCAGCCGCGCCATGATGCCGGGCAGCCGGTCCAAGTCCTTTTCCTTGGACACGCGCCCCACGTAGGTGACCAGCCGGGCCTCTGGGTGGCCGTCGGTCAGGCGGGAACGCATCTGCTCGCTGTAGCGCTGCGGGTAGTAGTTGTCCGTGTCGACGGCCTTGGGCCACAGCGAAACATTCCTAATGCCCAGCTCTTGGGCGCGCTCGACCATGGGATCCGAGGTGCACAGGTTCTCCACGGCCTGGTTGTGCAGGTAGCGCAGCGCCGCCTCCGTGGCCGGGCGGACCCAGCCGATGCCTAGGGCGTCGACGTACTCGGGCAGGTTCGTGTGGAAACTGCCCACCAGGGGCAGCGCCTCGCGGCGGGCGGCCCACACGCCCAGGGCCGCGGTCCAGATGGGGTTGACCACGTGCACGACGTCGGCGTCGAAGCGCCGCAGCCGGTAAAGCACCCGCGGATCCGGCAGGCCCCATTTCAGCTCGGGGTAGACCGGCCACAGGGACAACGAGGGGATGGACACGACCTCGAAGCCGGCAAAAGTCGCCGGCGGGTTGCCGGGGGCGAAGACGAGCACCTCGTGCCCGGCGGCGTGTAATTCGCGCAGGGTGTGCGTCAGGCGGGTGACGACCCCGTCGATTTTGGGCAGGAAGACTTCCGTGAAGATGGCAATGCGCACGGTAGTTGGCTGCCCTATTCGTTCTCGGGAACGCCGGCGGACTGCTGCGCGGTCCACAGGGAGCGCGCCGGGATCTTGGAGCGATCCACGCGGTCGCAGTACTTGCGCGCGACGTCCTCGACCTCCTGCAGCAGCCCCTCGGACAGGGTGGTGGGCTCAAGCCCCAGGCGCAGGAAGGTGTCGTTGGACACGTGCAGCTCGTTTTCGGCGGACTCCTTGCGCGGGTTCGGCACGTAGGCGACCTGCGCGCCGGAGAACTTCGCGACCAGCTCCGCCAGGTCGCGCACGCGGTGGGTCTCGGTCATCTGGTTGATGATCTTGACCCGCTCGCCGCGCTGCGGCGGATTGTTCAGGGCGAGTTCGATGCAGCGGACCATGTCGCGGATGTGGATGAAGGCGCGGGTCTGGCCGCCGGTGCCGTGGACCGTCAGCGGGTAGCCGACGCCGGCCTGGACCAAGAAGCGGTTGAGCACGGTGCCGTAGTCGCCGTCGTAGTCGAAGCGGTTAATCAGACGCTCGTCCCGGCGGGTCTGCTCGGTGTGCGTGCCCCAGATGATGCCTTGGTGGAGATCCGTAATGCGCAGCTCGTCGTTCTTCGCGTAGTAGGCGAACAGGTGCTGGTCCAGCACCTTGGTCATGTGGTAGACCGAGCCCGGGTTGGACGGGTAGAGGATGGACTGCTCGACCGGATCCGAGCCCGGGACCTCCACCTTGACGTCCAGGTAGCCTTCCGGGATCTCCATGCCGGCGGTGCCGTAGCCATAAACCCCCATTGTGCCTAGGTGGGCGATGTGAATGTCCTGGCCGGACTCGACCACCGCTGCCAGCAGGTTGTGCGTCGCGTTGATGTTGTTGTCCACCGTGTAGCGCTTGGTCCGGGAGGTCTTCATCGAATACGGCGCGGCGCGCTGCTCGGCGAAGTGGACCACGGCATCCGGGCGCTCGGTGTTGAGAAACTCCAGCAGCCCCTCGTAGTCGTGGGCCACGTCGATGCGGTGGAAGCCGATGGTCTTGCCGGAGACTTCCTTCCACGCCCCCAACCGCTCCTCAATGCTGCGGATCGGGGTGAGCGATTCGGCTTCGAGCTCGGCGTCGATGGCGCGCCGGGAGAGGTTGTCAACGATGTGCACGTCGTGGCCCTGGTCGGACAGGTAGAGGGATGCGGGCCAACCGCAGAATCCGTCCCCGCCCAGAATGGCTACCTTCACTGTGTGATACTCCAATAAAACTATCGCGAATAGGGAAAACCTGAAAAAGGCCTAGAAATAAATTTTACCCTGATCCAACGCGTGCGGCGCTGGATCAGGGTAAACCTTCAGTGAACATTTGCCCCGCGCGGCACGTGCCGCGCGGGCCTTGGCTCCGGCTAGGTAATGGAACGCAGAGTAGCGAAGGCGCGGCGGACGAGTTCCTCGCCCTGGGCCGGATCGCGCGGGGCGGGCAGGGCGAAAAACTCCTTGGTCGCCGAGGCGCTAGCCGCGACGCAGGCGTGCAGGACAACCTGCACCTCGAAGGCGTCCCGCTCGGGGCTGCGGCGGGCAAAGACCTCGCGGATCTTTTCCGCCACGCGCTCGGCCTCCTCGCGGCTGACGTCGGTACAGGAGGCCTTTTCCAGGTAGTCCATGACCATAAACAGGGACGTCATGGAGTGCAGCTCCGGATCGGTGCGGCGGAAACCCTGGCGGACGATGTCTTCCACGATCTCGGTCGTGCTGGCGGTGTCCGGGTACTCATCGACCTTGTCGACGATGAGGCTGACGGCGTCGAGGGCGAACTGGCACAGGCACTCGTTCACGCTGGAGTAATAGTTGTGGAAGGTGCGGGCGGAAATGCCCGCCTGCTCCGCCACATGAGAAACCGTGAGCGCCTCGGCGCCTTCGGCCAGATAGATACGGCCGGCCGCATTCGCTATCGCCTGCCGGGTAGCGCGCTTTTTCGTTTCTCGGAGATTACTCATTGCCAGTTAGTGCCTTCTTGACCTTGGTCCACCAGGAACCCTTGCCCGAAAGGTTATCGCCTTGCCGCCCCCGGGCGCTAGTCTCCGCGCCCTGGGCATCGCCGGTGGGCAGCGGGGTAGCCGGGCCGGACTGGGCATAGTCGCCGGCGCGCCGGGCCGCCACGACGTGGGCGGCGTAGCCGCCGTGTTCCGGGTGGAAGTCCGCGTAGGTGGCGCGGCGCGACTTCGCAGCCGTATTCGCGTCGGCGTTGCCGGTCGCGGTTGCAGTCTGGGTAGCGGTAGCCGTGGCCGCGCTGCCGGCTGCCGTCGTGCCGACCGGCTGGGCGCTCACCTGGGTGGGGTCGCCGCCGTCCATCAGCGCCGCGCGGTTGGCGGTGAGGGCCTCGCCCTCGATGTCCATGTTCGGCAGGGCCTTGTCCAGCCACTTGGGGATCCACCAGGCCTTGTCGCCCAGCAGGAACATGGTGGCCGGGATGATGGTCATGCGGACCACGAAGGCATCGATAGCCACGCCGATGGCCAGGGCGAAGCCCATGGTCTTGATGAAGGGCTCGTCCATGAGCATGAAGGCGGCGAAGACCGAGATCATGATCAGGGCGGCGGCGGTGACCACGCGGGCGCCGTGCTTGAAGCCGTTGGAGGTCGCATTGCCGGCGGTCTTGCCGTGGACGTAGCCTTCGCGCATGCGGGTGACCAGGAAGACCTGGTAGTCCATGGCCAGACCGAAGGTCAGGCCGATGAGCATGATCGGCAGGAAGGACAACAGCGGCTGCGGATCGTCGATGATGCCGAACATGCCCTCCTGGAAGATGGCCACGGTGATACCGAAGGCGGCGGCCATCGAACCCGCGAAGCCGAGCGCGGCGATGAGCGGGACCCAGATGGAGCGGAAGACCAGCAGCAGGACGATGAACGCCAGGCCCAGGACCACGGCGATGTACGGGATGAGGATCTCCGTGAGCCGCTCCGAGATGTCGTCGAAGATCGGGGTGACACCGGTGATGCCGTATTCGCCGCCGGTGGTCTCCGTGAAGTCGGACTGGTAGGAGCGCAGCGCGTTCAGGGCGTCCGTGGTGGCCTCATCGGTAGCCCCCGTGGTCGGGGTGATGAGCACCTGGGCGGCGTCCATGTTGTCCGTCGTCTGGACGATCTGGGCGTTTTCGACGCCCTCGGTTCCGTTGAAGTCGGCCAACAGCTGCTGGAAGGCCGGCATCCGCTCCTGCTCGTTGACGTCGGCGACGTCGACGAAAGCGACCATCGGGGCGTTGCGGCCCTCGCCGAAGGCGTCGGCGGTGATCTCGTAGGCATCGCGCTGCGGGCTGCCCAGCTTGGCGGAGCCGTCGGTCGGCATGGCCAGGGAGAGGTTGGCGGCCGGGATGGCCAGGATGCCCAGCAGGACAATACCGGCGACCAGGTTGATAACCGGGCGCGCGCGGATCTGGCGGACCCACTTCAGCCCCATGGTGGGCTTCTCGTCCTCCGGGTCCGGAACCTTCGGCCCCGGCACGCGGGCGGCGAAGATCTTGGTGCCCAGCAGGCCCAGCAGGGCCGGGATGAAGGTCAGGGCGACCAGCACGGCGATGGCCACGGTGGCCGCGGCGGCAATCGCCATGGTGCCCAGGAAGGGGATGCCGATCATCGTCAGCGCGACCAGTGCGATGACCACGGTGGTGCCGGCGAAGACCACGGAGGAACCGGCGGTGCCCAGCGCCATGCCCATGGAGTGGGCGCGGGTCTGCTTGTCCATCTTCTTGAGCTCTTGGGCCAGTTCCTTCGGGCTCAGGTTGTTCAGCCCGGAGGAGGTGATGAGCTCGTTGCGGTAGCGGTTGACAATGAACAGGGCGTAGTCGATGCCCACGGCCAGGCCGATCATGGAGGCCAGCATCGGGGTCATGTCCGAGATGGTGTCGGTGAAGATGGTGCCCAGCTGCACTCCCAGCAGGCCCACGCCGACGCCGATGACCGCGGAGATGAGCGGCATGCCGGCGGCCACGAAGGAGCCGAAGGTAATCAGCAGCACGATGGCGGCCACGGCCATGCCGATGAGCTCGGCGGTCATGTTCATCTCTTGGCCGGCGGCGGAGAAGGCGTTGCCGCTGTATTTGACGGTCAGGTCACCGGAGTCGTAGTCGTCCAGGACGTCGGTGACCGCCTCGCGGTCGGCCCCGTCGATCTCCATGACCTCGGGCGCGTCGAAGGTGATGGTCATGGTACCGGTGGTCTTGTCCTCGCTGAGCGGGGACAGGGCCTTGAGGTTGGACTGGATCTGCGCCTGCGGCATGCCCTGGGCGGCCATCTGCTCGCCCATCTGCTTCTGCATGCCGCCGGCGGCCAGCACCGGGTTGACCATCTGGTCCGTGTCGGTCAGGGCCTCGGTGCCCTTCAGCTCATCGATGAGCTCGTCGACCTCGCCCATCACGGCCGGATCGTCCAGGGTCTTGCCCTCGCCAGCCTGGATGACCACGTTGCCGGTGGGCTCGCTCATGGCATCCGAGTCGTTGCCGAAGCGCTCGTTCATCTTGTCTTGGGTGACGGTGGAATCCATGTCCGGCATAGAGAAGTTCGGGTTCGGCTCTTTCGCGAAGCCCGCGGTCAGTCCGGCCATGGCGACGAGCAGGACCAGCCAGAAGGCCAGGAAAGGCCAGACCTTCCGGTAAGACCAGCTGCCCAGCCGGTAGAGGAATTTAGACATAAATCGTTCTTTCTGAGGCGAAGAATGTGCAACGGTTGTCCCGCTCCGCGACGCGCGAGACGTCGAACGGGCGGGGAGGGGGAGGAAATGAAAAGAAGGATTCCGCGGCACGCCGGCGTGAGTATGTACGGCCACGGAAAACATTGCACAGTGTACGCAAACTTGCAGACGGTGTGCAACTTGGGCGGGCTTCGGCCCTGCGGGGCTTAAGCGGTAAGATTGCGCCCATGCTGCACGCCGCTAGTTTCGCCTTCCTGGACTCCGTCAATGCCTTGCTCATTGGCGTGGTCACGGCGCTGGGCGTGATGCTCGAGCGCGGCAAGTACCGCCGGATCGTGCCGCTTTTGATCTTCGGCGACTGGTTCGGAGTCTTCGCCCTGTCGGTCGTGACCATGTTCGTGCTAGACCAGCTCAAGGCCTACGTCGAGGGCTTCCTCGACACGCCCATCCTGGGCGTGCTGCTCATCGTGCTGGGCCTGGCCGCGGCGGTCATGACCTGGCGCCACCGCGGGGGAGAGTCCAACGAGATGGTGAGCAAGCTCCTGCGGCCCCTGCAAAACCCCAGCCCGCTGACGTTTTTGACCGGCTTCATCCTGGGCGTGGCCCAGTCGATTACCTCCGGCGCCTTCTTCGCGGGTCTTATCTACCTCGCCGCCGGGGACTACAGCGCGGGCATCCGCTACGGCGGGCTCTTCCTCTACGCGACCTTCGCCCTGTCCCTGCCCATCGCGGTGGCGGCCTTCGTCGGGCTGGTGCGGCGCAAGCCCGACTCGGCGGCCGGGCGGCTTTTCGCCCAGGCCCGGGAGAACAAAGAGACCGTCAGCAAGGTGGGCAGCTACGTGGTGGCCGCCATCCTGGTCATCATCGGCTTTGCGATGCTCTAGTCCCTAATCCACCACGAAAGCCAGGCGCTCGGAGATTTCGAACTCGCCCGGGCCGGTCAGCTGGGCTGCGACCTCGCGGCGCTCCTCGTCGGAGACGGGGATCAGCCACCCCTTCTTCGGATCGTGGACCGGCAGGGTGGTCTTGCGCACCGGCAGGAGGTAGACCGACGTGCGGTCGAACCCCGGGGAGGCATCGCTGGCGCCGGCTGTTACCAGCAGCGGGCGGTCATTATCGGCCGCCTCCCGCACCGCCGCGGCGGTCAGCGCGTCGACAATCACGATGACGAGGGACTCCGCCGTGGTTACCTGCAGCTGCGCGGCGGCGAATTCCGGCACGTCAACGCGGGCCCGGGCCAGCGCGGGGCCTTTCTGACCGGTTAGCTTGGACCAGATACTGCGCACATCCATGGCTTCGATTGTATCCGCGGCTAGAATGGCGGCCATTATGATTGATGCCTCGGACACCGCGCTCGTCATCGAAGGCGGCGGGATGCGCAATTCCTATACCGCTGCGTGCATCGTGCAATTCATCCAACAAGAAGTTCAGTTCGGATGGGTCGGCGGGGTCTCTGCGGGATCCTCGCACACGGTCAACTACCTGTCGGGGGACCCAATCCGCGCGGAGGATTCCTTCACCGACTTCGCCAAGAACTCCAGCTTCGGCGGCGTGGGCTCCCTGCTGCGGGGCAAGGGCTACTTCAACGCGGAATACATCTACGAAAAATCCGCCGACCAGGACCTGCCCTTCGACTGGGAGGGCTACCAGGCCAACCCGGCGGAGATGAACCTGGCCGCCACGCGCGCGGACACCGGGGAATCGGTCTACTGGACGCGCGCGGACGTGAACGTCCCGGAGGACCTTTTCGTGCGGGTGCGCGCCTCCTCGACCCTGCCGTTGCTGATGCCGCTGCGGGTAATCGACGGTACGCCCTATGTCGACGGCGCCCTCGGCGAACACGGCGGGATCACCATCGAGCAGGCCGAGCAGGCCGGGTATAAAAAGTTCTTCTTCGTCGGCTCCAAGCCGCGGGACTATATCCGGCCCAAGACCCGCCGGCCCAGCATGGTGCGCGGGCTCTTCCGGCGCTACCCGGCCATCGCGGACGCACTCATCGCCCGCCCGGAGCGCTACAACGCTTCCCGCGCGCGGCTGGCGGAGCTGGAGCGGGCCGGCCAGGCCTATCTCTTCTGCCCGGAGGAGATGCAGGTGTCCTCGACGGAGCGCTCGGTGGCCAAGCTGCGGGCCAACTTCGCCGCCGGCGCCCGCCAGGTCGAGCGCGAATGGCTCGCCTGGCAGGAGTTCCTGCGCGGCTAGGCCGCGTCCCGCCTAAGCGCCGCCGTTGCCCGCTGCCGGGGCCGGCGGGGTGGCGGAGACGTAGGTTGCGACCAGGTAGCGGTTGATATCCGAGCGGTTGATCACGCCGACGACGCGGCCGGCGGCATCGACTACGGGCGCCTTTTTCAGGTGGCGCTCGGCCAGCACCGCGGAGATGGTCCCCAGGTCGTCCTCGGTAGCAACCGTGACCACGTCGGTGGTGGCGATGTCTGCCACCTGCTTGTCGAGCACTGCCGCGACCTCGACGCTGAATTCGTCCTCGCCGTGGTGGATGAGGAAGGCATAGGGCGTGGTAAAGCGCGGGACCTGGGTGCCCAGCGCGCCCAGCACGTCGCCGTCGGAGACGATGCCGCGCAGGGTGCCGTCGGCGGCCAGCAGGGGCACGGCCGAGATCTTCTTGTCCACAAAAACCTGCAGCGCCTGGCGGATCGTGGCGGCAGGCGGCAGGTGGTAGACCTCGGTCTTCATCAGCTGGCTGACCAGAGAATCCGTGACCGCCGGGGCCGCTGCGTCTGCTTCCGGGGCGGTCGCGGCGGCATCGTGAGCAGTGCGCGACCGGGTGCCGGCAACCGCCAGGACTGCCGCCCCGGCGGCGAGGATAAACAGCAGGGCGCCGACGGTCAGGAAGCCGCGGTTGGCGGCCTCATCTGCCCCCTGCCCGGAGGCGACGAAGGCGCCGTAGATGCCGGTGGAGACGGCCGAACCGATACAGCCGGCGACCTGGAACGAGGTGGAGAAGATGGTTACGCCGTGCGCGTTGAGGTGGCGCGGCAATTTCGACAGCGCGAAGGACTGCACCGGGCCGATGGCCAGGGCGGAGCCCACGATGGCCGGGATGTACCACAGCGTGATGGCCCAGAGGACCTCCCCGCTCATGGCCCAGGAGGTGGCCAGGGAGAACACGGCCATCAGCGCCATGCCCAGCGGCAGGATGAGCTGCGGGCCGCGCGCGTCGTAAATCTTGCCGGCGACCGGGCCGAGGATGACGGCCATGAGGATGGCGGGGAAGAGCACCAGCGAGGCGGTCAGCCCCGTGGTGCCGTGCACCGACTGCAGGTGGATCGGCACGAGGATATTCATCGAGAAGACGATGATGAGCGCGACGATGTTGATGGTCACGCCGGCGCGGAAGGCGAAGACCCCCAACGGGCGGAGATCGATGAGCGGATCGGCGCTGGTGCGCTGGCGGCGCACGAAGGCGGCCAGGGCTAGCGCGCCGATGACGATGGCGGCGATGGCGACGAGGCGCTGCGGGCCGAAGATGGTGGAAATGCCGTAGAGCAGCCCGATGAGCGCGACGGCAACCAAGGCCACGGAGAGCGCGTCCAGGGCGGTCTTGGCGTGTTCGGAGATGTTGTAGACCACGATCCAGCCGACGATGAAGCTGATTAGGGCCAGCCCGCCGAAGAACCACAGGAGCAGGCGCCAGGAGGCCAGTTCCAGCAGGCCGCCGGAGACCACGATGGCCACCGATGGGCCCAGCGTGGTCATCGCGCCCATCAGCCCCATGAACGTGCCGAGCTTCTCGCGCGGGGCGACGGTGAGGGCGATATTCATTCCGATGGGCACGAGCAGGCCCGTGCCTAGCGACTGGATGATGCGGCCGAGCAGCAGCACGGTGAAGTTCGGGGCCAGGGCAGCGACGACGGAGCCGATAATCAGGGTGGCGGTCGTGGCCAGGTACAGCGGCTTGGTATTAAAGCGGCGGAAGAAGAAACCCGCGGTCGGGGTCATCACGGCCGCGCCCAGCATATAGGCGGTGGCCAGCCACTGGACGGTGGTCACCTCCACGCCGAAGTCGGCCATGATGGGAGTAAAGGCCACGTTCAGGAAAGTCTCATTGAACGTGGCGAGGAACGCCGAAAACGCGGCGGCGATGATGATGGAAAGCCCGGCCGGCTTAGCCGATTGGGCAGGCGCAGCAGAATGTGAAGCAGCCAAGGAAACACCTCTGTAGGTTGTAGCGGGTGAAGAGAAAACGGACTATCACCAGGAAGACCTGCGTGACAAAGGCATCGTGGCGTTAGCAGATTTACTCGCACCGCCGCGCCCTCAGCGTGGGTATAAAAATGGGCGCTAAAGGTGGGTACCAAAAGTGGGTACTAGGCGCGATACATGTCTCGTGTTCCAGCCGGCCCGACAGTGTAGCGGCACCTGCTGGGGCGGCTCTAGTTGGTGGGCGCTGTCGACGTCGAAAGTTTGCCCCTGAAAGGGGTGCTGCCCAGCGACGGGCCTAGTCAGGGCAGGGCCTCGGCTGGCGAAGCGCACCCGGCCGCTTAGAATTAAGTAACGTGTTAGAAATTTTAAAGGTAATGAGCTACTGACCATCTTCTTGATGATCGTGCTCGGCACCTTGTTCGGGATGATCCCCTTCGGGCCGCTGCGCTTCGGCGCGGCCGGCACGTTGTTCGTGGGGCTCGCCTTCGGTTCCTTCGTGGACCTGGACGAGACCATCCTGAGCAAGTTACAGGAAATGGGCTTGGGTCTGTTCATCTACATGCAGGGCCTGTCCGCCGGGGAACGTTTCTTCAAGGGATTATCTGAGCAGATTAAGCAGATGATGGCGGCCGCGGCCGCAGTGATCTTGGCAGCCGGGGCCGCGCTGGGCTTCGGTGGCATTCTGGGGATTTCCCCGTTGGGCGCGGTAGGCGTCTTCTCCGGCGCGACGACGTCGACGGCCTCGCTGGCCGTCGCCCAGCAGCAGACCGGCGAGGACCTGCCGGCCGTGGCCTACTCCCTGGGCTACCCGGTGGGCGTGGCCGTGGCCATCCTCATGGTTTCCTTCATCCTGAAGCAGACCTGGCCCGCGAAGAAGGACCAGGACAACTCCGCTGATCAGGTCTTCCGCGCCATCACAGTGCGCGTGACGAAGAACGACGTCAACATGGCGGACCTGGAAGAAGAATTCGGCGAGCACTTCATCATCGCGACCATCCGCCGCGGCAATAAGGTCATGGTGGCCGGCGACTCGCCGGAGATCCACGCCGGCGACATCATGCGCGTGATGGTGACCAAGTCCTACTCGCGCGAGCTGGTCAAGGCCCTGGGCAAGCGCCAGCCGCAGACCCCGTTCGTGGACAAGCGCCTGGTCATCGAGGACGTGGCGATTTCCAACGAGGACGTCGCCGGCCGCACCGTCGGCGAGCTCAACCTCTTCGAGCGCTACGGCGGCCGCATCCTGCGCGTGCGCCGCGGCGACGAGCTGTTCTTGGCCAACGATGACACGCACCTGGCTTCCGGCGACGTCGTGGAGCTCATCGTGAAGTTCGACCGCCTGGGCGATATCCGCGACTACTTCGGTAACTCGGTCAAGTCCTACGCGGAGCTGAACTGGGTGGCCGTGGCCGGCGGCCTGTTCATCGGCTACCTGATTTCGCTCATCGTGATCCCGCTGCCGGGCGGAGCCTCCTTCGAGCTGGGCTTCGCCCTGGGCCCGCTGATCACCGGCCTGGTGCTCGGCGCGGTCCACCGCACCCGCCGGGTGCCGTGGCAGGTTCCTTCCTCCATCAACACCTCGTTCCAGCAGTGGGGCCTGATGATCTTCCTGGCCTCGGTGGGCCTGGCCTCCGGCGAGGCCTTCGTCTCCACCGCGTTTTCCATCGTGGGCCTGAAGGCCATGGTGCTGGCGGCGCTGGTTACCATCGTCGTCATCGTCCTCTTCGCGCTGTTCAGTCGCATGCTGGGCCAGTCCGAGACCCGCACCGTCGGTGGCGTGTCCGGTATCTTCGGCCAGCCCGCGGTGGTCAACTACGCCACCGGGGTCAGCACCGACTCCCGCATCATGACCGGCTACGCCTCGACCATCGTCGTGGCCCAGGTGGTCAAGATCGTAGTCATCCCGTTCATGCTGATGTTCTAGCTGGCTGCGGGCCTAAGCCTGAGGCTCTAGTCAGCGGCTGCAGAGAATAAAGCAAATAAAGGGTGCCTGACCGGTAAGTTTCCGGTCAGGCACCCTTCGTCTATGGCCCCGGTTGTCGGGGCGGCTGGTGGCCTAGTCGGCGACCAGGGTTTCCATGGTCAGCTCGGGGTGTTCCTTCTCGATGAAGGCCAGCTTCCACTTGTCGCCGAAGAGGGCGATCAGCTCGCCGTCGGTGCGGGTGAAGATCTCCACGCCGCGCTGGCGGCCCAGCTCGGGGGCCGACTCGGCGTCGGTGCGGCGCGCCACGGAGTAGGGGATGGGCTCGGTGACGGTCTCGACGTTGTACTCCAACTCCATGCGGGCCTGCATGACCTCGAACTGCATGGGGCCGACCGCGGCCATGACCGGGGAGGCATCGCCGCGGGCGTCGTTGCGCAGGATCTGGACCACGCCTTCGGCGGCGAGCTGATCTAGGCCCTTGCGGAAGGCCTTGTACTTGCCCAGCGACTTCGCGCGCAGGATCCGGAAGGCCTCCGGGGCGAACTGAGGCATCGGGCGGAACTGCACCTTGCGGCCGGTGTAGATGGTGTCACCGGGGGCGAGCGAGCCGGCGTTGACCAGACCGACGATATCGCCCGGGTAGGCGGCATCCACCGTGTCGCGGGTGCGGCCGAAGACCGTCAGCGCGTACTTGGTGGAGAACGAGCGCCCGGACTGGGCGTGGTGGACCTGCATGCCGCGCTCGAAGCAGCCGGAGACCACGCGCATGAATGCCAAGTTATCGCGGTGCTTCTGATCCATGCCGGCCTGGACCTTGAAGATGACGCCGGAAAAGTCATCGGTGACCTCGCGCACGGCGTCCATCGCGCTGGACGCGCCCGAGTCGGCGGCCTCCAGGGCCTTCGGATCGGATTCGCGCTCGCGCGGCGCAGGCGCGATGGCGCACAGGGTGTCCAGGATTTGGTGCACGCCGAAGTTCAGCATCGCCGAGGCGAAGATCAGCGGACTGGTCACGCACTGCTCGAACATTTCCTGGTCGTGCACCGCGCCGTCGGCGGCCAGCAGCTCGGCCTCTTCCGCGGCGGTCTCCCAGACGTCGGCCTCCTTCGCGGCGGCGTCGGCGGGGGAGTAGTGCTCCTCCGGGGCGATGGTGGAACCGCCGGCGGTGCGGATGAAGTGGATGTACTCGTCAGCTTCGCCGTCGTCGTTGACGTGGGCGAGGCCGCGGAAATCGCCCGCGATGCCCACCGGCCAGTACAGCGGCGTCGGCTGCAGCTGGATCTCGTTGACGATCTCATCGACCAGCTCCAGCGGCTCCCGGCCCACGCGGTCCCACTTGTTGATCACGGTGATGATCGGCAGACCGCGGGCCTTACACACGCGGAACAGCTTGAGGGTCTGCGGCTCGAGGCCCTTGGCAGCGTCGATCAGCATGACGGCCGCGTCCACCGCGGTCAGCACGCGGTAGGTGTCCTCCGAGAAGTCCGCGTGGCCCGGGGTGTCGACCAGGTTGATCATGTACGGCTCGCCCTCGTGGCCCTCGGGCGCGTACTCGAACTGCAGGGCCGACGAGGCCACGGAGATGCCGCGGTCTTTTTCCATGTCCATCCAGTCGGAGACGGTGGACTTGCGGCCGGCCTTGCCGTGCACCGCACCTGCCTCGTTGATGATGTGGGCGTGCAGCGCCAAAGCCTCGGTCAGCGTGGACTTACCGGCGTCCGGGTGGGCGATAACGGCGAAGGTGCGGCGGCGGTTGGCTTCAGCGGCAATACTCATGGCGCATAGTTTACTTCCCAGTAGTAGGGACGTTTAATCGCACGGGGCCTAGTCGAGGTGCAGCCTATTTCCCAGGGCATCAAACAAAGCGCTGATTTCGGCGTCGGAGACCTTCTTCTGGCGGCCCGGCCGCTGGTGGTTGTTGTAGTACTCGCCCGGCGTGAAGTGGATACCCGGCGTGCCGGTCAGGTAAAACGCTAGGTTGTGGGCACCGTCCTCGGCCGAGCCGAAGTGCCGGCCCAGCCGCCCGGTGTAGGCCTTGGACAGGCGGGCGTTGGAGGTGCGCGAGAAATTCGTGGCCAGCACGCCGGGGTGGAAGGCCACGGAATTCAGCCCTTGCTCGTGCAGGTAGCGGGTCAGCAGGATGCTGCCCAGCTTCGCGTTGCCGTAGGCGCGCTCCGAACTGAAGCCGCGGAAGGTGTTCGGGTCCTCGGGGTCGAACTTGGCGAGCAGGACGTTGGCGATCGAGGCGGTCTGCACCACCGGCGCGCTACCGAGCTGCTCGCGCAGCAAGGTAGTTAGCAGGAACGGGGCCACCACGTTGACCTGCCAGGTGCGCTCGAAGCCGTCCGCCGTGGTCAGCGGTCCGTCGAAGATGCCGCCGGCGTTGTTGGCCAGCCCGGCCAGCGGGCCGAACTCGGCCAGCTTGTCCGCTAGCTCGCGGACCTCGCGGAGGGACTCGAAATCCGCGACCAAGTGCGGGGCGTCGAGGTCCGCGGCGACGCGCGCGGTTTTCTCCGGGTTGCGGCCGACCACGACGATGCGATCGTCGGGGCGGGTGCGGTGGATGAGGCGGGCAGCGGCGGCTCCGACGCCATCGGAGGCGCCGGTGATGACGAAGGTTTTCATATCTTTAGACTAGCGCGGCCGCCGCCCGGGATCCGGCGCTTTCGCGCTTAGCGGGAGTGGATAGTATTCTGCGCGGCCGCCAGGCCCTTGTCCACGATGAGCCGGGCGCCCTCAGCAGCGGTGCTAATCGCCGTATCCAGCCCGCGGCTGGCATCCACCGGGCCCAGGACATAGTCGGGGATGGACGAGCCCTTCGGCGGGCGGCCGATGCCGATGCGCACCCGCAGGTAGTCCCGCGTGCCCAGGTGCTCGGTCAGGGATTTCAGGCCGTTGTGCCCGTTCTCATTGCCGCCCTGCTTGAGCCGTACCTTGTGGGCGGGTAGGTCGAGCTCGTCGTGAATGACAATAATGCGCTCCGGCGGCACGCCTAGGCGCCGTGCCAGCTCGCCGACCGGCTCGCCGCTTAAGTTCATAAAGTTTTGCGGGCGCACGGCCAGTACCGGCGTGCCGTCGATGTCCAAGGAGGCGGCGTCGGCCGCCAGCCCGCGCACCGGCTGGACCAGCCCGCCGGTAGCCGCCAGCAGGTCATCTATAGCCATGAAACCGACGTTGTGCCGCGTCGCCGCGTATTTGGGGCCCGGGTTGCCCAGGCCGACGATGAGCCACTCGGCGCGCAGGTCCTCCGGCGCGGGCGCGGTGTGCGCAGAGCCCGACGACGCGGACCGGGCAGAACCGTGTGCGGAAGACTTCCGGAAGGGGCTTAAGAGTTTATCTAAAAAAGACACGCTTTTAGTCTGGCATATATCCTTCTAAGGCATGACAGCTAGCACGGTCCTAGACGAACTCACCTGCCCCGTCCTGCCGGCGCCTATGGCCGGCGGGCCTACCACCCCGGCGCTGGTAGCGGCGGCCGCGAAGGCCGGCTCGCTGGGCACGCTAGCGTGGGGCACGGCCAGCCGTGAGCAGGCAGAAGCGCAGCTCGAGCAGCTGCTGGACACCGGCACCACCCGCTGGGCGGTTAACCTCTTCCATCCCCAACAGCCGCTGCGCGAGCAGGAGCGCCAGGCCGCCTTGGCAGTGGCGGCGGCCGAAGGGGTGGAGCTGGCCGCCGCGGACTACAGCTTCGGTTGGGACGCCAAGCTCGACCTCGCCTTGGGCGTGTCCACCCCGCCGCGGGTGGTCTGGGCGATGTTCGGCCCCTTCAGCGGCGCGGAGATCGCGCGCATCCACGGCCGCGGGACGGAGGCCTGGGTGACCGTGACCAACCCGGCCGAGGCACACGCCGCCGCGGAGGCGGGGGCCGACGTGTTGTGCGTGCAGGGACCCGACGCCGGCGGGCACCGCGGTATCTGGGACGAATACGCCGAGCCGGACCAGCGCGCGCTGCCGGATCTGGTGCGCGCCTGCCAGGTGGGCTTGCCGCTGCTGGCCGCGGGCGGCCTGCGCACCGCGGAGGACGTCGCCCGGGTGCTTGGCCTGCCGGGGGTGGCGGCCGCGGTCTGTGGCTCCGCCTTCCTCCTAGCCGATGAGGCGGGGACGAGCCCGGCCAACCGGGAAATGCTTTCCAAGGGCGGGCCGACCGTCTCCACCCGGGCTTTCAGCGGTCGGGTGGCCCGGGGCCTGGCGACGGAGTACACCGCCCAGCACCCGGATGCCCCTGCCATCACCCCCATCTCAACCAGATTCTGCGATCGCGGCGCGCGGCGGGGGATAAGGCGGTGGCATACTGCCTCGTCGGCGAACCGGCCACTGGGCTGGGCGGGGGTAGGGTGGAAGACATCCTCCGCCGTCTTAACCAAAAGGCGAACTAGAACGCGATAAACTTTTTGGTTGAGAATTGGTTGTACACCCATCGGACCGTGAAAAGGATTGATTTCGTGACCGCGAACTCGCACGTGTGGCAAGAAAACTGGAATGAGCGCCTCGAAAAGGCGCAGGAGATGCTGCCGCTAATCCACCAGCTTCACCGCAAAAACAATGTCGTCACCACGATCTTCGGCCGCCCGCTGGTGGGCGTCACCGACATCGACATCATTAAGAGCCACCGCTACGCCCGCCGCATCGCGGAGCGCGAGCTGTCCACCTTCGAGACCCTGCCGATCATCCAGGCACTGACCGAGATGAACCTGGGTTCTGCCTCCGTCGACGTGGGGCGCCTGGTCATCGGCTACGAAGAGGAAAAGGACAACTACAACAGCCTGCGCGACTACCTCGAGCAGGAGCTGGTTGAGGTCGTCGGCGCCGGCGTCAACAAGGAATGCACCGACGTCGTGCTCTACGGCTTCGGCCGCATCGGCCGCCTGCTGGCCCGTATCCTGATCGCCCGCGAGGCCGCTTACGGCGGCGTGCGCCTGCGCGCCATCGTCGTGCGCAAGAAGGGCGACGGCGACATCCTCAAGCGCGCCTCCCTGCTGCGCCGCGACTCCGTCCACGGCGCCTTCAACGGCTCCATCTCCGTGGATGAGGAAAACGAGGTCATCTGGGCCAACGGCACCAAGATCAAGGTCATCTACGCCTCCGACCCGGCCACCATCGACTACACCCAGTACGGCATCAAGGACGCCATCCTGGTCGACAACACCGGCGCGTGGCGCAACCGCGAGGGCCTGTCCCAGCACTTGGAGGCCCCGGGCATCGCCCGCGTGCTGCTGACCGCCCCGGGCAAGGGCGACATCAAGAACATCGTCTACGGCATCAACGACGGCGACATCGCTGAGGACGACAACATCCTGTCCGCGGCTTCCTGTACCACCAACGGCATCACCCCGGTCCTGCAGGTCATCAACGAGCGCTACGGCGTGGTCCACGGCCACGTCGAGACCGCCCACTCGTTCACCAACGACCAGAACCTCATCGACAACTACCACAAGGGCGACCGCCGTGGCCGCGCCGCCGGCCTGAACATGGTCCTGACCGAGACCGGCGCCGCTAAGGCCGTGGCCAAGGCCGTCCCGGACTTCGAGGGCAAGCTGACCGGCAACGCCATCCGCGTTCCCACCCCGGACGTGTCCATGGCCGTGTTGAACCTGGAGCTGGAGCGCGAGGTGGAGCGCGACGAGGTCAACAACTTCCTGCGCGACGTCTCGCTGCGCTCCCACCTGCGCCAGCAGATCAGCTACATCGCCTCCCCGGAGGTTGTCTCCTCCGACTTCGTCGGCTCCACCCACGCCGGCATCGTCGACGGCCTGGCCACCATCGCCAGCGGCAAGCACCTGGTGCTCTACGTCTGGTACGACAACGAGTTCGGCTACTCTAACCAGGTCATCCGCATCGTCGAGCGCCTGGCCAACGCCCGCCCGAAGGTCCTGCCTAGCCGCATCCACGCCTCGCAGCTCTAAGGTTCTCAGGCCCCAGCGCGCAGCGCGGTGTTAACCACCTAAGCGCTGGGGCCGGCTTTGGGCAGCCGGACAAAAATTCCCCCGCCAGCTGGATTGTTCCACCTGGCGGGGGATTTTTGGGATTTCGGCTAAGCGACTGGCGCCGCTTAGCTCGAAGAGCAGGGACTAGTTCTTCTTGTCCTTCTTTTTCTTCTTATCCTGCTTGCCGCGCACGAGGTTGGCGGCCACGTCGGGGACGTACTTGAATTCCTCGCGGGCCGGGCGCTCGTATTCCTCTCCGTCGGAGGCCGGGCGCTGCGGGATTTCCGGCATCTCGCGCTCGATCTTCTGGTAGGGGATGGAGCTGAGCAGGTGCGAGATGACGTTGATGCGCGAGCGCTTCTTGTCCTCCGACTCGACGGTGTACCACGGCGCGGTGGGGGTGTCGGTGTGGATGAACATCGCGTCCTTGGCGCGCGAGTAGTCCTCCCAGCGGGTGATGGACTGCAGGTCCATCGGCGAGAGCTTCCAACGGCGCAGCGGATCGTTGCGGCGGGACTCGAAGCGGGCGATCTGCTCTTCGTCGGAGACGGAGAACCAGTACTTGCGCAGCATAATGCCGTCCTCGACGAGCATCTGCTCGAAGATCGGGGCCTGGTGCAGGAAGCGGACGTATTCCTGTTCCGTGCAAAAGCCCATGACGCGCTCGACGCCGGCGCGGTTGTACCAGGAGCGGTCGAAGATGACGATCTCGCCCGCGGTGGGCAGCTTCTCGATATAGCGCTGGAAGTACCACTGGCCGCGCTCCCGGGAGGTCGGGGCGGGAAGTGCCTCCACGCGGCAGGAGCGCGGGTTGAGGTACTGGGTGATCCGCTTGATCGCCGAGCCCTTGCCGGCGGCGTCGCGGCCTTCCATGATGATGACCACGCGGGCGCCGGTCTCGACGACCCACTGCTGCATGTCGACCAGCTCGGCCTGCAGGCGCTTGAGCTCGTCCTCGTAGGCCTTCTTGTTCAGCTTCGGCGGCTGGGTGGTCTTCGTGTCTTTCTTGCTCATAATTCAATCGTAGCCGCCGGGAGGCCGTGGGGAAAACCCATCAAAGATGAATATTAATCGGCGAAGACCGTGGTGTTTTCGATGTGGCCGAGGCCCTCAATCGCCACGCGCACGGTGTCGCCGTGGCCCAAGAACTGCTGCGGGTCGCGGGCGAAGCCGACGCCCTCCGGGGTGCCGGTGACGATGACGTCGCCGGGGTTGAGCGGGTAGAGGTGCGAGCAGAAGGAGACGAGCTCGGCGACCGGGAAAATCAGGTCGTCGGTGTTGTCGTCCTGGCGGGTCTCACCGTTGACCGTGGTGGTCAGCCGGGCGCCGGAACCCGGCGACCACTCATCCGCGGTGGTGAGCCACGGCCCGAAGCCGGAGCTGCGGTAGAAGGACTTGCCGGCGTGGAACTGCGTGGTCTGGCGTTGGAAATCGCGCAGGGTGTAGTCGTTCATGATGGCGTAGCCGGCCACGTGCGACAGCGCGCGGCTGCGATCGATGCGGTGCGCGCGGGTGCCGATGACCGCGGCGAGTTCGCCCTCGTAGTCGAGCTTGCTCTGCGCGTAGCCGGGGATGGACACGTCGCTGAAAGGCCCGGTGAGGGCGTCGGCGAATTTCACGAAGAGCGTGGGCTGGTCCGGCGCCTGCCGGCCCATCTCCCGGATGTGGCGGGCGTAGTTGAGGCCGACGCAGATGATCTTCTCGGGCTGCGGGATGACCGGGGCTAGATCCTCGTGGTCGAAGACGATGGGCTCGCCGGAGAGCTGGGCAGCCTTGCGCCAGTCGCCGCTGCGCAGGAGGGCGCCCACGTCCTCGTGGTCGAGCTCCACGCCGGTGTAGTCGCTGTCCACGCGGACGGTGGTCGTGCCGTACTGGGTCCTCAGGGTAGCTAGCCTCATAAAAGGTTATGTTAACGTGCGCAGCATCTCATCTACGGCATCGGCTGCGATGATCGGCACGTCCGCAGCCTCCTTCTTGGAAAACCGCGCCAGTACGAAGCTGGCCGGGTCCATGCGCCCGGGCGGGCGGCCGATGCCCACCGACAGGCGCTGGTAATCCTTCGTACCCAGGGACTTCGTGACCGAACGCAGACCGTTGTGGCCGTGGTCCCCGCCGCCCAGGCGCAGCCGTACGGCGCCGAAGTCCTGCTCCAGCTCGTCGTGAATAATAACGATGTCCGCCGGCTGAACGGAGAAATAATTCGCCAGCGCCTTGACCGCCCCGCCGGAGGTGTTCATGAACGTGCGGGGCTGGGCCAGGATGATACGCCGGGCGCCCAGGCGTCCCGGGGCGAGCTCGGCGATCTCCGCGTTGGTCTTCCGGTTGAGGCTTAGGCTGGCGGCCTGCGGCGTGGCCCGGCTGGCGAGCTCCGCGATGACCTCGTGGCCGATGTTGTGCCGGGTGCCGGTATATTTCGGACCCGGGTTGCCCAGGCCGACGATTAGCAGGGGAGCGTCACTCATGCCCACCATTGTGGCACAGGCATAAAGAAAGGCGGGCCGCCCCACGCACGTGGCGTGGAGGGCCCGCAGTAAGTCCCTAGCGAGGGGAGAGTGATTACTCCTCGTCCTCGGAGGAGGACTCGCCCTCGTCGACGGACTCGGCACCAGCGTCGGCGCCGCCTTCCTCAGCAGCCTCGGCGGCCTCCTCGAGCTCGGTGTCAACCTCCGGCTCGGAGATGGAGACGATGACGGTGTCGTCGTCGGCGACCAGGGTGGAGCCTTCCGGCATGGTCAGGTCGGCAGCGGTGACGACGGTGCCGTCCTCGGCGCCCTCGATGGAAACGACGATCTCTTCCGGAATGTTGAGTACGTCGGCCTCGATCATGATGACGTCGGCGTCCTGCAGGTACATCATGCCCGGAGCCGGCTCGCCCTCGACGGTGACCGGAACCTCGACCTCGACCTTCTCGCCGCGCTTAATGGACAGCAGGTCGATGTGGTCAACGTCCAGGGTCAGCACGTTCTGGTCGACGTGCTTAACCATGGTCAGGTGCTGCTGGCCGTCGATCTCCAGCTCGAGAACGGCGTTGACGCCGTGGTAACGCAGCAGGGTCTGGATTTCCAGCAGGCCAGCGGCGAAGTGGATCGGCTCGGTGTTGGAGCCGTAGATCACGCCGGGGATCTTCCACTCGCGGCGCAGGCGGCGAGCAGCACCCTTACCGAACTCGGTACGGGCTTCGGCCTTGATGACAGGGCGTTCGTTAGCCATTGTTTCTCCTTGTGAGTCGAATGTAGGTCGAAATAAAGTACACACGGCAAGGACTTGGCGTATAAATACGACTAAAGCCTGCCGATGGACGTCTTGGTCGAGTCACATCGCAGGCTTAAATAAGTGAAGCTTGGAATGTAGTTTTATCAATCGCGTCGATAACGGCCAACACCACGCGCGTGGTTAGTCAGCCCTCGCCGAGACAGATAGAAATCTAGCACGCGCGGCCCCGGCGACGCAATTTCCGTGCCCCGGGGAGCATGGTGCCTCGAGACACCATATACGCCTAGGAGTGCTGGTCACTCCTAGGAGTCCTGCTCGGAGGCCTTCTGCGGGCGCGCCGTGACGGGGGCTTCGGCCGCGGCATCGTTAGCCGCCTTGTCGGACGCGGCGATGGGGTTGCCGTCGGCGTCGTACCCGGTCGGGTCGGTCTTGCTGACGTAGCGCACCTGGCCGCGCTGGATGGGCTCGTAGCGCCCCTCCAGCCAGTCTTCATCCACCTCGTAGCCTTCGGCGCTGAACGGGTTGCTGGAGTCCGCGTCCAGCTCCGCGATGACCTCCTGGGAGACGGATTCGCGCAGCGGCTGGGAAGCCAGGTTGGAGTGGAAGATCTCGTGGGAGAGCTCGGTGCGCTGGGCGTTGCTGAACTTCTGCTTCGGGTCGATCATGCGCAGCACCAGGGAGCGGATCTTGTCGCGGCGGCGGGACTCGGCGGTGATGATGCCGCGGCCGCGGGCCAGCCAGGTGAAGATCAGCACGGCGATCATCACCAGGGCAACGTAGCCCATGATCGGGAAGACCGCGCCGACCAGGGTGGCGAAGTCCAGGAAGGACAGCACGTAGCCGACGATGACGATGACCACGAGGGTCAGGCGGAAACGCTGCGGGGCGTGCGTGGACACACGGCGGGAGAGGCTGTAGAAGTTGCCCAGCGCGGTCGAGAAAATCATGACGTAGATGACCAGCGAGGCGAACAGGCCCAGGGTGCTATTGACGTTGGTGATGATGCTCAGCGTCGGCAGGGCGTCCTCGTAGACGTCCGTGACGTTGAAGATCATGGCAACGACCATCATGACCAGCAGGACGCCGAAGAGCAGGCCGCCGATGATGCCGCCGCGGCCGGCGGTGCGCACGTCGGTGGTGTCGCCGCCCATGATGATGCCCATGGAGACGCCACCCATCATGGCGATACCGACGTAGTTGAAGGTCGAGACCCACCAGTTCGGCAGGGTGGTCTCCACGTTATCGATGCCGAACTGGCCCACGGCGGCGAGATCCGCCGGGGCGTTCATGAAGGAATAGACCGCGGCAATCACCAGCAGGGCAACCACGAACGGGGTGATAGAGCCCAGGGTGTTGGTGACCTTCTCGACGTTCATCATGCCGCAGATGATGACGGCGACGGCCATCAGCGTCGAGCCCACCCAGAGCGGCAGGCCGAACTGCTGGTTGAGGTTGGCGCCCGCACCGGCCAGCATGACGAAGGAAATACAAAACTGCGTGAAGGTGATGGAATAGTCCACGAAGCGGGCCAGGAACTTGCCGGACACGCTGGAAAAGACGCGGTCGTGGGAGGTCGCCTGGAAATAGCTCCCGTACTGCATGGCGATCATCGCCGCCAAGGGCATGAGCACCAGCGCGATGATGGCGCCGATGACACCCCACCAGCCGAAGGCGGCGTAGTACTACAACATCTCTTGGCCGGAGGCGAAGCCGGCGCCGACAGTACAACTGAAGTACGCCATTCCCAGCATGAGAGCCTTTTTCACAAAAAGTCCTTTCACGTTGAAATCTTTCAACAACAACGTAGAACTTTAGCGGCTGTGCTGGGCAAATGCTAGCCAGCGGTGTAGCCGCCATCCACCATGTGGGCGCTGCCAGTGATATAGGACGCGTCCGGGGACAGCAGGAAACGCACCAAGTGGGCCACCTCTTCCGGCTGGCCCAGGCGGCCCAGCGGGTGGGAATTGATGACGAGGTGCAGCGCCTCATCGTCCATGTCCTTGGCCAGGCGGGCGCCGCGCACATAGGCCGGGCACACGCAGTTAATGCGGATGGCCTTGGAGCCGTATTCCAGGGCGGCGCTCTTAGTCAGGCCCACCACGCCGTGGTTGGCGGCGGTGTAGGCGGAATTACCCGCCGAGGCGAAGGCGCCGTGCACGGAGGCGACGTTGACGATCGAGCACGTCGAGGTACGTTCCTGGTCCATGAACTGCTCGAGCTGGTAGCGCATGCCGTAGGCCACGGCGTTGAGGTTGCGGTCGATGAGCTGATCCCACTCGCTCACGGCGAATTCGCCGGTATGGTCGTCGCTGCCGCCGTAGCCGGGGCAGTTGACCGCCAGGTGCAGCGCGCCGTAGGTCTGGACGGCCAAGTCAACGGCGTCGCGGTGGGCGGCCTCCACGGTGGTGTCCATGACGTGGCCGGTGACCTCCGCGCCGGCGGCGCGGAGCTTCTCGACGAGCTGGCCGAGCAGCTGCGGGTCTTCGTCCGCGACAACGAGGCGAGCACCCCACTCGCTGAGTTCCTCGGCCACCGCGGCGCCGATTCCGTAGCCGGCCCCGATGACCAGGGCTACGGATCCGTCGAAATTAGAAAACCTACCCATGAGTGTCCTTCCTTGTGGTCGTGGCTCCCTCACCGTTGCGACCCACCGGAGCGTTTAGGCGTTCCGGCTCACGGTCGCAACGGGGGAGTTGCCTAGGGCACCCAGGGTAGTGATTTTTTCTTAGTCTTGCGGCTCAAACAGGGTAGTAACCGAGCCGTTTTCGAAGATCTCGTGGATCGTGCGGGCCAGCAGCGGCGCGATCGACAGGACCGTCAGGTTGGACCAGCCCTCGGTGGACTGCGGCAGGGTATCGGTCGTGATGACCTCCTCCGCGCCGCACTCCGACAGGCGCTCACGGGCCGGATCGGAGAAGACACCGTGGGTACAGGCGATGATGACCTTGCGGGCGCCGGCCTCCTTGAGGACGCGGACCGCGCCGGCGATGGTGCCGCCGGTATCAATCATGTCATCCAGCAGGATGCAGTCGTGGCCCTCGACGTCACCGACGACGCGGTTGGACACGGTCTGGTTGGCCACCTCGGTGGAGCGGGTCTTGTGGACGAAGGCCAGCGGGGCGTCGCCCAGCTCGTGGGCCCACTTCTCGGCGACCTTGACGCGGCCGGCGTCCGGGGAGACCACGGTGATGTTGTCCGTGGGGTAGGTCTTCTTGATGTAGTCGGTCAGGATCGGCATGGCGTGCATGTGATCGACCGGGCCGTCGAAGAAGCCCTGGATCTGGTCGGTGTGCAGGTCGACGGAGACGATACGGTCTGCGCCGGCGGCCTGCAGGAGGTCGGCGACCAGGCGGGCGGAGATGGGCTCGCGGCCGCGGTGCTTCTTGTCCTGTCGCGCGTAAGGGTAGAACGGCAGGATAGCGGTAATGCGCTTGGCGGAACCGCGCTTGAGCGCATCGATCATGATGAGCTGTTCCATCAGCCACTTGTTCAGCGGCTGGGTGTGGGACTGCATGACGAAGCAGTCGGCACCACGCACGGATTCCTCGAAGCGAATAAAGATTTCGCCGTTCGCGAAGTCGCGGGCGGTGGTGGGGACTAGGTCCGTCTTGAGCTCCTTGGCTACGGCCTCAGCCAGATCCGGGTGTGCGCGCCCGGAAAACAGCTTCATGTTTTTGCTGCTGCCAGTGATTTTGCCAGTCATAGCGAGTTAAAAACCCTTCTTATTTGTGGTCGCCGTTATGTGGTTCGTCTTGCGCACGGGCTGCCGCCTCCGCCGCCGGGGTACCCGGCCGCTTCTTCTGCACCCAGCCCTCGATGTTGCGCTGCTTGCCACCAGAGACAACGAGTGCTCCTGCCGGAACATCGTCCTTGATTACTGTACCCGCTCCGGAATACACGCCGTCACCGACCGTCACCGGAGCAATAAACATGGTGTCCGAGCCGGTGCGGACGTAGTCGCCCACGGTGGTGTGGTGCTTGTTGACGCCGTCGTAATTGACGAAGACGGAGGAGGCACCGATGTTGGATTCGCGGCCGACGGTCGCGTCCCCGATATAGGTCAGGTGCGGCACCTTGGAGCCCGGCCCGATGTGGGCCTTCTTGGCCTCGACGAAGCCGCCCAGCTTGCCCTTTTCGCCGAGGATGACGCCGGGGCGGATGTAGGTGAACGGCCCGACGGTGGCCTCGGTGCCGATGACCGAACCCTCGCCGTGGGCGCGGATGACGCTGGCGCCGGCTCCTACCTGCATGTCGGTCAGGGTGGTATCGGGGCCGACCACGGCGTTGTCGCCGATGGAGGTAGTACCCCACAGCTGGGTGCCGGGGTGGATGGTCACGTCTTGGCCGATGGTCACGCCTACACCAATCCAGGTGGTCTCCGGATCCACCACGGTGGCGCCACCGCGCATGGCCGCTTCCACCAGGCGGCGGTTGAGCTCGCGGCCGGCGGCGGCCAGCTGGATCCGGTCGTTGACGCCGGCAAGCTCCGCCGGATCCGGGGCGCGGAAGGCGCCGACTGACTGGCCGTCCTCGCGGGCGATCTCCAACACGTCGGTGATGTAGAGCTCGCCCTGGGCGTTGTTGGTGTCCAGGCGGGTCAGGGCGGAGCGCAGCGTGGCGGCGTCGAAGGCGAAGACGCCGGAGTTGACCTCGCGGATAGCGCGCTGCGCGTCGCTGGCGTCCTTGTGCTCGACGATGGCCTGCACGGAGCCATCCTCGGCGCGCTCGATGCGGCCGTAGCCGGTGGGATCGTCCAGCTCCATCGACAGCACGGTGACCGCGTTGCCGGCCTCCTGGTGTGCGGCGCGCAACCCGTCGATGGTCTCGGCGCGCAGCAGCGGGACGTCGGCGTTGGTGACGATGACGGTGCCCTCGAAGTCCGGTAGCGGTTCCAGGCCGCACTGCACGGCGTGGCCGGTACCGTTTTGTTCTTCCTGGACCGCCTGCAGGATCTCCCGGCCGAGCTCCTCAGCGAGGCTATCGACGGCGGGGGAGACCTGGTCACGCTGGTGGCCGACGACGGCCACGAGGTGCTCGGGCTCCAGGCCGGCGGCGGCGTGCAGGCTATGGCCCAGAAGGGTGCGGCCGCCGATGCTGTGCAAAGTCTTTTGCGTTGCAGACTTCATGCGGGTGCCAGCGCCGGCGGCGAGAACGATGACGGCTACGGGTTGCGGACTTGCCACGTGGGGAACTCTCCAAAATCTTAATCGGCGAAAGTGCAATAAGTTTTTCGCTAAACATCATATAGCGGAGCGCGCCCAGCCGCGTTCTTTTGAGCAGACACGTTGGAGCGATCCGCGGCGTTGTACACACAAAGTCCTACGCCGAGACGTCTTCCAGCTGGCGGGCCCGCCACACGCCGATGGCGCCGACGATGGCCAAAAAGAGCAGCGCAACCGAGGGCCCGGCCAGGGCGATAAGTGCGGAGATGCCGCCGACAATGAGCAGCATGACGCCCATCATCGTGTTGGCCGCGCCCACGTACTGGGTGCGCTGATCGCCCTCGGCCATGTCCACCACGTAGGTCTTGCGGGCCACGCGGATGGCGGTGTGGGCCAGGGTGACCACGAAGAAGCCGGCGGGCAGCAGCCACTGGTTGACTGCAGCGGGCAGGGTGGCATCCGCAGCCACGATAAGAACCAGGACCACGGAGGCCACCGCGGCGCCGCCGGCCATCACGTTGCGGGACGACTTGTCGGAGAAGACCCCGGAGACCCGCCCGCCGATGAGCGAGGCCACGCCGGAGGCCAACAGGAACGAGCCCAGGCCCCCGAGCAGCGTATCGCCGTTGCGCTGGGCCAGGGTGACGATAAACGTGGTCGAGAGTGCGGAGACCAACAGCAGGGAGCGGACGTTGACGAACTGCCGAAAGCGGCTGTCTTCGGTATACAGATTCCAGGTGTCGCGCCACCAGGACTGGGCCGGCGGCTGCTGGGTCTCCTCCGTGACCGGCTCCTCGATGCCGCGGAATACCAGGGTGGCCACCGCCCAGGTCAGCGAGCCGGCGACCACCAACAGGCCCAGCGCCCACTGCGGCAGGTGCCCGGTGAACACGAGGAAGATGCCAACGATGAGGGTGGCGCCGCCGCCGACGGCGGTAGCCCGGCCGGTGACCTCGCCGCGGGTGCCCTTAGAAATCGTGCGGCCCTGGACGTCCTTGCCCGCGATGGAGCACAGGGCCCGAAAGACGGACAGCGCCGCGAGCGCCAGCAACACCCCGGCGCCCAGCAACCAGCCGCGGGCGACGATGATGACCAGCCCGATGAGGAAAGCGGAAACGGCCTGGCCGACCGATCCGATCATCCACAGCTTCTTGCGGCTGTTGTGCGTGGTCACCCAGGGGGTCAGCGCTGCCTGCGGCAGCATCGAACCGGACTCGCGGAAGGGCACCAGCAAGGCGGTGAAGAAATGGGGAACGCCCGCGGCCTGGAACGCCCACGGCAGCACCGTCTTGGCGGAGACCACCTGGTCGCCGAGGTTTTGCAGACCGTTTGCCCAGACGAAACGCCGCGCGTTGTGGGATTCCCTATTCTTGTTTTGCATGGTGCTGAGCCTATTGGACGGCGAAAATTTTGGGTAGTAAGGACGGCCTCGCTGCGGCCCGCGAAGCGAGAACTTCAGCTCGGCGGAACAAGCTCGTCCGGTGTGAGATTGTGCGCGGCGGCGCCAACACGGGACAGGTGGCGAGGCCGGTGGCCTAGGCTGGAGGGAGTATCAATTGTTCACGGTGTTGTGAAGGCAAAGGTGATTGTTTATGCCCGCTCGTGCCCATGTGCACCGCCCGTTCAACCGGCGAATGTTTTTCCGCGGCACGCTCGTCGCCGCCCTGGGCGCTGCGGCGGCCCCCGCGCTGGCGGCGTGCTCTGATAGCCAGTCCAGCCAGCAGCCCGCACCGCGCGGCTACGACGGCGACCTGCGCGAGCTGGCCATCCCGCCGCTCTATGAAGGCTCGCTGGAGGGTACAACCCGCACGTTCAACCTGCAGGCCCAGGCCGGCCATGCCGAGATCCTGCCCGGCCAGCCGCGCACGCGGACCTGGGGGTTCAACGGCGATTACCTGGGCCCGACGCTGCGCGCCAAGAAGGGCGAGGAGGTCAAGGTCCGCGTAGATAACAACCTGCCGGAGATGACCACCGTCCACTGGCACGGGATGAAGCTGCCGGCGTATGCCGACGGCGGCCCGCACTCGCCCATCGAACCGGGGGAGAGCTGGGAGCCGTCCTGGACGGTGGCGCAGCCTGCCGCCACGGTGTGGTACCACCCGCACCCGCACGGGCAGACCGCCGTGCAGGCCTACCGCGGGCTGGCTGGCATGTTCATCCTGGACGACGAGGTCTCCGAATCGCTGGAAATCCCGCACGACTACGGGGTGGACGATATCCCGGTCGTCATCTGCGATCTCAAATTCACTGACGACGACCAGTTGGACAACCGGATCGATGACACACTAGGCCTGATGGGTACCACTCCGGTGGTAAACGGCCAGACCAACTGCTTTTTCCAGGCCACCACGCGCCGGGTGCGGCTGCGTTTCTTAAACGGCGCGACCATGCGTTTCTACACGCTCAGCCTGGACAACGACGCTCCCTTCCAGGTCATCGCCACGGACTCCGGACTGTTGGGCGCGCCGGTGGAGGCCGACGACATTCTGCTCGGCCCCGGTGAGCGCGTCGAGGCCCTAGTGGACCTGGCCCCGGGCGAGGAAATCAAGCTTGTCTCCCACCCGCGCGAGGACCGTTTCGGCATCCCCGAAAACGGCGAGTACACCGTGGACTTCGGCTTCCAGGACTCCTTCGACCTGCTGACCCTGCGCGGCCCCCAGGATGACGCGCCGGAAGCCCCGGCGCTGCCGGCAAAGCTCGACCCGGCCGCGGACAAGACGCCCGATTCGGACGGGCTGAAGGAGCGCACGTTCGTGCTCAATACCTTCCTTATTAATGGCGAGTCTATGGACATGGCCCGCGTGGACGAGGTCATTGAACACGACAAGCCGGAAATCTGGCACGTGGAAAACGAAAACGCGGACTGGCCGCACAACTTCCACATCCACAACTCCCGCTTCAAGATCCTGGACTTCAACGGGCAGGGGATTGAGGTTCCGACCCAGGGATGGAAGGACACCATCGACCTTCCGCCGAAGGCGACGGCGACCCTTCTGGTGGAATTTGGCTATTACCCAGACCCGACCATCCCTTATATGTTCCACTGCCACATGCTCCTGCACGAGGACGAGGGCATGATGGGGCAGTTCGTCGTGGTCGAGCCCGGCGACGAGCCCGACGTGCGCGTGAATCCGGCGGCGATGACCTTCGATGAGCACGCCGGGCACTCGTCCAACCACGCCCAGCACGGCTCTATCGATGCCTCCCGCAGCCCCTACGCGCCGACCAATCAGGCCCAGCCCGCGGCTGGTGCGAACGAGCCGGCGCCGCGCGGCAACCCCGGCGGGCACCAGTCCAATCTGGACGCCAAGTAGCCAGCACAGCAGGCAAAGGGCATCCGGGCGGGGTTGGGCTCCGCGCGGTTGCCTATTGTGGAAAGCATGCACGACGTCGATCCGCTCATCTCCACCCTCTATCAAGTCTTTGATCTGATCGGGGTGGTCCTCAACGGCATCATCGGCGGGACGATTGCCCGCAAGCGGGAATTCGACATCGTGGGCTTCATCTTCCTCGCGCTGTTTTCGGCCTTGGCCGGCGGCATGATGCGCGACATGCTCATCGGGGCGGGCGCGGCCGCCGCTGTGTCCGACCCGGCCTACCTGGGGCTGGCCTGCGTGGGCGCGCTGGTGGCGTTCTTGACCGATCTCAAGGGCAAAGTCTGGGAGATCTTCAAGGTCCACGGCGACGCCATCATCTTGGGCGTGTGGTCCACGACTGGGTGCGTCAAGGCGCTCTCCCACGGGATGCCGCTGATTGCCTGCGTGTTCATGGGCGTGCTGACCGCCGTGGGTGGGGGAATGATTCGTGACATCGCTTCGGGGCAGATTCCAGGCATCTTCGGCGGCAGCCCGCTCTATGCCGTGCCCGCCATTATTACGGGGGTGGTCATGGTGGGCTTTTCCATCTCCGGATTCCAGGCGCTCGGCATGTTGGTGGCGCCGCTGGTGGGCACGGGCCTGGCGGTGCTGGCCTACTGGCGCGGGTGGGTGCTGGCCCGCCCGGGTCGCGCGCCCGTGAACTACACCGCGGAACACATGGCGCAGTTCGTGCGGCGCGCCGGAAACCGCTGGTGGGGGCAGCGCCGCAAGTAATCGCGCGCTCGCGGTCGTGATAAAAGGCCTGAAGCTGATAAAAATTACTCTGCAATTTCCGCTAAAGGGCTGAAAAAATCTTTGTCATTCGTGCAAAAAGGGCGGTTTTGCACGCAGTTAAACGGTACTACCGTATCGCTATAGGGCGATAAACCTGCTGGGTACGCCGTATTTCTGAGTGTTTGGTCACATTGCAGTCATTTTCTTGGGTTTTGCAGCAAATTTATTTGCACAACCCTCGGGGGAGGGATAAAGTTACAACTAACACGAAAGGGAAATCGAGTGGCAGCCGTCACAAGGGTTCCAGATGGCAGTCCCACCCGAGTCCTGAAAGTGGCTCACATATCGCACTACTGGGAGAGACAACAATGTCCACAATCATCAACCCGCAGAACGCCGCCGGTTCAGAATCCGGCTCTGGCGATTCGCAGGCCGTCAACGCAAAGAACACGGCCACCCTTCTTGCCGACGAAAAGCCCACCGTCGATCCTCGCGGTTGGCACAAGACCGACACGGTCTGGATGCTGAGCCTGTTCGGTACCGCAATTGGTGCCGGCGTCCTCTTCCTCCCGATCAACGCCGGCCAGGGCGGCATCATCCCGCTCATCATCATGACGCTGGTTGCGTTCCCGATGACCTTCATGGCCCACCGCGCGCTGACCCGCTTCATGCTTTCTAGCTCCAACCCGGACGCTGACCTGACCCAGGTGGTCGAGGAGCACTTCGGCCCGAAGGCCGGCATGGCCATGACCATCCTGTACTTCCTGTCGGTGTACCCGATTCTGCTGGTCTACTCGGTCACCATCGTCAACACGGTCTCCAGCTTCATGCAGCACCAGCTGGGCATTGAGCCTCCGTCACGCTGGCTCCTGTCGGCCATCCTGGTCGGCGGCCTCATCCTGATTGTCCGCATGGGCAACGACTTCGTGGTTAAGGCCATGTCCGTCCTGGTCTTCCCGTTCATCGCCATCCTGGTCCTGCTGTCCCTGTACCTCATCCCGAACTGGTCGGGCGCCCTGTTCAGCACCTTCGACATGAGCGAGATTTCCCGCGTCTCCGGCCACGGCCTGGGCGTTACCCTGCTGCTGCTGGTCCCGGTCATGGTCTTCTCCTTCAACCACTCGCCGATTATCTCCTCCTTCGCCAAGGCAAAGCGCCAGGAGTACGGTGCAGCTGCCGATAAGAAGACCGGCCAGGTCCTGGCCGCCGCTGAGGCCCTCATGGTCGGCGTGGTTATGTTCTTCGTCTTCAGCTGCGCGCTGTCCCTGTCCCCGGAGAACGTCGCAGAGGCCAAGGAACAGAACATCACCATCCTGTCCTACCTGGCTAACCACTTCGATGACCCGATTATCGCTTGGGTCGCCCCGATTGTCGCCATCATCGCCGTCGCCAAGTCCTTCCTGGGTCACTACCTCGGTGCGGCCGAAGGCTTCGAAGGCATCGTCGTGAAGTCCTCCGGCGGCCGCCTGGAGCGCAACAAGGCTCTGGAAACCGGCACCCTCATCTTCATGCTGGTCTCCGCTTGGCTGGTTGCTTGGGCTAACCCGTCCATCCTGGGCATGATTGAAACCCTGTGTGGCCCGACGATTGCCATCCTGCTCTTCCTGATGCCGCAGTACGCCATCCACAAGATTGACGCCCTGAAGAAGTTCCGCGGAAACTTCGGCAACTACTTCATCACCGTCATCGGCATCGTGGCCGTAGCCACCATCGTCTACAACATCATCCAGGTCTTCTAAGACCACTTCCTCCGCCCCCACTTCGGTACTCCCACTACGGGAATAGGAAAACTTCGGAAAGGTAATCCAGCCATGTTCGTCAGTATCTTTGAAATGTTCAAGATTGGTATCGGGCCCTCTAGCTCCCACACCCTGGGGCCAATGAAGGCCGGCCGCCAGTTCGTCGATGAACTCGAGCGCGCCGAAATCATCGACCGGGTCGACCGCATCCACGCCGAGGTCTACGGCTCCCTGTCCCTGACGGGCAAGGGCCACGCCACCGACGACGCCATCATCATGGGCGTGGCTGGCAACGAGCCGGAGACCGTCGACATCGACGAAATGCCGGTCTTCCTGGCCAAGGTACGCGCCACGAACAAGCTGGAAATCGGCTCGGCCCAGCGCATGGTCGACTTCGACGACATCGTCTTCCGCTCCGACTTCCACCCGGCACACGAGAACACCATGTCCCTGACCGCCTACAACGGCGACGAGGTCGTCATGGAGAAGTTCTACTGTTCCATCGGTGGCGGCTTCATCGTCGAGGCTGAGGAAGTCGGCGGCGCCTGCGCTCCGCACCAGCCGGTACCGTACGCATACCCGACCGCCGCGGCCCTGCTCGACCTGTGCCGCCGCCACGACCTGTCCATCCCGGAGCTGGCCATGGCCAACGAGATTGAGGCCCACGGCGAAGAGGCAGTGCGCGAACACATGGCCAAGGTCTGGGAGGTCATGAAGGAGGGCATCCAGCGCGGCATCACCACCGAGGGCACCCTGCCGGGCAAGCTCCACGTTCCCCGCCGCGCAGCGGTCCTGTACAAGCGCCTGACGGAGAAGCCGAACGGCGGCAACGACCCGCTGAGCGCCATGAGCTGGCTCAACGTCTACGGCCTGGCCGTCAACGAGGTCAACGCCTCCGGTGGCCGCGTGGTTACCGCCCCGACCAATGGTGCCTGCGGCATCGTCCCGGCCGTGCTGGCTTACTACGACAAGTTCGTCGCCCCGGTCGACGAGGACACCTACCGCGACTACTTCCTGACCTGTACCCAGGTGGGCGCCCTGTTCAAGATGAACGCCTCCATCTCCGGCGCTGAGGTTGGTTGCCAGGGCGAGGTCGGCGTGGCCTGCTCGATGGCTGCTGCCGGTCTGGCACAGCTGATGGGTGGCACCCCGGAGCAGGTGTGCGCCGCTGCCGAAATCGGCATGGAGCACAACCTGGGCCTGACCTGCGACCCGGTCTGCGGCCAGGTGCAGGTGCCCTGCATCGAGCGCAACGCGGTCGGCGCCGTCAAGGCCGTCAACGCGGCCCGCATGGCCCTGGAGCGCGAGTCCGACCCGACCGTGTCCCTGGACAACGTCATTGAGACCATGTACCAGACCGGTAAGGACATGAACTCCAAGTACCGGGAGACCTCCGAGGGCGGTCTGGCCACCGTTCTCTTCCCCCGACTGCTGCCTTGCAGCTAAACTTACGGTAAGCGTAAGAAAAATCACAGCAAAATATTGAGCCCCTACCAGAGATAAGGAACGCGGACATGCACACGGCATTGAAAGACCTCATCACCTCCGCACCGGTGAAAGACACGGCCGACCTGCATGCCCGCTACGTTCCCCTGGTTGAGTTCATGGGCCAGGCGATGGGCCCCAACTGTGAGGTTGTCCTGCACGACCTGACCGTGCCGGATGAGTCCATCATCGCCATCGTTAACAGCCACATCAGTGGCCGTAAGGTCGGCGGCCCGGTCACGGACTTCGCCCTGTGGTTCATGAAGCAAGGTTCCCACGACTCCATTCCGTTCGTGGCGGGCTACCGCTCAGTAAACGCCGTCGGCCGAATCTGCCGTTCGTCCAGCTACTTCATCCGGGATGAGTCCAATGAACTCATCGGGATGGTCTGCGTGAACGTTGACATCACCGAGCTCGTCAACGTGCAGCGCCTAGCTGGCAGCCTCATCGGGGAATCCCGCGACAGCGCTGCCGAGGGAGCTCCCATGCCGACCACGGCCGAGGCCAAGCGCCGGGCGGTAGAGCTCGCGCAAGCCACGAGCGCTGCGGCCGTCTCCAACGCAACCAACACCGGTTCGGACGAGGCAGAGGAAGAAAACCACCACTCCCTGGAAAGCTTGCGGACCAACCTGGAGTCTCTGTTGGAATCCATGCTGGATACCGCACTAGAAAAGCAAGGCGCTGCGCCAAACCAGATGCGTCGAGACGAGCGTCTGGAGGTCGTTGCGGACCTTGAAGAAGCAGGCTTCTTCCTGCTCAAAGGTGGAATCGCCGCAGCCGCGGAGCGTCTGGAAGTCTCCGAGCCCACTGTGTACCGCGACCTCGTGAAGGTCCGCAGCTAACGCAGCTCAGAGCTGCGATATGGAAGCGCCCCCGCAGGTGACCTGATGGTTACTTGCGGGGGCGTTTTTAGCGATCTAGTGGGTCATTAGACCTCGCCGCCTAGGTAGACGGGCACGCCGTGCTTGCGCATCGCGAGCTCGCAGGTGCGCTGCTCCCAGCCCAGGCTGCGGCCGACGAGCTGCTGTTCCGACTCGGTGCTCGGGTAGACGACGATCGTCTCCTGGTAGTGCAGTTCGCTGAGCTCGGCCGCGTCCTTGTCCATGCGAGCAAAAAGGCCGCACACGTCTTCGCGGATCCCCATCGGGATGCCCATGGTCCCGGCGATCCAGCGGGCGTAGGTGCGCGGGGCGACGCTGAGCGCGTGCGCCATGCCGGCATTGTCCAAACCCAGCAGGTGCTGGGATGCCTTGAGTTCGCCGCGGGTGATGGAGACGGGTGCCTCGGTAACCTCGTACTTGACGTCCGGCGCGCCCCAGACGTGGATGGCCAACTCACACAGGATATCCGAGTTCAGTGGGCGCGGGTCGTTGATCTCTGCGAGCTCGTCCTCGTCCAATACGGATTCATCGAGAGGGGAGACCGCGTGGACCTGGTCTAGCCAGCAGTCCATATTTATGCCCTGGTACAAGGCCTCGTCGATGAGCTTCTTGCGCACTTCCGGGAGGGTCTCGCCCCAGACCTCCATGTCGTAGTCGAACTGGGCTGCGCTGATGATATAGGTCATGTTTTAACTCCTGGGTCAAAGATGAGGGGAGTGGGTTACCAGAACTGTGTGAAGCGCTTGCCGTCCCGCTCAAACAGTGCGGGACTCCGCACCTGTGGAGGTGACGGGCGTGGTGGTGACGTGTGGGGTGAAGACACTTGTCTTGTGCATGTCGGACTCTCTTCCGTGTTCGATGGCCGGGACCTTTTCCCTTGCCGTCTGGTTTCGAGCTTAGGCCTCGGCTAGATCCTTGTCTAGCGCTATACACGGTGAGTGGGGTACGAGAAATTTCACGACGAATCCTCGGCGAAAAACAAAAGTAGCCGCAAATTGTCTGGGCCGGTTGGACGGCGGATACGTAAAAACCCGTCCCACCAGTGGAAACTGGTCAGGGCGGGTAAATGAAAAGCTTCCCCACTAGGACTCGAACCTAGAATGACGGTACCAAAAACCGTAGTGTTGCCGATTACACCATGGGGAATCACGCCGCTCCATTGAAGTGGCGTTGTGCCCTAACAGACTACCTTACGGGCCGGGGATCGGAATAATCGGGTTGTGGCGCTGTAACGAGGTTGGGCAATGGTGTTGTGGGTGGTTGGTGCGCGCTGGGGCGCTGCGGTGGGTGGCAGGCCCGGTGGTGCTGGCCGGGGGCATCGGCGGCTAGGCTTTAAGGCATGGTGAAACGACGCATGACGGGCCGCCAGCGGCGCGAACAGCTGCTGGCTGTGGGGCGGGCGGCTTTCGCTGAGCTAGGTTTCGATGGGGCTAGCGTCGAGGAGATCGCGGCGCGGGCTGGGGTCTCGAAGCCGGTGGTCTACGAACATTTCGGGGGCAAGGAAGGCATCTACGCCGTCGTTGTGGATCGGGAGATGGTGGCGCTGGAGGGCGTCATTACAGAGGCGATCGACCACGGCAGCTGGCGGGAGCGCATTGAGCAGGCCGCGCTCGCGCTGCTGACCTACGTGGAGGAGGAGACCGACGGTTTCGTCATTCTGGTGCGGGATTCCAAGCCGGGCACGGAGCGCTCCTATGGGACGCTGCTGAATACGGCGGTTGGCCAGGTCAGCTATATACTGGGCCGGGCTTTCGCCCGCCGGGGGCTGGACGAGGAACTGGCGACGCTCTACGGCCAGGCGCTGGTTGGGATGGTCTCCACCACGGCGCTATGGTGGCTGGATGTACGCCAGCCGGACAAAGAGGTCGTGGCCGCGCATATTGTTAATTTGTGTTGGAATGGGCTCTCCGACATGCAAGCCCAGCCGAAGCTCGTCGCGCCGCCGGCCGGTGGCGCGGGGCAGACACAGGAAGAGGAGAATTCATGACGGCAATGCTGGCCGGCCTGCTCAAGGTCGCTGCCTCCGATCCGAAGCTGAAAGGCCTGGCGGCCCAGGTGGGGGAGCGGGCCCTCCACATCACCGGCATTGACCAGGCGCGCCCCTGGGCGATCGGCACGCTGGCCAACCAGGCGCCGGTGCTGGTGGTCACCGCGACGGGCCGCGAGGCGGAGGATTTAAGCGCCGAACTGGCCGCCATGTTGGGCGACGCCGTGGCCTATTTCCCGGCCTGGGAGACACTGCCGCACGAGCGTCTAAGCCCCGGCGTGGATATCATCGGCCGCCGCGCGCAGGTCCTCGACCGGCTGGCACGCGGCGACGTGCGCGTGGTGGTCACCGCGGCGCGCGGTTTTAGCCAGCCCATCCTCAAGGATGTGGAAGGCCGCGCGCCGATCCACTTCGCGGAGGAGGAAGAGCACGACCTTACTGCGCTCGTGGAGGCCCTGGACTTTAAGGCCTACCGCCACGTGGACATGGTCGCCCGGAAGGGCGAATACGCCATCCGCGGCGGGATCCTGGACGTCTACCCGACGACGCTGGATTACCCCGTGCGCGTGGAGTTCTGGGGCGACGAGATCACTGATATCCGGAAGTTCTCCGTGGCCGATCAGCGCACCATCCCCGAGATCGAGGTCGGCGCCGTCGACGTCTATCCCGCCCGCGAGCTGCCCGTGACTGACGCGGTCGCGCAGCGGGCCGGGGAGCTGGCCCAGAAGCACCCGGGCAACCCCGCCCTGGTGGAGCTGCTGACCAAGCTGGGCGAGAAGATCCCCGCCGACGGCATGGAGGCGCTCCTGCCGGCGCTCAGCGATGCCCCGATGGTCCCCCTGACCGACTTCCTGGACGCGGGCGCCCACGTGGTCCTCGTGGCGCCGGAGAAGATCCGCACGCGCATCTCTGACCTCGTCGACACGGACGCGGAGTTCATGGCCGCCGGCTGGGAGGCCGCCGCCATGGGCGCCGACGGCCCGCTGGCCACGGAGGGCCTCGACCTGTCCGCGGCCAGCTTCCGCGACTACGACGAGCTCTCGGACCTGGTCACCGACTCCGGGCGCCCGCTGTGGACCTTTGCGCCGCCCGGCATGTTCGCCGCCGACGAGGCGCAGACCCTGCCGCTGGAGTTCGAGCCCGGCCCGACCCCGCGCGGGGATCTCAAGGCCATTGACCAGATGATGGCCGAGCTGCTGGCCCACACCCAGGCCGGCGGCCGCGCGGCTTTTATCGCGCCCGCCCACGGCGCCATCAAACGCATGGTCGACCGCTTCGCCGAGAAGGGGATCCCCACCGAGGTCGCCACCCCGGGCTGGGAGCCCAGCCCCGGCAAGGTCACCCTGTACCAGGCGCTCAGCCACGCCGGGCTGGTCTTCCCCAAGGTGCGCAAGCTCAAGGACGCGGAGGCCCTGCCGCTGGTCGTCATCACGGAAACCGACCTGACCGGTAACCGTGTGGGCGATATCGCCGGTGCCAAGCGCCGCCCGGCCAAGCGCCGCAACAAGGTCGATCCCCTGGCGCTGAAGCAGGGCGATTTCGTCGTGCACGAAACCCACGGCATCGGCCGCTTCCTCAAGATGGCCGAGCGCACCATCAAGGCCGGGGACGAGACCTCGCGGCGCGAGTACATCGTGCTGGAATACGCCGCTTCCAAGCGCGGCCAGCCGGCGGATCAGCTGTGGGTGCCCATGGACTCGCTGGACCTGCTGAGCAAGTACACCGGCGGCGAGGCCCCGAAGCTGTCCAAGATGGGCGGCTCGGACTGGAAGAACACCAAGAAGAAGGCCCGGGCCGCCGTGCGCGAAATCGCCGGCGAGCTGGTGCAGCTCTACGCCAAGCGCCAGGCCGCGCCCGGACATGCCTTCGCGGAGGACTCGCCCTGGCAGCAGGAGATGGAAGACAACTTCCCCTTCGTGGAGACCGAGGACCAGATGCTGGCCATCGATGCCGTCAAGCACGACATGGAATCCACCGTGCCGATGGATCGCGTCGTGGTGGGCGATGTGGGCTACGGCAAGACCGAGGTCGCCGTGCGTGCGGCCTTCAAGGCCGTCCAAGACGACAAGCAGGTCGCCGTCCTCGTGCCGACCACGCTGCTGGCCCAACAGCACTACAACACCTTCGCGGAGCGCATGGCGGGCTTCCCGCTGGAAATCCGGGTGCTCTCCCGCTTTACCACCCAGAAGGAGGCCAAGGAGATCATCTCCGGCCTGGCGGAGGGCACGGTCGACATCGTCATCGGCACCCACCGCCTGCTGCAGACGGGCGTGTACTGGAAGCAGCTGGGGCTCATCATCGTGGACGAGGAGCAGCGCTTCGGCGTCGAGCATAAGGAGCACATCAAGGCGCTCAAGGCCTCGGTCGACGTGCTGACGATGTCCGCCACCCCTATCCCGCGCACCCTGGAGATGTCCATGGCCGGCATCCGCGAGATGTCCACCATCCTCACCCCGCCGGAGGACCGGCACCCGGTGCTGACCTACGTCGGCGCCTACGAGGACAAGCAGGTCGCCGCCGCCATCCGGCGCGAGCTGCTGCGCGATGGCCAGACCTTCTTCATCCACAACAAGGTCGCGGACATCGAAAAGAAGGCGCGTGAAATCCGCGAGCTCGTGCCGGAGGCCCGCGTGGTCGTCGCCCACGGGCAGATGCCCGAGGAAGTCCTGGAAAAGACCGTGCAGGGCTTCTGGGACCGCGAGTACGACGTGCTGGTGTGCACGACCATCGTCGAGACCGGCCTGGACATCGCCAACGCCAACACCCTGATCGTGGAAAACGCCCACCACATGGGCCTGTCCCAGCTGCACCAGCTGCGCGGCCGCGTGGGGCGCTCCCGCGAGCGCGGTTACGCCTACTTCCTCTACCCGAAGGGTGCGACACTCAGCGAGACCAGCTACGACCGCCTGGCCACCATCGCCCAGAACAACGACCTGGGCGCCGGCATGGCCGTGGCGATGAAGGACCTGGAGATGCGCGGCGCCGGCAACGTGCTGGGCGCCCAGCAGTCCGGGCACATCGCCGGGGTCGGCTTCGACCTCTACGTGCGCCTGGTGGGCGAGGCCGTGGAGACCTTCAAGGCCCTGGCCAAGGGCGAGACCCCGCAGGTTACCGACGAGGCCCCGAAGGAAATCCGCATCGATCTGCCGGTGGACGCCCACATCCCGGAGCGCTACATCAACTCCGAGCGCCTGCGCCTGGAGGTCTACCGCAAGCTCGCGGCCTCCCAGGACGATAAGGACCTGCGCGCCGTGCGAGAGGAGATGGAGGACCGCTTCGGGCCCGTGCCCACCGAGGTCCTGCGCCTGCTGGCCGTCGCACGGCTGCGCCACCAGGCGCGCCGGGCGGGGATCTCCGACGTCACGGTGCAGGGCACCCGCCTGAAGTTCCACCCGGTCGAGCTGCCTGATTCCAAGCAGGTGCGCCTCAAGCGCCTGTACCCGGGGTCGAATTACCGCGCCGCGGCCCAGGCTCTTCAGGTGCCTTTCCCGAAGGCGGGGCGGAACGTTACCTCGCCGCAGCTGCGCGATACCGAGCTGGTCCAGTGGGTGGCCGATTTCATCTCCGCCATGTTCGACGTGGACAAGATCGACGTCACCGGCGACGACCCGGGCAAGCCGAAACCGAAGGACAAGAAGAACGTCATTTCGGTGGGACAGTAGCCGCGCTCGCCGCCTACGCGGCACGCTTCCCCCGTCAGACTATTTAGTTTGGCGGGGGGGTAAGTTTTTCCCTTAATGAAAATTGGCACCATGAGCAGGGCGTGCAGTAGATCACTTTAAGTCATTAATAGTGTTATCGGGCATAACATTGGGTAAAATTGGGCTCGGCCCTGGTTCGCCTCAGGAACTACTTGGGTGGGTCCACACCACGCGGTGTTAACACTGTTCTTCGCAGGTTTCGCACGTGGGGTAGGGCCCTAGCGTGGCCCCTTCGCCACTTCTACGCTGCTGGTTAAGGCACTTGCGCCGGTACGTATGACATCCAGTCGAAGATGCCACGGGTTGACTAGTTCAAGTGGACTGCCTGGGGCAGTGAGCAACGTAGAAAGGAACCAACCGCCATGTCAGATCAATTCCGCGCCGCGGTGGTCGAAGAATTCGGCCCACGGCTTAACCTCGAAGACGTTGACCTGCCGGAGCCCGGCCGCAACCAAGCGCTGGTCAAGAACATCGCCTCGGGCATCTGCCACACCGACGTCCACGCCGCCGGCGGCGACTGGCCCGTCAAGCCGGAGCCGCCCTTCGTGCCTGGACACGAGGGCGTCGGCGAGGTCGTCAAGCTGGGGCCGGGCGAGCACGACGTCAAGGTAGGCGACATCGTGGGCAACGTGTGGCTCTGGTCCGCGTGTGGCACCTGCGAGTACTGCCGTACCGGCCGGGAAACCCTGTGTAACGAGGCCGAATACGGCGGCTACACCGTGGATGGCTCGTTTGGCCAGTACATGCTGGTCGACACCCGCTACTGCGCGCGCATCCCGGAAGGCGCCGATCCCATCGAGGTAGCCCCCATCCTGTGCGCCGGCGTGACGGTCTACAAGGGCCTCAAGGAGGCTGAGACCAAGCCGGGTCAGTTCATGGTGATTTCCGGAATCGGCGGCCTCGGCCACGTGGCCGTGCAGTACGCCGTGGCCATGGGCATGCGCGTTATCGCGGTGGACATCGCGGACGACAAGCTCGAGCTCGCCAAGAAGCACGGCGCCGAGTTCGCGGTCAACGCCAAGGACCAGGATCCGGCTCAGGCCGTGGAGGAATACACCCAGGGCGGCGCCCACGGCGTGCTCGTGACCGCGGTCCACCCGCAGGCCTTCGGTCAGGCCATCGGCATGGCGCGCAAGGGCGGCACCATCGTCTTCAACGGCCTTCCCCCGGGAGACTTCCCGGCGCCGATCTTCGACATCGTCTTCAAGGGCCTGACCATCCGCGGATCCTTGGTCGGTACGCGTCAGGACCTGGAAGAGGCGCTGGACTTCTACGCCCGCGGCAAGATCAAGCCGACCGTCACCGAGGTCAAGCTGGATGACGTCAACGACGTCTTCGACGGCCTCATCAACGGCGGCGTGGACGGTCGACGCGTCATCCGCTACTAGCCGCGCGCCCCTGCGCTAGCTGCTAGCTAGCCCGCGAAAGCCCAGCGAAAAGCCCGGTTGCTGCGTTGAGAGCAACCGGGCTTTGCCGCGTGCCTGGGCCGTGTGGTCTTTAAAGTAGTGCTGCTAGCGGAGGGTGAGCGAGCCGGTGCTCAGCCCCCAGATGGCAACGGCGGCGCCGATGGTCACGACGACGACCACGCCCCACTCGAAGGCGTTGAAGACGCGCTCGCGCTTGTACAGGCGGGTGCCGACGTAGGGGATCATGCCCGGGATGACCGCCAGGGCTCCTAAGAGCACGTAGACGGGATCGGCGGCGTAGATGAGCCAGACCGAGTAGATGAAGGCGACCAGCGCGATGGCGAAGTGGCGGTGGTTGTCCCGGCGGCCGACCTCGGGCCCGGAGATATCGAAACGCACCCCGGCGTGCGGGTGGTTCAGGCCCTTGCCGCGCACCGTGAGCAAGAGCAGATAGAACGCGGAGAAGATATAGGGCAGCAGGTACATGATGGTCGCCAGCTGCACCATGGCGTTGTAGGAGGTCTCGTTCAGGTAGAAGATGATGATGAAGACCTGGATGACCGAGGTGGAAATCAGCTGCGCGGCCCAGGGGGCGCCGGCTACGTTGACGGTGCCAATGCGGCGGGGGATGAGGCCATCGATAGCCATCATCACGATGGGCTCAGCGCACAGCATCTGCCAGGAGACATAAGCGCCCAGCACGGACAGGCACAGGCCTAGGGAGATGAGCGCGCCGCCCCACGGGCCGACCACGGCGGTAAGAACCGAGGCCATGGAGTTGTCCGGCAGCGCGGCGAGCTCTTCCTGGCTCAGCACGCCGAAAGATAGCGTGGATACGGACACCAGCAGGGCGAGGACGGAGAAGAAGCCGACGACCGTCGCGCGGCCGACGTCGCCGCGGGTGCGGGCCTGCTTGGAGTAGACGGACGCGCCCTCCACGCCGATGAAGACCCAGACGGTAAACAGCATGATGCCCTGGACCTGCTCGAACAGGCTGGCTTCGGAGGCCCGGCCCCAGAAGTCGAAGGTGAACTTGTCCCAGCTGAACCCGAGGAAGGCGACCAGGACGATGAAGGCCAGGATGGGGACCAGCTTGGCCACGGTGGTTACCAGGTTCATGAAGGCAGCCTGCTGGATGCCGCGGGCTAGCACGGCGAAGATGAGCCACGTCATGGCCGAAACGGCCAGGGCGGAGGTCCACTGGTGGTCCGCGTTGAAGAACGGGATGTAGTGGCCGACAGTGTTGAAGAAGAGGGTGGCGTAGCCGACCTGCGCCATGACAGAGCCGAGCCAGTAGCCCCAGCCGGAGGTGAAGCCGATGAAATCGCCCAGGCCGGCGCGCACGTAGGAATACACCCCGGAGTCGAGGTTGGGCTTGCGGTGCGCCAGGATTTGGAAGACGAAGGCGACTGACAGCATGCCGACGCCGGCGATGAGCCAGCCGATGAGCATGGCGCCCGGGCCGGCCACGGAGGCGATGTTTTGCGGCAGGGAGAAGATGCCCGCGCCCACCGTGGAGCCGATAATGAGCGCTACCAGCGTCCATAGCGTCACGGAGTGGGAGCGGCCCGTCGCTGCCACCACCGGGGAATCTTGATTAGTCACCCGTTAAAACTATCGTGTATACCGCCCGCAAGGGAATTCAGCGAAGACGACCCCCTATACTCGGGGTCTATGACTGTCCTGCTGCTCGATGAACGTTGGCCCACCCTGATCCCCATGCAGGCGCACGGCCGGCTTGCCGGCCCGGTGTCTTTCACCAGCGAAGTTCCCGTGAAGGTGCGGTGGAATTTCTCCGATCTGGTAACCGGGGAAACGCCCGAGGGCCTGCTGGTGACCACCGACGACAACGACCCGGAGGCCCGACGCCGGATTGCGGCGGGCGAGGCGGTCATCGAGGCGGAGTCGCGGCAGGACCCGGTCGGCCAGGCGCAGCGCGTGATGACGCGGGCGTTGCACATCGGGGAGTGGGAGCGGGCGCAAACGCACACCAGCCTGCTGCCGTATCTGGAGGAAGAATCCGCCGAATTCGCCGAGGCGGTGCGCTCCGGCGCCGCGGAAGCAGAGCTCTGCGCCGAGCTAGGCGACGTCTTCCTGCAGGTGCTCTTCCATGCCGAGATCGCCAGCCGCCGGGGTGCTTTCGAATTCGCGGACGTGGCGGCCAGCTTCGTGAACAAGATGCGCCAGCGCAGCCCCTACCTCTTCGACGGCACACGCACGGTCGTGCCGAGCGAAGAGCAGGAGCGTCTCTGGCGGGAGGGCAAGGCGCGCAGCCGTCGCTCCTAGCTGCTCAGTTCTACCTAGGCGCCCTGGCGCAGGGTAGAGGACAGCAGCGGGAGGTAGTCGCCCAGCTGGGAGGACAGGCCGGTGCCGCCGGTGAGCAGGGTGTCCTGCTTAACGATGCCGCACTCCAGGGCGCGGTCGGCGGTCTCGCCGGCGAACTTGGTGGCGGCCAGCTGAATGGGCGAGAAGGTCTGGCCGTTGGGGTTGAGCTCGCGCAGGTTGCGCGAGAGCTGGTTGCGGGTGGTCTCCGGGGTTAGCAGCTCGCCGGAGGTGGTGGCATCGATAGCGTGCAGGGTGGTGCGCAGGGTGTTGCAGTCGGCGCCCTTGATGAGCTGGGAGCCCAGATCCAGGATGGACGGGGCGGCCTGGGCCGCCGGGGCCAGGGCCAGGGTCAAAGCGGTAGCTGCCGCGGTCGCAGCGGCGGTAAGGCGAGAACGCATGAGAAAAGTCCTTTGGGGTGAGAAGAGAGGTTAAGGAAAAGGCCGGGGCCCGGCAGCTGGCCGGGTAGAGCCCAGATAGAACATAGCCGAGAAGTTGTTACAAAAGTTAAAAGAGTGACAAATGTTGCAAATTTGTGACCCTTTCCGCCGGTCGCGGCGCCCTCATGTCGCAGTTCGCCCCGGGCGATAGCAGGCCGGTAGGATATGACCTCGTGACTCAACGGACGGGCAAGATGGCACTGAGGGGATGCGGCTGCGCCGCGGTCCTCGCCATCGTGCTGATCGTCGCGCTGGTGGGCTGGTCACTGTCCTTTTTGGGGGCGCCCTCGCCCGTACGCAAGCTCGACCCAGTGCCGGACAACGTTCCGCCGCAATCCCCGGCAGAAGTCGCCGACATCAACGTCCACGCCCCAGGGCGCACCGCGGACAAGTTGACCTACTGGGCCCAGGATCTGTCCGAGCAGACTGGGATCCCCGCCCAGGCGCTGCGCGCCTACGGCAACGCAGAGCTTATCGCCCGGGATTCCTGGCCGGGCTGTAACTTGCGCTGGAACACGCTGGCCGGCATCGGCTACGTGGAGACCCGGCACGGCACCTACTCGGGCAACTGGTTCAAACCGTCCTCGCTGGATAGCAACGGCTACCCGCAGCCGCCCATCGTCGGCATCAGCCTGGACGGGACCAACAACACGGCCGAAATCCCGGACACGGACAACGGCGAATTTGACGGCGATACCGAGTACGACCGGGCCGTCGGCCCCATGCAGTTCATCCCCGAGTCCTGGAAGCGCGTCGGGGTGGACGCCAACGGGGACGGACACCCGGACCCGAACCAGATCGACGACGCCGCGGCCGGGGCGGCGAAATTGTTGTGCTTGGACGGACGTGACCTTTCGCACGAACAGGGGTGGGTCGCTGGTGTGCTCGCCTACAACCAATCGGGGGAATACGTGCGGAAAGTCGCCGCTGCGGCCAATTCTTATGCCATTGGCCAACCGGCTACCAGCTAAGGCCAGCCCGGCACAGAAAGCGAATATGGCCACGCCGCGGGCAAGTTTTCGGTAAAAATGGAAGCTAGGTAGGCGTCCCATGTTTTCGGGGCGCGCCCACATCTAACCTCTAGAGGAGTGAATTTCTAGCATGGCCGATATCCTGCACGTATTCGCACGCGAAATCCTGGATTCCCGCGGCAACCCGACCGTGGAGGCGGAAGTTTTCCTGGATGACGGTGCCCACGGGCTCGCCGGCGTCCCGTCCGGTGCTTCCACCGGTGTCCACGAGGCCCACGAGCTGCGTGACGGCGACGACCGTTACCTGGGCAAGGGCGTGACCAAGGCGGTCGAGAACGTCAACGAGGAGATCGCTGATGAGCTGGCCGGCTTCGTGGCCGATGACCAGCGCCTGATCGACCAGGCCATGATTGACTTGGACGGCACCGAGAACAAGTCCCGCCTGGGCGCGAACGCCATCCTGGGCGTGTCGATCGCCGCCGCCAAGGCTGCCGCCGAGTCCGCCGCGCTGCCGCTGTACCGCTACGTCGGCGGCCCGAACGCGCACATCCTGCCGGTGCCGATGATGAACATCCTCAACGGCGGCGCCCACGCTGACTCCGGCGTGGACGTCCAGGAATTCATGATCGCCCCGCTGGACTTCGACTCCTTCGCCGAGGCCCTGCGCGCCGGCGCCGAGGTCTACCACGCCCTCAAGTCCGTGCTCAAGGACAAGGGCCTGTCCGCCGGTCTGGGCGACGAGGGCGGCTTCGCCCCGTCCGTCGGCTCCACCAAGGAGGCGCTCGACGTCATCGTGGAGGCCATCGAGAAGGCCGGCTTCACCCCGGGCAAGGACATCGCCCTGGCCCTCGACGTTGCCTCCTCCGAGTTCTACCAGGACGGCAAGTACCACTTCGAGGGTGGCGAGCACACCGCGGAGGAGATGTCCAAGGTCTACGAGGAGCTCATTGACGCTTACCCGATCGTCTCCATCGAGGATCCGCTGCAGGAAGACGACTGGGAGGGCTACACCGCCCTGACCGCCGCCATCGGCGAGAAGGTCCAGATTGTCGGCGACGACTTCTTCGTCACCAACCCGGCCCGCCTGCAGGAGGGCATCGACAAGAAGGCCGCCAACGCCCTGCTGGTCAAGGTCAACCAGATCGGCACCCTGACCGAGACCTTCGACGCCGTGGACCTGGCTCACCGCAACGGCTACCGCACCATGATGTCCCACCGCTCCGGCGAGACCGAGGACACCACCATCGCCGACCTGGCCGTCGCCCTGGGCTGCGGCCAGATCAAGACCGGTGCCCCGGCTCGCTCCGAGCGCGTGGCGAAGTACAACCAGCTGCTGCGCATTGAGCAGGAGCTGGGCGAGGCCGCCGTCTACGCCGGCCGCTCCGCCTTCCCGCGCTTCAACGGCTAAGCGCAGCTAAATTTTAAGTAACGGCCCCGGGTATTCCCCGGGGCCGTTACTCGTCTTGGGGCTTCGCCAGGCTCTGTGGGCGTGGTCTTAAACTGCGCCCCTTTTTTAACACTCGCCCCGCCGCGCCGCCGCTGCGCGATGGGGCGGTCACGCTAGGATAGTGGCCTATATGGCACGCGAGAAGAAAACCCCCAGCAAGCGGCGCACCACCGTACCGGTAGCGTCGCGCTCTGCGGGGCGCTCCGGCCGGTCCACCGCGCGCCCGCGGCCCAAGGCAAACCGGAAGCCGGACCGCCTCGACGTCGCCGGCTTTACCGTCATCGTCGCCGTGCTGGTGGTGGTGCTGGCCGCCATCGCCGTGCCGCTGCGCAACTTCTATCAGGGACGCTCCGAAATCGCGCGGCTGAACGAGTCCATCGCCGCGAAGGAAGCCGAAAAGGCGCAGCTGCAGGAAGAGATCGACCACTACCAGGACGAGGACTTCGTCAAGCAGGAAGCCCGCCGGCGCCTGGGAGTCATCGAACCGGGGGAGACCGCCTACCGAATCCTGGACCCGCAGATGAGCCCGGATCACTCGGTGACTACCGGCAAGGACGCCGTGGAAGAGGATCAGCCGTGGTACGCGGTGCTGTGGGACTCGCTCTCCGAGGGCGAAGAGCCGCGTTCGGTGGTTTCCGGTGGGCCGAAGGACACGGGAGCTAACCAGGACGAGACCTCCGAGGGGCCGGTCTCCTCGGCCGTGGAGGAGGCCATCGAGGAATCCCACAACTCCCCGGAGCAGCCGGATCCCGTGGACCAAGGCGCGGATTACGCGCCGCAGTAGCGCCCCGCGCTCACGCCGGTGGGGTGTTCGTGAGACAATAGCGTCTATGACCGTGACAGATAAGGACCTCGCCACCGTCGGCCAGCAACTGGGCCGTACTCCGCGGGGTGTGCTGGAAGTTTCCTACTACACCCCGGACGGCCAACCCGCCGTCATCAAGACCGCCCCCAAGCTGGAGGACGGTACCCCGTTTCCCACGCTGTACTACCTGACGGATCCCCGCCTGACCGCGGAGGCCTCCCGCCTCGAGGTCGCCCACGTCATGAAGTGGATGGAAGCGCGACTGGCTGACGATGCCGACTTGGCTTGCGACTACCGCGCCGCCCACGAGCACTACCTGGCCGAGCGCAACAAGATTGCCGACCTGGGCACTGATTTCTCCGGCGGCGGGATGCCCGACCGGGTCAAGTGCCTGCACGTTCTGATCGCCTACGCGCTGGCCGAAGGCCCCCAGCACTTCCGCCTGGGTACGGAGGCAGTGGCGCTGGCCGCCGAGCACGGCGAACTGCGCGGCAGCGCCATCCCGGCTGACTGGCCGAGCGTGGCCGACCTGGGCATCGATATGGAACAGTTCGACTTCTCCAATACCTAAAACTGGCCCATAACCTCCTCGTTTACCCGCTCGAACAACTCGCCTAAGGACACGACACCAGCATGACTCGCGTAGCAGCAATCGACTGCGGCACCAACTCCATCCGCCTGCTTATCTCCGATGTGCAGCCCGGCGGCAAAGTCAAGGATGTAACCCGGACTATGGAAATCATCCGCCTGGGCAAAGGCGTGGACGCGACCGGGGAAATCTCCCAGGAGGCTTTGGGCCGCGCCCGCAACGCGCTCGAGCAATTCGTCCAACAGATGAAATTCGAGCAGGTCAAGAAAGTGCGGATGGTCGCCACCTCGGCGACGCGCGATGCGAAGAACCAGCAGGAATTTTTCGACCTGACCGCGGAGCTCCTCGGCGAGATCGAACCCGGAGCCTGCGCGGAGGTCATCACCGGGGAAGAGGAGGCGCGGCTGTCCTTCAACGGCGCGGTTAGCGACTTGGCTCCGGAGCGCGCCCCGTTCTGTGTGATCGACTTGGGCGGCGGCTCCACGGAGTTCATCGTCGGCGATGAGGACGGCACCATCGACAGCTCGCACTCGGCACAGATGGGCTGCGTGCGCATCACCGAGCGCATCATGCCCTCCGACCCGCCCTCGGAGACCGAGATCGAAATCGCCAAGGACTTCGTCGCGGACAAGATGGAGGAAGTCTCCCGGCTCGTCAACGTCGATAAGGCCCAGACCTTCGTGGGCTGCGCAGGCACGTTTACCACCCTGTCGGCGCTGGCCCAGGGGCTGGAGCGCTACGACGCCGATGCGATCCACGGCACCGAGCTGCGCTTCGACGCCCTCCGCGTGCTTTTGGACCAGCTCATGCACACCCCGGCCGATGAGCGCGCTCTGAACCCGGTGATTCACCCGGGCCGTGCCGACGTCATCGGCGGCGGCTCAGTGGCGGTCGAGGGGATCATGAACCTCATCGAGGAGCACAACGATGCCCGCTCCTTCGTCGTCTCCGAAAAAGACATCCTCGACGGCATCATCGCTGGCCTGGTCGCCGGCATGGATACCTCAGACAGCTAGCCCTTCGCAACGGAGCCTAGGCAACGGGACTCAAGCAACCAGCCACGGGGACCGAGACCCGGTTTCCATCCCGGCCCTGTTGTGAATTAGACTCAATAGGGTTGCACAGCCCCTATAGCCCAATCGGCAGAGGCAGTTGACTTAAAATCAATTCAGTGTGGGTTCGAGTCCCACTGGGGGCACCACTACCAGCGGAAACACTCCGCCGGCACCACGGGAACCGCGCTTTCCGGCTCTAAAGTGTCCAAAAAGTGTCGAAAAATTGCGCAATTTTGATGGGGTAGCAGCCCTTCGCGCCCCTAGCCGAGCCAATCGCAAGAACCGGGGCTCCGCCTGTGGCGGGTGCCCCTGCGCGATAAAAGTTCCGCAGGTCGCAGAGCCGTTGCTCCCGCCAACTGGTTTTTCAAGTTGACAGCGCCGCAAATGTCCAGCATTGTTGACTTATCACGATTATGCCGCCCGCCCCTTGTCAGGGGCGTGCGGCCCTTTTTAATTTGTTTTTCCAGGAGGTTGCCGGATGGCCAGGCCCGATCCGCGTTCCCGCTCCCTGTCAGGGGAGACCACGCTCATTATTTCGGTGCTCGCACTGACCACATTTGTGATGCTGCTGAATGAGACCGCCCTGTCGGTGGCCCTGCCGTCCATCATGACGGAATTCGACGTCACCTCCGCGGTCGCGCAATGGCTGCTGACTGGCGTGCTGTTGACCATGGCCATCATGATGCCGATGACCGGGTGGATCCTGGATCGCTTTACGACGCGTTCGGTGTACTTCTTTGCGGTCGGTGCCTTCCTTATTGGTTCTGTCGTCGCGGCCTTCTCTCCGACGTTCGTGATTCTGCTGGGCGGCCGTGTCCTGCAGGCCGTGGGTACCGCTATCCTCCTGCCGTTGCAGATGACCGTCGTGATGACCGTGGTTCCGCCGAAAGTGCGCGGTACCGTCATGGGCGTTATTGCGATCGTCATGGCAGTCGGCCCGGCCCTGGGACCGACGTTCGCCGGTGCCGTGATGTCCGTATCCACCTGGCACACCACGTTCTGGATCATGGCCGCCCTCGTCGCCGTCGCCGCGGCCTTTGCGGCCTGGAAGCTGCGTAACGTAAGCGAGCTCAAGCGCGCCCCGCTCGACGTCGTGTCCGTGGTGCTTTCCGCCATTGCCTTCGGCGGGCTGGTCTACGGCCTGTCCTCGGTGGGCGTGCTCATCGACGGCGGCGACGGTGCGGGCGTCGTCATCGGTGTGTCCATCGCCGGCGTTATCGGCCTGGCACTGTTTATCTGGCGCCAGCTCGCCCTGGCTCCGAGCGGCCGCGCCCTGCTGGACCTGACCCCGCTGACGGTCAAAAACTTCGTCGTGGCCATCATCGTCATCGTGCTCTTCCAGGCCGCGATGCTGGGCATGGCCAACACTCTGCCGCTCTACCTCCAGGGCGCGCTGCTGACCACCGCGCTGGTCGCCGGCCTGGCCTCCTTGCCGGGCGGCCTGGTGGAGACGGTGCTTTCTCCTATTGCCGGCGCCTTCTACGACCGCGTCGGGCCCCGCCCGCTGGTCGTCCCCGGCACCCTGATCGGCGCGGCCGCGCTGCTGTGGATGGGCACGGTCAGTGAGGAATCCCCGGTCTGGCTGCTGGTGGTGCAGTACACGATCTTTGGCGTCGCCATGGCGCTGTCCCTGACCCCGCTCATCACCACGGCGTTGTCTTCTCTGCCGTCCGAAATCTACTCGCACGGTTCCGCCATCCTCAACACCCTGCTCCAGCTGGCTGGCGCGGCCGGTATCGCTGTGATGATTGCCATCATCGGCCACGTCGCCGGTGCCGGGGGAGGCACCCGTGCCGCCCAGGGCGACGGCGCGGCCACCGCCTTCATGGTCTGTGGCGGCCTGCTAGTAGTCGCTGTTATCGCCGCGCTGTTCCTGCGCAAGCCCGAGGACCACGGTGAGGTCAAGACGGTGGATAGCGCTGAGCCGGCCTAAAAACCGCGGCTAGCAAGACCCAAAAACAATGCTGAGGCCTTAAGAGGCAGATGCAGCAGGCGTTGCTGAATACGGAAAAGACCAGCCAATAGGCTGGTCTTTAGTTTGCTTAAACCCACTAGCTCCCGGCCGGAAGCCGGGGCGGACTAGAGCGGACTAGCTCAGGAACTGGCGAACCTGGGCAGGCAGCAGGTCGAGCAGCTGCTGCGGCAGAGCCTTGGAGAAGGCCATGGCGCCGCCCACGACCGCGATGATGCCGACCACGGCTGCGAGGATCCCGCCGACGCTAGAACCGCTCAGGGAAGAAAGGGAGGATGCCGAAGAGGCGGAGGAGGTAGAGGAGCCGGAGGACTGAGACGGCTGCTCGTCGTCCTGGCCCTGGTCGCCCTCGCAATCGGTGGTGCGGGTGTTTTCCGCAGCCCGGAAAGGAATACCTTCGGTCACGCCGTCATCGGCCCAGAGGAAGACGGTGGTTTCCTCCTGCTTGCCGTCGGTGCACTCGCCGGCAAAGGTGTGGGTGGCGAAGCCCTCGTTGGCTACATTGTCCATCTCGGTCGGACGGGCCTGGACCTCGGAGGCTGCCTTCCACTCGCCGTCAGCCTGGGTCAGCTCGATGGACGCGCCTTCGCAGACCTCGTCGCACAGGGCGCGCAGGACGCCGGATTCGGCGTCGTAGTCCAGCGCCATGACGCCTTCGAAGGGGGACTCGTAGCGCTGCTTGAGAACCGGGGCGTCGCCGGACAGGTCGACGAAGAGGACCTCGCCGTTAGCCTCGACACCGACCGCGAACTCGCCGCCGCCCAGAGCAGAAATGGCTTCCAGGCCGGAGTTGGCGCCGATTTCGCCGGTGAACTCGGACAGGTTCCATTCCTGCTCGGCGGCCAGGTCCCCGCCCTCGCTGGTCGGCGCAGCGAAGTGGAGTACGGACGGGCGGGAGACATTGTTGGATGCGTTGTCGCACTCGGTGGCGACGTAGAGGGAGCCGTCCTCGGCAACGGTAATGCCCTCGGTATCCGGCAGGCCGCTGCCGTCCGGGTACTTGAGGTTCCACTGACCGGCGACGGTGTAGCTGCCGCTGTCAACGTCGTAGTCGAGCGCCAGCAGGCCGCCCTCGTCGTTGTTGACAACCCAGGCGCGCCCGTCGGCGTCGAAGTCGATGCCGGAGAAGTCTTCGATAGCAAACTCCTCGCCGAGATCAACGTCCTTGATGGTCTGCGGGTCGAAGGGCCACTCCGTATCCGCAACCGGCTCGGTCTCGCCCTCGGCGATATTGGTGGCATCGCGGGTCGGCTCGCCGGTCACGGCGAATTCGCCAGTCATGTCCGGAACGCGGCCCCAGGTGGTGGCAGCGTGGCCTTCCCAGGTGGTCTCCTCGACGAGCTGGCTTTCGGCGTCAAAGAGGTGAACCGAGTCGTTGCCGCCTAGGCCAAAGCCGTCGTCTTCCAGGTCCGTGTAGAAGCTGAAGTAGCCGCCGGATTCAATCTCGGTGCCTTCCGGGAAGACGATTGGGGTGTGGTCGTCATCGTCATCCAGGATTGACCAGCCGCTGATGTCTACCGAGTTCACCTCGTCGATGTTGGCTAGCTCAACCCAGTCACCGACTGGGTCGCCGTTGGACTCCACCTCGTTGATAACGACAGGGGACTCGGAGTCTCCTGCGCCAGGGCGGTGGGGACGGACAGAGCACTGAAGGTCATCGTGGCGGCGACGGTAGCCGGTAGCCAACGACGGCGGGAAACTGCAGACATGGGCAGGGTTCCTTGCTTATAGGGACAGAGAGAAAAGAGCAGACAACACCTTAAGTGCCAGTGGTAGCCGGGGCCCGACAACGAGGTAAACACTAGGCAAACGCTGAGTTTGTAGCCCCAAAATTGGATACAGGCACGCCTCAGTAACTGCTTGGTTAGCTATCTGGAACTGCTCTGGGGCCTACACGCATTCGCCCGGGGGACGACATCGAAGATTAGGGACTCGCTTTAGACATGCGCGCGATGGTGACCCGGCGACGGCCCCAACGGTCCCGACATTCTGGACGAAAGCGGCGTCGAGCGCCGTGACCTGACCACCTCCGTCGCTGGCAACGGCTCGGTCGACGGCGTGCCGATGACGCTGACGATGAACCTCATCGACATCACCAACGACAACCAGCCGCTGGCCGGCGCCGCAGTCTACGTCTGGCACTGTAACGGTGCGGGGGAGTACTCCATGTATTCCGATGGCGTGACGGATCAAACCTGGCTGCGTGGCGTCCAGGTCACTGACGATGCCGGTACCGTGACCTTCGATTCCATCGTCCCGGGCTGCTATAGCGGGCGCTGGCCGCACATCCACTTCGAGGTATTCACCAGCATTGATGAGATCACTGATGCTTCTAACTCCGTGCTGACCTCGCAGATTGTCGTGCCGGAAGAGGTCGCGCGTGCCCGTTACGACGACGATACCTATGCGGGCTCGCTCGACAACTCCAACAAGATAACCCTGGAAACCGACAACGTATTCTCCGACGGCTGGGACGCGCAGACCCCTGCGGTATCTGGCTCGAGGTCGGCCGGTTATCGGCTGGAGATCGATGTGCCCGTCGATGCCACCGACAAGGCCACCGGTGGCGGGCAAACGCCTGCCGCGGGCGGTGGCCCGGGCCAAGGCGGCCCCGGCGAAGGTGGCGGCACACCCCCGGAGCCACCGAGCAACTAGAATTTTGGGTATAAGTCAACAGAGTGGGAACTTTCTGGAAACGCGACGCGTTGATCCTAGTGACCAGACCCTAGACTCCTAGACATATTCCCAAAAGGAAAGGAAGCGGGATTCCCTTGCGCAGTAACAACCCGGTAATGAACACGCTTGCCACTTCGGAGCAACAATCTTCGAATGGCTACAACGACCTGCAGGCTTACGGCCAGGCTCCTGAGCGCCCGATGACTGTCGATGACGTCGTCACCAAGACGGGTATCACGCTCGGCGTCATTATCGCCTTGGCAGTCGTCAACTTCGGAATCGCCGTGGTTACCGGTGATGCCTCGCTGTCGATGATCCTGACGCTGGTCGGCGGCATCGGCGGTTTCATCACCGTTCTGGTCGCCACCTTCGGCAAGAAGTGGGACTCCGCAATCGTCACCCTTATCTACGCTGCTTTTGAGGGCCTGTTCATCGGCGGGTTCTCCCTGCTGATTTCCGGCTACTTCACCGTGGGCGGCTCCGACGCCGGCGCCCTCATCGGCCAGGCCATCCTGGGCACCGTCGGCGTCTTCCTGGGCATGCTCTTCGTTTACAAGACCGGCGCGGTCAAGGTCACCCCGCGTTTCCGCAAGATTGTCTCCGGCGCCATCATCGGCGTCTTCGTGCTGGTCATCGGTAACCTGCTGCTGGCGCTGTTCACCGGCAACAACCCGCTGCGCGACGGCGGCACCCTGGCGATCATCTTCTCCATCGTCTGCATCGTCCTGGCTGCCCTGTCCTTCATGAACGACTTCGACCTGGCCGACCGCCTCATCCGCGCAAACGCACCGGCGTCGCACGCCTGGGGCGTGGCCCTCGGCCTGGCCGTCACCCTGGTCTGGCTCTACACCGAGATTCTGCGCCTGCTGAGCTACTTCCAGAACCGCTAGCTTGCACCACGCTTTCTGCCTACCGCCTTTCCCCGTTTGGGGAGGGGCGGTTTTGTGTTTCCGGCAACCCCGCGGTTTGGCCGGTTTTACCGGTTCTGCGGCTCAGGTGCGCCCTTCGCGGTCACGGGCTGGCAACAGGTGCGCTGCTCGCGCTTCTCGGTGAGCGCGAAGGGTTCATTGGGCATCGCCGTTATTGCACGCGATTAGTGGCTGAGTGCTGGACATGGCAGGACATGTCAGTCAAGCTGTTGTGATAAACCTACAGGCACTAGACAGGTTGGCTTTGGTAGCCCATGTGTTGAGACCCCATGAGCTGCGAAAGAAGCGCAGAATTCCCCGCAGGCTTATGACATCTATGTAATTCCGGGTACACCCGTTTCTTCAAGCGCCAGTTGGTTTGAACATGGAGTGGCTCACTTTCATGCAGTTTTCAAACCGCAAATGGCCTGCACCTACGCTGTCAACTTTCTGTAAAAGGACTAGCGCGCAGACACCAGCTGAAACCGGCCGCAGAAAAAAGTTTGACGGCTCGGGAAGACAAAATTTCGATGTTCATGCAAACTGGGTACCGAGGCCGCCGCTAAGGGGCACGAGGGAGAGCCGACAAGGAGCTTCCAAGTGCTTCGCCCCGGTAATAAAAGCCAAGCTCGGGGTAGCTTTTGTTGCTGGGGTGGCGGTCTCACACGTTGAGGTGGGGCACGCAGAAAGATCGGGGGGATCACATGGTTAGAAAGGTACTGAGCAGCGTGGCACTAGCCACAGCCTTTCTCGCCGGGGGTTGTTCCGGAGTCGGTTTCTCTGAAACAGGCTCGGAGCTTTCTGCCGAGGATGAGCACAACACCATTGGTGCCGAGGGGGCGGCGTCCGAGCCCGCGGATGTTGCATCCGACGCAGAACCCCACAGCTCAAACTCCGAGTCCACGAAGTCCTTGCTTCCTCCACTAGGGGAGCCGGATGCCATGGACCCGGGGTTTGAGCTCTTTAAACCTTGTCAGGAAATCACCCAGGAAGAATTCACGGAAGCTGGATTTGGGAAGCCCGAGGAAGGTTACTGGGGAGAGCTAGTTTGTAGCTTCGTGGAGGGAGAGGAGCGAGATGTAGTAGTAACACTGGCTTCTCAAGAATTTTCTCCTCAAAACAAAGAGATGAAAGACGAGGAAGTCGATGGTCTCTATCTTGAGACGAGTGAAGAATCGGCGGGGAATTCTTGTATCGCGTATCTAGATACTATCGGAGGGACAATAGTGTTAGTAAGAACTTCATTAGAAAAAGAGACCACGGCTCAAGCTTGCGAAGGAGCTGAAGTAGGAATCAAGGGATTGGCGGGGTTAACTTAATGTTTTACATCGACGTCCGCGAGCTCGAGATGGCTTCTGAGTCCATGCGGAGGCTTCGAGAAAGAGTTAGCCAGTTAAATAGTTTCGGTTTCGACGTCTTAGACTTCGGCTTCTCGCCCATTACTGGCATTGACCGGGCGGGGGATATCCACGGGCGGGCGGTGCATATGGACCCGGCGTCGGCGTTTAGTACTTTGGAAAAGTTTGCGGGCCAGTTGGGCTGGATGGCATCGGTGCTGGGGGATGAGGCCCAGGGTTTCGAACAGCAGGAAGATGCGAATGCTCATGGCCTGGATATTGCGGATGCTGGCGGGGCGGTAGGCAAGTCGGCGATGCCGATTGTGAACCAGCCGGAGCCGGGCTACAGTCCGTTTAGCTTTGTGCCGCCGGTGGTAAATACGGGGTCGTCGCTGTTTGGTCTGGTCCAGGGCTTCTTGTTTACGAATATGGGCCGGATTAGCAACACGATTCACCGCTGGCAGCAGTTCGCGTCGCGGGTCAATGGGATTTCCAACGAGATGGATGCGCTGGCGGGGCAGTTGCAGTCGCGCAACCAGTCGGAGACCACGGATCGGGCCGCGGCCAAGATTCGGGAGGTCGCGGCCACGGGTCGGCAGTTCGCGGCTAATGCGACGGTGATGGCTGGGAAGAACTCGACCATGCTGGCGGGCCTGCAAGCTGACCAGGTGGTGGCGTCGGTTGACTGGGGTACGGTTCTTGCCATCCCGGATCCGGTGGCGCGGAAAGCGGCGGAGCAGGCGATGCTGCTCAAGCACCAGGGGACTTTGCAGAATATTGTGCTGCAGTCCATGCCGATCCAGCGCAGCCTGATGGACCAGGCCCCGGCCAGCGGTGGTGGGGACCTGCACTTGGGGATGGGGGCCGTGGATGGAAACGGGCAGCGCTATTCCACCGAGGGAGTCACACTGCCACAGCAGATGCAGGAGCTTATGAACCGCCCGGGCGTGGGCCCGGGCTCCTTCGAAGTCGCAGACGGCCAGATTAGTGCGGTCGACGGGGTGGGCCTGGACGCCGCGACGCGGCAGGAGATGCGCGATGCCGCCCACCGCGGCAGCCAGTGGCTGGCCGACCACGGGCTGATTCCGGCCGGGGATTCGGCGTTCAGTGGCGGGCAGATGGCAACGCACGCGGCCAACGTGGCGGCGCCGAGTATGCCGGGCGCGGTGGTGCCGGGTGCATCGGCAGCAGGTGGTGTAGCGACACCGGCCGGTGCGCCGGGCACTGTCACCCCGGCCGGGGCGTGGGCCGCACCAGGCGCCGGTCGACCGGGGATTGGGGCAGCGGGCGGTGGCCTGGCCGGAAGCAACCGCGGGGCGGCCTTCTTGCCGGGGAGTGCCTTCGGAGGGATGACCACGGCGGCGCCGGGTGCGGCCGGCGGTTCCGGCCATGGTTCAGCCGGAGCGCGCGGTGGCCTGCGCGGCGGGGTGCCGGGGGCTGCTGGCATCGCTGGTGTCCCGGGAGCGGCCGGCGGTGGCCTGGGCGCTGGTGCCGGGGCTGGTTCGGGTGCCGGCGGTGCCTACGGGCAGAGCCCGGCGCAGCAAGCCAACAAGGCTGCGGCCGGGGCGTCGCAGAATGGCCGGGCAGGAGGCATCGGCCGCGGAATGGCGCCCATGATGGGCATGCACCGCGGGGGACACTCGTCGAAGGAGTCCTCGCGGTCGGTGCGCGCGGTCGTAACCGAGGTCGAAAAGGACCCGAACCGGCTAGCGCTGCTGGGCCAGCGGCCGGCGGTCGTCCCCGGCGTTATTGGTGCCTGGGTGCGCGAAGACTAGGTTCTGTTAGGTCTTTTAGTCCCTTAGCTGGACAACAAAACCGCCCCGCGGGAGTGCGTGTGTACTCCGGCGGGGCGGTGGTGTTTAGGGGGAGATTAGTTCTCGCCGACGACTTCGCCGTCGACGGTGATCTCCGTGAAGGTCAGGCCCTGCGGGGACTCGGCCGGGCGGGAGAGGACGACCTCGACCTCTTCGGTGTTGGCGCCGCCGGCGCGGGTGCCGGTGCCGCGGGCGGAGTCATTGTCCCACTCGGTCCACTCGATGTTGGTGATGGAGTCGGTGGTGTCCTCGCAGTCCAGAGCGATGGAATCCGGCTCAGCGACGGCGATGGACTCGCAGGTCAGGTGGCGCGGGGCGCCGGCCGCGGCCAGGGTCGGCTGAGCCGAGGAGGGCTCAGCGGTGGTGCTGGCGGAAGAACCCGCGCCGGACTCGGCGGCGGAGCTGGACGGCTCAGCGCGGTCGGTGAAGGTCGAGGCGTTGTCGATCTTCTCCTCGGACGGGTTCTCGTGCGGCGGGTGGCAGGCAGCAAGGCCCAGGGCGGAGACTACGGCGAGGCCGGCGGTAGCGAGGCGAGAAAACTTCTTCATGGGGAGTGCTCTTTTCTGAGTTAGGGGGATCGCAGAAATGTGGATTAAGACTGCTGGCGCGGGGTAGCGGCCTTAGCAGAATCATACGGCTTGGCCGACAGGATCGTGACCGAATTGGTCTTGCCGCTCGGAGCGGTGTATTCGCGGGTCTCACCCTCGTGAGCGCCCAGGATGGCAGCGCCCAGCGGGGACTGCTCAGAGTAGGTCTCCAGGTCCTTGTTGTCGGAGGCGGCAGCGCGGGTACCGATGAGGAAGGTTTCCTTGTCGTCCTCGTCGCCGTTGTAGTAGACGTGCACCACGGAACCGATGTGGGCCACGCCCTCCTCGACGCCGGAGCGCTCCGTGGTGGAGTTGGCCAGCACCTCGGAGATCTGCTTGATGCGGGCCTCTTCCTGGTCCTGCATCTCACGGGCGGCGTCGTAGCCGGCGTTCTCCTTGAGGTCGCCCTCTTCGCGGCGCTCGTTGATCTCGGCGGCAACGACGGGGCGGTGATCGATAAGCTCCTGGAGCTCTGCCTCCAGCTTGGCCTTGGTCTCCGGCGTGATGTACTGCTTTTGCTGTTCAGCCATGGTGCACCTTCCCTAAATTCATCTCAGATTGTTCACCGTGCCACTACCTGGCCGGTGGTAAATGGTGGGGTCGGCCGGCGAAAAAGAAACAGGCACGGTCGACCCACGTAGCGCCCCGAATTTTAGCACAGCGGCTAGGCCGCACTTGTGTGCGTCCCCCAAGACTGGGGCCAGCGGGTCCCGCCGCACGGCGGAGTAACGGTAGCGGCGTGGGAGCCGGGATTATTCGGCGTATTCGGGGTTGTCGACGTCGAGGTAGGCCGGGATCTGGCTCGAGCAGCCGTAGACGCCGCCGGCGACGGCGCGGTCATTGGTGGGGATATCGACCGCGATGCGCATGCTGTCCTTACCGTTGGCAGGGATGGGGATTTCGCGCCGGCCGACCTCGGCCTTGGAGTAGTCATAGGCCTGGACGATGCAGTATGCGGCCTCGTCAGGGGAGTTGCGGGTGACATCCGCCCACACGCGCAGGGTGTGATCGTCGCGGATTTCGTGGGTGACGTAGGAGATTTCCGCGTTGACCTTTTCTTGCTGCATGAAATACTGCACGCCGTAGAAGATCATGGCCAGGATGATCGCGCCGATGACGAGGGCGATTGCCTTGCCCGTGAAATCCTTCGGGGCGGTGCGGGTGCGGGTGCCGCCGTAGCGGGCCGACAGGACCGTGCTCGTGGGCCGTGCTGCCGATGCCCCACGCGGGGCGCGCTGGTCTCCTCCGGAACTCATGAGCCACAGTCTAGTCAGAGTGCCCGGCGTTCGGGAATTCGCCGTCATCGCTTAGGATAGATCCGCATAGGCTCAGGCGGTTGAACGTTCGCGCCCCGCACGCGGGCGCCACGCACCGGATCTGAGCCGGACGGTAAATCTACGATTGAGGATGTTTTAGCACGTGACTGGATTGCGTCTGTTAGCTATTCACGCCCACCCGGATGACGAGTCATCGAAGGGCGCGGCCACCACCGCCAAGTACGCCGCCGAAGGCGACGAGGTGCTGGTGTTGACCTGTACCGGTGGCGAGCGCGGCGACATCATCAACCCGGCGATGGACAAGCCGGGCATTAAGGAGCGGATGAAGCAGGTCCGCCGCGAGGAGATGGCCGCTGCCGCCCAGGCGCTGGGCGTTAAGCACCACTGGCTCGGCCACGTCGACTCCGGCCTGCCCGGGGACCCGTGGACCGAGGACATCCAGGCGCTACTGCCGGAGGGCTGCTTCGCCGCGCTGGACGATGCCGTGGTGGCCCAGGAATTCGTCCGCGTCATCCGCTCCTTCCGCCCCCACGTCATCGTCACCTACGACGAGAACGGCGGCTACCCGCACCCGGATCACCTGATGGTGCACCGGGCCTCGATGATCGCGTGGGAAAAGGCCGGGGATCCGGGCTACCACCCGGAGCTCGGCGAGGCCTGGGAGCCGCTGAAGCTGTACTACTCCCACGGGTTTATCTACCAGCGGATGAAGATCTTCCACGAGATGCTGCTCAAGGAGGGCAAGACCAGCCCGTACGCCCCGATGATGGCGCGCTGGGACGAAGGCTTCGGCGATATTATGGCCAGGGTTACCACTCAGGTAGAATGTAGTGAGTACTTTGCCAACCGCGAGGCCGCCCTGCGGGCGCACGCGACGCAGATTGACCCGGCCGGCGCTTTCCTCGCGACCCCGGTTGCGGTGCAGCAGAAATACTGGCCGACCGAGGAATTCGAGCTGGCGCGCACGCGGGTGTCCACGTCGCTGCCGGAAAACGACTTGTTCGCCGGGATTTCTGCGGACAGCGAACGCTAACCGCGCAGCACACGCTTCTTGCCCCGCGTAGTGAGCAGTATTATTGAACCTATCGGGCATTTCTAACCAGGAGGACGAAGCCCCTATGAGTATCAGCGATCACGTGATTTACGCCGCCAGCGACCCCAGCTTCATGCTGCTGGCCCAGGGCGGCTCCGACGGCCCGGTCGGGCCGGAGTTCGGTAAGGCCTCGCCCATCGGCCTGCTGATCCTCGCCATCATGGGCGTCTTCGTCATCATGGCGGGGTGGTTCTTCCACCGCCGCTACTCCCGTTTCCGCCGCCGCACCCTCTTTGCCGAGGCGCACGGCATCGATCCCTTCGACAAGGAGACGCTGGACGCGGCCATGGCAGAGGCCGGGGTCCTCGACCGTCGCAAGTCCTCGAAATTCTAGACATTCAACCGCATTTGGCTCGAGAGAGGCAATAGCCAGCTACACTAAGGGCGTGAATTTCGTGCCAGCTTTGCTCTACCCGCTCTACGAAGCCCGGCTCCTGCGGGGGCTCAAGGGCAAACCCCAGCCTAAGCACGTCGCGATCATGGCGGACGGCAACCGCCGGTGGGCACGGGAAGCTGGTTTTACCGACATCAGCCACGGGCACCGGCAGGGGGCCAAGAAGATCGGCGAGATGATCTCTTGGTGCGCCGATACCGAGGTGGAAGTTGTCACTATTTATCTGCTTTCGACGGAAAACCTCAAGCGCCAGGAGGCGGAGGTCAAGCTCCTCTTCGACATCATCTCGGATGTGGTAGAGACCCTCTCGACGGGCGATCTGGGCTGCCAGGTCCGCTTGGTCGGGCACTTAGACCTACTGCCGGACCCCGTCGTCGATCGCATGCGTCAGGCCGCCGAAAAGACGCAGGATAACTCCGGGGTCATCGTCAACGTGGCCGTCGGCTACGGCGGCCGGCAGGAGATCGTCGACGCCGTCCAAGACTTGGTGCGCGCGGAGGCGGCCGAGGGCACGACCGCGGAGGAGATGGCTGAGCGCGTGACCGCCGAGTCCATCTCGCACCACCTCTACACCAAGGGGCTGCCGGACCCGGACCTGGTCATCCGCACTTCGGGCGAGCAGCGCCTGTCCGGCTTCCTGCTCTGGCAGGCGGCCTATTCCGAAATCTGGTTCACGGACACGTACTGGCCGGCCTTCCGCAAGCTCGACTTCCTGCGCGCGCTGCGTGACTATTCGCAGCGCTCCCGCCGCTTCGGCAAGTAGGACGGGGAGTTCAGCGCGGAGTTTTGTTTAAAGCTTGCGCATGCGCACTTGCTCGACCAGGTGGTTCGGGCCCTTGGTGAGCACCAGGGAGGCCCGCACGCGGGTCGGCAGGATGTTTTCTACCAGGTTGGGCAGGTTAATCGACTGCCAGATCTCGCGGGCCTGGGCCGCGGCCTCGGGGTCTTCCAGCCCGGCGTAGTGGGCGAAGTGAGCGCCCGGCTTGCGGAAGGCCGTGTGGCGCAGCCGCAGGAAGCGATCGATGTACCACTGTTCGATGACGCTGGTGCGGGCGTCGACGTAGACCGAGAAATCGATCAGGTCGGAGACCATTAGCGTCGGGCCGGTCTGCAGCACGTTGAGGCCTTCCAGGATGAGGATGTCGGGCTGCTCGATGACCTGCTGCTCGTCCGGCAGGATGTCGTAGACCACGTGGGAGTAGACGGGGGCCTTGACCTGCGCGGCGCCGGACTTGACCTCGGTGACAAAGCGCAGCAGCGCGCGCCGGTTATAGGACTCGGGGAAGCCCTTGCGTTGCATCAGGCCGCGTTCCTTGAGCACCTTGGTGGGGTAGAGGAAGCCGTCGGTGGTCACCAGGCTGACCTTCGGGTGGTGCTCCCAGCGCTGCAACAGCACCTGGAGCAGGCGCGCGGTGGTGGACTTGCCGACGGCCACGGAGCCAGCCACGCCGATGACGAACGGGACGTTGGCGGGCGGATTGCCCAGGAATTGTTCGGTGGCGGCCGTGAGCTTCTGCCGGGCCTCGACCTGCATGTGGATGAGACGCGACAGCGGCAGGTAGACGTCTGCGACCTCGTTAAGGTCGATGTTCTCCCCGAGGCCGGATAGCTTGGCTACCTCTTCTTCGGTCAGCACCTGGGGCATAGATTTGCGCAGCTCGCGCCAGGAATCTCGGTCGAAGTTCAGGTAGGGGCTGGGGTCATGCGTGCGCGCCATAGCCCCTATTGTTCCAAAGCTCCCTCCAAGCGGGTGTAAACGGGTAGCGGGAAACGCCGAACTAAACGGGAAAGTACTCACTTTCGTTAAGATAAGTGGCACGCCTAATACAACCCCGGGGCGTTCGGCTTTTGAGCGGGCCGGGGAGTGGCGGGTGAGTTTAGCCCCACAAGGAAGGTACGGAAGAATTTCTATGACTGCTTCGAATAACGCGGACGTTCGCTACCAGGAGCTGCGTGAGCTGGATCCGGACACGCACGCGGCGATCACCGGTGAGCTCGCCCGACAGCGAGACACCCTGGAGATGATTGCCTCCGAGAACTTCGTCCCGCGCGCGGTCCTGCAGGCCCAGGGCTCGGTGCTGACCAACAAGTACGCGGAGGGCTACCCGGGTCGCCGCTACTACGGCGGCTGTGAGCACGTCGACGTGGTCGAGGACCTGGCGCGCGACCGGGCGAAGGAAATCTTCGGCGCGGAGTTCGCCAACGTGCAGCCGCACTCCGGCGCCCAGGCCAACGCCGCGGTCCTGGCCGCGCTGGCCGAGCCGGGCGACAAGATCCTCGGCCTGTCCCTGGCCCACGGCGGCCACCTGACCCACGGCATGAAGCTGAACTTCTCCGGCAAGCTCTACGACGTCGCCGCCTACGAGGTGGACCCGGAGACCATGCGCATCGACATGGACAAGCTGCGCGAGCAGGCCCTGGAGGTCAAGCCGAAGGTCATCATCGCCGGCTGGTCCGCCTACCCGCGCACCCAGGACTTCCAGCGCTTCCGCGAGATCGCCGACGAGGTCGGCGCTTACCTGTGGGTCGATATGGCCCACTTCGCGGGCCTGGTCGCGGCCGGCCTGCACCCGTCGCCGGTGCCGTATGCAGACGTGGTCACCACCACCGTCCACAAGACCCTGGGCGGCCCGCGCTCCGGCATAATCCTGGCCAAGCAGGAGCTCGCCAAGAAGCTGAACTCGAACGTCTTCCCGGGCCAGCAGGGCGGCCCGCTGATGCACGTCATCGCGGCCAAGGCCATCGCCATGAAGATCGCCGGCACCCCGGAGTTCAAGGAGCGCCAGGAGCGCACCCTGGAGGGCGCGAAGATTATCGCCGAGCGCCTGACCCAGGACGACGCCAAGGGCGCGGGCATCGACGTGCTCACCGGCGGCACCGATGTGCACCTGGTGCTGGTCGACCTGCGCAACTCGGAGGTCGATGGTCAGCAGGCGGAGGACCTGCTGCACGAGGTCGGCATTACCGTCAACCGCAACGCCGTGCCGAACGATCCGCGCCCGCCGATGGTGACTTCGGGCCTGCGCATCGGTACGCCGGCGCTGGCCACCCGTGGCCTGGACGCGGAGGCCTTCACTGAGGTCGCCGACATCATCGCCACCACTCTGGTGGAAGGCGATAAGGCGGACAAGCAGGCGCTGCGCGCCCGCGTGGAGGAGATTACCAAGCAGTTCCCGCTGTACGAGGGACTCGAGGACTGGAAGCTGCTCTAAGGATTGGGGCCTGCAGCTAGGCTCAGCGAGGGCCTAGCTGCAGCTTTTATTCGGACGCCTCGTTGGCGCCCGAGTGGTTGTCCCGTTCCTGGGCGTGCTGCGTGCGCGCGGCGCGCAACCACTCGGGCTGGTTTTCCAGCAGCTCCTTGATCTGGGCTGTGGTCAGCGGGGCGTCCATGTCGTTCTTTTTCAGCGAGGTCACCGAAATACCTAGCTTCTGGGCGACCACGGGGCGCGGGTGCGGGCCCTCGCGTCGCAGGATGGCCAGCCACTCTGGGGGATTGTGCTGGAGCTCGCGGAGCTCGGCGTGGGTGACCGCGCCGGTTTGGAAGGACTCCGGGGCGGCCGGCAGGTAGATGCCAAGCTTCTTCGCCGCGGTCTGCGGGCGCATGGCGGTGCCGGAGGGCTGCTGCGGGGAATCTTTTTGGTAATCAGTCACAAAGATAACGGTAGCACTTTCGCTAGGATAAGGACCATGTTGCGCCTAGCATTTGCCACCGGCACGGAGCCGGGAAAGTGGTTTCGTCGGTTCCGGGAAAACACCGCTCACGGGGGACTGGAAACACTGGACGCGGACGACGCGCTTGCCGCCCTGTTGGAAGGGGGAGCGGATCTGGCGCTGGCGCGGGTGCCGGCCCGTGGGGATGAGCGCATCGACAGCTCCTTCCACGTGGTGCGCCTGTACGCCGAAGCCCCCGGCGTGGCCGTTCCCAAGGACTCGGTCTACGCCGAGGTCGGCGAGGACGTCCGCGCAGAAGACGTCGCGGACGAGTACCTCAACTATCGCATCCCGGATTCCGGGCTCGTGGACGTCGAGGCCGTGCGCGCCGGGCTGCAGGTGGTCGGCGCCAACGTGGGCATCGTTATTGCTCCGCGGCCGCTGCTGAAAGTGCTGTCCAAAAAGCAGGTGGTGCCGCTGGGGCTGGTGGACGCCGAGGTGCCGCGCACGGAGATCTGCCTGGTGTGGAAGAAGGACCGCGACGCCGACGACATCCAGGACTTCGTGGGCGTGGCGAAGGGCCGGACGAAGAACTCCTCCCGGCAGGAGAAGCCGAAGCTCAGTGCCCGGGAGAAGACCAAAGCCAAGCAAGCGCGGCGCGCGGCCGCGCGTTCGTTACCAAAAAGTAAGAAATCCTCTGACCGGCATAAACGGCGCAAATAGTTAGATGAAATCCCATAATTTCTGACTAAAGTTTGGGATATTTGTTGAAAAACTCTGGATGCGTTCTTACGGTGGAAGTTGCTGTTAAAGCGTATTTATCAACGAAAGTGAGGATCAACCATGAACAAGATTTCTCGTCGTGTAGTTGCCGGCCTGGCCGCTGCCACCCTGTCCTTCGGCGTAGTTGCGTGCTCCGACGCGGAGAACGCCGCCAACGACGCTAAGGACACCGCCGGCTCCGCCGCCAACGAGGCAACCGACGCCGCTGGCTCCGCCGCTAACGAGGCCACCGGCTCCAACGATGACGACGCCGACGACAAGGCTGACGATAAGGGCGACGACGCCGACGACAAGGGTTCCAACGGCGACAAGAAGGCCGTGACCACCGCCGCCGGCGAGAAGGAAGTTCCGGCTGATTTCGCTTCCGCCATCGAGGACAAGACCTCCGAGTGGGGCGAGCCGAAGGACATCACCGAGGGCGAGAACGGCTCCGTTGCTACCTTCGACGACGACAAGCTGCTGGCTTACTCCGAGGAGACCGGCGCCCAGCCGGTCATCGGCAAGATCGCTGAGACCTGGACCGCCGAGGGCGGCGTCGACAGCAAGGTCGGCCTGCCGACCGCTCCGGAGCAGCGCGACGACGATGACGACGACGGCTTCGAGGGCTGGAAGCAGAGCTTCACCAACGGCTCCATCGAGTGGGACTACGACGATGACCACGGCCAGTACGAGGCCGACATCGACGTCAACGACTAATCTTTCGCAGCGCCTCATTAAGGCGCGCTGATTCACACCCGCGGGAAGCGGCGGCAGTATTTGGCCGCGGCCCCGCGGGTTTCGTGATGGTTAGGGAAGGGGTGGCCGGGATGTTGCGGCTAGTTTGACTAATGTTCATCTTTCACCCATGTGATTTCAACCTAGCCGGCCTACATTGGGTGGTGTCCGCACGGGCCGGGCACCACTGGTTCGTGATTGACCGCCAATTTTTAAGGGAGCACCTTAAAGCCATGACCTATCCGACCACGACCTCCACCCTTCCGCTTACCGACGCCCACCTCGACGGTTCCGTCAAGACCAAGACTTATGTTCTGGATACTTCCGTGCTGTTGTCCGACCCCTGGGCGCTGAAGAAATTCGCCGAGCACGACATCGTGCTGCCGGTAGTTGTTATCTCGGAGCTGGAAGGAAAACGTCATCACCCAGAGCTTGGCTGGTTCGCCCGCCAAGCTCTTCGTCATTTGGAGCAGCTGCGCGTCACCTACGACCACCTGGACCAGCCGGTACCCGCCAACGAAGAGGGCGGCACCCTGCGGGTGGAGCTGAACCACCAGGACCAGTCCCTGCTGCCGGCCGCCTTCCGCGGCCCGGAGGGGGACCACCGGATTCTGGCCTGCGCGCTGAACCTGGCGCACGAGGGCAAGGAGACCGTGCTGGTGACTAAGGACGTGCCGCTGCGCGTCAAGGCTGGCGCCGTGGGCCTGCCGGCGGACGAGTACCACGCGCAGGACGTCGTGCTGACCGGCTACACCGGGATGGCGGACGCCGCCTTGCCGGGCGAGGTGATTGACGAACTCTATCGCGATGGGGAAGTCGTGATTGATGACGTCCGCACCCGCGAGGGCACGCCCGTGGCCGAGCTGCCGGTGCACTGCGGCGTGAAGCTGTGGGCCGGCCAGCAGTCGGCGCTGGGGCGCGTGGCCGCGGACGGTTCCGTCCAGGTCGTGCGCGGCGACGTCAACGCCTTCGGCCTGCAGGGCCGCTCGGCCGAGCAGCGCATCGCCCTGGACCTGCTGCTGGATAATTCCGTCGGCATCGTCTCCGTCGGCGGCCGGGCCGGTACCGGCAAGTCGGCGCTGGCGCTGTGCGCCGGGCTGGAGGCCGTGCTGGAGCGCGGCGAGCACCGTCGGATCGTGGTCTTCCGCCCGATGTACGCGGTCGGCGGCCAGTCCCTGGGCTACCTGCCGGGCTCCGAGTCGGAGAAGATGAACCCGTGGGCACAGGCCGTCTACGACACTCTGGACGGGCTGGTCTCCGAAAACGTCATGGATGAGGTGCTCGACCGCGAGCTCATCGAGGTCCTCCCGCTGACCCACATCCGCGGCCGCTCCCTGCACGACTCCTTCGTCATCGTGGACGAGGCACAGTCGCTCGAGCGCAACGTCCTGCTCACCGTGCTCTCCCGCCTCGGGCGGGGGTCCCGCGTCGTGCTGACCCACGACGTCGCCCAGCGCGATAACCTGCGCGTCGGCCGCCACGACGGCGTGCAGGCCGTCATCGAAAAGCTCAAGGGTCACGAGCTATTCGCGCACGTGACCCTGCAGCGCTCCGAGCGTTCCGCCATCGCGGAACTGGTCACGGACCTGCTCGAAGGCGATCACTAAAAGCACTGGTGAGCACGCTCGAAACGCGGTTTTGGGAAACCGACTAGCGCGCAAAAACAACTGCAAGGAATAATGGACAGCATGTCTAAAAAGTCGTTCAACATTCGTCCGTTCCGGACAAACGATTACCCGCAGATGATGCATATTTACGAGGAGGGCCTGAACACCGGCCACGCCACGTATGAAACGACGGCATTGTCGCTCGAGCAATTCACCAACGCCAAGATCCTGTCCACCGTCTTCGTCGCCGTCGAGGAAGACGATGACAACAAGGTCGTCGGCTGGGTTTCGGCCGCCCCGATTTCCTCCCGTTCCGTCTTCCACGGCGTGGTGGAAGACTCCATCTACGTCGACCCCTCGGCCCAGGGCCGGGGCGTGGCCGGCGCGCTGCTGGACAAGCTCATCGAGGTCTGCCAGGAGCTGCACAAGTGGGCCATCCACGCGTGGATCTTCCCGGAAAACACCGGCTCGGCCAAGCTGCACGAGTCCCGCGGCTTCGCCAAGGTGGGTACCTATTCCCACCTGGCGAAGATGACCTACGGCGAGCTCGCCGGCCAGTGGCGCGACACCGTCGTCTACGAAAAGCTGCTGCCGAAGCCGGATGCGCCCGGCACCGCGCCCGCTGAGGACTAGCTCCGCTCAACCGCTACTGCACGCAACGCGTTCCTACCTTGGGTAGGGGCGCGTTTTGTCTTTGGGGCACCGACCCCTCAGGCAGGCGAGAAAAGAAGATGGCCACCCGCGCCGCGGCTGGTTCGCAGTGCGGCAATGGGTGGCCATCGTTGGCATGGGAGTAGGTAAGGGGTTTAGGAGATGGTCTCCTTGAGGTGCTCCTCGCGCAGCGGTAGCAGGAGCAGTAGGGCGATGATGGCCATCGGGACCATCAGCAGGATGACGGGGGTGAGGCCGTCGTTGTAGGAATTCAGGATGGCGTCCTGGACCGGGCCGGGCAGGTTGGCGACCATGTTCGGGGTCAGGGAGTTGGCGCCGCCGCCATTCTCGCTGAACTTCTGGGCCAGGGCCGCGCCCTGCTCGCCCATCTGGGCGAAGGCCTTGGGCAGGCGGGTGGCCATCTCATCCTGCATGTTGTGGATGAACATGGAACCGACCAGGGAAGCGCCCAGTGCGGAGCCGATCTGGCGGAAGAAGTTGTTGGCCGCGGTCGCGGTGCCGACCTGGGCCAGCGGGAAGGAGTTCTGGACGATCAGGACCAGCACCTGCATGACCAGGCCGAGGCCGACGCCGAAGACCAGGAAGCGCACGCCCAGCTGGGTCAGGGAGGTATCCACGGTCAGCTGGGAGAGCCAGTAGAGGGCGCCGGCGGTAATCGCCAGGCCGACAATCGGGTAGATCTTGTAGCGGCCGGTCCGGGCGATGATGAAGCCCACGCCGGTGGAGGTGCCGATCAGGCCGACCATCATCGGAATCATCATCAGGCCCGCCTCGGTCGGGGTGAGGGTGTGGACCATCTGCAGGTAGGTGGGCATATAACCCAGCACACCGAACATCGCCAGGCCCAGGACCATGCCGGAGGCGGTGGTCAGCACCATGTTGCGGTTCTTAAACAGGTGCATCGGGATGAGCGGCTCGGCCGCGCGCAGCTCGATCAGCACGACCAGGACGGCGCCGATGACGGTGATGGCGGCCAGGGTCAGGATGACCGGATCGGACCACTCGTATTCGGTGCCGCCCCAGGTGGTCATGAGGATCAGGCTGGTGGTGGTGATGGCGATGAAGGTCGCACCCAGGGTGTCGAACTTCTGCAGGTTCTTCTCACCGACGCGCAGGTGGAGCACGGCGATGCTCACGCCCATGGCCAGAATGCCCAGCGGGATGTTCATCCACATGCCCCAGCGCCAGCCGGGGCCGTCGGTGAACCAACCGCCCAGGACCGGGCCGAGCACGGAGGACAGGCCGAAGACGCCGCCCATGATGCCCATGAACTTGCCGCGCTCACGGGCGGAGGTCACCTCGGCCACGATGGCCTGGGAGGAAATCATCATGAAGCCAGCGCCGAAGCCCTGGACGGCACGGCCGATGATAAGCAGCGTCATCGAGTTGGCGAAGCCGCCGATGGTGGAGCCGATGACGAAGGTGAAGGTACCAGCGATATAGATCCACTTGCGGCCCATCTGGTCGCCGAGCTTGCCGGAAATCGGCATAGCGATGGTCATAGTGACCAGGAAGGCGGAAATAACCCAGCTCATGTGGTCGACGCCGCCGAGCTCGCCCACGATGGTGGGCAGGGCCGCGGAGAAGATCATCTGGCCGAGCGAAGACATCAACATTGTCAGCACGAGCGCGCTGAAGATGAGCCCGAGGTTGTCGGCGCTCTTTTTACCCGCGTGGGGGTTTGCAACTACCATGCCAGGCCTTTCGCGTACGAAGTAATAATTTGAGCAGAACGACGGAGATTCTCCGTCAAAGATTTATCGGTGGAGTAGAAGTCCCCGGTGGCCACCAGCCACAGCGACTCACGAAGCAGGGAGGCGATGAGCGCGGCCTCGCACCGCGGGGACATTCTCGGGTTTTGTTGGTCGTCCGGGGTCTTTTCCAAGCGCTTCTCGATCAGCTCGCGCAGCTCCTGGGCCTTGGCCCGCTTGCGGGCGAAGGACTCGGCGGCTACCTCGCTGTCTTGGGCAATTCTTTGCCGACGCGCGTGGATTTCCGGGCTGTCGTAGTGATCGTCTACGTGCTTAGCGATGAGGGTGAGGCTGAGCTCCAGAACGTTGTCGGTGGGGGTGGTCAAAAACCACTCGGTCAGCTCCGGGGAGAATTCCCGGGACGGGCTGCCCATGACCGCCGAGGCCTTGGAGTCGAAGTAGTTGAAGAAGGTGCGCCGGGAAATGCCGGCGTCCTCGCAGATCTCTTCTACCGTTACCGCCGCGAAGCCGTGTTCGTCCACGAGCTTGGTGGCGGAGTCTTCGATCCGGCGCCGCGTCTTGCGGCGCTTCTGTTCACGCAGTCCTACACAGTCATCGTCTTGCACGGAGTGCAACTTTACACGCGGTGCAAGTTTGCACCAAGTGCAACGACTATGATTTTTCGAAAACTCTCGGCCGATTGTTTCCGGCGTTACATCGTGGCCTATTCGGCGGTCAGCGTGCCCCGGACCAGGCCGGCATCCGCAGCCTCATCGCGCGGGGTATACGTCGCGCGCAGGCCGTGGTCGGCGGGCTCAAAAGCCCAGGTCCCGTCCGCCTGGCAGCGCCCGGCGAGGGTCTCGGCGTCGAAAACCACCCGAGAGCCGTCGGCCTCCGGATCGAAGAGGTAGACCTGGCAGTTTTGGTCCGGGTAGGTCACGATCCCCGTCTGCCCGGTCAGCGCCGCGACCGCGGTCCAGGGAGTATCGGCGGAGTCTTCCTCGCTCAGCTCGCCGTAGAACATGCCGCGGGCAGAAGCGGAGCCGGGATCGGTATGCAGCTCGAAGTCGCCGCCCGCGTCGTCGCGGGCGGTGGGGAGGGAAAACGGCGCGGGCTCGCTGGGGGCCGGGCGCAGCAGGTAAGCGGCGACGGCTGCGAGAAGCGCTAGCACTATCACGGTCACCCCGGCGAGGATGAGGCGGCGGCGGGAGCGACGGGACTCGCGGTAGCGCGTGAAGGTATCGGCAGGCATGACAAAAGCATAACGCCTCCCGCCGGCCCGACTGGGACCGGTGGGAGGCGTAGGTCAGCTTTTAAACGCTGGCGGAACTAGAAGTTGTCGCGGTCGGTGTTGGCCATGTCCAACACGTTCAGGCGGCGATCCAGCTCCCCCTCGGTGAGGTTCTCGCCGTCGACGAAGCCCAGGTCAATGACGGCCTCGCGCACGGTGATCTTCTCGTGGAGAGCGTGCTTGGCGGCCTTGGCGGCGTTCTCGTAGCCGATGGCGGAGTTCAGCGGGGTGACAATCGAGGTCGAAGACTCAGCGAAGGTCTTCATGCGCTCCTCGTTGGCGGTGATGCCGTCGATGCACTTCTCGGCGAAGACGCGGCCGGTGTTGGCCAGCAGGCGGGCGGATTCCAGCACGTTGCGCGCCATCATCGGGATGAAGACGTTGAGCTCGAACTGGCCCTGGGAACCGCCGAAGGCGACGGCGGCGTCGTTGCCGATGACCTGAGCGGAGACCTGGGTGGCGGTCTCGCACAGGACCGGGTTGACCTTGCCCGGCATAATCGACGAACCCGGCTGCAGATCCTTCAGGTGGATTTCGGACAGGCCGGTCAGCGGGCCGGAGCCCATCAGGCGGATGTCGTTGGCGATCTTGTACAGGCTCACAGCCACGGTGCGCATAGCGCCGGAGAACTCCACCAGGGAGTCGCGGGCAGCCTGGGCCTCGAAGTGGTTGTGCGCCTCCTGCAGCTCCTCCAGGCCGGTGAGCTTCTTGAGCTCCTCGGTGACCTTCGCGCCGAAGTCGGCGGAGGTGTTCAGGCCGGTGCCGGTGGCGGTGCCGCCGATGGCCAGCTCACCCAGGCGCGGCAGGGTAGCCTTGACGCGCTCGATGCCGAGCTCGATCTGGCGAGCGTAGCCGCCGAACTCCTGGCCCAGGGTGACCGGGGTAGCGTCCATCAGGTGGGTGCGGCCGGACTTGACGACGCCCTTCCACTCCTGTGCCTTCTTGAGAAGCGACTCGTGCAGAACCTCCAAGCCCGGGATGAGGTCGTTGACGGCCTCGTAGGTGGCCGCCACGTGGGTGGCGGTCGGGAAGGTGTCGTTGGAGGACTGGCCCATGTTGACGTGGTCGTTCGGGTGGACCTCGACGCCGGCCTTAGCAGCCAGGGAGGCGATGACCTCGTTGGTGTTCATGTTGGAGGACGTGCCGGAGCCGGTCTGGAAAACGTCGATCGGGAAGGCGTCGTCGTGCTGGTTGTCAGCAATCTCCTTGGCGGCGGCGATGATGGCGTCAGCCTTGTCCGCATCCAGGGCGCCGGAGTCCTTGTTGACCTGGGCGCAGGCCGCCTTCAGCAGGCCGAGGGCGCGGATCTGCGCGGACTCGAGGCCACGGCCGGAGATCGGGAAGTTATCCACCGCGCGCTGGGTCTGGGCGCGCCACAGGGCGTCCTTCGGGACCTGCACTTCGCCCATCGTGTCGTGTTCGATGCGGTACTCAGTCATGAAAAACCTCGTCTTCCTTAAGTTGGATTAATTGAGCTGTTGAAAACTGCGTTACAGCCACCTTTCAGTATGACAAAAAGCACGCGGGAGGGGGCTGTGATGAGTATGTCCGATTTATTCGTTCGGATCCGAGTAGTCGACCACGGAGTATTCCCGCAGCTTGGACATCTGGTGGATCGAATCGATGTAGCGGATGGTGCCGGACTTCGAGCGCATCACCAGCGAGCGGGTGGTGGCCGAGTGGGCGCGGTAGGACACGCCGCGCAGCATGTCGCCGTTGGTCACGCCGGTGGCGGCGAAGTAGCAGTTCTCGGAGGAGACCAGATCGTCGTTGGTCAGCACGCGGTCTAGGTCGTGGCCGGCAGCCTTGGCCTTTTCCGCCTCCTGCTCGTCCTTCGGCCACAGCTGGCCCTGGATCTCGCCGCCCATGCACTTCATGGCGCAAGCGGTGATGATGCCCTCCGGGGTGCCGCCGATGCCCATCATGATGTCGATGGAGTTGCCGTCCTGGGCGGCCGCGATGGCGCCGGCGACGTCGCCGTCCATGATGAGGCGCACCTTCGCGCCGGCGGCGCGGATCTGGGAGATCAGATCGTCGTGGCGCGGGCGGTCCAGCACGACGACGGTGATGTCCGACGGGCGCAGCTTCTTGGCCTTGGCCACGGCGTTGATGTTGTCCTCGACGGAGGCGCTGATGTCGATGTGGCCCTTGGCCTCTGGGCCGACGGCGATCTTCTTCATGTAGAAGACGGCCGAAGGATCGTACATGGTGCCGCGCTCGGCAGCGGCGATGACGGAAATCGCGTTCGGGCGGCCCTCGGCCATCAGGCGGGTGCCGTCGACCGGGTCCACCGCGATGTCCATCGCCGGGCCCTCGCCGGTGCCGACCTCTTCGCCGTTGAAGAGCATGGGGGCTTCGTCCTTTTCGCCCTCGCCGATAACCACGACGCCCTCCATGGACACGGAGTTGATGAGCTTGCGCATCGCGTCCACGGCGGCGCCGTCACCTTCGTTCTTCTGCCCGCGGCCAACCCACCGGCCCGAAGCCAGGGCGGCGGCTTCGGTCACCCGCACCAGCTCCATGGCTAGGTTGCGATCTGGTGCCTCCGGGGTTCCAGCGTGAGAATTCGACATCGAGGAGATTACCTTCCTTTTAATGCTGTGAGGATCTGAAAATTATCCACCCTCTATTATCCACGCCGATAGCCATTTCCACCCGCAGTACGCCCCACCTGTGGGCAAACGCCCCCGAAAGTGGGAAGTCCCGCGCGTCCGGGCGCGGGTCCGGCGGACGCTGCGGGCGGGGAGAGGGTTTTTCTTACGGCGTTGCCAACTGCCATACTGGAGGGCGTGGCTGCAGAGAATAAACCCAAACTTTTCGAGGGCGGCAAGGACATGATCCTGTCGCTGGGCGTGACCGTCATCGCGATGTTGGCGGTCGTCGGCGCGACCGGCCTGTGCACGGTCAACCCGGAAGACTCGCCGCACGCCGAGGTCACCGAGGTGGACGCGGAGAACTTCCTGCGCATGGAAACCCAGGCCACCGGCGTTCCGGCCCGCCTGCCGCAGCTGCCCGATGGCTGGTACGCCAACTCCGCCCGCCGCGGTCAGGTCGCCGGCGAGCCGGCGCCCATCGTCGGCTTCGTCACCGCCGAGAAGGGCTACCTCCAGGCCACGCAGACCACCGTCGACTACGACGAGGTCCGCCGCGGCTATGACGGCAACTACCGCGAGCACACCGACACCACCGAGATCGACGGGCAGACCGTGGAGATCTACACCAGCGACGACAACGACGTCCGCGACCTGTGGGCCGCCGACCTAGGCGACGTGCGGGTTATGGTCTCCGGCTCTGCTAACGATGCCGACTACCGCACCCTCATTTCTGCCATCGTGGCCGCCGAGCCCGTCGCCGAGGCGGGAACGCCTAGCGGCGAGCAAAAGTAACGGTTTCCAGCCGGTCGGTAAATTCCACGCTGACACCCGGGCCCTGGGCCAGCTCCGCGAGCTCGTTCTGGGTCAGCCCGGTCAGCTTCTCCTTGGCCTGGAAGACGTCGATCTTCTCCCGGCTCAGGTGCGGCTTGACGATGACGTCCGCGACGCCGTCGTCCTCGAAGGTCAGCGCGATCGCGCCGTTGAAATAGCTGATGACGTCGCCGGCGGCCTGGTGGGCTGGGCCGAAAAACTCCTCGACTAGCGCGCGGGAATCACCAAAAAAGACTGCCCCGGCCGAGCCGGAGGCGGAGACGAAATCGACGCGTTCGCCCGGGTAACCATAAATCTGCAACGTGGTGCCTTTCTCTGTTCTAAAAGTAGCTAGCTGTTAAACCGCAAGGGTGCGCGGCGCGGGCCTATTCGGCCGGGGAAGCCGGCTCCTCGCCCTGCGCATCCGGGTCGTTGCCCAGCGCCTTTTCCACGCGGCGGGCGGCGCCGTCGAGGTGGGACTCGCAGGCCTTGGCCAAGGCCTCGCCGCGCTCCCAGTACTTCAGCGACTCGTCCAGGCTCATCTGGCCCAGCTCCAAAATCTTGACGGTCTCGATGAGCTCGTCGCGGGCCTGCTCGTAGGTCAGGTTCTCCACGGGCGGGAAGGCGTCGTCGCCGGCCTGGCCGGTACCGATGGTGTCTTCGTTCATCCTGGTCTCCCTTTCGTTGTGGGGGCTTAAGGTGCGGGTATAAGGTTCTGGCTAGTCGGCCGGCTTGGCCGCCATGGCCGCGGCGGTAACGGAACCGTCGGCGACGCGGATGCGCAGCTGCGAGCCGGGCGGGGATTGCTTATAGGAGGTGACCACCTCGGGGCCGCTGCCGTCGCGGGGCAGGACCTGGACCACGGAATAGCCGCGCTGCAGGGTCGCCGCCGGCCCGAGCGCCGAGACCTGGGCGCGCAGGGCATGGACCCGGTTGTTTTCCCGGTCGAGCAGGTAATTGACGTCGCGGCGCATGGTGGCCCGAGAGCGGTCGATCTCCTCGCGGCGGGCGGTGATCGGGGAGAGGGGATCGGCCAGCACCGGGCGGGAGCGGATATTGGCCAGCCCGCGGCGCTGGTTGTCCACCCAGCCGCGCAGCGCTCCGGCCATGCGCTGGCGGGCCTCGTTGATCAGCGCCTTTTCCTCCATGACGTCGGGCACGACGCGCTTGGCCGCGTCCGTCGGGGTGGCCGCCCGCAGGTCCGCCACGTTGTCGAGCACCGGGCTGTCAGGCTCGTGGCCGATGGCGGAGACCACCGGGGTGGCCGCGGCCGCCACGGCGCGCTGCAGGGCCTCCTCGGAAAACGGGAGCAGGTCTTCGACCGAGCCGCCGCCGCGGGCGATGATGATGACGTCTACCTCCGGATCCCGGTCCAGCTGCTGCAGGGCGTCGACGACCTCTGGGACCGTGGAGCGGCCCTGCACCGCCGTATTGATGACCCGGAACTGGACGGCCGGCCAGCGGTCCTGGGCCACGGAGATGACGTCGCGTTCGGCCGCCGAGCCGCGGCCGGTAATCAGGCCGACCTTGCCCGGCAGGTAGGGCAGGCGCTTCTTGCGGGCCGGGTCGAAAAGCCCCTCGGCGGCCAGCTGCTTGCGCAGCATCTCGATGCGGGCGAGTAGCTCGCCCAGGCCGACGTGGCGGATCTCCGTCGTCCACAGCGAGAAGCTGCCGCGGCCGGCGTAGAAGGCCGGCTTGCCGCGGATGATGACCCGGTCGCCGTCCTTGAGCGGAGTCGGCAGGGAGCGGATCAGGTTGGTGGGGCAGGTCAGCTGTACGGACTTTTCCTGCTCGACGTCGCGCAGGGTCAGGTAGGACAGCTTCCACGTGTTCTTGACGTTGATCTGGGTTAGCTGGCCCTCGACCCAGAGGAAGCCTAGCCGCTCGATCCACCCTTTGACTTGGTCATTGACCTTGCCCACCGGCCACGGAGTATCCGGGGTATTCGCCGGTGCATTCATGTGTGAGCTTCCTCCCGTTCTCCCGTGATTATAGGCGTTTGCACCCAGTCTATTGTTTTGCAGTGGATTTCGTTATTCTGGGGGCATGACTGATGCTGGAAAGAATGTGCTTCTCGCGGCCCCGCGCGGGTACTGCGCCGGTGTGGACCGCGCGGTGGAAACAGTAGAAAAGGCGCTGGAGAAATACGGCGCCCCGATTTACGTGCGCAAGCAGATTGTGCACAACCGCTACGTGGTGGAATCCCTGGCCGAGCGCGGGGTGGTCTTCGTCGACGAGGCATCGGAGGCCCCCGAGGGCGCGCACCTGGTCTTCTCGGCGCACGGCATTTCCCCGGCCGTCCGCCAGGAATCCCAGCAGCGCCGCCAGCTGACTTTGGACGCGACCTGCCCGCTGGTGACGAAGGTGCACAAGGAGGTCCAGCGCTTCGAGCGCGACGGCTATCACATCCTCTTGGTGGGCCATAAGGGCCACGAGGAGGTCGAGGGCACCGCCGGTGAGGCCCTGGAGATTACCCACCTGGTTGACGGCGTGGAAGGCGTGGCGGAACTGCCGGAGTTCCTCCACGACGAGAAGCTCGTGTGGCTGTCCCAGACCACCCTGTCGGTGGATGAGACCATCACCATCGTCAACAAGCTGCGCGAGCGCTTCCCGCACCTGGAGAACCCGCCGTCAGACGATATCTGTTACGCGACGCAGAACCGCCAGGAGTCGGTGAAGGCCATCGCCCCGAAGTGCGACCTGATGATCGTGGTCGGCTCCCGCAACTCCTCGAACTCGGTTCGCCTGGTCGAGGTGGCCTTGGACGCGGGCGCGAAGGAGTCGCACCTGATCGACTTCGCCAAGGAGATCGACGAGTCCTGGCTCGACGGCGTGCAGACCGTCGGCGTGACCTGCGGCGCCTCCGTGCCGGAGCTGCTGGTCCGCGAGGTGCTCGAGTACCTCGACGAGCGCGGCTACAGCGACGTGGAGCAGGTCACCACCACCACCGAGACCATCCAGTTCGCCCTCCCGCGCGAGCTGCGCCCGGCTCGCACCAAGGCAGCCAAGGAAGCGGCAGCAAACCAGTCTTAAACCCACCGCGCCCCAGTGCCGGGGCGCAAAGAAAGCGGCGAGGCGGCCACCTTAAAGAATGTGACCGCCTCGCCGCTTGTGATTATCTTGCCGCGTCTAGCCTTTCGCCTAGTCCTCGTAGAGGTTGTCGTCGCGGGAGGGATTCGGCCGCATGCGGCGGGCCTGAGCCTGAGACTTCGGCGAGTACTGGCGGGACGTCTCAGCCAGCCGGCTGGTGGCCTCGCCGTACCGGGGAAGGTAGGAACCCGGCCTGCCCGCGCGGCGGTTCGGATCCGGGCGGTAGGCCTGCTGGTTGGTCTGCTCCTGCCGGCGCTGTTCCCGGTCGCGCTCGCGGACGCGGCCACCCCGCGAGGCGGGCTGTTCGGAGCCAAGCCCAGACGTGCGGCCCAGCGGGATATTGCCGGCCTGGGCGTGGCGCTTTTGCTCCTCGTTGCGGGCAATGAGCTCGGCCACGGTGAGCCGGCTACTGCGCTCGCGGGCCCGGGCGCTGGTGTCGCGATTGCGCTTGTCGGCCGCGGCCTCCGCGCGGCGGGCGACCTGGGCCTTTTCGTTTTCCGTACGGGCGTTAGACCGCAGCCGCCGCAGTCGGAAGGCCATAATCGCGATGGACGCCAGCGTGGTCAGGAAAAACGGAATGAAGTGCTCCAGGAACGGGAAGGCGCCGGTGACCAGGGCCGTAGCAGAAAACGCTGAAGCCCCCTCGCTGGCCCTTTCCTGGGTAACCAGCCAACCGCAGAGCAGCGTGAACACGGCGTACAGCAGCGGGGATGTGGCCACGGTCAGGTACAGCCCCCGCGGGGCCACGGTGCAGGTGACAGCCAGAACGCTAACGATGTAGCAGAGTAGGTACGGCCACCCCAGGTCCCCGAAGAGGAGGGACAGGAGAAGTCCGGTGGTCAAAGCCGCAGCGACGATAGCGATCGCCATGCCGAGCGGCAGCCCACCGCGGGCCGTTCGAGCCTGGGTTTTATGAAAAGCGTTCGCATGTGACACGAGGCGTTATTCTACCTGCCGCCCATCGTGTCCTGGGAATCATTTGGCCGCGTGCCCGAAGTCGCCCAGGCAGGGCCGGAGGTTCTGGGCCCTGCCCGGGAGAGAGCCGGAGGCTAGATACTAGTCGGACTCGGCGGCGTGGCGCGGCGAGGATTCGACCGGGGAAATCTGCGGCGGGTGCTTGTCCGTGCGGGCCGAGATGTCCATCTCCGCGAGCCGCCGGGAGGTGACCATGACGCGGCTGTCGAAGGAACCCAGCGTGGAGTTGAAGGCATCGACTGCCTTTTCCAGGTTGCGCCCCACCTTGTTGAAGTGCTCGCCCACGGTGTTGACCCGGCTGTAGAGCTCGCGCCCCAGGCGCTGGACCTCCCGGGCCTTGTCCGAGAGATCTTCCTGCCGCCAGCCCAGCGCCACGGTGCGCAGCAGGGCGAAGAGCGTGGTGGGGGTGGCGATGACGATGTTGCGGGAGAAGGCGAATTCCAAAAGCTCGGGGTCCACGCTAAGCGCCGCGTCCAGGAAGGGATCCGCGGGCACGAAGAGGACCACGAACTCCGGGGTGGGCTGGAAGGCCTCGATGTAGTCCTTGCCTGCAAGCGTGGTGATGTGGTTGCGCATCTGGTGGACGTGGTGGCGCAGAAAGGCCGCGTGTTCCTCGGGGTCCTGGGCCTCCAGCGCGTCGAGGTAGGAGCTAAACGGCACCTTCGCGTCGATGACGATGTGGCGCCCGCCGGACAAGTGGATGAGCAGGTCCGGGCGGACTTGGTGGCTGCCGAAGTGGGCGGAGACCTGTGGGTTAAAGTCCACGTGCTTGACCATGCCGCCCAGTTCGACGACGCGCTCGAGCTGAATCTCGCCCCACCGGCCGCGCACATTGGGCGAGCGCAGCGCGGTGACCAGCTGGTCGGTCCTGTCGGACAGGCGGGTAGAGGTGCGCATCATCGCCTGGACCTGGCCGCGTAGGGAGGAAAACTCGCTGGCGCGGTCGGCCTCCAGCTCGCGCAGGTGCAGGCCCAGTCGGTCCATGGCCTTTTCCAGGGGAGCTAGCGATTCGGCGACGTCGGCGCGCCGCTGCTGGGAGGCTTGGAGGGCGGCCTGTTGTTGCTCGGCGGCGCTGGGGCCGGTCGTGGCGGCGGTGGGCTGCCGGCGCTGCCAGTGGGCGTGCCCGAGCCAGCCCAGGACCGCGCCGAGGGCCACACTAATGAGAAGGAAGGCAACCGTGGCGAGCGTGGAAGTACTCATGCCTTCTAACTTCGCACACCCGCCGGACGGAAGCCTTAAGATCCCTCCCGCGTTTCGAACATTCGCGCGATTTTGTCCTTCAGCTTGCGGATGCCGGTGCGGGCCGCCGGGCGTTCGTACTCCGGCGGCGGGGAGCTCAGATCGACTAGTTCGCTCACGTCGGCACCGTCGGGCTCGGGGGCCTCCTCACGCCAATCCTGGCGCTGCCGCAGGCCCTGTTCCTGCTTGACGCGGCCGACGAGGTAGCCGGCCATGGTGGAGAACTCGACGTCGTCGGTGGACTTTTCACCGGACTGCAGCATGAGGATGTCCTGGACGTAGCGGTAGGCCACCGCGATCATCGCCGCGGCGGGCACGGCGAGGAAGGCACCGACCAGATCGAAAAGCGCCGAACCCAACGTCACGGAGACCAGGACGATAACCGGGTGCAGGCTCATCGCGCGGGCCTGCAGCAACGGCGAGAGCACGTTGCCTTCCAGCTGCTGGACCAGCAGGACCAGGCCGAGCACCATCAGGGCCTCGGTAAAGCCTAGGGAGACCAGGGCGATGGTCACGGACAGCGCGCCCGCCACGATGGCGCCAATGAACGGGATGAACCCGGCGATGAAGGTGATGATCGCCAGGGCCATCGCCAGCGGCACGCCGATAATGGCGAGGCCGCCGCCGATGAAGATGGCATCGATGCCGGAGACCAGCGCCTGGGCCCGGATGAACCCGCCCAGCGTGTTCCAGCCGCGCGTGAACAGCTCGGTCAGGTGCCAGCCGGCGCGGCGGCCGACGCTCTCGCGCAGCCACGGCAGGAATTTATGCCCATCCTTGAGGAAGAAGAAGGTCAGCACGGTGACGACCACCAGGGTGATCAGCAGGGAGGTCGCCGTGCCGATGCCGGTGAACACGGAGCCGGCGATGTCGCCGGCCTGGGCCTGCAGCCAGGAGGCGATGTCGTCGATGTACTGGCCCATGTCGTCGCTGTCCAGGTTCAGCGGCGGCCCCTGCGCCCACAGCTGCAGGCGCTGGATACCCTCGACGGTTTGCAGGTAGAGGGACTGCGACTGCCGCGCGAAATCCGGCGCGATGAACGCGACCAGTCCGCCCACCAACGACACGAAGGTCAGCATGGTAATCGCCGCGGCCAGCGAGGCGGGGAAGCGGTGGCGTCGCAGCCAGGAGGCGAACGGCGCCAGCACGGTACAGACGATCAGGGCCAGGATGACCGGCAGAATTCCCTCCCAGAAACTGCCGATGAGCCAGCCGAGCGCGTAGACCAGCAGGCCGATGACGAAGACGCGCACCGACCACAGGGCGATGCTGCGGATGTAGTGCCCGAGCACGACCAAGCGGTCGACCTGGTCGCCCGGTGGGTGGGGAGAGACCGACTTCAGCAGCTTCTGTTGGCCCTCCGCGGAGGTTATGGCCGGGTTGGCGGCTTCATCTTCTTTAGAACTCACGTCCACTATCTTGCCTTAAAAGGCCGTAAGAATGGGAAATACCTGCAACCGGCTGTCGGCTACCTGCCCCCAGTGCGTTAGGATTGGGCACGTGAGTCTTACATTAGGAATTGTCGGATTGCCCAACGTTGGCAAGTCCACGCTGTTTAACGCCCTGACCCGCAGCGACATCTTGGCGGCGAATTACCCGTTCGCCACCATCGAGCCCAACGTGGGCTTGGTGGAGCTTCCCGATGCGCGCCTGAACCGCCTGGCGGAAATCTACTCCTCCGAGCGCATTCTGCCGGCGACGGTTTCCTTCGTAGACATCGCCGGCATCGTCAAGGGTGCTTCCGAAGGCGAGGGCATGGGTAACGCCTTCCTGTCCAATATCCGCGAGGCCGACGCCATCTGCCAGGTCGTGCGCGCCTTCTCCGACGATAACGTCATCCACGTCGACGGCCAGGTCAACCCGACCAGCGATATCTCGGTGATCAACACCGAGCTCATCCTGGCCGACCTCCAGACCATCGAAAAGGCACTGCCGCGGCTGGAGAAGGAAGCCAAGAAGAACAAGGACTTGGCCGAGACCGTCGAGGAGACCAAGAAGGCCCAGGAAATCCTCGAGGACGACACCACCTTGTTCGCCGCCGCCAAGGACGGCAAGGTCAACCTCGACCTCCTCAAGGAGCTGCACCTGATGACGGCGAAGCCGTTCCTCTACGTGTTCAACTCCGACGAAGAGGTGCTTACCGACGAGGACAAGAAGGAAGAGCTGCGCCTGCTGGTCGCCCCAGCCGACTGCGTCTTCCTGGATGCCAAGACCGAGACCGAGCTGCTGGAGCTGGACGACGACGAGGCCCTCGAGCTGCTCGAGTCCGTGGGCCAGAGCGAGCCGGGCCTGCAGACCCTGGCCAAGGCCGGCTTCAACACCCTCGGCCTGCAGACCTACCTGACGGCCGGCCCGAAGGAGTCCCGCGCCTGGACCATCCACCAGGGCGATACCGCCCCGCAGGCCGCCGGCGTTATCCACTCCGACTTCGAGAAGGGCTTCATCAAGGCCGAGATCGTCTCCTTCGAGGACCTCGACGCCGCCGGCTCCATGGCCGAGGCCCGCAACCACGGCAAGGTCCGCCAGGAAGGCAAGGACTACATCATGCAGGACGGCGACGTCGTGGACTTTAAGTTCAACGTCTAGACCTGGATGCTTTCCGGCCCGGGGCAGTGTGCTCCTGGGCCGGATTTTTTATGTGTGGCCAGCGCCTTAATCTACGTGCCCAGCGGGCGGAGGCGTACTGTCCTGTCTTTCGGCGACACCCGTCGCCAGCGCCCGCAAGGCAGCGACGATGCCGGCCGTGATCTCACCCTGCGTGAGTCCTTCATTGGTGAGCGCTCCGGTGGCGGAGGATTCCGCGCCGAGGGCCTGGGGCACGTGAATGAACCCGGCGCGGGCGGGTGTTCCGGCCGTGGCGTGCAGGGCCGTGAACATGGCGGTGTTGCACACGTAGGTGCCCGCGCTGTAGGAGTCCTCCGCGGGGAGGTCTTCCCGGCGCACCGCCGCGGCCATGCCGGCCACCGGCAGGGTAGAAAAATACGCCGCCGGCGCCCCGGCGCAGACCGGCTCATCTAGCGGCTGTGCACCGGCGTTGTCCGGGAGGCGCGCGGCCATCACATTGACCGCCACCTTTTCCATCGATAGCGCCCGGCGGGATTCCGCCAGCCCTAAGCACACCACGAAGTCTGGACGATGGCTGGCGATGAGGCCGCGCAATTGCCTTCGCGCGGCGGCGAACTCCACGGGAAGTACGGCGGTGGTGACGGCGGCATCGGCAAGCGCGCTTTCGATGCCCGGCAATGCCGCGCGCGTCGGATTGTAGGAGCTCGGCCCGAATGGACCGAAGGCGGTGACCAACAGGGAAGCCATGGTGCCAAAGTCTAGCGGCTGACGGGACTAGCCTGGGGTCTATGCGTTTTAGCCAAGAACAACTGGCCGCCTACCGCGGCGCCACCGTGCCAGATCTGTTGCCGGAGCCGCTGCGTTTGCTGTTTGTTGGTATCAACCCCAGCCTGTGGACCGCGGCGACCGGCGCGCACTTCGCCCGCCCCGGCAACCGCTTCTATCCCGGTCTCTACCAGGCTGGGCTGACCACGCACCAATTCGATGCCTCGGGCGGCTACGCGGACGCCGATTTCGCCGAACTGCAAGAACTCGGCATCGGCGTGTCCAACCTCGTTCCGCGCGCGACCGCCCGCGCCGATGAGCTAACCACCGACGAGCTGCTCCAGGCCCCGGCACGCCTGGACGACGTCGTTAGCACACACCACCCGAAGGTCGTGGCCGTGCTGGGGATTACCGCCTACCGCAAGGCTTTTAAACTGCCCCAGGCAGTCATCGGGGAGCAGGATTCGCCGTGGGAGGGCACCCGTTTGTTTGTGCTCGACAACCCGAGCGGCCTCAACGCCCACGCCAGCGTCGCGGACCATGCGGCCGGGTACCGGAAGGTGGCTCAGGCCGCGGGCATCGAAGTGTAATTCTTCTGGGCCCAGATTCGCCCCGTGCGGAGGGCTTCTGCAAGAACGAAAAATGGCGCCTACGATCGGGGACCGTAAGTTACTTTCGAATTTCAAGGAGTGATTGTTGTGGCTGATCTGTCCAACAAGACCGTTGCGGTTATCGCGACTGACGGCTTTGAGGATTCGGAGCTGACCTCCCCGGTCGAGGCCGTGAAGAACGCGGGTGCGACCGTGAAGATTATCGCGCCGAAGGCAGGCGTCATCGAGGGCAAGAACGGCACCAAGGTGGACGTCGACACCACGACGTCCCTGGCCAAGGGGCAGTCTTTCGACGGCATCATCCTGCCCGGCGGCACCGGTAACGCGGATGCGCTGCGTATGGACAAGGACGCGGTCGAGCTGGTGGGCAAGCACGTCGATGCTTACCTGCCGCTCGGCGTCATCTGCCACGGCGCGTGGATCCTCACGGATGCGGACGTGCTCAAGGGCCGCACCCTGACCTCCTTCCCGTCCCTACAGACTGACCTGCGCAACGCGGGCGCTACCTGGGTTGACGACGAGGTCGTCTGCGACCAGGGTCTGGTCAGCTCTCGCACGCCGGACGATCTGCCGGCCTTCAACGACAAGTTGGTCGAGGAGATCGCAGAGGGGCAGCACTAAACCCTGCTTGACGATGCCCGGTCGCCGGAACCTTGCTTCCGCGGCCGGGCTTTTGCATGCCTAGCTCGGGCGCGCGCTAGAGCGGTGCCCCATGGTGTGTCGGTCGATGGCACGCTTGAGCGGTGAGTAGTGCTCGACGACGACGCGGCGGTAGGCTTCGGCATCGCCGGCATAAAGGGCGTTAATGATGTCCTGGTGGGCCTCGACGGTCAGGTCGAGGTTTTCCGACAGGGCGATCCGCACGTGCGGGAGGACGGCCATGTGGACCTGCCAGAAGGCATCGGAAAGCTCTTTAATGAGGGGGTTGGACGTGACCGAGACGAGCTGGGCGTGGAAGGCGCGGTCCTCGCGGGTGAACAACTCGCCCTTGGCGCGCCGGGCCCGCATGCCCTCGACGATAGTTTGTAGCTGGGACATGTCTTCGCCGCGGTAGTGGCTGACCAGGTCGTCGGTCATCCACAGATCGAGGGCCTGGCGGGTATTGACCACGTCCAGGAGGCGCTCGAGGAAGTGGTCGGTGTCCAAGACGATGCGGAAGACCATGCTCGTGACCATGGGGGACAGGGACATGTCCGCGACATAAGTCCCGTGGCCGTGGCGCACCTCGACGATGTCCAGGCTCGACAGGGTGCGTACCGCCTCGCGCACGCTGGAGCGGGAACAGCCCAGCTCCTCGCACAGGGCTGCCTCAGAGGGGAGGCTATCGCCAGTGGTCAGCCGCCGGGAGCGGATGTAGTTAATGATGCCGGTCACGGCATGGGCGGCGGCGCCGGAGTGGTTGAACATGGAGGGACGGACTTTCTAGCTCGGGGCCGGCGGACTCAGTTCCTTCTAGTTTAGTCGGTGTGCCCGGGCTGGAGTGAGTCGTTTCAGCGGTGGGAACGCTGGGCCGCCGGACCGCGGGGGTAGCGTGTCGGAGACCCCATAAACGACACTTATGCGACGCGAGACACTGTTAACATCGGGCGCGAATCAAATGTAGCCGATTTGTTATCAAAGTTCTGGCCTGCGATAACGTTCCCATTTCGCGGCCATTCATGGAAAACACAGACGTTTTCATGGCGATATTGAGCTGGACGCGTACCTTGGGTGGCAGCACGGAAAAGCGAATAAGTTAACTACGCCGGTGATAAGAAAGCAAATCACGGGTGTAGGCCGTGTGATTCCGACAGACGAAATTACCAATAACTAACCGAGAGGAAAGTGTGACTATGTCTAAGGACATCAAGGACCTGCTCAACGCCACCGCCTACGACAAGGACGGCGAGAAGCTCGGCGACGTCAACGAGATCTTCGTGGACGACAACACCGGTAAGCCCACCTTCGTGGACGTCAAGCACGGTCTGTTCGGCATGAACAGCAGCCTGGTCCCGCTGCGCGGCCACGACTTCAACGGTGACGAGCTGCGTCTGGCATTTTCCAAGGATCGCATCAAGGATGCCCCGGACTTCGATTCCGACTCCGCACTGACCCCGGAACAGCAGAACGACATCTTCCGTCACTACGGCCTGGAGCAGGCCGAGGACCGCACCGAGTACCGCGACACCAACCGCGACGTTAACCGCGAGCAGGACCGCACCAACGCCGGTACCGCTGGTGTCGCTGGTGCTGGCGCCGGCGCAGGTGTTGCAGGCGCTGGCGTTGCCGGCGAGCGCACCGCTGCCGACGAGAAGAAGGTTGCCGGCGAGCACGCTGCTGACAAGAACGTTGCTGACCGCGAGGCCGCAGCCACCGAGCGCCAGGCTGCTACCGACGACCGCACCGCTGCTAACAATGACGGCTCCATGATCCGTTCCGAGGAGCAGCTCAACGTCAACAAGGAAAAGGTTGCTTCCGGCGAGGCTCGCCTGCGCAAGTACGTCGTCACCGACACCGAGACCGTCGAGGTTCCGGTTACCCACGAAGAGGTCCGCGTCGAGCGCACCCCGATCTCCGAGGAAAAGGCTGCTAACTTCACCGGCGAGATCAAGGACGGCGACACCGAGGAAGCTTCCGTCACCCTGCACGAGGAGCGCCTCAACGTTGACAAGCAGACCGTCCCGGTCGAGAAGATCAACCTCAACAAGGAGCAGGTCACCGAGACCCAGCGCCACACCGAGGAGCTGCGCAAGGAGCAGATCGACACCGACGGCCTGGGCACCCAGGACAAGAAGTAAACACTTCCTCGTCTAAATAGCACACCCCGGCAGGCCCCGCGCCTGCCGGGGTTTTGTGCTGCCAGCAGGTCTTCGACTAGTTCCAGCAGGTATTCGCCTAGGTCTTGTCGTCGGTGAGGCAGTGCTTGGGCGGCTAAGTGGTACTGATAAAGTATTTCGGTTCCAATAATTCCCGCTGCCGCGTGCAGCTTGCCACAACTCAAGAAGGTGACCCATACGTCCGTAACGCATGCCGACAACGACAAGCTTTTCAACCCGACTTTTATCCTCGCGTGGATCGTAAACTTCGCGCAGTTCCTCGTCTTCTACATCCTGATCACCACGATGGCGGTCTATGCCGTCACCCAATTCGGTGCTTCCGATACCGCCGGCGGCTTCGCTGCTAGCTCCTTCGTCGTGGGCGCCACCGTGGCCCGGCTCTTTTCCGGCTACGTAGTCGACGCCGTCGGCCGCCGGTCCTCGCTCTTGGTGTCCCTGGTACTGGTTGTAGTCAGCTGTGTTTTGTATTTCCCGGCGCATTCGCTGGCGGTGCTCATTCCCGTTCGCTTCGTGCACGGTGTGGGCTACGCGGTGACCTCCACGGCGATTATGGCCGTGGCGCAAGCCGTCATCCCGAACCGCAAGCGCGCCGAGGGGACCGGCTATTTCGCCCTCGGCACCACGCTGGCGACGGCGATCGGCCCGGCCATCGGCCTCTTTCTGGCCAACGGGCCGGGGTATACCACGATGTTCGTGGTCGTTTCCGCGCTGACCATCATCGATCTTGTCGTCGCCTTGTTCCTCAAGGTTCCGGAAAGCAACCGCGACTCCCGGCCGAAGTTCACCTTGGCCGCGGTGGTCCACCCGCGGGTCGCGCCCATTGGCGTGTTCATGTTCCTAGTCGGCATCGGTTACACCGGCGTCGTGACCTTCCTTAATTCTTATGCGCACGCGACCGGCCTGACCGCCGGTGCCGGGCTGTTCTTCATCGCCTATGCCTTAATGACCTTTGCCATGCGCTTCTTCCTGGGGCGTCTCCAGGACCGGCGCGGTGACAACAGTGTCATCTACATCACGCTGGCGGGCTTTATCGCTGGCCTCGCCCTGTTGGCCACGGCGACCGCCGACTGGCACGTGGTCCTCGCGGGCTCGCTGGTCGGCTTGGGTTATGGCTCCATCATGCCGGCCGTGCAGGCGATTTCCGTGCGGCTGGTCAAGCGTGAGGAGATGGGCGCTGGCATCTCCACCATGTTCCTCTTCCTCGACCTGGGTGTGGGGCTCGGCCCGATCTTCCTGGGCATGCTCATTTCTTCTACCGGCTACTCGGCCATGTACTGGTTGCTCGCCGGCCTCATCGTGATGGCGGGCTGCGTCTACTACCTCGTCCACGGTCGCACCGACGCCGCCAAGGGCAGCAACTTGCACACCGAAGACATTTAGAGGTGCGCCCTTCGCGCTCACCGGGAGCAGATTCTGGTGCAGCCGGGTCGTGCTGGTGACCGCGAAGGGTTCATCAAGGGGGTGTAAGGCATGAAAAAAGCCCCCAGGAGGGGGCTTGGGCGGTACCGGCTTAGGCGGCAGGTTGCTTGGACGGCTCGATGATATCGCCGACGCCGTGCTCGGCGGCGTCCCAGACTTGCTTGTCCTGGATGCCCGCGCGCTTGGCGACGATGGTGGCGCACACGGACTGGCCGGTGACGTTGACGGCGGTGCGGCCCATGTCGATGATGGGCTCGATGGCCAGCAAGAGGCCGACGCCGGCCAGCGGCAGGCCCAGGGTGGACAGCGTCAGGGTCAGCATGACGGTCGCGCCGGTCGTGCCCGCGGTGGCGGCCGAGCCGATGACTGAGACGAAGATGATGAGCAGGTACTGGGTCGGGCTCAGCGGGATGTCGTAGAACTGGGCGACGAAGATGGCCGCAATGGCCGGGTAGATGGAGGCGCAGCCGTCCATCTTTGTCGTCGCGCCCAGCGGGATGGCGAAGGAGGCGTATTCGCGCGGCACGCCCATGGCCTTTTCGGTAAAGCGCTGGGTCACCGGCATGACGCCCATGGACGAACGGGTGACAAAGCCCAGGGAGAACACGGGCCAAACGCGCTTGTAGAAGCCCATGACCGGGATGCGGTTGTAGGCCAGCACGGCCGGGTAGACGACCAGGATGACCAGGGCCAGGCCGACGTACATGGCAAGCACGAACTTGCCCAGGGAGGCGAGGGCGTCCCAGCCGTAGGAGGAGACGGCCTTACCGATGAGCGCGGCGGTGCCGATGGGTGCCAGGCGGATGATCCACCACAGCACGACCTGGATGACCTTGAGGAAGGACTCGGTGAAGTTCAGGAACGGGTCGGCGGCCTTGCCGGCCTTGACGGCGGCGATGCCCAGTGCCAGGGAGACGACGAGGATCTGCAGGGCACCGAAGCTCAGCGAGACCTCGTTGTCGCTGAAGGAAGCGCCCAGGCCGATGAAGTTTTCCGGGACGATGGACTGGAGGAAGCCGAGCCAGGAGCCGACGTTGCTGGGTTCCTCGGCGGTGGAGGCGTCCACGGTGGTGCCCACGCCCGGCTTTATGACGACGGCGACGAGAATGCCGATGACTACGGAAATCAGGGCGGTGATGGCGAACCAGATGAGGGTGGAAATCGCCAGGGAGGCGGCGTTGGCAACCTTGCGCAGGTTGGCGACCGAGGTGATGACCGCGGCGAAAATCAGCGGCGGCACCATGACCTTGAGTAGCTGGACGTAGGCGGAGCCGACGCCGGTGAGCAGGGAGGTCAGCCAGTTGGGATCCTCGGAGGTGCCGCCCATGCCGGCGGCGATGAAGCCGAGGATGAGGCCGATAATCAGGCCGGCGATAACTTGGGCGCCGAAGCCGGTGGCCCACTTGGGCAGGCCGGAGGAGCCGCGGGTGTTCTTATCGTCGGCGGGCGTGGCCGCGGACGATGGCGTGGAAGAGGACATGAGAAACCTTCTTTAGAAATGAACCGACTAGGTTAGGAAAAATAGACAGGGTAGTTCTTTTAATTGCCTGTTCCACCTTAGACCCTGGCAGGTCAATAGCACAATCCCGCAAGCCCTAGCCGGCCGCCGAAACTCCTGGCAGAATGGGGATATGGCTCTGGAGACACTGGATGATTCGCAGCTGGAACGCATTCTCGTGGTGGTAGCGCACCCGGACGACGCCGAGTACGGCATCTCCTGCGCGGTCAAGCAATGGACCGACGCCGGCAAGGAGGTGGCCTACCTGCTGGTCACCGCCGGCGAGGCCGGGATTAGGAGCCTGCCGCCGGAGGAATGCGGCCCGCTGCGCGCGGAGGAGCAACGGCGCGCCTGCGCGGCCGTCGGGGTCGAGGACCTAGAGATCCTGGACTTCCCGGACGGGCTGGTGGAGCACTCGCACGCGGTGCGCCGGGCCATCGCCGCCAAGATCCGGAAGTTTAAGCCGGATACCGTCGCCATCATGATGTTCGGCCTGCAGGCGCGCTGGGGGCTCAACCACGTCGACCACCGCGCGGTGGGCGTGTCCACGATTGACGCCATCCGGGACGCCGACAACCCCTGGATCTTCCAGGACCTAGACCTGCCGGCCCACAAGGCGCAGCGGCTGCTGGTGGCTAACGACCCGGACAGTACCCACGTGCAGACGCTGAGTGGGGAAGCGGTGGCTGGTGGGGTGGCATCGTTGAGCGAGCACAAGCGCTACCTCGAAGAGCTGCCCGACCATCCGCGGCCGGAGGATTTTATCCCGCAGATGGTCGCGTTGGACGGCGGTGGCTACGGGCTGCGCGTGCGCGTCTACGATCCGGTTTAGAACGCCGGAAGTTGACGCGGCAACTAAAAGCCGTGGCAGTGGCTCTAACAGGGCTTAATTAGGATAGCCTTTCTGGAAATCGGGCGGTCTGCGCCGTAGATTGAGGACATGTCTAAATTTAGCCCTCTCAACTGGCCTGTCGTGCGCCAGTTCCGCTCGGGTGACGCCTTCGGACGGGACGTGAATACCCAGTCCGCCAAGAGCCAGCACCTGCACGGCCGGACCGCGGAGGCGGACAAGGTTGTCCAGTCCGTGTGCCCCTATTGCGCGGTGGGCTGTTCCCAGCGCGTCTACGTTAAAGATGACAAGGTTATCCAGATCGAGGGCGATCCGGATTCGCCGGTCTCGCGCGGCCGCCTGTGCCCGAAGGGCTCGGCCTCGGAGCAGCTGATCAACTCCGAGTCCCGCCTGACCACCATCAAGTACCGCGCGCCGTATGCCACCGAGTGGCAGGACCTGGACACGGATACCGCGATGGAGATGATCGCGGACCGCTACCTGGAGTCCCGCCGCAACGGCTGGCAGGACACGGACGATTACGGCCGTCCGCTCAACCGCACCATGGGCGTGGCAGGCCTGGGCGGGGCGACGCTCGATAACGAGGAAAACTACCTGATTAAGAAGCTGTTTACCGCCACGGGCGCGGTGCAGGTCGAAAATCAGGCCCGCATATGACACTCCGCCACCGTTCCCAGTTTGGGAACTTCGTTTGGCCGCGGCGGCGCAACCCAGCCGCTGCAGGATATGGCGAATGCGGACTGCATCGTCATTGAGGGTTCGAACATGGCCGAGTGCCACCCGGTGGGCTTCCAGTGGGTGGTTGAGGCCAAGAAGCGTGGTGCCCGCATCATCCACGTGGACCCGCGGTACACGCGTACCTCTGCCTTCGCGAACCGACACATCGGTATCCGCGGCGGCACGGACGTGGTGCTGCTGGGTGCGTTGATCAAGTACATGATCGACAATGATCTGTACTTCCACGACTACGTGGTCAACTACACCAACGCGCCGACCATCATCAGCGACGACTACCTGGACACCGAGGACTTGGACGGGCTGTTCTCCGGCTTCGACCCGGAGACCGGCAAGTACGTCAACGACTCGTGGCAGTACGTCAAGAAGGATGAGGGCCAGGCGTGGAACGTGGAGCGCGACGAGACCCTGCAGCACCCGAATTCGGTGTTCCAGATTCTCAAGCGTCACTACGCGCGCTACACGCCGGAGATCGTGGAGGAGACCTGCGGTATCTCGCAGGAGGACTTCTACTACCTGGCGCAGTCGATCGCGGATAACTCCAAGCCGGATCGCACGACGTGCTTCGCCTACGCTTTGGGCTTTACCCAGCACACGCTGGGCGCGCAGTTCATCCGCACGGCGGCTATCCTGCAGCTGCTGATGGGCAACGTCGGCCGCCCGGGCTCGGGCATCATGGCGCTGCGCGGGCACGCCTCGATCCAGGGCTCGACGGATATCCCGACGCTGTTTAACAACCTGCCGGGCTATCTGCCGATGCCGCACGTCCAGGACGACGGCTGGGACAACTACGTGGCCAACTTCGCCAAGCCGGGCTCGAAGGGCTTCTGGCAGATCGGTGAAAACTACGCCGTGTCCCTGATGAAGTCCTACTTCGGCGACAACGCCACGAAGGACAACAACTGGGGCTTCGACATGATGCCGCGCATCTCCGGGGCGCACTCGACCTACGAGACGCTCATGGGCATGCTCGACGGGCAGGTCGAGGGTTACCTGGTCTTCGGCCAGAACCCGGCGGTGGCGCAGTCCAACGGTGGCATGCAGCGCCGTGGCCTGGCCGCGCTGAAGTGGCTGGTGGTCCGCGACTTCCAGGAGATCGAGACCGCCTCCTTCTGGCACGACTCCCCGGAGATTAAGACCGGCGAGCTCAAGACGGAAGAGATCGGCACGGAGGTCTTCCTCATGCCGGCGGCCACCCACGTGGAAAAGGCCGGCACCTTCACGCAGACGCAGCGCATGCTGCAGTGGCGTTTCAAGGCTGTCGATGCCCCGGGCGACGCCACCAGCGAGCTGTGGTTCTTCTACCAGCTGGGTAAGAAGATCAAGGAGCGCTTGGCGGATTCCACCGACCCGCGCGACCGCGCCATCCAGGCGCTGGCGTGGGACTACGAGGAAAACGAGGAAGGCGAGCCGCACTCGGAGGACATCCTCAAGGAGATCAACGGCTACTACCTGGACGGCCCGAAGAAGGGCCAGCTGCTGCCGGCGTTCACGGAGATGAAGTCGGACGGCACCACCTCGGGTGGCTGCTGGATCTACACCGGCGTCTACAAGGACGGCATCAACCACTCGGCCAAGAAGGTCCCGGGTTCGGAGCAGAACGAGGTCGCTCTGGAATGGGGCTGGGCGTGGCCGGCGAACCGCCGCATCCTGTACAACCGGGCATCGGCGGCGCCGGACGGCACCCCGTGGTCGGAGCGCAAGAAGTACATCTGGTGGGACGCCGAGGCCGGCAAGTGGGCCGGCGACGACGTGCCGGACTTCCCGGCCACGCTGCCGCCGGATTACAAGGCGCCCATCGACGCGGTGGGCCCGGCTGCCCTGGACGGCACGGATGCCTTCATCATGCAGACCGACGGCCGCGGCTGGCTGTTCGCTCCGTCGGGCCTGTCGGACGGTCCGCTGCCGACGCACTACGAGCCGCATGAGTCTCCGGTGCGCAACATCCTGTACAAGCAGCAGCAGTCGCCGACGCGCTTGACCATCAAGCGCCCGGACAACCTGTCGAAGCCGGAGGCCGGCACGCCGGGATCCGAGGTCTTCCCGTTCGTCTTCTCCACGTACCGACTGACGGAGATGTACACCTCGGGTGCGATGTCGCGCCGCCTGCCGTACCTGGCGGAGCTCCAGCCGGGGCTGTTCTGCGAGGTCTCCAAGGCCCTGGCAGAAAAGCGCGGCCTGGAAAACGGCGGCTGGGCCACGATTGTCTCGCCGCGCGGCGTGATCGAGGCGCAGGTGCTGGTCACCGACCGCATGGAGCCGATGGTCATCAACGGCCAGGAGTTCCACCAGTTGGGTCTGCCGTTCCACTACGGCGATTCCAACAACGCGGTGGTGGCCGGCGACGGCCCGAACGACCTGCTGGGGCTTACGCTGGAGCCGAACGTGTTCATCCAGAACTCGAAGATCGGCGCCTGCGATATCCAGCCGGGCCGCCGCCCGCGCGGCCAGGCCAAGTTGGAGCTGCTGCACGAATACCAGCGCCGGGCCAACCTGGACCTGGATTCGGGCAACCAGTTGGTCGACGTGCTCGATGAGTTCACCATCGAGTCCAAAAATGCCGACGAGGACGGCGGCACCGGCACGGACCGGACCGCCGGCAACGTGGCGGACGACGAAGGAAAGGAGTTCTAGGTGACTGACGTTTTGGGCGCTAATTCCAACGCGCTGACCGAGCACTCCCACGGGTATGACTCATACACGCGCATGGCGTTTTTCACCGATACCTCCGTGTGCATCGGCTGCAAGGCCTGCGAGGTCGCCTGCAAGGAGTGGAACCGTAACCCCGTCGAGGGCTACGAGCTCACCGGCAACTCCTACGACAACACCGGCGCGCTGGGGGCGAATACCTGGCGCCACGTGGCGTTCGTGGAGCAGGGCGACGACCGCATCCAGGAGGCCCGCGAGGAGGGGCGGAAGCTCATCTCGCTGGGCATGCCGACCATCGGCGGCGCGGAGCCAGAGATTGACACCACCCCGCCGGATACTTCGGATTTCCGCTGGCTGATGTCCTCGGACGTGTGCAAGCACTGCACCCACGCCGGCTGCCTGGACGTGTGCCCAACGGGCGCGCTCTTCCGCACCGAGTACGGCACCGTGGTCGTCCAAGACGACGTCTGCAACGGCTGCGGTACCTGCGTGGCAGGCTGCCCGTTCGGCGTGATTGAGCGCCGCGACGACGGCGGCGTGACCCTGAAGACGGACAAGACCGCCACCGTCGATCACCAGGACAACCCCCACGCGGGCGTCAACGTCTTGGCCAAGCTCAAGCAGCTTAAACCGCAGGGCGACGACCACACCGCGGGCCAGCCCATGCCGGTGAAAAACCTGGGCGTGGCCCAGAAGTGCACCATGTGCTACGACCGGCTAAAGATGGGGCAGGAGCCGGCGTGCGCGAAGACCTGCCCGACCAATTCCATCCAGTTCGGCACCTACGACGACATGCTCGCCGCCGCCCAGGAGCGCGTGCGCGAGCTGCACGCGCAGGGCCTGCACGAGGCGCGCCTCTACGGGGCGAACTCGGAGGACGGCGTCGGCGGCACCGGCTCGCTGTTCCTGCTGCTGGATTCGCCGGAGGTCTACGGCCTGCCGCCGGATCCGCGCGTGCCTACTGCGGATCTGCCGCAGATGTACAAGACAGCAGCTAAGGCCATCGGCGCGATGGCGCTGGCGGTCGCGGGATCCTTCGTGTTGGGAGGCAAGAAGTGAGCGCATACGACGAATACCGGCCCCCGCAGCCGGAGCGGGCTAACCGCTACAAGAAATTCGACGGCACCAAGCCGAAGCGCAAGAAGCGCGGCAAGGTAGGCGCCGGTGCGCAGGACGGCTCCAAGGAGCAGCGGATGGCGGAGGACTTCGAGTTCTCCTCCTACTACGGCAAGCCCGTGGTCAAGGCCCCGCCGTGGGAGTGGCCGATTGGCGTCTACCTGTTCCTAGGCGGCGTCTCCGGCGGTTCGGCGCTGCTGTCGCTGGGCGCGCAGGCCACCGGCAACCGAGCGCTGCGGCGTTCGACGTCTATCTCCGCCTTCGGCGCAGCCGCGGCCGGCTCGGTCTGCCTGGTGCTCGACCTGGGCCGCCCGGAGCGGCTGCTCAACATGTTCCGCGTGTTCAAGGTGACCTCGCCGATGAGCATCGGTTCCTGGATCCTGGCTACCTTCGCCACGGCGGCCCCGCTGCCAGCTCTGTCCGAGCTCGACGATGCCACCGGGCGCCGCGTCCCCCTGCCGAAGTTCGCGCGCAAGGCCGTGCACGGCGCGGCCGGCCCGGCCGGCGTCGTCGCCGGTGTACTGGGCGGCCCGCTGGCCGGCTACACCGCCGTGCTGCTGGGCAACACCTCGAACCCGACCTGGAACGACACGAAGCGGCACCTGGCCTTCGTCTTCGTCTCCTCGGCCTCGGCGGCGGCCTCCGGCCTGGCGATGGTGACCACCCCGCAGCAGTTCGCCGGCCCGGCCCGTGCCTTGGGCATGATGGCCGCGGTCAGCGACTTGGTCGCCACCCGCGTCATGGAAGAAAACATGGAGCCCGAGCCGCGCGAGACCCTGCACAAGGGCACGCCCGGCAAGCTGATGAAGGCCTCCGAGTACTTCATCGCCGCCGGGGGAGTGGGCACCGCGATTTCCGCGCTGACCAAGTCGCGGTGGGGCGCGGTCGCCTCCGGACTGAGCCTGCTGGCCGGCTCGGCGTGCACGCGTTTCGGCGTGCTGAATGCGGGTTTGGAGGCGGTCAAGGACCCGATGACGACCATCGGCCCGCAGAAGCGCCGCGCCGCCGCGCGGCGGGCGGAGCAGGGCTTGGATAGCTCGGTCGTCACCCCAGATTAGCGGGGGACAGCGCAGTCTGAGTTTTCGGTTTGTCAGCCCTGTCAAAGGGCGGCATAACGTTGGCTCGTGTGCCCAAGGTGGGACAGAACCTTCGGCACGAGCTACAACCGAATGAAAGATTGCATATTCGTGACTATTCCCCGCACGAAGTCGTCCTATGACAAGCGCTCGTACGACGCCTTCTATCGCAGCCGCGTAGGCCTTGCCCCTGGACCCGTGTTCGCCATCCTGGGCGTGCTCAGTGGTCTCTACTTCCTTCTGACCGGCACTGTTTGGGCAGTGACCGGCGAGTTCACCCGCCTGGGCGGCCACCTGGTCGAGGCCCTGGGCGCAGATATCCAGTCCTGGCAGTACTACCAGGAGGTCACCACCATGGAGGGCAACCCCCTCCAGCGCACCGACGGCTGGATCGTCGTCGCCATGCTCATTGGCTCCCTGGTGGCCGCCCTCATCGCCGGCGATTTCCGCTGGCGCATCCCGCCGCTGAAGCGCCGCTGGGTCCAGGCCCTGTGCGGCGGCATCATCGCCGGCTTCGGCGCCCGCCTGGCGTTTGGCTGCAACCTCGCCGCCATGTTCACCGGCATCCCGCAGTTCTCCCTGCACGCCTGGCTGTTTACCATCATGACCGCGGTCGGCACGGCCGTGGGCGTCAAGATCATCAAAATGCCGTGGTGGCGCGGGCCCTCCAAGCCCAAGCCGATCAACACGCCCAAGGTGGGCCTGGCGGACGTGCGCCGGCAGCTGCAGCGCAAGCGCTGGCTGGGCATCGCCGTGACCATCGTGACGCTTGTCATCGCCGTCGTCTACTTCGCTTCCGGCCAGCCGCTGCTGGGAGTGGCCGTCCTCTTCGGCCTGGCCTTCGGCGTGCTCATCCAGCGCGGCCAGATCTATTTTACCGCCGCGTTCCGTGACCTGTGGGTGACCAAGAAGACCAAGCTGGCGGACTCGCTGATCATCGGTCTGGCCGCCGCCGTCGTCGTGACCTTCGCGGTCCTGCTGCTTACGGATGCCACCCCGCTGACCAAGCCGGCCGGCTGGGGCACCATCCTGGGCGGCTTCCTCTTCGGCATCGGCATCATCTTCGCCGGCGCCTGCGAGACCGGCATGATGTACCGCGCGATGGAGGGCTAGCTGGTTGCCTGGGTGGCCTTCGCCGGCAACATCATCGGCGCCACCGTCTTGGCCTACGGCTGGGATCACTGGGGCATTTACGATGCCCTGGTGGCCAACGCCATCAAATTCAACTTCTACGAATCCTGGGGCCCGTGGCTGGCGCTCATCGCCTCGCTGGCCGCCCTCGGCCTGTGGTGGCTGGCGCAGGCTCCGCTGCGCACCGACCGCCGCGGCCGCCTCGACGCCCAGTACGGAAAGGACAACTAGTGAACGAGCTACCTGATTTCGAGCTGGATCTTTGCGGCGAATCTTGCCCCTACCCGGTTATCCAGACTTTGAGCGCCCTGCAGGACATGGACCCGGGGCAGAAGCTGCAGATCACCACCGACTGCCCGCAGGCCTTCCGCAACGTGCCTGACGATGCCACCGCCGCCGGCCACCGCCTGGTCGGCGAGCCGGAACGCACCGGCGCGCGCATGACCTTCGTCTTCGAGCGCGGTGAGCACGTCACCGGCCCGCGCATGGACAACAAAACCCAGCAGACCAAGCCGGGTCTGCTGGGCAAGCTGAAAAATAAGCTGGGCCGCTAGCGCACGCTAATCAGGGCCTCGCCGGTAGCCGGCACGGTGCGGCCGATGACCGGGTAGCCCGGCACCTCACCGATGAGCAGCAGGCCGCCGGAGGTCTGCGCGTCGGCCAGGAAGATGAGGTCTTCCTCGCTGGCCTCGCCGCCGTCCAGGTGCGGGCGGACCCAGTCCAGGTTGCGGCGGGAGCCGCCGGGGATGAAGCCGTCGGCCAACGCCTCGCGGGCGCCGTCGATGGCGGGCACGGCCGACTGATCAATCTCCGCCGCGATGCCGGAGGCCCGGCACATCTTGTACAGGTGGCCCAGCAGGCCGAAGCCGGTGATATCGGTCGCGGCCTTGATCCCGGCCTGGGTGGCGGCCTGAGCGGCCTCCCGGTTCAGCGTGGTCATGGATTCGACCGCCGACGGGATGGCCTCGCCGGTGGCCTTGTGCTTGTTGTTCAGGATGCCGACGCCGATGGGCTTGGTCAGGGTGATGGGCAGGCCCGCCTCGGCGGAATCGTTGCGCATGAGCTTGTCCGGGTCCACGATGCCCGTGGCCGAGAGCCCGTAGAGCGGCTCCGGCGCGGTAATAGAGTGCCCGCCGGTAATCGAAATGCCGGCCTGCTCGGCTACGTCCATGCCGCCGCGCAGCACCTCGCGCAGGATGTCCAGGCTCAGCACCTCGCGCGGCCACCCCACGAGGTTGATGGCGGTAACGGGCGTGCCGCCCATCGCGTAGACGTCGCTCAGCGCGTTCGCCGCGGCGACCCGGCCCCAGTCATAGGGGTCGTTGAGCATCGGGGTGAAAAAGTCGGCGGTGGAGATGACGGCCAGCCCGTCCTGGATCTTGACCGCGGCGGCGTCGTCGCCGGCGTCCAGGCCGACGATGACGTTCGGGTCCGCGTGGCCCACCAGGCCTTCGACGGCGGATTCGAGCTCGCCGGCGGGGATTTTGCAGGCGCAACCGCCGCCTGCTGCGAATGAGGTCAGCTTGATATCGTCCATGCCCCCGAGCCTACCCGTCAAAGCGCCCGGGATGGTACGGTTGTCGCCCCTCCCATGAACCCTTCGCGCTCACCGGGAGCAGGAAAGTGTGCACTTTGCTCGCGCTGGTGACCGCGAAGGGCGCACCTAGGCAGGCGGGCGCTGGTGTTGGCCGCGGGGGTGCTTGGTAGAGTCTCCGGTGGAGGCGTCTGCGTCCTGGTGGGCGCCCCGGTCTTCAAAACCGGTGAGGCCGAGTATCTCGGTCTGGCAGGTTCGATTCCTGTCCGTCTCCGCCAATAAGCTTATTTTTATCCAGGAGTGCCGTGACTGACCCGCGCCGCAACATCCCGCGCACCGATGAACTGCTGAAACTGCCCGAGGTCGAGCAGGCCCGGGCGCACGTGGCTGAGCCGGTGATTCGCAGCATCGTCGACGGTGTCCTCAACCAGGCCCGCCGCGGGCAGGTGCCGCCGGAGGACGTGGCGAGCGAGGTCGCCCGGCGAGTCGGCAGCGCCCAGCCGTATTCGCTGCGGCCGGTCATTAACGCCACGGGCGTTATCGTGCACACGAACCTGGGACGCGCCCCCTTGCCGCCCGCGGCCGTCGATGCCCTGGTCGCCGCCGCCGGCTACACCGACGTGGAGCTGGATCTCAAGACGGGCTTGCGCTCTAAGCACCGCGGACGCGGGGCGGTCAATGCGCTGCTTGCGGCGTGCCCGGCGGCTGAGGACGCGCTCATCGTAAACAACGGCGCGGCCGCCCTGCTGCTGGCTACTGCGGCGCTGGCCCCGCACCAGGAAGTGATTATCTCGCGGGGAGAGCTCATCGAAATCGGCGCGGGCTTCCGCCTACCGGAGCTCATCGAGTCCTCGCACGTGCGCCTGCGCGAGATCGGGGCGACGAACCGGACCCACCTCCACGACTACGTCGGAGTCATTGGTCCGGAGACCGGCGCCATCTTGAAGGTGCACCCCTCGAACTTCCGGATCACCGGCTTTACTAGCGCGGTCTCGGTGGAGCAGCTGCGCCCGGTCGCGCAGGAGCATGGCGTCCGCCTCATCGTGGACTTGGGATCGGGCCTTCTGACCCCGGACGCGACGCTGCCGGACGAGCCCGACCTGCACGCCCAATTGGCGGCCGGCGCGGACGTGGTCATCGCCTCCGGGGACAAGCTGCTGGGCGGCCCCCAGGCCGGGATTCTGCTCGGCACTCGGGAGGCCATCGCCTGCATGAAGAAGCACCCGCTGGCCCGGGCGCTGCGGGTGGACAAGCTGCGGCTCAACGCCTTAGAGGCCGCGCTGAACACGCCGAGCAACGCCGTCGCGGACGCGCTGCACGTCAGCGCCGAGCCGCTGAAAGCCCGCACGGAGGCGATGGCCGCGGAGCTGGGCGCGCAGGTCGTCGAGCACGCCGGGCGCGTGGGCGGCGGCGGGGCGCCGGAGTACCCGCTGCCCGGCTACGCCATCGCCTTAGACGACAAGGTGGCGGGGCGCCTGCGCAAGGGCAGCCCGGCGGTGCTCGCGCGCGTCCACGACGGGCGCTGCCTGGTGGATCTGCGCTGCGTGCCGCCCGGAGAAGATCCCACCTTGCTCGCGGCCCTGAAGGAGGCTATCTAGATGCAGGTCATCGCCACTGCCGGACACGTCGATCACGGCAAATCCACCCTGGTCAAAGCGCTGACCACCATGGAGCCGGACCGCTGGGAGGAAGAAAAGCGCCGCGGGCTGACCATCGACCTGGGCTTTGCGTGGACCACGCTGCCCAGCGGGGAAGACGTCGCCTTCGTCGACGTGCCCGGGCACGAGCGTTTCCTGGGCAACATGCTGGCCGGGCTGGGGCCCATCGGCCTGGGGCCGGCGCCCATCCTGCTCTTCGTCGTCGCCGCGGACGAGGGCTGGCAGGCCCAGAGCAGCGATCACCGCGACGCCGCGGTGGCGCTGGGCATCGAGCGCGCGGTGGTGGTCTTAAGCCGCGCGGACAAGGCGGACGCGCAACAGCGGGCTAACACCGCCGCCCAGGTCCAGCGGGAGCTGGCCGGCACGCCGCTGGCGCAGGCGCCGGTGGTGGAGGTCTCGGCGGTCACGGGCGAGGGCATCGACAAGCTGCGCGAGGCCCTCGACGGCCTGGTCGGGCCGGAACCGGACCCGGCAGCCGCCGTGCGGTTGTGGATCGACCGGTCGTTTAGCATCACCGGCGCGGGCACCGTGGTCACCGGCACCCTGGTGGCCGGCACCCTGCGGCCCGGGGACACTCTCAGCCTGTTCCAGGCCACCGGCGTGCGCGAGGTCGAGGTGCGCGGGCTGCACAGTGAGAACTCCGCCATCGACCTTGCCCAGCCGGTCAGCCGGGTGGCGGTGAACCTGCGCGGCATCGACGCCGGCACCATCCACCGCGGCGACGTGCTGGCCACCCCGGGCAAGTGGGAGGCCACCCGCGTTATCGACGTGCGCCGCACCACGGGCCGGGGCCTGGACGAGGTCCCGCAGGAGGTCGTCGCCCATCTGGGCAGCGCCGGGGTGGGTGTGCACGTGCGGCCCTTCGACGCCCAGCACGCCCGCCTGCAGCTGCCGGAGCCGCTACCGGTCGTGGTCGGGGACCGCCTCATCCTGCGCGGCTCGGGCGCGCGCCACGTGCTGGCCGGCGTCGATGTCATCGACGTCGCCCCGCCGGAGCTCAACCGCCGCGGGGACGGGACCCGGCGCGGCCAGGTGCTGGCGGGCATTACCGATGCCAGCGACGCCGGGGAACAGGTACGTCGCCGCAAGGCCGTGCGCGTCGAGGACCTGGCCCGCCAGGGCCTGGATACGGACAACCGACCGGCCGGCGTGGTCGCCTTCCGCGGGTGGTGGATTGCCGCCCGCGCGGTCACGGAGTGGAAGACCGAGCTGCTGGGCGCACTCGAGGCCTATTTCGCCGACAACCCGCTGGCCGCCGGCATGCCGCGCGTGGCCGCGGTCCACCTGTTGGCCTTGCCCGGCGAGGAGCTTCTCGACGTCGTCATCGCCGCGGCGAAGGTCAGTTCCGCCGACGGGCTGCTGAGCCTGCCGGGGCGCCAGGCGGGCCTCGGCGCGGCGGAAGAAGGCATCGCCAAGCTGGAAAAGCAGCTGGCCGATGCCCCCTGTGCGGCGCCCGAGGCCGGCGACCTGGAGGCCTGGGGGCTGGGCGCGAAGGAGCTGGCCGCTGCCGAGCGCGCCGGGCGCGTGGTGCGCCTGGGCGGCGGGGTGGTGTTGGTGCCGGCCAGTCTGGAGTGGGCCAAGGCCCGCCTGGGCGAGCTGGACCAGCCGTTTACGACCTCGCAGGCGCGCCAGGCGCTGGGCACCACCCGCCGCGTGGTCATCCCGGTGCTCGACCACTTCGATGCCCAGCGGGTGACCCGCCGGATCGACGCCGGGCACCGCGAGCTGCGCTAGCGGGAGGCGCTAGTCCTGCGCCGGCGGGTCGTGGTGCAGCTTCGGGAAAGGCCCGAAGGCGCTCCTGGGGGCCTCCTCCTCGTCGGGAGCATCGGGCCCTAAAACCGGCCGCCCGCCCGGGGTGGGCAGGGGGAAGGCGGCGCAATCGAGAGTGACGTCCCAGACCTGGGGGACCGGCTGCGGGCGGGCCGGCCAGGCCTGCGCGTCCGGCAGCGCAGGCGGGACGGGGCGAAAGCGCAGCGCTTCTGCGTCGGCGGGGACATCGACGGCGATGCTGCCGTCGGCCACATAGGCACGCGCACAGACGGAGCGGTCACCCGCGGCATCGAGAGCTGCGGTCAGCGCCGGGTAGTCGGCCGGGGCCCCGATGGTGCCTAAGACGTGGTCTTCGGTGCTGGCGATGAGCTCCGCGGCCTGCCTGTCCACGCGCACGATGAGCTGGCAGGCGCGGCTGCGCGCCGCGAAATCGTCCGGCAGGTCCCCGCGGGAGGTATCCACCGCGGCGGGCTGGCCGCCGTCGAGGAGCGCTGCCTGGGCCGGCACCGTGTTGACGGGGACCAACCATTCGTCCGGGCCCAGGTGGATGCCGACCTCGACCTGGCCGTCGGCAATCTCGCACTGCGCCCACGTGGTGGGCACCAGCCCGGCGCGCCGCAGGCGCTCCAGGGAGGGGAAGGCCACCGCTTCTTCCGCGGTGATGGTGGCGATGATGCCCACGACGGCCCGGACCCGCCAGCCGGTAGGCAGGGGCTCCAGGCTAACCTCTAAGACCTGCGGCTCGTGCGCCAGGCCGGGCAGGCTCAGCACCACGGCGGGGATGAGGTGATCCAGGAGGGCCAGGTGCTCCACGCCAAGGAACTGGGCGGGCAGATGGTAGTTACGCATAAGGCGGCGCTCCTGCGGTTGCTTTGAGAAACGGGTGGGCTCAGCCAGAACCAGCCGAAAGCTGAGCGGCAAGCCCTCACTGCCAGACAGTCTATCGAGGCCTCCGCCGCCTTTACCCGATTACTAGGGTGGACGTTCGCCCAAAGTGGAGAAGTCCAGCACACAGTGCGTTATGGTATACGCCACAGAAGTATCGACTTATGTGTTCTGTCCACTCTTTTATCCACTCGGGAATCGAGTGTCTAGGGCAAGGAGGATCCTCATCTCGCAGCAAGAACCTTCATCATCGTCCGACGCCGGCGTAGGGTCGGAACCGGTTTCGGCCCAGCGCGGCGCCGGGCACAACCGCAAGCCAGGCCGCCTGCCGCAGGCCAAGCGGGTGCTCAAGGACATCATCTACCCGCACAACATCCACCCGGCGCTGGTGCCGGGCGTGTCCATCGAGGACCAGAAGATCAAGTACGGGGTGGACAAACCCATCCTGGTGGTGGTCGGCGGCCTCATCGTGGCGTTTATCATCTGGGGCGTGCTGGCCCCGCAGCAGGTTTTCGATGCATCCTCGGTCGCCCTCGAATGGGTCATGACGAACCTGGGCTGGATCTTTACCGTGCTGGCCATCGGGCTGGTCTTCCTGCTCCTCATCCTGGCGTTTTCCCGCTACGGGCGCATCCCGCTCGGCGTGGACGGGGAAAAGCCGGAGTTCTCCACGCTCAGCTGGGCGGCCATGCTCTTTGGCGCAGGCATCGGCATTGGCATCATCTTCTTCGGCCCCTACGAGCCGCTCAGCCACTACCTCTCGCCGCGGCCCGGGGCCTACGAGGCCGCCAGTGAGGAAGCCATGATGGGCGCGATGGCACAGGCGGCCATGCACTGGGGATTGAATGCCTGGGCCATCTACGCCATCGTCGGCCTCGCCGTGGCTTATGTGTCCTACCGCCGCGGGCGCGTGCCGCTGATGAGCTCCATCCTGTTGCCGCTGCTGGGAACCAAGAAGAACGACTCCTGGCAGGCCCGGGTTATCGACGGCCTGGCGATCATCGCCACGCTGTTCGGTACGGCGGCGACGCTCGGCATCGGCGCGCTGCAGATTAGCCGCGGCGTCGAGGTGGTCACCGGCTGGTCGCCGGAGGGCAACGCCCTGGCGCTGGTCATCATCATGGTGCTCTCGGTCGGCACCATCGCCTCGGCGGTCTCGGGCGTGGCCCGCGGCATCCGTTGGCTGTCCAACATCAACCTAGCCCTGGCGCTCGGCCTGGCGATCTTCTTCTTCGTGGTCGGCCCGACCGCGTTTTTGGCCAATATGCTGCCGGCCGTGGTCGTCGAGTACGTCGGCTCCATGCCGGACATGCTGGCCGCGAACATGGGCGAGGGCGAAGAGATGCAGGCCTACCTCTCGGCCTGGACCACGTTCTACTGGGCCTGGTGGGTGTCCTGGGCGCCGTTCGTCGGCGTCTTTGTGGCCAAGATTTCGCGCGGGCGCACCATCCGCCAGTACATCCTGGGCGTGCTTTTTATCCCGTCCGCCATCATCGTGGGCGCCTACACCATCCTGGGCGGGACCACCATCTGGCTGCAGCGCCAGTCCAACGCCGTGGCTCCCGACGGCACCGCCGAGTCCATGCCCGCGCCGGAGGAGATCTTCTTCGTGGTGCTGGATAAGCTCCCCGGTACCGAAATCGTCGCGCCGCTGGTGATGGTGATGCTCGCGGTCTTCTTCGTGACCACCGCGGACTCGGCCTCGCTGGTCAACTCGCAGATGACGCAGAAGGGCAACCCGCGGCCCAAGCCCTGGATCACCATCTTCTGGGTGCTGTGTATGGCCGGCATCGCCGTGGTGATCCTGCTGGCCGGCGGTCGCAACGCCCTGCAGGGCCTGCAGAACCTCATTACGATTACCGCGCTGCCCTTCGCCGTCATCATCGTGGCCATGTGCGTGGCCTTGGTGCGCGAACTGCGCAACGACCCGATGAGCATCCGTGCCCACTACGAGTCCCAGGCGATCTCCAACGCCGTCGTCCACGGCGTGCGCGACTACGGCGACGACTTCGCCCTGACCATCGAGCCGACCCCCTCCGAGTCCGACTACGCCACCGGCGCCGACTTCGACTCCACCGCGGACGAGGTCACCGAGTGGTACACCCGCACCGACGAGGAGGGCAACGCCGTCGGCTACGACTACGAGACCGGCGAGTACATCGCCGAGGACAACAGCGGCGTCGAGCCGGAAGGCGACGGCGGAGTTAAGTCGGACTAATAACGGCGGGGGAAAGGCCGGGCCTTTAAGGTAGTGGGCATGCACGATCTGCCCACCATCGCCTTCGCCTTCGGGCTGGCGCTGCTGGCCGGCCTGTCCACCGCGATCGGTGGCGCCATTGCCGTCAGCCGCCGCAACCCGGGCCCCGGCTTCATGGCCGGGGCCCTGGGCTTGTCGGCCGGCGTGATGCTGTACGTCTCCTTCGTCGAGATCCTCCCGGAGGGCAAAGAGCAGCTCACCGAGGCCTTCGCCGACGCGCGCGCCGGGACCTGGGCGGCCGTCGGCGCGTTCTTCGCAGGCATTGCCGTCATCGCGATCATCGACCGCCTGGTGCCGGAGGAAATTAACCCGCACGAGCCCGGCACCACCGAGGAAGCCGCTCGCCGCCGCCGGCTCATGAAGACCGGGGTGTTCACCGCCGGCGCGCTGGCCATCCACAACTTCCCGGAGGGTTTTGCCACCTTCCTGGCCGGCCTCGAGGACGTCCAGGTCGCGCTGCCCGTCGCGGTGGCGATTGCCATCCACAACATCCCCGAGGGCATCGCCGTGGCCGTGCCGCTGCGGGAGGCGACCGGCTCGCGCGCCAAGGGCTTCTGGTGGGCGCTGGTCTCCGGCTTAGCTGAGCCTATGGGCGCGCTTATCGGTTTCGTGCTCCTGATGCCGCTGCTGGGACCGGCGACGATGGGCATTAGCTTCGCCGCCATCGCCGGCACCATGGTCTTTATCAGCCTGGACGAGCTGCTGCCGACGGCCGAGGAAACCGGCAAGCACCACTTCGCCATCTACGGCGTCATCGCGGGCATGGCCATCATGGCGCTGTCGCTGCTGCTGTTCCTGTAGGAGTCTTGCGCGCAGCCGCCGCCCGCCGCGCCCCGCGGGCGAGGTAGAACGAGCCCAGCGCCGAGACGACAATTGGGCCGACCAGCCACAGCGGGGCCGCGGTCAGTTCCCAGGTGATGACGGCGGCGAAGAGGGGAGCCCGCTGAGTGACCGCCAGCACTGCGGCGGCGCCGATGAGCGCGCAGGTGATGATCGAGTATTCGCTGTCCATCCACGGCAGGCCGGCCCAATGAAAGAAGAAGGCGGCGGCCCCGCCCAGCGATGCCCCCGTGGCCAGTGCGGGCGTGAGCGTGCCGCCCACGGCCCCGCAGCGCAGGCAGAGCACCGTCAGGACAGGTTTGGCCACCAGCAGGCAGGCAAAGAGCGCGCCGCTGCCGCCCAGGTGCAGCGTGAGCTGGATGATATCGAAGCCGTTGCCCGGCACGGGCGGCAAGACCAGCGCGCAGGCGCCCACGGCCGCCCCGGCCGCGCCGACGGAAAGCGGCAGGTACCACCGCGGCGGGGTGCGGTTGCGGCCGGCCCAGTCCGCGCCGGCTGCGAAAGCGCCGCCGATGCCGCCGGCCAGCGGCATCACCACCACCATCCAGCCCACGGCCGCCAGGACGAGCCCGCGGCTGGGGGAGAAGTCGGGCAGCGTATAGAAAGTCTGGTGGCCCACCACCGGCCAGGCGGTTACGGTCGCCAGCCCGGAAACCGCCAGCGCGGAGCACACCGTGCGGAAGGTGGGGGTTATCCGCATTACGGAGAAGGCGAAGATGGCCCCGGCCAGCGGGACGTTATAGACCGCGCCCAGCCCGGCGCCGGCGGCGATAGGCAACAGCTCGCGAACGACGCTGTCGGTATGGCCGTCTTTCCGGGGGAAGGCCGCGGCGAGGGCGGCCGCACCCTGGCGCGGGGCGTTCTCCCGGCCGATGGAGCTGCCCGTGCCGGCGGCGAGCAGTTGGAAGGCGGCATCGGCTAGCGTGCGGCCTAGCGGCAGGCCCCGGCCGCCGCTTAACGCGTCGTCCACGGTGCGCACGGGACCGCCGCGGCGCAGCCACCACCAGCCGGCCCCGGCCAGCAGCCCGCCGGCGGACGGCACGCCGACGACGGTTAGCCAGTGGGCAGGGCCCGGATCGTCGTGCGCGCCCACCAACAGGAGGGCGTCGACGAACAGCGTCATGGCCATGCCGACCAGGCCGGCGGAAATACCGCTCGCGACCAGCAGGGCCAAGTAGGAAAGCCGGGATTTCAGCCGCGTGCTACGGGTGGTGCTACTTGGCCGCCCGGACATGCTGAATACCTTCGACGACGGCGACGATGATGGCGCCGCCCATGAAACCGAAGACCATCGAGCCGGCGGTATCGACCAGCCACTCCAGCACGCCGGCGGGGACCAGCTGGCTTAAGTGGTGGACGGCATCGGCGGGCGCGCTCAAGCCGAACTCGGCCAGGCCGGAGGTCAGGATGTGGCCGCCGACCCACAGCATCGCGGCGGTGCCGATGATGCCGATGATGTGCAATACGTAGGGCATGCCCTTGACCAGGGCCTTGCCCACGAAGGAATTGCCCTCGCGGCGCTCGAGCAAGCGCAGGCCGATGTCATCCATCTTGACCAGCACGGCCACAGCGCCGTAGACGCCCAGGGTGAAGACGATGGCGATGGTGATCAGCGTGACCACGCGCAGCCCGAAGGACTCCTCCATCAGCTCGTTGAGAGCGATGACCATGATCTCGGCCGAGAGAATGAGATCGGTGCGGATGGCCGAGGAGACGAGGGAATCCTCAGCCTCCGGGCCGGACTCGCGCACCGGCGTTTCCTGATCCTGCATGCCCGGCAGCAGCTTCGCGGCGATCTTGTGGGCGCCCTCGAAGCACAGGTAGCAACCGCCCAGCATCAGGATGGGGGTCAGCGCCCAGGGGGCCAGCCAGGACAGCAGGAGGGCCACCGGCAGGATGATGATGAGCTTGTTGACCAGGGAGCCCTTGGTGATGCGCCAGATCATCGGCAGCTCGCGCTTGGGGTCCACGTCGGCGACGTATTGCGGGGTCACGGCGGCGTCATCGACCACCACGCCGACGGCCTTGGCGGAGGTCTTGCCCGTCAGCGCGGCGACGTCGTCGATCGACGAGGCCGCCGAACGCGCGATCAGCGCGATGTCATCGAACAAGGCAAGAAGGCCACCGGCCATGAAACCACTCTCCGAACAGTGCTAGGCGAATAAAGGCGAAAGCAAGAATTTTAAGCAAAAATCAACAGCTAAAACGATTGCAATCTACCCCGGATCCCCGGCGGCTGCAACACTTGCGACGCTAGAGTGCTTAGGCGTTGCCGGCGGGCACGAGCTCTACCTCGTCGGCCCACGTGAGCGGGAAGCCCAGCTGGTGCAGCCACTCCATGGCGTCGTCGCGGTGGCGGGTGATGCCCTCGACCGCGGTCAGGGTGGCATCGATAGCGCCCTCGGCCTCCTCGGCGGTGAGGTAACCGGCGGAGGTGGCGGCCGCGAGCTCGTCGATGTCCAAGACCTCGACCGGGCGGCCGGTCAGGGAGACCAAGTCGACGTAGAGGTCACGAGTGGACCACACGTCGTCGGTCACCGAGATATCTGCGATGTCGAAGTAGAAGTCCTGGGAGTGCTCGACGCCGGGGCGGAAGTGGAAGATGTTGGCGCGCAGGCGCAGTTCCGGCAGGAGCCAGGACTCCAGGTAGCCGAAGCACGGGTGGTCGGCGCCGCGGCCCATGTAGAGGCCGAAATCGGTGCGCTCGTAGCGGTCGACCGGGCGGTTAAAGCCCTTCGGATCGATGTTGAAATCGCCGCGCGTGTCGAAGGTTTCTTCCTTCACGGGATGCAAGTCAACGCTCATAGCTTTACTTAACCTCCACGATGGCGGCGGTGGGGGCGAAGCGGCAGCTGCCCTCCTCGGTGTTGACGGCGCCGCTGAGCAGGGCGACGACGGTGCCGGGGCCGGTGGCGGCGCGGCCCGAGATGGTCGCCGGGCCGTCCGGGTTAATCCCGTGGTTGCCCAGCGCGGTAACGCCGCTGCGGAAGTTGTTCAGGTTGAACCAGTGGACGTTCATCTGGCCCTGGTTGGGCGTGGCCGCCTGGGTGCCCATGGCGGTGAACAGGAAGGCGGTCTCGCCGGCGCCCGCGCCAGGGGTGGGGATCTTGGTCGGACCGGGCACCGCGATGGCAGACCCGACGGAGTCCTGCGTGCCGCCGATGCAGCGGCCGGAGACGGTCGGCCAGTAGAACTGGCGGAAGTTCGGGCCGCCGACGGGCATCTCCACGCCGGCCTCGCCGCCGCCCTGGCCGGTGGTATAAGCCAGCGCGGCCAGGATGGCGTTGCGCGCGTCCTCCGGCATCCACGGCTGGTAGGCGAAGTCGCGCACCTGCGCGGCCGCCTGCGGGGTGGGCCGGCCCAAGTGATCCACCGGCAGCGAGGAGCCGACGGCGTCTTCGAACTGCGCGCTCAGCTCGGCGGCGGACGACGCGGCCGAGGCGGCGGGCGCCGGTACCTGCGCGGCGGCCTCGGCGGGGGAGACCATGGCAACGAGGGCGCCGATAAGGCCGGCGGTCGCGGCTGACATGGCTGCCGCGCGGCCGAGGCGGGACGTCGAGTTCCGGCGGCGCGGGTGGTTGGCGTGGTCCGCAGAGGAAATGGTCACGATGAACGCAGTCCTTGGGTGGGGGATAAGTTCTAGTAAAGAAGTCGTTGTCCGGCGGTGACTAATCTGACCCCGGGATTTGTGTCTGCAAGCCTCCTGAGTCACATTAGTTACAGCCGTAACAACTTCACCTGTAGTAACAGTATTCAATTTTTGGCAACAGTCAACTGGAAACTTGACTATTACTTCATCTTTCGTCGAATGTAATGGTTTCGTTACACATCCCAGCGCGGGGCAAATGCGGAAGCCGCTGCGGGGGCCGGGAGGGCGGCGGGGATAATTTTGGGCGGTTTTTCGGTGGCCAATTCTGCAGCGAACCAGCAGGCGGGGTATCGTAGTACCCCGTTGAAAAATGTCCCGTTCCTGGGAGCCTGGGCGGCAAGAGCCTGCTCCCGGCAAGGAAAGCGGGAAACCCGAGATTCCATTGAAGGAGAATCGATTCGTGACCCATACTGAGTTCCGTAACGTCGCCATCGTCGCCCACGTTGACCATGGCAAAACCACCCTGGTCAACGGCATGCTGGAGCAGTCCGGCGCTTTCGGCGAACACGGCGAACACACGGACCGTGTCATGGACTCCAACGACCAGGAAAAAGAGCGCGGCATTACCATCCTGGCCAAGAACACCGCGATTACCCGTAAGGGTAAGGGCAAGGATGGCGCCGACCTTATTATCAACGTCATCGACACCCCGGGCCACGCCGACTTCGGCGGCGAGGTCGAGCGCGGTATCTCCATGGTCGACGGCGTGGTCCTGCTGGTCGATGCCTCCGAGGGCCCGCTGCCGCAGACCCGCTTCGTGCTGACCAAGGCCCTGGAGGCCAAGCTGCCGGTCATCATCGCGGTCAACAAGACCGACCGCCCGGACGCCCGCATCGACGAGGTCGTCACCGAATCCCAGGACCTCCTGCTGGAAATCGCCGCCGGCCTGGACGATCCGGAGGCCGCGGCCGCCGCCGAGGAGCTGCTCGACCTGCCGGTGCTCTACGCCTCCGGTCGTGCCGGCATCGCCTCCACCGAGAACCCGGGCGACGGCAACGTGCCTGCCGGTGAGGACCTGCAGCCGCTCTTCGACGTCATCTACGACGTCCTGCCGGAGCCGTCGGCCACCATCGACGCCCCGCTGCAGGCGCACGTGACCAACCTGGACTCCTCCGACTTCCTGGGCCGTATCGCGCTGCTGCGTATCTACTCCGGCACCATCAAGAAGGGCCAGCAGGTCGCCTGGATCCACTACGACGACGAGGGCAACCAGCACACCAAGACCGTCAAGGTCGCGGAGCTGCTGCGCACCGTTGGCTTCGAGCGCCAGCCGGCCGAGGACGCCATCGCCGGCGACATCGTGGCCATCTCCGGCATCTCCGACATCATGATCGGCGACACCATCGCGGACCCGGAGCACCCGGAGGCCCTGCCGCGCATCACCGTCGACGAGCCGGCCATCTCCATGACCATCGGCGTGAACACCTCGCCGATGGCCGGCCGTGGCGGCGGCGACAAGCTGACCGCCCGCCTGGTCAAGGCCCGCCTGGACCAGGAGCTCATCGGTAACGTCTCCCTGCGCGTCCTGCCGACTGAGCGCCCGGACGCCTGGGAGGTCCAGGGCCGCGGCGAGATGGCGCTGTCCGTGCTCATCGAGTCCATGCGCCGCGAGGGCTTCGAGCTGACCATCGGCAAGCCGCAGGTCGTCACCCAGGAGATTGACGGCAAGGTCCACGAGCCCTACGAGCTGATCACCATCGACGTGCCCTCCGAGCACCAGGGTGCGGTCACCCAGCTGATGGCCACCCGCAAGGGCCAGATGCAGTCCATGGACGTGCGCGAAGGCGACTGGGTCCGCATGGTCTTCCGCATCCCGGCCCGCGGCCTCATCGGCTTCCGCACCCAGTTCATGACGGAGACCCGCGGCGCGGGCATCGCCAACTCCATCTCCGACGGCCTGGACGTCTGGGCCGGCGAGATCAAGTCCCGCCCGACCGGCTCCCTGGTCGCCGACCGCACCGGCCAGATCACCCAGTACGCGCTGACCCAGCTGGCCGACCGCGGCAGCTTCTTCGTGGAGCCGGGCGACGAGGCCTACGAGGGCATGGTCGTCGGTGCCAACAACCGTGATGAGGACATCGACATCAACATCACGAAGGAAAAGAAGCTGACCAACATGCGCTCGGCCACCGCCGACGCCACGGTCACCCTCGCCAAGGCCCACACCCTGAGCCTGGAAGAGGCCCTCGAGTTCTGTGGCACCGACGAGTGCGTCGAGGTCGCCCCGAACGCCCTGCGCGTGCGCAAGGTGATTCTGTCCGCGACCGACCGCAAGCGCGCGGCCTCCCGCAACAAGCAGCTCAATAAGTAGTTCGCCCGAGCGTTAACTACCTCATCCCGCCCCTACTGCACTAAAGTGGGGTGGGATTTATTTCTTTCTAGAAGGCAGGTGCACCGGTGACAAAGCCGTTTCGCGGCGCGATCGCGCTGCTGAGCGCCGGGCTGCTGGGCGGCGGCGTTCTCAGTGCGTGCGCGGCGAACCCGGGCCCGCCGCCGGTGGTCGAAGAGGCCCCGTCGGAGCCCTCTACCACCTCGACGACGACCAACCCGCCGCCCGAGCCCACCGAGCGCTCGCGCGTGGCCGTCGGCGTCGACCCGCTCCAGGCCGGGTTGAACCCGCACCTCTTGGCGGACAACCAGCAGCTCGTTGAAGACATCGCCGACCTCGTGCTGCCGTCGGTTTTCCATGGGGACCAGCTAGATACCGACGTGGTGGACTCCGCCGAGGAAGTCGAGGCCCCGGAGGGCGTGGCCCAGCGCCTGCGCTACGAGATTTCCTCGGCCGCCCAGTGGTCCGATGGCACCCCGCTGACCTCAGCCGATTTCAGCTACCTGTGGGAGAAGATGCGCAGCGCCCCAGGGGTGAAATCCCCGGCCGCCTACCAGGCGATCAGTGCGGTGCACAGCTCCGACGGCGGCAAGATTGTCACCGTGGATCTATCCACCCGCGTGGCTGACTGGCGCGTGCTGTTCCAGCACCTCTTGCCCGCCCACCTGTTGGAGGAAGGCGACGCCTCCTTTAGCGCTGCCCTGGCCAACGACATCCCGGCCTCGGCCGGGCGCTTCCTGGTCGCCTCCGTGGACAACGCCCGCGGCATCATCACCCTGAACCGCAACGACCGCTACTGGGGCGCGGAGCCGGCCCAGCTGGACGTGATCGAGCTGCACTACATGCGCTCGTCCCAGCAGGCGGTCAACATGTTGCGCACCGGCCAGGTCGGTTTCGCCGACATCCTGCCGGAGCAGACCACCATGGAGTCGCTGTCCCTGGTGCCCGGGGTCGAGGCCCAGACCCAGGCCGGGCTGCGGCAGCTGCGCCTGCAGCTATCCACCCGCACGCTTGCCGATGCCTCCGTCCGCCGCGCCCTAGCCAGCCTCGTCGATACCGATCAGCTGGCCCGCCTGGCCACCGGCCGCAGCGCGGACCTGGCCGTGGCCCGCAACCCGGTGTCCGCCGGCGCGGATCTCACCCCGCTGCGCGAGCTCGCCGAGAACCGGCCCATCCGGCTGGCCGCGGACCCGTCCGACGTGCCCGCCACCAACGCCGCCCATGCGCTCGTGGACGTGCTCACCAGCCAGGGCATTGCCGCCGAGGTGGTCGGGGAGAAGATGTCGGTCATCACCTCCACGCTACTGCCCAACGAGCGCGCCGATGCCGTCCTCGCCTGGCACGACCTGACCTTGCAGCCGGCGGACTTCGCCGACTATTTCGTTTGCCCGAGCCCCGAGAACAAGGCTGGCGGCGACCTGTCCGGCTATTGCCCCGAGGACGCCGAGGCGCAGCTGGGGCGTATCCTGGGAGGCGAATACACGGGCGAACAGGCCCTCGAGCAGGTGCGCGCCCTGAATGCGGCCCAGACCCTCTACGTGCCGATCATCGACGAAACCCGGGTACACGCCGTGGGCCGGGGCATCGCCGGCCCCGCGGGCGCGCCGGCCGAGTGGTCGCTGGAAACCGCCCCAACCTGGAAAGAAGGAGAACGTGTCGAAGACTAACCTGGACCTGTCGGGATTTCGGGTCTTGCTGACCCACGCGCATCCGGACGACGAGACCCTGTTTACCGGCGGGACCATCGCCGGGCTGAGCGCGCGCGGCGCGCAGGTCACCGTCGCGACGGCCACGCTCGGCGAGGAAGGCGAGGTCATCGGGGACAAGTACCAGCACCTGGTGGCGGACGAGGCCGACCAGCTGGGAGGTTTCCGCATCGGCGAGCTGGACGCCGCCGTCGGTCACCTGGGCGCGCGGTCGGTGCTGCTGGGCGGGCCCGGCCAGTTCCGCGACTCCGGCATGGCAGGATCCGCCGCCCACGCCAACCCACGTGCCCTGGTCAACCGCGTCCCGGAGGCGGCGCAGCTCATCGCCCAGCTCATCGACGAGCTACGCCCTGATGCCGTCATCACCTACGGGCCCGACGGCGGTTACGGGCACCCCGACCACATCGCGGTGCACCAGGCTACCCACCAGGCGCTAGAGCAGGCCGGATGGGCCGTGCCCCGGGTGTGGTGGGCCATCTACGAGCGCGAGCTGACGCTGGGGGCGCTGGAGACCCTGCGCGTTCCGGAGGGCTGGCAGCTGCCGATCGCCGATTACCTAGACAACTTCACCAACGCCGGCGCCGATCTCAAGGTCCGGCTCACCCCGGCCGCCTACCAGGCCAAGCGGCGCGCGATGGCCGCCCACGCGACCCAGATCTGGCTCGGCGACGGCACCGTCACCGAGACCAACCCGGAACCCGCCTGGGTGCAAGCCACCAACCCGGCCGAGGTGCCCACCGGCTACGCGCTGTCCAACCGCCTGCTGATGCCGCTGCCGCGCACCGAGTCCTTCCAGCTCGCCCAAGGCCCGTCGCCGCTCGGCGAGGGCATCCGTGGGCTGCTGGGGGAGCTAGACTCATGAGCGGCGAGGAGGCGGTTATCCGCACCGACTTCACGCGGGCCGAGGCCGTCGGTGGGCTGACGTGGCTGTGCCTCGGGGCGGCGCTGTCCTGTCTGCTGGAGGTGGTCTACCTCAACGCGTGGATTGGGCCGGTACCGTTCCCGATTACCATCGTGGTGGCGTTCCTGTTCAACCACGTGCTGACCAAAACGGCGCGGCTGTGGAGCTCGAATCCCTTCGTGGTCGCGCTGCCTTTGGCGGTGTGGATCCTGCTCTTCGCGATATTTTTGTTTGGCGTTGAAGTAACCGGGGATCAACTACTAGCCAATAATATTCGCACCGTGTGCCTGCTTTTTGCGGGCATAGCGGGCGGTGTCTGGCATTTTGTCAAGACGAAGTGACATACTATTTAACGGCCTAAAAACTGGATCAGGAGATAATTTTCACCCATGACTTATACAATCGCCCAACCTTGTGTTGACGTGATGGACCGGTCCTGCGTCGAGGAGTGCCCGGTCGATTGCATCTATGAAGGCAAGCGTTCCCTCTACATCCACCCTGACGAGTGCGTGGACTGCGGCGCCTGCGAGCCCGCCTGCCCGGTGGAAGCCATCTTCTACGAGGACGACGTGCCGGACGAGTGGCTCGACTACAACGACGCCAACGCCGCCTTCTTCGACGATCTGGGTTCCCCGGGCGGGGCTGCCGCCTTGGGCCCGCAGGACTTCGACGCGCCGATGATCGCCGCGTTGCCGCCACAGAATCAGGAGTAGAAGCACCATGAACCGCACCCCGCTGGGGGAGAAGCTACCGGACTTTCCCTGGGACTCGCTGGCCGATGCCAAGGCCAAGGCCGCCGCGCACCCGGACGGAATCATCAACCTGTCCGTCGGGACCCCCGTGGACCCGGTCTCGCCGGGGGTGCAGCTGGGCCTGGCATCGACGGCCGCGGAGCCGGGTTACCCCGCCACCGCCGGCACGCCGCAGCTACAAGAGGCCATCGTGAGCGCTTTGGAGCGGCGCTACCACGTGACCGGCCTGGATACCCAGTCGGTGCTGCCGGTTATCGGTTCTAAGGAAGCCATCGCGTGGCTGCCCACTCTGCTGGGGCTCAGCGGCCACCGGATCGTGATCCCCGGCCTGGCGTACCCGACCTACGAGGTGGGCGCCCGTCTCGCCGGCGCCGAGGTTGTCCGAGCCGACGACACCGCCGACTTCGGCGATGCCTCGCTGGTCTACCTCAACTATCCCGCCAACCCGACCGGGGAGGTCGCCTCCGTCGAGCACCTCCGCGAGGTAGTCGCCTGGGCCCGGGCTCACGATGCCATCGTCGCCTCCGACGAGTGCTACCTCGGCCTGGGCTGGAACGACGACAACCCGCCGGTGTCCATCCTGGACCCGCGCGTGTGCGACGGCGACCACACCGGCCTGCTGGCCCTGCACTCGCTGTCCAAGACGGCGAACCTCGCGTCCTACCGCGCGGCGTTTATCGCCGGCGACCGCGACCTCGTCCAGGAGCTGCTGGCCGTGCGCAAGCACGCCGGCCTCATCGTGCCCGGCCCCATCCAGTCCGCGATGGTCGCCGCGCTTGACGACGACGCCTCCGAGCAGCTGCAGCGCCAGCTCTATGCCCGCCGGCGCGTGGCGTTGATGAAGGCACTGACCGCAGCGGGCTTCAAGATCGACCACTCCGACGGCGGCCTCTACCTGTGGGCCACCCGCGGCGAGGACTGCCGGGCGACCGTCGACTGGCTGGCCGAGCGCGGCATCCTGGTCGCACCTGGCGACTTCTACGGCCCGGCCGGCAAGCAATACATCCGCATGGGCCTCAACGGCACGGACGAAGGTATTGCCGCCGCGGTGGAGCGCCTGGGGCGCTAGTGCCGCCCATCGGCTGCCGGGAGGGTATCTCCCCGCAAAAGACCGTCCTGCGCGGTCGCGTTCCGTGGGAAGGGGAGTACTGGGCCGCCCGTGCTGGTGATTCCCCGTTTGCCGAGGGCGAGAAACTCCGTCCCGGCCAAGCGTTGCCGCGGCCCGTGCCGGCGTGGTTTCACCCCGTCGTGCCGGCGGAAGTGGAGGTCCCGTTCTACCACCGCGTCCTCTTCGCTGACGAGGACCTCATCGTGGTGGACAAGCCGCACTTTCTGCCGACGACGAGCAACGGGCGCATCGTCCGCAACACCGTCCAGACCCGCCTCCGCCTCGAGTTCGGCGAGGACGAAATCGTGCCCATCCACCGGCTGGACCGGCTGACCGCGGGGATTGTGGTCTGCTCTCGCCGGCGCGCCACCCGCAGCGTCTACCAGCAGCTTTTCGCCCAGCGCCGCGTTCGCAAGCAGTACCGCGCGGAGCTTTCCGCCCCGCTGGACATCGACGAGCTCATAACCCTGCCCATGCGCAAGATCGCCGGGCAGCGCCGCGTGGCCGTCGATGCCACCGGCACCACCACCCGCACCCGAGTCCGCGCGCACGGGCGGGTGGCCGACCTGTGGCCGGAGACCGGGCACACGCACCAGCTGCGGGTGCTGCTGAACCACCTGGGCGCGCCAATTCTCGGCGACGACACCTACCCAATCGACCGTGGCCTCGACCTTTACGACTTTTCCCGGCCGCTCAAGCTGTGGCACACCAGCCTTAGCTTTACCGATCCGTTGCAAGGCACGCAGCGCCGGTTTTCGCTCCCGCAGTAGTCGCGGAGTATTCTCGAAGAGTTATTGTTGTTATCCGCAGGCCTGAAAAGGTAGTTCATGAGTGAGCAGAGCTTCGCGCGCATGGCGGCCAACCTCCGGCAGTTCATCAAATTCGGAATGGTGGGCGGCTCGGGCGCGCTGGTTAACTTTGCCGTGTTCGTGCTGTGCAAGAAGATTGCCGAAGGCTTCTTCTCCGTGCACGAGACCGACGTCTGGTTCCCGATTTTCGGCACCGAATTCAACGTGCGCTGGTACAACGTCTTCATGGTGATCGCTTTCCTCGTGGCCAACACCTGGAACTACCAGCTCAATCGCATGTGGACCTTCAAATCGGTCAGCAGCGTGTCCTGGCTGCGCGGCTTCTTCCCGTTCCTGCTCACCGGCCTTGGCGCGCTGGTCGTCTCACAGATTTTCATGGTGCTGCTGATGAACCCCACCACGCCAATCGGCCTGCCGCGCGATATCTTCGACGACTCCACCGGCCTGCGCACCATGTCCTACTGGGCCAACATGATTTCCGTCATTCTCGCCATGCCGGTCAACTTCATCATCAACAAGCTCTGGACCTTCCGCTCGCGGCCCGAGGGCCCGCGCGTCGTCCACGAGCAGGAGCCCGCCTAGCGCTTATTCCCGGCCCGCTTCTCCCGCTTCCGCTTGGTTTCGCGCAGCCGTTGGCTCCTGTTTCCGGCTCTCCGCCGGCCCGCGCGCCCTCCGCGCTCACGGGTAGGGGATTGGTGCGCGGATTTGCCTTGCCGGTGACCGCGAAGGGTTCATGCGCGGTAGCGCCGGTCGGCCGGCTACTCGTATGTTCAGCAGAACTTTCCTCGCGCGCCCTTCGCGCTCACGGGCAGAGGATTGGTGCACGGATTTGCCTTGCCGGTGACCGCGAAGGGTTCATGCGCGGTCGAGTGAGGTTTCGGCCAGGCGGTAGTCGCCCAGCCGGCCAGCTAACTAGTCATCGAATGAGGCGTCCAAGCGCCGCTGGTCGCGTGCGCGGAGGAGGTTGATGATGAGCGGGGTGAAAACCAGCCCGCCGAGAAATCCCAAGATACCGCCGACGATGATGCCGCTAGCCGTATCAAGCTGGCCCGCCTGGTAGGTGTTGTAGAACATGCCCGCCATCATGATCGCAGCTGGTAGAGCGACAAGCGCGGTGGGAAGAAGACGCGGGGTAGCGGGCTTCGGGCGGGGAATGTGCTTAGTCATCCATTGGGTGCTGAGCATTTCGGCCAGGACGTACGGCAGAATCACGACCACGGAAACTTGGGAGAGCTGCCCGTCTAAGAGCCAGGCGAAGATTGCGCCGACGGTGTACAGGCTGAAGACCATCGTGGAATACCCCACGGCGTAGGACTTGTATACTATCTCCCCCTGGTACTCGTCCTCGGTGCACGCCTCGACCTGCTCAAAGGTGTGATTCGCGATGTGATCGGCGATCGACATGGCAGGTAATCCTTTCTTGGCTCTTGCCACTCCCGCCGGGGACAAAAACCGAAGGCTACGGAGGCGGGAGGTCCCATTGGCACCGAGCCAACGGCGCAACAGGCCCATCTTCGTGATTAAGCGTAGAGAATAGCGGGCTACCTGGCAAAGCTTAAAGGTTCCAGTGCCACTTCCAAGCAGGCTCGCGGCTGACATACGTCATTTGCCCGGGGTGTCCTCGCGTGCGGCACCGAATAGCGTCGCGGATCTGGTTGATCACACTGGGAAGGTTGAAGCGAATGCAGTCGCCGGTAAACCGAAGCACCAGGTAGCCGTGGTTCTGGCCGGCATTAGATTTCATGCGGTCGAGGATGAAGTTGCGGTGCTGGCTATGGTAGGTATAGCCGTCGACCTCGATGAGAATCTTCCACCGCCGCAGCTCCAGGTCGAAGCGGTAGCCAGCCACGACCGAGTTATGAATCGGGTAAATTCCCTCCTTGCGCAGGGCGCGCGCAAGTTCCCGCTCGCGCAGCGAATCCGTGCCGATGGCGCACTCGCGCAGGCACGCCCGCAGGCCCTTGGGTATCCGCCCCATCCGGCGCCTGTCCTTAGCCAGCCGAGCCCGGCCGTCTTTGCCGTGGTAGTGCCCTTCCAGCATGGGCCCGCTGCGCTCCGGGCAGCGCCGCGCCGCCCACAAGGGTTCCACGACCCGAAAACCATTGACCTGCTGCTTCGAGCGCAGCCGTGAATGCACGACACGGAAATTCTCACCCACGATGGTCCGCGGCCCCTCCAGCGTCAGTGGAAAGCTCAGCGGCAGCCCACAGTGCACCTCGATGGCGCTTCGCCCAGCCAGCGCCGCACGCGGATACGCCGCCAGCAGGCACGTCGCGACCTCGTGAGCGCTCGGTTGCTGGTCCGTGTAGACGCCGCGATGGATACGAAAAAGTCGGCCCTCGGCCAGCAGCGTTCGAATCCGCCGCTTGCCGATGCCCTCCTCCCGCAGCCGCGCAGTCGTCCACATCGCCATGCACCTAAAGCTAGGCAGCGGGCAGAGTCATTGCTAGGGAAGAGGGCGGAAATGGCCGACAAACGCTAAAAATACTCCGCCCACGCCGGTTTCTGGCGGGCGCGACCTGCAAAATGCCCATCCTAAATGGTGACATTGCTACCAAGTGGGTAGGCCGCGGGGGTGATTTCCGCTTAGCGCGCCCTTCGCGGTCACGGTGGCGGGTCTCGCGCGCAGAAAAGCGCCGCCGTTGCCCGCGAAGGGTTCATTGTGCCGGGCAATTGAAGCCGGCGGAAGAGAAGCCGGCGGAAGAGAAGCCGGCAGAAGGGCAGGCGGCATAAGCGCAGCCGGAGAACCAGAAGCCGGCACAAAGAAAGGGCGCCCACCACACGGTGAGCGCCCAGCCGGCCGAGCTGCTACGGCAGGTCCAGCGTCGAGGTCGGGGAAATGCCGCGGACCTTCGAGTTGATGAACCCGGCAACCGCCAGCACCGCGAACATGGCGGCGGCGGAGGCGAGCTGGATGCGGGAGGAGGCATCGCTGAGCATGAGCACGGCGATGCCGGCCAGCGCAATCAGAGTCAGCCACGTCAGGTAGGGGTAGGCCCACATGCGGATGGGCAGCTCGTAGCGGGCCTCGAGCTGGCGGCGCAGGCGCAGCTGCGCGACCGCGATGAAGGTCCACACGATAAGCAGGGAAGCGCCCGCCGAGTTGAGCATGAAGGTCAGCAGCCAACCGGTATCGGCGTAGTTGAGGACGACCATGACGGCGGCCAGCGCCACCGACAGCCCAATGGCCGGCAGCGGGACGCCGTGGGTGTTGGTGCGGGCGAAGATGCGCGGCGCCTCACGGCGGGTGGCCAGCGAGTGCATCATGCGGGAGGAGGCGTAGATCTGCGCGTTGAAGGCAGACAGCAGCGCCAGCACGATGATGACCTCCATCAGGCCGGCCGCGAACGGGATACCGGCGTGCTCGAGCACGCGGGTAAACGGCGAGGCGGCGGCGGTATCGGAGTCACCCAGCGAAGAGTAGGGCAGCAGGAAGGTAATCACCAGCACGGAGCCCAGGTAGAAGACCGAGATACGCAGGATGGTCGAGCGCACGGCGTTGACCAGGGAGCGCTTCGGGTCCTCCGACTCGGCGGAGGCGATGGCGACGACCTCGATGCCGCCGAAGGCGAAGGCGACCGCCAGCAGGCCGGTGGCCACGCCCGACAGCCCGTTGGGCATGAAGCCGTCGCCCAAGAAGATCTCGGTGCCGACGAAGGTGTGGCCGGGCAGCAGGCCGAAGATAAGCGCCACGCCCAGCAGCAGGAAGGCGACGATGACGACGACCTTGATGGCGGCGAACCAGTACTCGAACTCGCCGAAGGAACGTACGTGCAAAAGGTTAATCACGCCGAAGATGGCCACGCACACGGCCGCGGGGATCCACGGCGGCACGGCCAGCCACGCGCCGATGAAGGCGGCGGCGCCGGTGATTTCGGCGCCCAGCACCGCCACGGTGGCCAGCCAGTAGATCCAACCCTGTGTAAAGCCCGCCCAGCGTCCGATGCCGTGCTCGGCATACTCGGAAAACGAGCCGGAGGCGGGAATGACGGTGCCCATCTCGCCGAGCATCTGCATCACGAGGATGGCCAAGGTGCCGGCGATGACATAAGCGACGAGGACCGCCGGGCCAGCGGCGGCGATGGCGACCCCGGTGCCCAAAAAGAGCCCGGCACCGATGGTGGAGCCTAGGCCCATCATCGTCAGGTGGCGGACCTTCAGGCCGTGGCCGAGGGTAGCGGCGGGAGTAGGTTCAGCAGTAGACACTCTCTTAGTGTAGGTCGCCTACGAAAAAGGACCCCCGAAGGGGTCCTTAGCGGCCGAATTTTAATTCTTGTGGAGGTCGGAGTTTAAGGCCACGGCTGCGGCCTTCCACTCGGTGGCCTCGACGGCGCCGGTCACGGAGTGGCGGCGCAGCAGCACGCCGGAAGCGCCCGACAGCTTCGCGGCCTTAACCTGCTCGCCGGCCTCGACGCCGACGGCCTCGGCGACCTTGCCGTAGACGGTAACCCGGGTGCCGGCGGTGACGTACAGGCCCGCCTCGACGACGCAGTCGTCGCCCAGCGAGATGCCGACGCCGGAGTTGGCGCCGAGCAGGCAGCGCTCGCCCAGGGAGATGACCTCCTTGCCGCCGCCGGACAGCGTGCCCATGATGGAGGCGCCGCCGCCGATATCGGAGCCGTCGCCGACCACCACGCCGGCAGAGACGCGGCCCTCGACCATGGAGGCGCCCAGGGTGCCGGCGTTGAAGTTGACGAAGCCCTCGTGCATGACGGTGGTGCCCTCCGCGAGGTGGGCGCCCAGCCGGACGCGGTCGGCATCGCCAATGCGCACGCCGGAGGGGATGACGTAGTCGACCATGCGGGGGAACTTGTCCACCGAGTACACGGTGACCGGGCCGCGGGAGGCCAGGCGGCCGCGCACCATCTGGAAGTCGGAGACGGCGCACGGGCCGTAGTTGGTCCACACGACGTTGGCCAGGTGGCCGAAGATGCCGTCCATGTTCAATTCGTGCGGGCGGACCGCGCGGTGGGACAGCAGGTGCAGGCGCAGGTAGGCGTCGTAGGTGTCGATGGGGGCATCGTCAAGCGAGGCGATGCCGGTGGCAACTGCCACGCGGGCGACGCCGCGTTCCTCGTCGGGGCCTACCAGCTCAGCGAACTGCTGGGGAACCTCATCCAGCTGGGTGGTGCCGGACTGCTCCACCGGCTGATCGGTGTGGACGGCCGGGAACCAAACGTCCAAGACCGTGCCGTCGTGGGTGATGGTCGCGAGCCCGCGGGCGGATGCTGAAGTCATAGTGTGAAAATGCCTCGTGAAAAAATCGAAGGGAATATGCCACGTATTCAGTTGTTTAGACGCACGTTGAGCCAGTTTAGCTAATTAGCGTTTGTTGCGCCCCACCTGGCTGCGCGCGCCGGTCGGCAGCGCGAAAGACAGCACGATGAGGACGGCGGACATCGCCACGACGGCGCCGATCTGGGCGCGGGCGGCCGGGTCGAAGAGCATGAGCACGATCAGCGCGCCTAGGGCGGCCAGCACGATCCACGGCACGTACGGGAAGCCGGGGGTGCGCAGCTGGGTGAGCTCGCCGTTGGCCTTCATCTCGGGGTGCAGCTTCAGGTAGGAGCAGACCACCAGGATCCAGATGACCAGCAGGCACCCGCCCACGGCGTTGAACAGGAAGGTCAGCAGCCCCGGCGGGTTCCAGTACTGCAGGCCGACGGAGGCGAAGGCGAAGATCATGGAGAGCACGACGGCGTTGCGCGGCGAGCCCTGGGCGTTGGTGAACAGGAAGGCGTGGTGGGCGTTGCCGTCGCGGGCCATGTCGAAGACCAGGCGGGAGGTCGCGTAAATCTGGGCGTTGAACGCGGACAGCAGGGCCACGACGATGACGAGCTCCATGAAGCCGGCCACGGCCGGGATGTTGGCGGTGCCCATCACCAGGGCGAAGGGGGACTGGGAGGCGTCGTCGGCGTCCTGGATCAGCTCGAAGGGCAGCAGCAGGGCGATGACGGCGACCGAACCCAGGTAGAAGACGATGATGCGGAAGATGATGGCGCGCACGGCGGTGGAGACGTTGTGCGCGGGATCCTCGGACTCCGCGGCGGCGATGGTCACCAGCTCGATGCCGCCGAAGGCGAAGGCCACGGCCAGCAGGCCGGCGGCGAAGCCGGGGATGCCGTTGGGCAGGAAGTTATCGGTGAAGTTCTCCGTGGCGACGAAGGTCGTGCCCGGCCACAGGCCGGTGACCATCAGCACGCCCAGCACGAGGAAGGCGACGATCACCGCGACCTTGATGACAGCGAACCAGAATTCGAACTCGCCGAAGCCGCGCACGGAGGCGAAGTTGATGACCGCGAAGATCAGCACCGCAATGAGCGCCGGGATCCACGGCTCGACGCCGAACCAACCGCCGATGATGGCCGCCGCGCCGGTGATTTCGGCGCCCATGACCATCACCAGCATGAACCAGTACAGCCAGCCGCAGGTAAACCGCGCCCAGTTGCCGAAGGCCTGGCCGGCGTAGGTGGAAAAGGAGCCCAGCGACGGGCGGGCGGAGGCCATTTCCCCCAACATTCGCATGATCAGGGCGACCAAGGCGCCCGCGATGGCATAGGCGATGAGAATGGACGTGCCGGCGATATGAATGCCCACGCCCACGCCGAGAAACAGTCCGGCGCCGATGGCGGAGCCCAGGCCCATCATGGTCAGGTGGCGGGTTTTTAGTCGCTGTGGTTTCTCCGTAGCCATTGAATTCTCCAACCCAGATTTGCGATATGTCGATCCCGCTGAAATACAGCGAGTGTTTGCTGGGAGTTTACACGTTCGTCACCAAGGTCACGCCCGCCACCCCCGCGTTACGCGGTAGCATGGCCGGTTGTGAGTACTCCGAAGCCGAATTACCTAGATCTGCTGACCTGCCCAGTCGAGCTGACGAAGCAGCTCGTGGACATCCCCAGCCCCTCCCACCACGAGGAAGCCATCGCGGATGCGATTGAGGCCGCCCTCCGCGACATCGAGGAGGTGGAGGTCGTTCGCTTCGGCAACACGGTCTGTGCCCGCACCCACCGCGGGCTGGATTCCCGCGTGGTCCTGGCCGGGCACGTGGACACGGTCCCGCTGGCCGACAACGTGCCGCATCACATGGATGGCGAGACGATGTTCGGCTGCGGCACGGTCGACATGAAGTCCGGCCTGGCCGTCTACCTGCACACCTTTGCCACCCTGGCTAACGATGCCTCCTTGGCCCACGATCTCACCTTCATCGCCTACGAGGGGGAGGAGGTCGCCACCGAATACAACGGCCTGGGCCACATCCAGCGCGACAACCCGGAGTGGCTGGCCGGGGACCTGGCGCTGCTGGGTGAGCCCTCCGGCGGGATGATCGAGGCCGGCTGCCAGGGCAGCATCCGCCTGCGGGTCACCGCCCGCGGCACCCGCGCGCACTCGGCACGGGCCTGGCTCGGCTCGAACGCCGCCCACACCCTGGCCCCGGTCATCAACAACATCGCCGCCTACCAGCCGCGCGACGTCGAAATCGACGGCTGCGTCTATAAGGAAGGCATCAACATCGTGCAACTGGAGGCCGGGGTGGCGACCAACACTATCCCGGACGAGGCGTGGCTGTTCGTCAACTACCGCTTCGCGCCCGATCGCAGCTCCGAGGAGGCCATGGCCCACCTGCGCGAGGTCCTCGGCGAGCACGAGAACATCGACATCGAGGTCGATGACGTCGCCGGGCCCGCGCTGCCCGGCCTGGGCCAGCCCGCGGCCGCCGCGCTTATCGATGCCGTCGGCGGCCAGGTCCGCGCCAAGTACGGCTGGACCGACGTGTCCCGCTTCTCCGAGATGGGCACCCCGGCGGTGAACTTCGGCTGCGGCGATCCCGGTTTCGCGCACAAGCCGGACGAGCAGTGCCCGGTAGGCCAGATCACCTCGGTCGCCAGCGTCCTGCGCCAGTACCTGACCAGCACGAACTCTTAAGAGAAAACTCTTAAAAGAAAACAAAGAAAGGGAGCCGTTGTCGATGGCACCGCAGAAAAACAATCAGAAGCACCTTTCTGAAAATTATCACCGCACCCTGCGCGGGCCGCTGCTGCTGCGCACCGAAGGCGAGCAGGAGTCGACCTACGACCAGCGCCTGCTGCAGTCGGGCGCCGACCACGAGTGGCAGCACGCCGACCCGTGGCGCGTGCTGCGCATCCAGGGCGAGTTCGTGGCCGGCTTCGACGCCCTGTCGAAGCTGCCCAAGGCCGTGACCGTCTTCGGCTCGGCGCGCACGCCGGAGGATGCCCCCTCCTACGCCCAGGCCGTCGAGCTGGGCAACAAGCTAGTCGGCGCGGACTACGCCGTCATCACCGGCGGTGGCCCCGGCATCATGGAGGCCGCCAACCGCGGCGCGCACGAGGCCGGCGGCATGTCCATCGGCTTAGGCATCGAGCTGCCCTTCGAGCAGGGCCTGAACCAGTACGTCGACCTGGGCCTGAACTTCCGCTATTTCTTCGCCCGCAAGACCATGTTCTTGAAGTACTCCCAGGCTTTCGTCTGCCTGCCGGGCGGGATGGGCACCATGGACGAGTTCTTCGAGGTTGCCTGCATGGTCCAGACCGGCAAGGTGACCAACTACCCGATCGTCCTGCTCGACACCGAGTACTGGTCCGGCCTGGTGGACTGGATGCAAAAGCGGCTGGTCGCCGACGGCTACATCAATGAGTCCGACCTGGACCTGTTCCTGGTCACGGACTCGGTGGACGAGGCCGTCGAGCACATCGTCAGCGCGCACGCCATCATGACCGACGGGCGCATCCGCGATCTCTAGCCCCATGCACAACCACGCTATCGCCCAGGTCATGGCGATTATCAACCGCACCCCGGACTCTTTCTACGACCAGGGCAGCACCTTCGAGCTAGACCGCGCCCTGGCGCGCTGCGAGCAGGTCGTTGCGCAGGGGGCATCGATAGTCGATGTCGGCGGCGTCAAAGCCGGGCCCGGCACGCAGGTCGATGCCGCCGAAGAGATCGACCGCGTCGTGCCCACCATCGCGGCCATCGCCGAGCGCTACCCGGACGTCGTCGTGTCCGTGGACACCTGGCGCTCCGAGGTTGCCGATGCCGCCATCGCCGCCGGCGCCCGACTCGTCAACGACACCTGGGCGGGCTTTGACCCGCAGCTCATCGAGGTCGCCGGCCAGCACCGCGTCGGCTACGTCTGCTCGCACACCGGCGGGATCACCCCGCGCACCCGCCCGCACCGCGTGCACTTCGACGACGTGGTCGCTGACGTCATCGGGGAGACCACCGCTCTGGCCGAGAAGGCCGCGGGGTTGGGCTGCCCAGAAGAGCTGGTCTTTATCGACCCCACGCACGACTTCGGCAAGAATACTTTCCACGGGCTCGAGCTGCTGCGGCGCATCGACGAGGTCGTGGCGACCGGCTGGCCGGTGCTCATGGCGTTGTCGAACAAGGACTTCGTGGGCGAGACCGTCGGCCGCGGGGTAGGCGAGCGCGTCGCCGGGACGCTCGCGGCCACGGCTTGGGCCGCGGCCCGCGGGGTGGCGGCCTTCCGCGTGCACGAGGTCGCCGAGACCGTCGACGTCATCCGCATGACCGCGGCTATCGCGGGCGAGGTGGCCCCGCTGGCCACGACGCGAGGGCTGGCATGAAAGTCTCCGTTGTCATCCCGGCGCTCAACGAGGAAGCCACCGTGGCCCGGGTCGTTACCGCCTGCCTCGCCGACTGCCCGCACGAGGTCTTAGTCATCGACGCCGATTCCACCGACGAGACCGCGAAAGAGGCCGCCCGCGCCGGGGCCACGGTGCGCAACTGGCGCGAGGTGCTCCCAGGTATTACGCCCGTGCCCGGCAAGGGCGAGTCGCTGTGGCGCGGGGTCGCCGCCGCGCGCGGGGACGTCGTGGTCTTCGTCGACGCCGACTTGGACTCGGCCGAGCCCGGCATGGTCAACGCCCTGGCCCGGCCCTTCCAGGACCCGGGGATCCACCTGGTCAAAGCCCATTACGAGCGCACCCTAGGGGCACAAGCCACCGGCGGCGGGCGGGTGACGGAGCTTTCTGCCAAGCCGCTGCTGCGCCTGTTCTTCCCGGAGCTAGCCGATATCTACCAGCCGCTGGGCGGGGAGTACGCCCTGCGGCGCGCGAGCGCGGTGCAGCTGCCCTTCGTCGCCGACTACGGGGTTGAGGCCGGCCTGCTGATAGATGTGTGGCGGGCCTATGGGAGGGCATCGATAGCGCAGGTGCCACTGGCCCCGCGGCGCCACCGCAACAAGCCGCTGGAGCAGCTGGGCCCGATGGCGGACGTGGTGGCGCAGACCATCCTGGCCCGCGCCGGGGCGGGAGTGCCCGAGGAGGCCGAGCGGCCTGCGCTTGCTGGTATCCTCAAACCATGATTTCTTGGCTCGTGCTGATCGTGGTGCTGGGCGCCCTCGTCGTCGTGGGCACCTGGCTGTGGGGCAAGCTGGTAGGCCCCGGGCCCGTCATGGAGGCCGTCCCCAACCCGGCGGCCGCCGATGAGCACAACGATGCCGCCCTCGCCGCCGGCAACTACGCCGAGATGGAGTTCGACGTCGCCCGCCACGGCTACCGCCAGGACCAAGTCGACCGCGTGATAGCGGCCCTTAGCACCGAGCTGGAAAGGTACCGGGCCGCTACCCCGGATGTGAATAAAGGATAGACTGGGAAGAAGCAGTAATCCTTTGTAAAGAAAGTGTGGAAACCATGGCAGCTATGAAACCTCGTACCACGGGCGGAGCGATGGAAGCGGTGGAAGAATCGCGCAAGATTGTCATGCGGATCCCCTCCGACGGCGGCGGGCGAATCGTCATCGAACTGTCCAAGGAAGAGGCGGCGGAGCTCGGTTCGTTGCTGACCGAAGTCGCCAGCTAGAGTAGGTCTATGCTTTCCGACATCATTGATCTTTTGGCGGATCCCGCCGACGGAAGTGCCCTTAAGGGCGCAGACGAGTTTTCCCGCCTCGTGTCCGAGTCTGGACACAGCTACGACGTAGCCAAGCAGGGCTACGTGACGCTCGCGGCCGGGGCGGGGCTCAAGCACCAGGGCGATGACATGGACATGGTCAACGCCCGCGAAACCTACCTGGCCAGGGGCCATTTCGCCCCCTTCGTAGAGGCCGTGACCGGCAGCATCCAGGACGTCGTGGAGCCGGTGGCTGACGATGTCGCCCCGACCATCCTCGAGGTCGGCGCCGGCACCGGCTACTACCTGGCGCACACGCTCGACTCGATTGCGGGTTCGCGCGGCGTGGGCCTGGATATCTCCCCGCACGCGGCCAAGCACCTGGCCAAGGCCCACCCGCGGATCGGCGCCGTGGTCGCCGACGCCTGGGAGCGCCTGCCGCTGCGCGATAAGAGCGTGCACGCCATCTCCGTGGTCTTCGCCCCGCGTAACCCGGCCGAATTCCGCCGCATCCTGGCCCCGGGCGGCCAGGTCGTTGTGCTGACCCCCGAGGTCGGCCACCTCGACGAGCTGCGCGAGCCGCTGGGCATCCTGGGCGTGGAAGAGGGCAAGATCGACCGCATGTACGAGCAGGCCAGCGGCTACCTCGAGCAGGCCGCCGACCCGGTGGATATCTCTTTCCCCATCACCCTGGACAAGGAATCCATCCGCGACCAGGTGGGGATGAGCCCGTCGGCGCGGCACATCAGCGCCGCCGAACTCGACGAGCGCCTAGCGGCCCTGCCGACGACGCTGTCGGTCACCGCCCGCGCCCGCCTCGACCGCCTGCGCGCGGTCTAGCCCGGCCGGTTCTCCTAAGAGCCGGCGCGCTCCCACTCGCGCAGGATTTCGGCGTCGCCGCTGGTGCGCAGGCCGCTGCAGCCGCCGGTGAAGTAGACGCGCGAGGCCATGGCCACCTGGCCGCCGTCGGCGAAGACCTCGACGGTAGAGCCATCGATGATGATGGTCAGCGAGTCGGAGTCGTCCTCGGCGAGGGAGGCGGCGGCGGGGGCATCGTCGGCGTAGAGATCCTGGAACTTGGAGCAGCGCTTAAGGCTGAGCTCCTCGCCGGAGTGGGTCACGACCGCGGCCGGATCCCCGTCGGCGTCGAGCAGTTCGACCGTCAGGTGGGAGCCGGCCGGCACGTTGAGCAGACCCACCCAGGAACGCGCCCGGGAGGACTCGGCAACCGCGTCCGGCAGGCCCACGGCCGGGGTCTGGAAGAGCTTGCCGCCCTGCAGGGTGACGTGCCGCGGCAGGGAGAGCACGTTGGCCCAGCCTTCCTCGGTGAAGGAGGGGTGCGTGGTGGCATCGTCGGCGCGGCCCTGGCCGTTCATGAGACCGAACAGGCGCGACTGCTCGAAGCGCTGCTGCTGGTCGACCGTGCCCGGCATGTAGTTCGTGGTGCGCGGGCGGGTGAAATCGTGCCCGAAGTCCAGCTGCTGGAAGCCGGTACGTACGTTAAACACGGTGCCCTCCAGGCGCCCGACCAGGTAGCCGGAGACTTCTCGGTCGCCGCGCTCGATGGTCACTAGCAGGACGTCGTAGATGTGGTCGTCGACCTGATCGCGCAGGCGGATGATGCGCGGGGAGACGACCGGGGGCAGGTCCCCGCCGGCGCTCCAGCCGGACAGGCCGGTGTCGCCGTCGAAGGTCAGCGGGCCGGAAAAGGTCCAGGAGGTGCCGTCCTCGGAGTGGAGGATGACCGGCTGCGGGGTTTCCGTGGTGCCGGTCAGCGCCAGCATGATCCAGCCGGCGTGCCCCTCGTCGCGGTCGGCCTCGGCCCAGCCGGGCACGACGCAGGGGGAGCGGAACCGGGAGAAATCGGTGGTGTCGGAGGCGACGGTGCCCACCCGCTGGATGGCCGCGTCCAGGGTGGACGGGTCGTCGGAGACCTCGCAGACGCGGTCGAAGTCCTTGTCTTGGGCCAGGGCCACGGTGCTGCCCGTCGACGTCACGGAGGTGAAGTACAGGTTCACGCCGGCATCGACTGCCGCGACGGCGCCGGCGCGCAGCGTGATTTCGCCGCCGGCGGGGGCGAGCACGTCGTCGCACTCCAACCAGTCGAAGGGCATGTCCTCGGAGAAGACATGGCCCCACCGGGCGCCCTGCCCGGGCTGCGCGCGGTACTGGAAGTACAGGTGCCAGGTCGTGCCGTCGAGCAGCGCCCCGGCGGGAGCGTCCAGGATTCCGCTTTCCGGAGCGAAGTGAAGCTCAGGATGGTGAATGTGGATTGGCAAGAAAAACTCCTTAAAACTCAGACCAGCGAGCGGTAGATATCGACCGTTTGTTGTGCGATTGCCGCCCAGGAAAACTCCTCCACGGCGCGCTGCCGGCCGGCCTCGCCGTAGCGGCGGGCGCGGTCGGGGTCGGCGGCGAGGTCGTTGACGGCCTGGGCCAGATCCGCCTCGAAGGTGGCGGCGTCGTCGGCGTCGTAGGGCACCAGAGTACCCGTAATCCCGTCGCGGACGACTTCCGGAATGCCGCCGACGCGCGAGGCGACGACCGCGGTGCCGCACGCCATGGCCTCGAGGTTAACGATTCCCAGCGGCTCGTAGATGGACGGGCACACGAAAATATCCGCGCCGGTGTAGACCTGCTGGACGCGGTCGTGGTCGAGCATCTCTTGGACCCAGAAGACGCCGTCGCGCTCAGCGCGCAGCGTGTCCACTAAGGCCTGGGTGCGCTCGGCGATCTCCGGGGTATCGGGGGCGCCGGCGCACAGAACGAGCTGGATGCCCGGGTCGAAGGAGCGGGCGGCGCGCAGCAGGTGCTCCACGCCCTTCTGGCGGGTAATCCGGCCCACGAAGGCGACCACCGGCCGCTGGCTGTCCACGCCCAGCTGTGCCAGGTAGTCGCCGTGGCGCGGCTGCCAGCGCTGCGTATCGATGCCGTTGAGCACCACGTGCACCTTGCCGGCGTCGATGTGCGGGTAGGCGTCCAGGATGGAGTCCTTCATGCCCGCAGAGACGGCGATGACGGCGTCGGCGGATTCCATGGCGTTGCGCTCGGACCAGCTGGAGATGTCGTAGCCGCCGCCCAGCTGCTCGCGCTTCCACGGGCGGTGCGGCTCCAAGGAGTGGGCGGTGACCACGTGCGGGATGCCGTAGAGCAGCCCCGCCAGGTGGCCGCCCAGGCCGGAATACCAGGTGTGCGAGTGCACCACGTCCAGGTTGTCGGCCGCGTGCGCCATCCGCAGGCCGGTCGACAGGGTCTGTAGGGCGGGGTTGGCGTCATTCAGCGCGCTGTCGGGGCCGTGGGCAAAGACCCCGGCCTCAGCGCGGTCGGCGCCCATGCAGTGGACGTCGACGTCGATGATGTCGCGCATGAAGCGGGTCAGCTCGGCGACGTGGACCCCGGCGCCGCCGTAGACCTCGGGAGGGTATTCCTTGGAAAAGATTCCGGCTCTCATACCCTCCCAGAATAATGATTAATGCCGCGCCGCGCACCGAAGGTAAACAGGGGGTAAATACTAGCCATTTCCGCTGCGTAGTTTCGATACTGCGGATAGGTTGGAGGTTGTGAGAAGCCAGCCTAACGTCCTTGCCATCGTCCTCGCGGGCGGAGAGGGCAAACGCCTCTTTCCGTTGACGGAAGACCGCGCCAAACCCGCCGTGCCTTTCGGCGGCTCCTACCGACTCGTCGACTTCGTCTTGTCGAATCTGGTCAACGCCCGTTTCTTGAAGATCGCGGTGCTGACCCAGTACAAGTCGCACTCGCTCGACCGCCACATCTCCCAAGCCTGGAACCTGTCCGGGCCCACGCCGCAGTACATCGCCTCCGTGCCCGCGCAGCAGCGGCGCGGCAAGCGCTGGTACAACGGCTCGGCCGACGCGATCGTCCAGTCGCTGAACCTCATCTACGACGAGAAGCCCGACTACGTCATCGTCTTCGGCGCCGACCACGTCTACCGCATGGACCCGGCGCAGATGGTCGACGAGCACATCGCGACCGGCCTGGACTGCTCCGTCGCCGGCATCCGCGTGCCCCGCTCCGAGGCCAGCGCCTTCGGCTGCATCCAGGCCGACGGCATGGGCACTATCACCGAGTTCGTCGAAAAGCCGGCCGATCCGCCGTCCACCCCCGACGACCCGACGCAGACCTATGCCTCCATGGGCAACTACGTCTTCACCGCCCAGGCGCTTATCGATGCCCTCCTGGCCGACGAGGACAACCCCGACTCCGCGCACGACATGGGCGGCGACATCATCCCGTACTTCGTGGAGCGCGGCCAGGCCCACGTCTACGATTTCATGTCTAACCAAGTACCCGGCTCTACCGAGCGCGACCACGGCTACTGGCGCGACGTGGGAACAATTGACTCCTTCTACGAGGCGCACATGGATCTCATCTCCGTGCACCCCATCTTCAACCTGTACAACCGGCACTGGCCCATCCACTCGACGGATGATTCCAACTTCCCGCCGGCGAAGTTCGTGCAAAACGGTATCGCGCAGTCGTCGATGGTGGCCCCGGGCTGCATCATCTCCGGCGGCACGGTGCGCAACTCGGTGCTGGCCTCCGACGTGCACGTCGCCGACGGCGCGACCGTGGAGGGTTCCGTGCTGCTGCCGGGCGTGCGCGTCGGCCGCGGGGCCGTGGTGCGGCACGCCATCCTGGACAAGAACGTCGAGGTAGGCGAGGGCGCCATCATCGGCGTCGACGCGGAGCGCGACGCCGAGCGCTTCCAGATTTCGGCCGGCGGCGTGGTCGTCGTCGGCAAGAACCAGCGCGTTTAGAGCTTCGTCACGAGCGTGACCCCGCCGCCCAGCGGCAGGCGGGTGACCACGGCGTCCTCGAGCTCGCGGATGGCGGCGTCGGCCTGGCGGGCGGACTGGGTGGCCCGATCCGTGCGGGAGCTATCGCCCAAGGTCCCGTCCAGGAGGGCATTCGGGAGGATCAGGGTGCCGTGCGGGGATAGGAGGGGCCAGGCGGCATCGACTAGCGCGGGCAGGTCCAGGCTGTGCACGTCGGCGTAGATGACCTGGTAGGACTCGCTGGCCAGGCGGCTCATGACGTCGAGCGGGCGCGACGGCAGGTAACGCACGCGGCTGGGCGGGTAACCGGCCTCGCGGAAGGAGGCCTTGGCCGCGGCCTGGTGCTCGGCCTCCGGGTCGATGCAGGTCAGCGAACCCGACTCGGACAGGCCCTCCAAAACGTAGAGGCCGACGACCGCCGCGGCCGGGGAAATGACAATAGCTTGGGCTTTCGGCGTGGCCGCGTGCCCCGTCGAGGCGGCGGCGAGGGTGCTAATCAGCTGGCCCAGCGACTCGTCGGGCAGCGGCAGGGAATACTCCTGCGCGTGGTCGCGGGCGTGCGCCAGCGCCTCCGAGGGCGCGGAGGTCGAGCCGATATAGGATTGCAATGCGTCAAAAGCCGTAGTAGTCACGGCCTTCAGTCTAGGCATAATGCCGCGCTTAGGTGGGGATAACGCCCCGAGTTGTGGGTGGCAAAACGGCTAACAGCAAATGTACAGTCCACCGTCTGGAGTTTGGAAGAAAGATGTAGCACAATACTTGTTATGGCAAAAGAGTCACTCCCGTCGAACGATGCCCCCGCAAGCACCGCAGCTTTCGATGCCGGGCAGGCAGCCATGCCATCGTGGGCCGACTTGGTGGCCGAGCACGCCGACAGCGTCTACCGGCTGGCCTACCGCCTGTCCGGTAACCAGCACGACGCGGAGGACCTAACCCAGGAGACCTTCATGCGTGTGTTCCGGTCGCTGCACAACTACCAGCCGGGCACCTTCGAGGGCTGGCTGCACCGGATCACCACCAACCTCTTCCTGGACATGGTGCGCCACCGCGCGAAGATCCGCATGGAGGCCCTGCCCGAGGATTACGACCGCGTGCCGGGCAACGATATGACGCCCGAGCAGGCCTACACCGTGGCCAATCTGGACCCGGCCTTGCAGGCCGCGCTGGATTCGCTGAGCCCGGAGTTTCGTGTCGTCGTCGTGCTTTGCGACGTCGTGGGCATGAGCTACGACGAAATCGCCGAGACCCTGGGCGTGAAGATGGGCACTGTGCGCTCCCGCATCCACCGCGGCCGGTCCCAGCTGCGCGCGGCCATCGAGTCCGCCGCGGCTAACGATGCCGACGCTCGCCTCCTGCTTCCCACCAAGTCCTAGGAAAATTCCCTAGGCTGGTGTTAGGACTAGTGCTAGGTGGCAGAAAGGAGGCCAAAGCTGTGCACCCGCATGTTTCGCGTTTTTCTTCCTTGGGCGCGGCCGGAGCTGCCGGTTCGGCCGGAGCTGCTGGCGCGGCGGGGATTGCGCGGGCCCGCAAGATCCGCGACAAGGCTAAGGCGCGGGCCCGCCGCATGGACACCATCGGGCACTTGGGCCCCGAGGCGGTCGTGGCCTTCGTCGACGGCGAGATGGACCACAAGGCCGCTCACCGCGTGCGCGTGCACCTAGTACACTGCGCGGAATGCCGCCGCGAGGTCCACGTGCAGCGCGGCGCCTCGGAATGGGTGCGCATGTGCAACGTCGACCACCAGGTGCGCGCGCCGCATTCGCTGGTGGATAGGCTGACTAGCATCGCTAGCTCGGCGGTGGGGCCCGGCCCGGACGCCTCCACGCCGACCTACCATCCGGAACAGGATCTGCTCGACCGGCTGGAGATGATGGTGCGGGCCATCCGGCATAACCAGGGCCGTGGAGAAAGACTAGAGTAAGTCACGTGTTTTCGAATTTAGGCGTTACCGAGATCGTGGTGATCGTGCTGATCGCCGTCGTTGTCATCGGGCCGGAGCGGCTGCCCGGCGTGCTCCAGGACGTGCGCGCCGCGATTTTCGCCGCGCGGCGGGCGATCAACAACGCCAAGGCCGAGCTCAACGGCGAGGTGGGGGAGTTCTCCAAGGAGTTCGACGACCTGCGCGGGCCGCTCAACCAGGCCATGGAGTGGGGCCGGCTCGGGCCCCGCGGCGTGCTGACCAAGGCGCTGTTCGACGGCGACGATAGCGCCTGGGACGACTTCAACCCGAAGAAATTCTTAGACGAGCCGGCGGCGAAGGTCGAGCAGCGCGAGGAAAGCTACAGCCCGTACACCGACCAGCCGCGCGAAACCAATACCGCGGCGGCCGCGCAGGGCTTTGATTATTCGCAGATTTACGCTGCCGATGCCACCTCTGCCCCCGCGCCCGAGGAGAAGGCAGCACCGCAGCCTAAGCAGCAACCGCAGCCGAGTGAACGCCGCCCCGAGCAGACCTCGGGCTTTAGCTGGTCGGATATTACCTAGCGTTTAGTGCTGGGTAACGCCCAAGCCCAGCGGCTTGCCGGCCAGGGAATCCTTCCGCACCGCGATCTTGTCCGCGATGGCGGCCACCGCTTGCGCGGCAGCCGAGTCGGGGGCCTGCTCGAGGATCGGCACGCCGGCATCGCCGCCGGTGCGCAGCGCCGGATCCAGCGGAATCTGGCCCAGCAGCGGGACCTCGTGGCCCAAAAGGGTGCTCAGCCGGTCCGCGACGATCTGGCCGCCGCCGCTGCCGAAGATGTCCATCGTGGTGCCGTCCGGCATGACCATCGCGCCCATGTTCTCAATGACGCCGGCCACACGCTGGCGGGTCTGCTGGGAGATGGAGCCGGCGCGCTCGGCGACCTCCGCGGCCGCGGCCTGCGGGGTGGTGACGATGAGCAGCTCGGCGTTGGGGATGAGCTGGGCCACCGAGAGCGCGACATCGCCGGTGCCGGGAGGGAGATCCAGCAGCAGCACGTCGAGGTCGCCCCAGAAGACGTCGACCAGGAACTGCTGGAGGGCGCGGTGGAGCATCGGCCCGCGCCAGACGACCGGCGCGTTGCCCTCGACGAACTGGCCGATGGAGATGTGCTTAATATCGTGCGCGATGGGCGGCAGCAGCATCTCCTCGTCCAGCACGGTGGGGCCTGTCGTCGAGCCCAGCAGGCCGGGGACGGAGTGGCCGTAGATGTCGGCATCGATAATGCCTACCTTGAGGCTCTTGCGCTGCAGGGCGGAGGCCAGGTTGACGGTCACGGAGGACTTGCCGACGCCGCCCTTGCCCGAGGCCACCGCGAAGACGCGGGTGGTGGAATCGGGCTTCGCGAACGGGATTTCCGGCTCGGCCTTGCCGCCGCGGAGCTTCTTTTTGAGTTCGAGGCGCTGCTCGTCGTTCATCGCATCCAGCGTCACGGTGACGTTGCCAACGCCGTCGATGTCTTCCAACGCCGCCTGGGTGTTGGACTGGATGGTGTTTTTCATCGGGCAGCCGGCGATGGTCAGGTAGATTTCCACGGCGACGTCGTTGCCGTCGACGGAAATGGACTTGACCATGTCGAGTTCGGTAATCGGGCGCCCGATTTCAGGATCCTCTACGCGGGAGAGCGCGCTGCGGACAGCGGATTCGGTTAGTGCACTAGTCATATCATGAACCATCGTAGTAACCGGGCGGGGAAAATACACGTCGGGGCACGCCGTGTAAGATGACAGGGAATTTCAACGTTGGGAGGATTCGATGCGTGTGCAAGCCGGTGCCGCCTGCCTGGTGGCCGCGGTGGTGGCCTTGAGCGGGTGCGCGGACGCCGATCCGGGCAGCTCCGCCGACCCGCGGGAAGACGCGGACATCCGCATCCTGGTCGACTCGCAGGAGACGGAGGGCCAGGTCGTCGCCGAAATCTTCAAGCAGGCCTTCGCCCGCAACGACCGGCATGCCGAGCTAGTCGTCGAGGACAACACAGCCGGTTCCTCCCTGGTGGAAAAGATGGGCGAGGAAGGTAATTTCTGGGCCGCCTGCACCGGCGATGCCCTCTACGCCCTCGACCCCGACCGCGCCCGGGAGATGGCCGAAGATTTCGGCGCCGGCGAGGCCAGCCGGGACGAGGACCGCAACGGGCAGACGCACATCGCGATGATGGAATCGCTGCCGACCACGCTGACCACCGTCGACCCGTCGACCGCCCAGGGCTGCAGCGCGAGCCCCGCCAGCGAGCTGCCGCAGAACTACAGCCCCATCTTCACGAAGGGCCTGCTGGACCGGGAAGAAATGGAGATGCTGGGCTCGCTGTCGAAATTCCTGATCGAGCAGGACATCGACGAGTTGGTCGAGGAGGTCGAGACCGGTGACGGCGACATCGAGAAGGTCGTTTCCCGCTGGAGCCAGAACAGCGTCCCCGAAGGCGAGCTGGACGCGAACAGCGACTCGGATTCCACCGAAGAATAGCGCCCCGGAAAATAGCGCCCCGGCCTGTGGATAACTCCGCGGTATATGCGCCCGCATATAATTTGGGCCGGTTATCCACAGGCTAGCGCCCCGAATCCTTGAGCCGCGCCGCGCGGGCTGCTGTTCTAGGAGGCATGAACACAGAATTTGATCCAGACCGTTTAGAACGCACGCGGGCGTACTTCGGGGCGCGGGCGACGGGCATCGCCCTGCTGGAGGAAGTCCGCGGCGCGAGCGTCGACGACCTCGTGCAGCATGCCGGTGCCACGCGCGCCGGTGCCGAAGAGCTGCTGGGAGTGCGCGACCTCTTTTTCGGGGCCACCCGCTACCGTGGTCGCCAACGCCGGGCGCTAGCGTCTGCGCGCCGGATTGGCCACGACCTGGCGGTGCTGCTGGTGATCGCCTACCACGTGGGGCGGGCCCGCAAGCAGGACGACGCCTGGCGCATCTTCGAGGAACTTGCGGCCATTGCGGCGGACGAGGAGGCGATGGGGCGCATCGCTCGCCGCAAGGTGCGCGAGGCCAACCCCAGCCCAACCCGCACGCCCGGCGTCGAGCTGCGTCGCGGCAAGGACGGACTGTGGTCGTGGAAGATTACCGCGGACTCGGCGTTCATCGCGGACCTGCACGCCAACATCGACTCGGTCGACGACGCCCGCGCCGTCCTCTTAGGCGGCGGCGGGGCGGCCACACCGGCAATCACCAACGCGGTCATGGACATCAGCGACTTCGGTCGCCTGCTTAACGATGCCTCCTCCGGCGCCGAAGACATCGCCGTCCAGCTGACCAACGGCGCCGTCGTCAGCGGCGCCGAGCTGGTGCGGCGCAAGCTCAGCGAATTCGGTTTCGTCGGCCTGGTCGACCCAGTGCGCGGGCCGGTGAACCTCTACCGCATCGAACGCTTTGCCTCCGACAAGCAGCGGCGCCTGGCGCTGATTGAAAACCCGGTCTGCGCCTGGCCGGACTGCCTGGTGGGCGGGGATGAATGCCAGGTACACCACATACAGGCCTGGGAGCGGGGAGGGCCGACCAACATGGACAACCTGGTCACCTTGTGCCCGCACCACAACGGCGCGAATGATGACGCGGGGTGCGGCGGGCCGGCATCGCGGGGCAGGATGGCACGGGTGCGCGGAAAGACGGTGTGGATACCGCCCCGGTAGGTCCGCCTAGAAACAAAAAACCGACCCGCCGCCTCCCTAGCTGAGGGAGGGCAGCGGGCCGGCTAGTCGGCGTGCCTAGAGCGCGGTCTAGACGTCGAAGGCCTCATCGAGCAGGTTCTTCTGCTCGAGCTGGTGGACCTTGGACACGCCGGTGGCAGTCGAGGACTGCGCGCGGCGGGACACGCGGACCAGTTCCGGCATGTCCGGAATCAGCTCGCGCAGGTGCTCGTTGTAGAACGGCCACGGGCCCTGGTTGGCCGGCTCGTCCTGGACGAAGCGCACCTGGGTGGCGTTCGGGTAGGTCTCGAAGGCCTCGCGCAGGCGGTTGAACGGGATCGGGTGCAGCATCTCGACGCGCACGATGGCGATGTCGTCGCGGCCGTCCTTCTCCCGCTTCTTCTCCAGGTCGTAGTAGATCTTGCCGGAGCAGAGCATGATGGTCTTGACCTTGTCCGGGTCGCCGACAACCTTGCCGTTGTGGTCGACCTGGTTCGGGTCGTTGATGACCGAGCGGAAGGAGGTCACCTCGGTGAAGTCCTCCACCGCCGAGGTCGCCTGCTTGTTACGCAGCATGGACTTCGGGGTGAAAACGACCAGCGGACGCTTCATCGTGCCCAGTGCCTGGCGGCGCAGCAGGTGGAAGTGGTTGGCCGGGGTGGTCGGCTGCGCCACGGTCATCGAGCCCTCAGCGCACAGCTGCAGGTAGCGCTCGATACGGGCGGAGGAGTGGTCCGGGCCCTGGCCCTCGTAGCCGTGCGGCAGCAGCAGCACGAGCGAGGAGGTCTGGCCCCACTTGGCCTCGCCGGAGGCGACGTACTCATCGATGATGGTCTGCGCGCCGTTGGCGAAGTCGCCGAACTGGGCCTCCCAGGCCACCAGGGCGTCCTGGTTGCCCAGGGAGTAGCCGTACTCGAAGCCCATGCCGGCGTACTCGGTCAGGGCGGAGTTGTAGATGAGGAACTTGCCGCCGTTGCCCTTGGCGTCGGCCAGGTGGTTGAGCGGGTTGTACTCCTGGCCGGTCTCCGGGTCGAACAGGACTGCGTGGCGCTGGGTGAAGGTACCGCGGCGGGTATCCTCACCGGCGATACGGATGACCTTGCCGGAGTTTGCCAGGGAGCCGAAGGCGAGCAGCTCGCCCCAGGCCCAGTCGATGCCGCCTTCCTGCGCGGTCTTGGCCCGCTCCTTGGCGACCTTGGACACGCGCTTGTGCAGGTCGAAGCCCTCCGGCGGGTTGACGAAGGCCTGGCCCAGCTCGTTCATCTCCTCGGCGGTGATGGAGGTATCCAGACCGCGGGTCAGCTCCTGGGACGAGGTAATACCGGTCTGCTCCTGCGGGCCGGTCTTTTCGGCTTCCTTGACCTCGGTGAACACGGACTCCATCTGGTCGTGGAAGTCGCGGGCGGCGGCCTCGGCGTCTTCCGCCGAGAGATCGCCACGGCCGATGAGGTCCTCGGTGTAGGACTCGCGCACGCCCTTGTGGTCGTTGATGAGGTCGTAGAGAACCGGCTGGGTCATCGACGGGTCGTCGGCCTCGTTGTGGCCGCGCAGGCGGTAGCAGATGAGGTCGATGAAGACGTCCTTGCCGAACTGGCGGCGGTACTCGGTAGCCAGCTGGCCGACCCAGACGACGGCCTCCGGGTCGTCGCCGTTGACGTGGAAGACCGGGCAGTCGAAGCCCTTGGCCAGGTCGGTGGCGTAGTGGGTCGAGCGGCCGGAGTCCGGGGTGGTGGTGAAACCAATCTGGTTGTTGACCACGATGTGGATGGTGCCGCCGACGGTGTAGCCGCGCAGGTTGGACAGGTTGATGGTCTCCTGGACCACACCCAGGCCGGTGAAGGAGGCATCGCCGTGCAGCATCAGCGGGACGACGGAGTAGCCCTCGTCGCCCTGGTCGATGATGTCCTGCTTGGCGCGGGCCATACCGACCAGCACCGGGTCGACGGCCTCCAGGTGGGACGGGTTGGCGGTCAGGGAGACCTTAATCTCGCCGTCGCCGAACATCTGGAGGTGCTCGCCGCTGGCGCCCAGGTGGTACTTAACGTCGCCAGAGCCGCCCAGCTGGCCGCCGCGGTAGTTGCCGTCGAACTCTTCGAAGAGCTCGGCCAGCGGCTTGCCCACGATGTTGAACAGGACGTTCAGGCGGCCGCGGTGCGGCATGCCGATGACGACCTCGTCCAGGCCCTGGCCGGCGGCGGTGTCGATGATGGAGTCCATCAGCGGGATGAGGGACTCGGCGCCCTCCAGGGAGAAGCGCTTCTGGCCGACGTACTTGGTCTGCAGGAAGTTCTCGAAAGCCTCGGCGGCGTTGACCTTCTGCAGGATGTACTTCTGCTCGGCATTGGTCGGCTTGGGCATGCCGTCCTCGAGGCGATCTTGCAGCCAGCCGCGCTCGTCGCGATCGAGGATGTGGGCGTACTCGGAGCCGACCTTCAGGGTGTAGGCCGAACGCAGGCGGGACAGGACCTCGCGCAGCGTCATGGACTCCTTGCCGCCGAAGCCACCGACGTTGAAGGTGCGGTCCAGGTCCCAGATGGTCAGGCCGTGGGTGGCCATGTCCAGGTCGCGGTGATCCGGCGACGGCAGGCCCGGCTGGTGCCAGCCCAGCGGGTTGACGTCGGCCAGCAGGTGGCCGCGGGAACGGTAGGCCTCGATGAGCTGCATGACGCGGGTGTTCTTGTCCACGCCGGAGTTCGGGACGTCCTGGGCCCAGCGGAACGGCTGGTAGGGAACGCCCATCTCGGCGAAGAGCTCGTCCCAGAACTTGTCGTCGACCAGCAGCTGGCCGATGGTGCGCAGGAACTCACCGGACTCCGCGCCCTGGATGACGCGGTGGTCGTAGGTGGAGGTCAGCGTGACCAGACGGCCCACGCCCAGGTCCGCCAGGCGGTCGGCGGAAGCGCCGGCGAACTCGGCCGGGTAGTCCATGGAGCCGACACCGATGATGGAGCCGGAGCCCTTGGTCAGGCGGGCGATGGAGTGGCGCGTGCCGATGCCGCCCGGGTTGGTCAGGTTGATGGTCACGCCGGAGAAGTCGTCCATCGTCAGCTTGCCGTTGCGGGAACGGGTGACGATGTCCTCGTAGGCGTCGACGAACTCGGAAAAGCCCTTGTTTTCACATTCCTTGATGGCGGCGACGACCAGCGCGCGGGAGCCATCCTTCTGCGGCAGGTCGATGGCCAGGCCCAAGTTGATGTGCTCGGGCTGGACGACGGTCGGCTTGCCGTCGGAGACCTCGTAGCGCACGTTCATGGCCGGGTGGATCTGGGTGGCCTTAACCAGGGCGTAGCCGATGATGTGAGTAAAGGAGATCTTGCCACCGCGGGTGCGCTTGAGGTGGTCGTTGATCATGGAGCGGTTTTCCCACATGAGCTTGACCGGCATGTCGCGCACGGTGGTTGCGGTCGGGATCTCCAGGGACTCGTCCATGTTCTTGGCGATGGCCTTGAAGGTACCCTTCAGCGGCTTCTGGCCCGGTTCGGGGGTAGCGCCGATGCGATCCAGGGGTGAAGTCGGGGCCTTTTCCTTAGCCGGAGTGTTGGCCTTGGCGGATTCCTTCTGCGCCTTCTTTACACCCTTGGAGACCTCAGTCTCGCGGACGTTCTGCTTGGTCTTAGCAGTCGTGCCTTCAGATTCCTTGGGCGCCTTCGCCGGCTTGTCCTTCTTCGGCTGGGTCGACCCGGATTTGCCAGCGTCAGCCGACTTTTTGGGGGCGCCGTTGGCCTCGAAAAACTCCCGCCATTCCTTATCTACGGAGGATGGATCCTGGGAATACTGCTGGAACTGTTCGTCAATCAGCCACGCGTTGGGGCCGAATATATTCGACTTGCTCACGGCAGGTGCTCGCCTCTTTTCCTTTAGCTTTGTCGGGTAGTCACATCAACTTTAGTGGTAAACATCCACGGCGGGGGTAATGCCCCCAGCAAAGTGGTCCGTTCCCAATGATACGGGTCAACAGCTGGCTGACAATCCTGCTTCTTAATTGGTGATCGCGGGCAGCGGATCGAGGTTGGTGCGGGCGTGTTCGATGACCTGACGGGCCAGCTTGCGGTTGGCCACGGAGCCCAAAAACGCGCCGATTCCGAGCGGCATTAGCTTGGACACCCAGGCCCATTTGAAGCGCTTGGTGATCTGCTTGGTAAAGAGCTTGCCCAGGCGCGCGTTCATCCCGGACAGGGTAGGGGCGGAAAAACGCGTCAGCGATGCCGCGCTCGACAGGCTCGCCCCCTGGCCCAGGTCGCCGACGATGGTGTCGACGAGCGCCGAGCCCTTGGAACCGGTCAGCACCAACAGCACGAGCGCGCGCCTCTGCTCCTCGTTGCTGACATCGATGCCCCGCAGGTGCGCGGAGGCCAGGATGTACCAGGCCGCGGCCTCTAAGAAAACGAGCGAATCCGCCCCGATGGCGGCCGCGCCGGTGAAAAAGCCGACGCCCGGAACGGAGGCGGCCGCGCCGGCCCCGGCGCCCGTGCCCGTGGTGATGTTGCGGAAGTGCTTGTCGATAATCGCCTGGATCTGTTCCGGCGTGGCGTTCGGATTGCGCTTCTTGACCGACTCGACGTATTTGACGATGGTGCCGGCCTGGATCTTGACGGCCTTATCTAAAGACTTGAGCAGAGTGGCCGTCCACTTGTCGGCGTTGTCCGGATCAATGTCGTAGCGCTGCAGGTTGTCCGCGGCCTCTTCCGGGGTGACGGTAGCTACCGCGCCGTTGTCTTCTTTGTTTTTCTTACCAATTCCAAACACGTTTCGTCTCCTCCGATAAATAGGTCCTATACCACTCTAGGGGAAAGTGTGGTGGGGCATCGTCAAGCGTGCGCAAGGTTGCGCAAACCCGACGCGAGCTTACTACGCTGGAATCCATGGGGCCCTGGGACGAGGAGTGGGAAGAAGAATCAGTCGCTGCCGCGCGCCGGCAAGCGGCAGCCGCCCATGCCCGCGCCGCCGAAGCCCAGGCGGCCGCGCACGCCCACCCCGGCGACGGGCTGGCCATCCGGACGGCCGCCGGCTGGGTCCACGGCAAGCGCGAGCACGACGACGAAGGCCTCGACGTCAGCTCCTGGAAGGGGATCCCGTTCGGCAAGGACACCGCGCTCACCGGGCGGTTTTGTGCCCCCGAGCCGGTGGCGGCCTGGGAAGGCGTGCGCGAATGCCGGGACTTCGGCGAGGTGGCGCCGCAGCCGACGTATTCGTGGACTGAGAGGGTCATCGGCAGCGAAGACTGCCTGAACCTGGACGTGGTGCGGCCGACGGGCACGCAGCGGCTGCCGGTGGTGGTCTACCTGCACGGAGGGTCCTTCATCATGGGCTCGTCGCACATGCTGATGCTGCGCGGTTTCCACCTGGCGCAGTCGATGAACGTCGTCTACGTTTCTATTAACTTCCGCCTCGGCGCGCTGGGCTACCTGGATATGCGCAGCCTGCCGGGCGAGTGCGTGGCCAACCCGGCGGTGCTGGACCAGCTCCTGGCGCTGGAGTGGGTGCGGGACAATATCGCCCAGTTCGGCGGCGATCCGGACAACATCACGCTGATGGGCGAGTCCGCCGGGGCGGCCGCGGTGCTTACCCTCATGACGAGCCCGGCGGCGCAGGGGCTCTTCCACAAGGCCATCGCCCAGTCGCCGCCCATCGGGCTGATTCATTCCCGCGCGCAGTCGACGCTGTGGGCCCGCGAGCTGGTCAAGCGTCTGGCCTTGCCGAGGGGAAGCGGCATCGATGAGCTGCGCGCCGAGGAGTGGCCGGACCTGGTCCGCGCTGGGCAGTCGATGATGTGGCGCGCCGGGGAGTTGCTGCACCTGAATTCCTGTTACGCGCCGACGGTCGACGAGGACGTGCTGCCCGCACACCCGCTGGAAGCCTTTGAGAAGGGGAGGCAAGCGGGGGTTCCGCTGCTGGTGGGGACCAACTCGGGCGAGACCAGTTTTGCCAAGTACCTGTTCCAGCGGGAGGATTCCCGCGCCCGCGCCGGGCTGCGGCTGCTACGGTCCTTCGACGAGCGCAACGCCGAACGGGTGGTGGACGCCTACGGGCGGGCCGAGGGCCGGCGGGATTTCGCCGACCTGCTTTCCGATGCCCTGTTCTGGGCGCCCACCGTCCGCGCCGCCGAGGCCCACGCGGAGCGCTACCCGACGTGGATGTACCGCTACGACTACACGCCGATGGCGCTGCGCTGGCTGGGGCTCGGCGCGGTGCACTCGCTGGAGCTGGCCAACGTCTTCGGGGATCCGAAATCCTCGCGGATGTCGCTGGTGACCAAGCTGGGCAACGGGGACGCGGGGGAGTCGATGACGGAGTTGATGCAGGACCACTGGGCACGGTTCATTTGGGAGTCGGAGCCGGCGCCCAGCTGGCCGCGCTACCGGGTGGAAGGCGCGCAAGAATCCGAAGAATCCGAAGAAGCCGAGCTGCGCGCGACGCAGGTTTACGATATCCCGCCGCGGGTGGACCACGATCCGAAGGCCGAGCAGCGCCGGGCTTGGGAGGACTATTCCATGCTGGAATGGGGTGCCGGCCGCCCGGAGCTGCTGGCGGAACTGGGATTCATCACGAGCGAGCCCGATTAGCGGTAGGCTAGGGCCGGTGCACCACTGCCTAAACACAAGGACGGATTGCTGAACATGAGCTTTTTCGAAGATATCGCAATTGCCTTGGACGCCGAAGGAATTGAATCCCGGGTCAACGACGACGTCTTGTTCGTCCCGATCACCGCGGAGCTGGAGATCCAGTTCGTGGAGATCGACCCGCTGCTGCCCGCTGCCAACGTCTACATTGCTGCCGCGGACGTCGACGAGGATGACGAAAACTTCGAGGCAGTGCTGGTCTCGGTGGCGTTTTCGGTAGAGGACGCGACCGAGGCGGTCGCCCGCCACATCGCCACCGACCAGGTGGTCACGGTGCTGCGGGATCTCATCGAAGGTACCGACGAGCGGATTTCCGACCTGGAATTCGAGCAGGACTCCTTTAACCCGAACCTGGTGGTCGCCGAGGTAGGCGAGGACTCCGAGCTGCGCGTGCTCGTGGAGACCGTAGACGGCATCCCGCAGGCGATCGTGCGTTTCCTGGCCTTCGACTTCGACGAGGACGAGCTCGACGCCGCCGAGGACGAGGCCATCTCGGAAGCCTGGGACCAGGGCGAGGCCGACGGCATCGTGGAGGAAGACCGGATCGCGCTGTTTGAAAGCGGCGAGCTGGCCGAAGGCGCGCCGATCATCGAGGTGCCGGCCGAGACCCTAGAGTTGGGCACCTACACCGACTTTGACCGCCTCTTCGACGTGCTGGGCTTGGTCTCCGAGCAGGCGCTTGACTGGGAGGCCCAGCTGGTCTCCTTCGACGCGGGCGAATTTGATGAGCCGGATGTCTACGACATCTTCGGCGAAGACGTCGACGATGCCGATTTCGCCGACTACGAGGACACCACCGGCGAAGACTAATGCACCTCCCCGTTCAAGGATCGCGGGTGAAGTGGCGGAAGGTTTTCGTTGGCCTCGCCACCGCGTTGCTAATCGCCGTGTGGGCCGCGGGCATTAAATACCCTTCCAGCTTGCTGGCGGAGGGGATTTTCGCCAGCACCCCGGCGCTGTTGATGTGGCTCGGGGTGGTTGTCGCCGCGGCCCTGCTGCTGTTGGCCCGGGTTGACGAGCTGCCGGGGACAGTCTTCAAGTTGTTTCCCTGCGCGGTGGCGGTCAACGTGCTGATTGGCTGGCTTTTCCGGGCCTGGGAACTGCCGTTTTATTTCGACAGTATCGGTACCGGTATAGCCGCCATCGTGGGCGGACCGCTGCTGGGGATGGCCACTGGGGCCGCTAGCGGCGCGGTCATGGCGCTGGGGGCGCCGGGAGATCTGGCTTTCGCGTCCGTCGGGGCCCTGGCCGGGGTGCTGTTCGGCTGGGCCGCCAAGCGTCAGTGGTGCAGCTCGGTCCTGCGCATCCTGGCCGCCGGCTGGCTGATTGGACTTACCACCGCGCTGGCTTCCTGTCCGCCCCGGCTGTGGCCGCAGCCCGAGACCAACGCCGCGGGGCTGCGGCACCTAACCGATTTCTATTTCCTGCTGTCCCGGCACCAGGGGTTTTCCACGGTTATGCAGGTGCTGACCTCGGATACGATTGACAAGATTTTCTGTCTGCTACTGGCCGGGGTGCTCTTGCGTACGCTGCCTGCCGCGCTGCAGCTGCGCTTGAGCTACGGCGGCAACGTGGAGCGCCTGGGCGGGTTGCTGCGCGCGCCGGACGAGGCCGAGCGGGCCCGCGAACAGATGCGGGCCTATCAGCGGCACACCCTCCAGACCGGGCGCTAAATCTCACCGCGCCTAGGCGGCCTGGTCGAAGCCGGCGAAGAGCGAGATGGGGGAATGCACCGGCTGGAAGTCGCGGTCGACGAGCCAGATGAAGGTGTGGGCGGTGCCGGAGCTGAGCTCGTGGACGGCATCGATAAGCTCTTTGTCGATGACGGCGCGGACCCAGGCCTCCGCGGTAGTGCTGTCGACGAAGTCGCCGCCGGCGTGGGTAAAGCGCAAGGAGACCACGTAGGCGGGCTCGCGCTCGGCGCCGTAGCCCTTAGCACGGGCTTTGGCGCGCGGGCCGACGCGGTGGCGCGTGATCGCCACGTTGAGCCCGGGGCTGCCGGCCACCGGTGGCAGGGAGACCGACGGTGGACGCCAGTTCGCCAGCGGACGAGCCAGGGAACGCGGGTGGCGCATGATGCTGGTTACCGCCCGGGCGTCCTCCCAGGCGGTGAACTGGATTTCGGAGGCCAAGCGGCTGGGGGAGATGGTCGAGGCGGCGGTGGGCTGGGGGCGGTAGTTCGTGTTCTTCATGCCTTAAAAGCTAGCGGCCCGTGGGGACATAGCCTCGCGCGAATTAGAACGCATGTGCGAATCTGGCTGGCGGATTTGGGGGCACCGGCTAAGCTAGGGATTTACCATGTCAGATACCGCGCCAGATTCCTCGCAGCCCAGCCCAGCCACTCCAGCCATTCCGCGGCAGATCTGGGTGCTCGTGGCTGCTGTCTTCATTATCGCGCTGGGCTACGGGCTCATCGCGCCACTGTTGCCGCAGTTCGTGGTGAGCTTCGACGTCTCGATGGCTGCGGCGGGCCTGGTCGTGTCGATTTTTTCCGCCTCCCGGCTGCTTTTTGCCCCGGCCTCGGGTTACCTGGTCAACCGGATAGGATCCCGGCGCATCTACCTGACCGGCCTTCTGACCGTGGCGGTGATGACGGGCTTGGTCTCGCTGGCGCAGGCGTACTGGCATATCATCGCGCTGCGCTTTTTGGCGGGGATTGGCTCGACCATGTTTACGGTCTCGGCCATGGGGCTCATCGTGAGCCTGTCGCCGGCGCAGATCCGCGGCCGGTGCTCGGCGCTGTACGGGACCGCCTTCCTGCTGGGCAATATCGCCGGGCCGCTTTTAGGCGCCGGGCTGGCGTTTTTGGGCTTCCGCTGGCCGTTTTTCATTTATGGCCTCGGCGTGGCGCTGGCCGCCGGCGTGGTCTGGTGGCTGATGCCGCGCTCGGCGGGGACGGGCAATACAAAGTCCAGCCTGCCGCCGATGCACCTTGCACAGGCCTGGCAGGACACCGCCTTTCGGGCCGCGCTGACCTCCAGCTTCGCCCACGGCTGGGTGAATATGGGCGTGCGCGTTTCGGTCATCCCGCTCTTTGCTGCCGCGGTCTTTGCCAACAGCTCCGCCGCCGCGGGTTACGCGCTGGCGGCATTTGCGGCCGGTAACGCCGTGGTCCTGCAGTTCTCCGGACGCTGGGCCGACACCTTTGGCCGGCGCCCGATGATCCTGGCCGGCCTGTGCGGATCGGCCGTTTTTACCTGGCTGCTGGGGCACGCGGACTCGCTGCCGCTGCTGATTGGCTTCTCGGTGCTCACCGGCGCCGCGGCCGGCTTCATCAACCCCGCCCAGCAGGCCACCCTGGCTGACATCATCGGATCCGAGCGCTCCGGCGGGCAGGTGCTCTCCAGCTTCCAGATGGCCATGGACCTTGGCTCTATCTTCGGGCCGGTCGTGGTGGGCGCGCTGGCGGATATCTACGGTTTCCAGACCGCGTTCGCGGTCAGTGGGGCGGTCGCGCTCGTGGGCGTTGTCGCGTGGAGCTTTTCCCGCGAGCCGCTACCGTCCACCCAGGCCAAGCTGCGGGTTATCCCCTGCCTGATTGGGGGACCGCGGCGGCCGAGGAGGCATCGTTAGCCTAGGCGTTGCCGTGCGGGACGATGACGGCGCGGCCGGATACCTCGCCGGCCTGCAGCTTGCGGTAGGCCTCCAGGCCCTCGCTGAGCGGGTAGGTGGTGTACATCGGCTCGAGGTAGCCGTCACGGAAGAGCTCGACCAGCTCGTGGAGCTCGGGCAGCGTGCCCCAGTAGGTGGAGATTAGCTCCGTCTCGCGCGGCGAGGTCAGCCAGGCGAACTCGTAGGGCGAGCCGTTGCCCAGGCCGACCACCGTCACGCGGCTGTCCGGCCCGACGGTGGCCATCGCGGTCGATACCGTCTGGCCCAGGCCGACGAAGTCGAAAGCGGCGTCGATCCCCTTGCCGCCCGTGGCGGCCAGGATATTGTCGACGACGTCGTCATCGGAGGCTACGGTAACCGCGCCCAGGCGCTCGGCCTCCTGGAGGGCGGATTCCTTCGTGTCGGTGGCGATAATCGTCGCGCTCGTCATGGCCTTGAGGATCTGGATGCCCAGCAGGCCCAGCCCGCCCAGGCCGATGACGAGGACGTACTGGCCGCCCCGGTTGAGCGTCGGCAGGGCCTTCTTGATGGCGTGGTATGGGGTCAGGCCGGCATCGGCGAGGGCGGAGGCAGCGATGGGATCGGCATCGCCCAGCGGGACCAGGTTGCGCGCCGGAACGGTGACGTACTCGGCCATGCCGCCGTCGCGGCCCAGGCCGATGCCGGCGGGGGTATTGGCGGCCCGGTTGCGGCACTGGAGCATATCTCCGCGCACGCACATGGAACAGCGGCCGCAGCCGAGGGGGCCGTAGACGAGGTAAGCGTCGCCCTTTTCAAAACCTTCTGCGGCGGAACCGGCCTCCTCGACCCAACCGGTGATCTCGTGGCCGAGGGTGAATTCCCGGTGGTAGACGGCGGGGGAGGACTCACCGAATTCGTCGAAGATGGCGACATCGGAGTGGCAGGCGCCGGAGCCGGCGACCTTCAGCAGGACTTCGGTGGGGCCGGGAGTAGGGCGTTCGATGTCTTTGAGCTCGGGGAAAGTGTGCAGGCCGACGTGGCGGATAGCCTTCATAGTGGTCATGTTCTTCTCCGTGTTCTAGCGCGGTGTTTCAACGCGGTGTTCGAGTGCGGGACTTGGCGCGGATAGGGGACGGGGGACACCGCCCAGTCTAGTAATTGACAACCTACTGGACATTGAAAGTGTTATAGGTTACATTAAGTTCTACTCGCGTCTGGCTGTCGCGCGGGCATAGGAGACCTCACCCCGGTGCTTCAAGGAACGGGCAAGGCCGTATGCCCTCAGCTGGCGTGCGCGCTTTTCCTGGCTCCTTGGGCCCGCTGAACCAGGAGTAAGCAGTGACTACTCAATCCCAACCGCCTGCCGACAAGCAGGTCGAGAACGCGCCCTTGCCTCGGGTGGACGGCAAGTGGCGGCTGTTCGTCTACAGCGCCATCGGCGCCTTCGTCTTTTTCTTCCCCGTCACCTACGACGGCAAACAGTCCATCCCGTTGGATCACCTGGTGACGATCATCCAGCAGTACCTGCCCGGGGTCGTGCCGTGGATCATTCTGGCGCTGGCCGCGTACGGCACGTGGCGCTCGATCGCCAACAAAAACTGGGAGCAAGGCCCGCTCCAGGCCGTCTTCACGGTGCTCAACGTGGTTGGGCTGGTGGTCAGCTTCCTGATGGTCATCGACAAACTACCGTGGGTCCTGGGCGAGGAGGACCTGGTCCCGTTCCTGTGGAACAAGATTGCGGTCCAGGTTGGGCTGATTGTCCCCATCGGCGGCGCCTTCCTGGCGCTGCTCATCGGCTACGGCCTGCTCGAATTCGTCGGCGTGCTCATGCAGCCCATCATGCGCCCGCTGTGGAAGACCCCGGGGCGCTCGGCTATCGATGCCGTCGCGTCCTTCGTCGGCTCCTATTCCCTGGGCATCCTCATCACCGACCGCGTCTACCAGAGCGGCGGCTACACCGCACGGGAGGCCTCGATCGTGGCGACGGGCTTTTCGACGGTCTCGGCCGCCTTCATGGTGATCGTGGCCAAGTCCCTGGACATCATGAATATCTGGGGCATCTATTTCACCGTGACCCTGGTGGTGACGTTCCTGGTCACCGCGGTGACCGTCCGGATCCCGCCGCTGCGCACGATCCCGGACGAGTATTACCACTCGGCCGAGCCGGATCCGGAGCGGACCATCAACGGCAACCGCTTCCGGGAGGCCTGGCGCGAGGCCCTGCAGGCGCTGGCGACGGCGCCGTCGCTGCGCAAAGGCATCGGCGAGAATTTCCTGGACGGGCTGAAGTTGTCGGGGGCCATCGCGCCGTCGATCATGTCCGTCGGGCTTATCGGCCTGCTGCTGGCCCGTTTCACCCCGATCTTCGAGTGGATTGGCTACCTGTTCTACCCGTTTGCCTGGATTGTGCAGCTGCCGGAGCCGGTGCTGGCCGGCAAGGCCTCGGCGATGGGCGTGGCGGAGATGTTCCTGCCGGCTACCGCCGTGGCAGACTCGGACAACCTGGTCCTGAAGTTCGTGATCGGGGTGGTCTCGGTCTCGGCGATCATCTTCTTCTCGGCGCTGGTGCCCTGCATCCTGGCGACCAAGATCACGATCAAGCTCTGGCACATGCTGGCCATTTGGTTCGAGCGGGTGGCCCTGACCATCGTGCTGGCCACCCCGATCGCCTACGTGCTCTTTGAGGTCTTAGGGCTCGGGGCTTAAAGCCTGGGGGCTTAAAGCCTTCGGGCTTTAAGCGTGGGCTGATGCGTGGGCGGCCACGATATCGGCGATGAGCCGGGCGGCCAGCTTCGCGGTCCGGCCGTCGACGTCGAAGTCGGGGTTGAGCTCGACGACGTCGACCAGGCGCAGCTTGCCTGTGGCCGCCACGGCCAGCGCCATCGCGCGGATTTTGGCGAAGTCCACGCCCAATGCCGCCGGGGCGGAGACCCCCGGCGCGGCGGCGGCCGGCAGGACGTCTAGGTCGATGGACAGGTGGATGGCCGGCTGGTTCTGCACGGACTTGGCGACCAGGCCGGCGGCCTGGGAGGGGCTGAGATCCACGAGGTCTTCGTCGAGGACGGTCTCCACGCCGAGCTCGTCCGCGGTGTTAAATAGCACGGCGGTGTTGTTGGCCTCGGAGATGCCGAAGACGGAGTAGTCGAAGGCGGCCGGCTGCTCGGGGCAGGCGTCCTGGACAAACCCCGCGATCTGCTTAAACGGCGTGCCGGAGGTGGCCCGGTCGGCGGTGCGCAGATCGAAATGGGCATCGAGGTTGACGATCTTCAGCGGCTGCTCGCCATTGCCGCGGAAGGCGCCGCGGTGGGTGGCGAAGGCGGTTTCGTGCCCGCCGCCGAGCACCACGGCCAGGTTGCCGCTGCCGACGATGTCCGCGACCCGGCGGGAAAGCTCTTCCTGGGAGCCTTCCAGGTCGTCGCGCTGGGTGGTCACGGTGCCGGCGTCGAAGCGGGGGGAGGAATCGTGGACGGCCAGGCCGCCCAGGGCGGAACGCAGCGCGGCCGGGCCGGCGGCTGCGCCCTGGCGGCCGCCGTTGCGCAGGACGCCTTCGTCGGAGGCGTAGCCGACGAGCACGGCGGCATCGCGAGCAGAAGCGGCGCCGTCGGCCGGCAGGGGCTGGATGACGCTGTGCCAGCGGGCGTGTTCGGGGCCGGGGCCGTCGGCGCGGCCGGTCCATTCGGGGGCGGGAGCAAAGAGCGGTTGGTCGCTGATGGTGTTCATAGTCTTCCACTGTAGGCGCTTTGTACCGCGAGTTCGCCGGGGAATTTCCTACAATTGTCGCGTGAGAAAGATTCAGGTCCCCGCCGCCCACAATGCCCTGCGGATTCTGTCGCTGCTGTCCACCATTGACGTGCCGATTTCGGCCGCGCGCATCCGCAGCGAGCTGGACCTGCCGCGCTCGAGCACGTACCACCTGCTCAACGAGCTGGTGGAGTCGGGCTTTGTGGTGCACCTGCCGGAAAACCAGACCTACGGGCTGGGGCTGGCGGCCTACGCGATGGCCTCGGCGTACACGACGCAGCAGCCGCTGGTGCGGCTAAGCCACCGCTTTGTAGAGCAGGCCGCGAATCTGGCGAGCGGATCCGGCCATCTGTCGCGCTTGGCCGGCTCGGAGGTCGTCTACCTGCACGAGGTCCGCAGCCCGGGGGCGGTGTCCCTGGTCACCGAGGTGGGCGTGCGCCTGCAGGCGCTGCGCTCGGCCTCGGGGCGGGTCATGCTGGCCTACCTGCCGGAGGCGGAGGCCCGCGCCACCTTCGCGACGGCGGGGCAGGAGGGCAGCCTGCGCCAGTTTCGGGAGCGCCTGGCCCAGGTGTGCGAGCGCGGCTGGGAGGAGGAGACGGAGGAGATCTCGCGCGGGCAGGCATCGTTGGCCGTGCCGGTGCTGGACCACCTCGCGCGGCCGGCGGCCAGCCTGGCGGTGACCTTCGGGGTCGGCCGGCTGGGCGATGCCACCCGTGCCGCCGTCCTGGACCACCTGCAGGCCTCCGCCCGGGAGATCGCGGCGCGGATGTACGGCGCCCGGTGAAGCCCCATTAGAGAGTCAGAACATTATTCGGCGAAACTGTGGCAAATAACACTCATTGGAGTTAGTGTCTGAAAGTAGCGTTCCGCAGCGCACAACGCTGGGAACCGGCCAGGCTACGAGAAGGAGACAACTGACCATGGCTGAGTTTAAGGCTGACAAGACCGCGCACCAGGCGGGGGAAATCCAGGAAGTGGAAATCGGGATCGGCGGTCTGAGCATCGCCGAAGTCGTGGCGGTCGCGCGCCACGGTGCCCGCGTGACGGTGGCGCCGGAAGCGCTCGACGAGGTCTCAGCGACCCGGCAGCGGGTGGAGGATCTGGCGGCCTCTGACACGCCGGTCTACGGGATCTCGACGGGGTTCGGAGCGCTGGCCCGCCGGCATATCCCCGCCGACAAGCGCGCGCAGCTGCAGCTGTCGCTGGTGCGCTCCCACGCGGCCGGCTCGGGGCCAGAGGTCGAAGAAGAGGTCATCCGCGCGCTGATGCTGCTGCGCCTGTCCACGCTGTGCACGGGCCGGACCGGCGTGCGGCCGGTGGTGGTGGAGACATACGCGGCCGCGCTCAACGCCGGGATTGTCCCGGTGGTCTACGAATACGGCTCCCTGGGCTGCTCCGGCGACTTGGCCCCGCTGGCCCACTGCGCGCTGGCGCTGCTGGGCGAAGGCGAGGTCCGCGTGGAGGGCAAGCGGCAGCCGGCGGCCGCCGCGCTGGAACGTGCCGGGATCGAGCCGCTGCAGCTGCGGGAGAAGGAGGGCCTGGCCCTTATCAACGGCACCGACGGCATGCTGGGGCAGCTGTGCCTGGCTATCGCAGACCTGGAGGCGCTGGCTAGGCAGGCGGACATCGCGACTGCGCTGACGGTGGAGGGCCTGCAGGGCAGCCTGGACGTCTTCGCCGACGACCTGCAGCAGCTGCGCCCGCACCCCGGCCAGGCCGCCGCGGCGGCGAATATCCGCGCGCTGGCCGCGGGCTCGGAGAACCTTTCCGCCGCGCACGACGAATTCGCCCAGTCGCACGTGCAGGACGCCTACTCGGTGCGGTGCGCCCCGCAGGTGGCCGGCGGCTTCCGGGACACGCTGGAGCACGCCCGCCAGGTTGCCGTCAACGAGTTGGCGGCGGCCGTGGACAACCCCGTGGTCGCGCTGGACGGGCGGGTGGTCTCCAACGGCAATTTCCACGGCGCCCCCGTGGCCTATGTGCTCGATTTCCTGGCTATCGTGCTCGCGGATCTCGCCTCCATCTCGGAGCGGCGCACGGATCGCTTCCTAGACGTGGCGCGCAACCGCGGCCTGCCGGCGTTCGTGGCGGCCGACCCGGGCGTGGACTCCGGCCACATGATTGCCCAATACACGCAGGCCGGCATCGTCAGCGAGTTGAAGCGGCTGGCGGCCCCGGCGTCGGCTGATTCGATCCCCTCGTCGGCTATGCAGGAAGACCACGTCTCCATGGGCTGGTCGGCGGCCCGGAAGCTGCGGCGCGGCATCGATGGCGCGCAGCGCGTGGTGGCGATTGAAATCCTGACCGCGGCGCGTGGCATCGACCTGCGCGACGGCGCGCCGGGGGACGGGGTGGCCGCCGTCGTGGCGGCGCTTAGGGAACGGGTTCCGGGGGTAGGACCGGACCGCTACCTGGCGCCGGAAATCGAGCAGGCGGTCCAGATGGTGCGGGATGCTACCTTCCTGCGCGCCGCGGAATCCGCCGTCGGAAAACTGCAATAAACGGCACCCAGCCTGCATAGTCCCGTATCTGAGACAGACCACCCCTCAGGCGCGGGACTTTTTACTATGACGCGGGTTACTTTTGATGCACGGCACGAGGTGGCGCACATCCCAGCTTGAGGTGAGCCACCACCGTGCATGCGCGCGATGCCGCCTGCCCGCTTCGGGGTAGTCGGGGAGACAGCCCAGGGACACCGGTCCCCAACGCCCCAGGGCGGCGAGGCAGCATCGACAAGCGCGTGCTGACCTGCCGCCGGAATTGCTTTGAGGAAGGATTAGTTAATGTCGGAAGCTCGTGAAATCCGCGCGCCGCGCGGGACCGAAATCAGCGCCAAGTCCTGGGCCACCGAGGCCCCGCTGCGTATGTTGATGAACAACCTGGACCCGGAGGTCGCTGAGCGCCCCGAGGGCCTGGTCGTCTACGGCGGCACCGGCAAGGCCGCCCGCAGCTGGGAAGCCTTCGACGCCATCGTCGACACGCTGCGCGACCTCGAGGCGGACGAGACCCTGCTGGTGCAGTCCGGCAAGCCGGTCGGCGTGTTTAAGACCAACGAGTGGGCCCCGCGCGTGCTGATTGCTAACTCCAACCTGGTCGGCGACTGGGCCAACTGGGAGCACTTCCGCGAGCTGGAGGCCGAGGGCCTGATGATGTACGGCCAGATGACCGCCGGGTCCTGGATCTACATCGCCACCCAGGGCATCCTGCAGGGCACCTACGAGACCTTCGCGGCCGTGGCCCACAAGCGCTTCGACGGCACGCTCGCCGGCACGCTGACCCTGACCGGCGGCTGCGGCGGCATGGGCGGCGCCCAGCCGCTGGCCGTGACCTTGAACGGCGGCGTGTGCCTCATCGTGGATGTGGACGAGACCCGCCTCAAGCGCCGCCAGTCCAAGCGCTACCTCGACGAGGTAGTCACCGACCTGGACGAGGCCCTCAAGCTGACCCTGGCCGCCAAGGAAGAAAAGCGCGCCCTGTCCGTGGGCCTGGTTGGCAACGCCGCGGAGGTCTTCCCCGAGATCCTCCGCCGCCAGCAGGCCGGCGAGCTGACGGTGGACGTGGTCACCGACCAGACCTCCGCCCACGATCCGCTCAGCTACCTGCCCACCGAGAGCACCGTGGCGGACTGGCACACCGAGGCCCAGGCCGACCCGACCACCTTCACCAAGAAGTCCCGCGAGTCCATGGCCCGCCAGGTCCAGGCCATGGTCGAATTCCAGGACGCCGGCGCCGAGGTCTTCGACTACGGCAACTCCATCCGCGACGAGGCCCGCCACGCCGGCTACACCCGCGCCTTCGAGTTCCCGGGCTTCGTCCCGGCCTATATCCGCCCGCTGTTCTGCGAGGGCCTGGGCCCGTTCCGTTGGGCCGCGCTGTCCGGCGACCCGGAAGACATCAAGGTCACCGACCAGGCGCTTAAGGAGCTCTTCCCGGACAACGAGCACCTGCACAACTGGCTGGATGCTGCCGAGGAATACGTCGAGTTCGAGGGCCTGCCGGCGCGCATTTGCTGGCTGGGCTACAACGAGCGCCACAAGGCCGGCCTGCGGTTTAACGAGCTCGTCGCCGAGGGCAAGATCTCCGCGCCGATCGTTATCGGCCGCGACCACCTGGACTCCGGTTCCGTCGCCTCGCCGTACCGCGAGACCGAGGCCATGCTGGACGGCACCGATGCCGTGGCCGACTGGCCGCTGCTCAACGCCATGACCGCCGTGTCCTCCGGCGCGACCTGGGTTTCCATCCACCACGGCGGCGGCGTCGGGATGGGCCGCTCCATCCACGCCGGCCAGGTCAGCGTCGCCGACGGCACCGAGCTGGCCGCCGCCAAGCTGCGCTCGGTGCTCACCAACGACCCGGGCATGGGCGTTATCCGCCACGTGGACGCGGGCTACACTCGGGCCCAGGAAGTCGCCGAGGAGCGCGGGGTGCGCATCCCGATGGAGTTCAAGGCCCGCGACTAGGTATAAAGCCCCGTTCCCTTTGCCGACCACGCCCGTTCCAGAAAGGTATGACGCATGACCAAGGTATTCCGCAATATTTCCGAGCTCCGCACGGTAGCCGAAGCTGGCACCATTACCGACGCCGCGCTGGTGTCTGACGACGCCGGCACCATCGCCTGGGTCGGCCCCGCGGCCGAGTTGCCCGGAGAATACGCAGACGCCGAGACCGTCGACCTGGGCGGGCGGGCCGTGCTGCCCGGCTGGGTGGACTCCCACACCCACATGGTCTTCGACGGCAACCGCGCCGAGGAATTCGAGGCCCGGATGGCCGGCGGCGACTACGCGGCCGGCGGAATCGCGGTGACCATGGAGGCCACCCGCTCGGCCGGCGCGGAGCGGCTGAGCCAGTTGGTCCGCGAGCGCGTGGCCGCCGGGCACGCGGGCGGCACCACGACGTTCGAGACCAAGACCGGCTACGGCCTGGACGTGGATTCTGAGGTCGAGGCCGCCCGGGTGGCTAGCCAGTACGTCGACGAAGTGACCTTCCTCGGCGCGCACCTGGTGCCGCCGGGGCAGGAGGCCGAGGCCTACGTCGAGCAGGTCGTCGGGCCGATGCTAGATAAGGTTGCGCCCTATGCCGGCTGGATCGACGTCTTCTGCGAGCGCGGCGCCTTCAACGAGGAACAGTCCCGCCGGGTCCTGGAGGCCGGCCGCGACGCCGGGCTGGGCCTGCGCGTGCACGGCAACCAGCTGGGGGAGGGCCCGGGCGTGGCGCTGGCCGTCGAGCTCGGCGCCGCCTCCGTCGACCACGTCAACTACCTAAGCGACGACGATATTGCGCGCCTGGCGGATTCGGAGACCGTCGCGACCATGCTGCCGGCCTGCGATCTGTCCACCCGGCAGCCGCTCGCGCCGGGCCGCAAGCTCATCGACGCTGGCGTGACCGTCGCGATTGCCTCCAACCTGAACCCGGGCACCAGCTACACCTCCTCGATGAATTTCTGCGTGACCACGGCGGTGCTCCAGCAGCACCTAAGCCTGGACGAGGCCATCGCCGCGGCCACCCTGGGCGGGGCGAAGGCGCTGCGCCGGCAGGCGGTCTCGGGAGGCAAGGACGCCGCCGGTCGCCCGGCCAAGGGCCAGCTGGTGGTCGGCGCGGCCGCGGACTTGCACGTCCTGACCGCGGAAAACGCCATTAATCTGGCGTACCGCCCGGGCATGCCGGCCACGTGGCGCACCTATGTCGGCGGGGAATTGGCCGCCGAGAATAACTAGCCCCACCGGCGGCAACGCGCCGGGGGCTTGCCCCAATGGTGTTTGCCCGCCCATTAGCGTAATGTTGGGCGGGCAATGAGCATTACCGATAACGCCACCGGCGGCGTCAACGAGCCGGAAGAATTTTCTCAACAGTCGGAATCTCAGGACAACGCGCAAGGTGTGGCAGCAGAGGCTGCGAAGAACACCGGGGCTGCGCAAGCTTCTGAGGGCGCCGGCGCCGAATCCCAGGATTCGGCCAAAGACAACTCCCAGGGGTTTGACGGCCTAGGCCTGCCAAGCGAAGTGCTTGACGCCGTGGCCAGCGTTGGTTTCACCACCCCTTCGCCAATCCAAGCGGAAACCATCCCGATCTTGATGGAAGGCCGCGACGTGGTCGGCCTCGCCCAGACCGGTACCGGCAAGACGGCGGCCTTCGCGCTGCCGATCCTCGCCCGCATCGACGAGCAGGCCCGCCACCCGCAGGCCCTCGTGCTCGCGCCGACGCGCGAGCTGGCCCTGCAGGTTGCCGATTCCTTCCAGTCCTTCGCGGATCACCTGGGCAACATCGAGGTCCTGCCGATCTACGGCGGTCAGGCCTACGGCATCCAGCTGTCCGGCCTGCGCCGCGGCGCCCAGATCATCGTCGGCACCCCGGGCCGTGTCATCGACCACCTGGAGAAGGGCTCGCTGGACCTGTCCCAGCTGCGCTTCCTGGTCCTCGACGAGGCCGACGAGATGCTGAACATGGGCTTCCAGGAAGACGTCGAGCGCATCCTGGAAGACACCCCGGACAACAAACAGGTCGCGCTGTTCTCGGCCACCATGCCCAACAGCATCCGCCGCCTGTCCAAGCAGTACCTGGATAACCCGGCCGAGGTGACCGTCAAGTCCGAGCGCCGCACCAACGACAACATCAAGCAGCGCTTCCTGCTGACCCCGCACCGCGCGAAGATGGACGCGTTCACCCGGATCCTCGAGGTCACGGACTACGACGCCATCATCGTCTTCTGCCGGACCAAGCACGAGACCGAAGAGGTCGCCGAAAAGCTGTCCGATGCCGGCTATTCCGCCGCCGCCATCAACGGCGACATCGCGCAGAACCAGCGCGAGCGCACCGTGGATCAGCTCAAGGACGGCCGCCTGGACATCCTGGTGGCTACCGACGTGGCCGCCCGCGGCCTGGACGTCGAGCGCATCACCCACGTGGTCAACTACGACATCCCGAACGACACCGAGTCTTACGTGCACCGCATCGGCCGCACCGGCCGTGCCGGCCGCACCGGCGAGGCCATCCTGTTCGTCACCCCGCGCGAGCGGCGCATGCTGCGCTCCATCGAGCGGGTGACCAACGCCCGCCTGGAGGAGATGGAGCTGCCGACCGTCGACGAGGTCAACGTCAAGCGCAAGGAGAAGTTCGCGCAGTCCATCACGGAGACCCTGGGCGACAAGCAGATGGAGCTCTTCCGCGGCCTGGTCCGCAAGTACTCCGAGGTCAACAACGTCGGCATGGACGACATCGCCGCTTCCCTGGCCGTGCAGCTGCAGGCCGGCTCCGACTTCCTGATGAAGGAACAGCCGGTGAGCAAGAAGGACAAGCGCGACAAGGAGCGCTTCCGCCGCGACGATCGTGGCGACCGCGGCGACAAGCGCGGCGGCCGCTTTAGGGATCGCGACCGGGACCGCGACCGCGGGCCGAAGCGCCCGGACGGCGACTTCGAGACCTACCGCCTGGACGTCGGCAAGCGCCAGAACGTCCGCCCGGGTGCCATCGTGGGCGCCATCGCCAACGAGGGCGGCCTGTCGTCGAAGGACTTCGGCCGTATCACCATCGCGGTGGGCCACACCTTGGTCGACCTGCCGAAGAACTTGGACCCGGCCGTGCTGGATCGGTTGAAGGACACCCGTATTTCCGGGCAGCTCATCAACATCCAGAAGGACACTGGGCGCCCGCCGCGCCGCGGCTTCCACCGCGACGATAACCGCGACAACCGCGATAACCGCGGGGGCCGCCGCCGCGAGGGTGGCCGCCGGGGCGACAAGGGCGGTCGCGGCCGCTGGCGCGACTAGTGCGCTGACCGGCCCTAAGCCAGCTAAGGAACCACAGGAAACCTGGCGCAGTCTATAAAGGCATGCGCCAACGCTTCCTGTGGTTTCTTTGTCTGTGCACCCTGCTCTATCTCTGCGGGCAGGTGGCCCCTTACCTACAGCCGGAGGAAGACGACGGTCTCCCAGAACTGGGCGCCAGCCTGGAGCGGGTGGAGCCGGTCGAGCAGCGCCAGCGCGTGCTGGGCTACGAGCGCGAGGCCTTCGGCGCCGGGTGGGGCCCGGCCCCAAGCTCGGCGTGCACCACCCGGGAGGTCGCCATTATGGAACAGGCCATGCAGCTGCGCCGCAGCGGGGCGTGCGGGATTAGCCGCGGCAGCCTCTACGACCCCTACGCCGGGGAGGAGGTGCCCCTGCGCCGCGGCGACGTCCCGGTGGAGGTAGACCACGTCTTCCCGCTCTCTGCCGCGTGGGATCTGGGCGCGCACAGCTGGTCGGCGCAGCGGCGGCAGGATTTCGCTAATGATCCGCTCAACCTGGTGGTGACCCGGGACGAGGTCAACCGCGACAAGTCCGACGACCTGCCGGCCCGGTGGCTGCCGCCGGCGGTGGGGCAGCGTTGCTGGTACGTGCGGCGGCTGGCGGCCGTCGCCGCGAAATACGGCCTGCCCCTGCCGCGGCGGGACGTAAAGGTCATGCGGGCGCAGTGCCGGTTGATCATTTGACCCGAATTAACGATAGGGTTAACTGCGGAAGCCGTGTCCCATGCACGGTGATTTTCCTATGAGCGGCGCTTTTACTTAGCCGTCGCAAAAACCCGTGAGAAAGGTTCTGGAGCAACTTTTATGACTTCTTTGTTCATCGCCGCGCACGTGATTGCCGCGATTTTGCTGTTGGGCCCGGTCACCGTGGCGACGTCGCAGTTCGGCCCGCAGATGCTGAAGGCCGCCGAGGGCGACGACAAGGCGCTTGGCGCCACGCGTACCCTGCACAACATCACTAATTCCTACGGCTATATCTCCGCGATCGTGCCGATTTTGGGTATCGCCGTCTTCCTGATGGATATGTCCACCTACGGCACCCAGGGGCAGTTCCACGCGTCCATCCTGCTGGCGATTATCGCCTGGGCGCTGCTGTTCTTCCTCATCATCCCGCGCCAGAAGAAGGCCATGGCCGCCCTAGCCGGTGAGGGCACCACCGATTTCGCCAAGGACAAGAAGCAGCTGGCCATGTTCAGCGGCATCTTCAACCTGCTGTGGGTTGTTATCGCCATCCTGATGTTCCTGTAGACGCCACGGGGCATCGGCAAGCAAAAACCCGCCTCCCGGACCGCGCAAGAACGCGGCGGGGAAGGCGGGATTTTTCTTATCTTAGGAGGGCGCCGTGCGGGCTAGGCGGAACTAGTCCTTGACCTGCTTGGCAGCGTCCTCGAAGGCCATCTCGTCGTCCTTGGAGACGATCTTGACCAGGTCCTCGACCTGGGCGAACTCGTCCTGGACCTCCTTGGGCGGCTGCTTGGTCGCCAGGGAGACCACGACGGTCACGAGGAGCGAGAGGGCGAAGCCCGGGACGATCTCGTAGATGGTCTCGGTCAGCGCCGGGACGTTGCCCCAGATGATGGTGGTCAGTGCACCGACAATCATGCCGGCGATGGCGCCGGTGGAGTTGAGTCGCTTCCAGTACAGGGACAGCAGGACCAGCGGGCCGAAGGCGGCACCGAAGCCGGCCCAGGCGAAGCCGACCAGACCCAGGATGGAATCCGACGGGTTGATGGCCAGCAGGGCGGCCACGACGGCCACGGCCACGACCGCGGTACGCGACAGGTTGATGAGCAGATCCTCGGAGAGGTTCTTCTTGGAGAAGATCTTCCACAGGTCCTCGATGAGCGAGCTGGCCACGACCAGCAGCTGGGAGGACATGGTGGACATGATGGCGGCCAGAACCGCGGTCAGCACCAGGCCGGCCGGCAGCGGGTGGAACATGACCTGCGCCATGTCCAGGAAGACGGTCTCGTAGTTCTCCTGGTCCGTGATGGAGTAGTCGTTCTGGGTGAAAAAGACCGTGGCGGACAGTGCCACGAAGATGGCGCCGAGCACGGACAGGCCCATCCAGGTCACCCCGTAGAAACGGCCCTGGCGGGCATCGGAGGGCTTGCGCAGTGCCATGAAGCGCACGATGACGTGCGGCTGACCGAAGTAGCCCAGGCCCCAGGCGATATTGCCGATAACCACGCCGGCGGTCACGCCGGAGACGAGGGAGAAGTAGTTCGGGTTCTCCAGCACGCCGTTGGTGGCGTAGGGGTTCTCTGCGGCGAAGGAGAAGATGTCCGACGGGTTATCCAGGGAGATGATGGCCATGACCGGCACGATGATGAGCGAGCAGAACATCAGCAGGCCCTGGACGACGTCCGTGTAGGACACGGCGAGGAAGCCGCCGACGAAGGTGTAGGCGACGGTGACCGCGGCGATGATCAGCATGCCGGTCAGGTAGTCGCCGCCGAAGGTGGACTCGAAATAGCGGCCGCCGGAGACCATGCCGGAGGAGACGTAGAAGGTGAAGAAGAAGATGATGACCAGCGCGGCGATAATCCGCAGCAGGCGGGACTTGTCGCGCAGGCGGTTTTCGAAGAAGGACGGGATGGTGATGGAGTTCCCGGCCACCTCCGAGTAGGCGCGCAGACGCGGGGCAACCCACTTCCAGTTAGCCCAGGCGCCGCAGGTCAGGCCGATGGCGATCCAGACCTCGGACATGCCGGTCAGGAAGAGGGCGCCGGGCAGGCCCATGAGCAGCCAGCCGGACATATCAGAGGCGCCCGCAGACAGGGCCGCTACGAAGGGGTGCAGCCCACGGCCGCCCAGAACGTAGTCGTCGTATTGATCGGTTTGCTTGTAGCTCCAGTAACCGATGGCGAGCATCGCGAACAGATAAATAATGATCGCGATGACATACCAGGTTGAGGTATCCACGAAGGCTCCTTGCAGTAATTGATGTGTAAAAACAGTGCGCCGCCCGGGCGCGATAAAGCTCAAGCGGCCCAGGGGCGGGAAATAACGGTTGCCTACAGAGTCTTTTCCCAGGTGGTGCCGTGGGAATATGACCTGCGGAACATAACAAGGGTAACGAGACTCACAGAACTGCCCAAGCTATGAAACACGGCGTCACAGGTGCGTGGCAGGCTTTTGTGAAGCAATGAGGAGGTTCACCACTGTTTATAACGAGACGGTAACAATCCCAGGTGACAGGCGTTCCGGCGTCGTTTGCGCGAAAAAGCGCCGTTTCCTCCCCTCAAAGGAGGGTAGGCATCCACGCTGGCCAGCGGCCTAGGCGGCCGGCCGGCAGGGTCGGACGGGTCGGGGAGAGCAATCTTTGACGCAGGCAGAAAAAGTCGCGTGTCGGCCATCGGTGTTAGACTATTCGGCATGTCTGGATACCTTCTGCACGGCCTCTGGCTGCCTGTGTCTGGGTTTAGCCTGTGGGTCGAACAGGTGGAGGGGCACAAGATTGTCACGCCCGCCTCCGTGCCGGAAGGGACCTTTCCAGAAGCGGTCGAGAGCCTGCTTGCCAAGAAGTCTTTCCGCAACCGGGCCCGTGTCTCCCTGCGCACGCCGAAGGGCAAGGACGTCTCGCTCATGGCGCCGATGGCTATGTTCGGCCCGCAGGACGCCATCGTCGCGCTGTCCCAGCTGTCCTTCCTGGACGAGCGGACCCCGGCGGCCACCGCCGAACAACGCGCCTCCATTGCCCCCGATCTCTATTGGCTCATCCGGACCTACCGCGGGCTGACCAAGTTCGTGCGCGCCGGGCGTGTGACCATCCGCCTGTCCTACCAGGCGGGCGAGTGGTTCCCCATGTGGCAGCTGGCCGCCGGGCTGGGGGAGCGCGGCTGGCTGGCGGAGATGATCGCCGCGGCGCCGGGGATCTTGACCATCAACAACCGATCGCTGTCGGACGATCTCATCGACGAGCTCACCCACTGGATCGCCTTCATGGAGCTCAAAGACCTGCTCCACACGCCGCGGCCGTACCCCTGGCACGATTTCGCGCAGGCCATGCTGACCACCTCGCCCATCAAGCGGGGCCGGGCGCAGCTGCTGCGGGGCCTCAACGAGTGGAAGGATTCGATCGCCTCGGTCGATCTGCAGCTGGTCATCATCGTCGAGGAACCCGGGGAGGAGGAGACCTCTCTGGATCCTTCCCAGGCGGTGTGGCCGGTGCGCCTGCGGGTGCGTTCCGGTACAGACTCGCCGCAGCCCATCCGCGTCGACCAGCTCGACGCCCGTTCGGTGGAGAAGCTGCGCGACTCGCAGCGCCGCGCCATCGGCATCGCCCCGGCGCTCAACCCCAGCTCCTCGCGGCCGGCACCCCGCTGGTACGACAACGCCGGGGACTGGGACGTCTACCTGAGTACGGACGCGCTGGTGCAGTTCATCGGCAGCGACGTCTCCGCGCTCAAGGCCGCCGGCTTCACGGTGATGCTGCCCAAGGCCTGGGCGCAGGCGGAGACCAAGGCCCAGCTGGAGACCCGCGAGGTCACCGACCCGGCCGTGGCGGCCACCAAGTCGCAGGTGGGCCTGGAGAAACTGGTCGAATACGACTGGCATATCTCCGTCGGCGACGTGCAGCTGAGCGAACAGGAAATGGAGGAGCTGGTCAACTCCAAGTCGGGGCTCATCCGCCTGCGCGGCGAGTGGGTCATGGCGGATACGCAGGCGCTTAGCCGTATTACCGACTACATGGATAAGCTCAACCAGACCGCCTACAAGCGCCGGAAGAAGCAGCTGGAGGCGGCCGCCAAAGAAGCCGAGCGCGCCCGGGTGCTGGAGACGCCGGGCTGGGAGCAGCTGGTCGCGGACGTGGAACGCCAGCTGGCCGAGTTCAACCAGGCCGACAAGGACACGGACGAGTTCGGCGAGGTGACCATCGCCGAGCTGCGCCAGCTGGCCCTGGAATCCATGGCCAACGAACCGATCGAGTTCACCGGCTCCAAGTGGTTCAACAGCCTGCTGGGCGGCATGGACACCGTCGCCCCGCAGCGCGTCGCGGTGCCGGATACCGTGCACGCGGAGCTGCGCGAATACCAGCGCCGCGGCGTCGACTGGCTCTACTGGATGTCGCAGAACAACATCGGCGCCGTGCTGGCCGACGACATGGGCCTGGGCAAGACCCTGCAGCTGCTGACCCTGCTGGCCGTGGAAAAGGACAAGGCCGCTGAGGAAGGCAAGGAACTCGGCCCGACGCTGGTGGTCGCGCCGACTTCCGTGGTGGGCAACTGGGCGCGGGAGGCCGCGCGCTTCGTCCCGGATTTCACGGTCTTGGTCCAGCACGGCTCCGGCCGCTTAAAGGACAAGGCGCTGCTGACCGCAGCTGCCGATGCCGACTTGGTCATTACCTCCTACGGCACCGTCGGGCGCGATTTCAAGCAGCTCGGCCTAGCCGAGTGGGACCGCGTCGTGCTGGACGAGGCGCAGGCGATCAAGAACTCCGCGACCCGCAGCTCCCGGGCGGTGCGCTCCCTGCCGTCGCGCCACCGCATTGCGCTGACCGGCACGCCGGTGGAAAACCGCCTGTCGGAGATGCGCTCCATCCTGGACTTCTGCAACCCCGGCATCCTGGGGTCTACCAGCTTCTTCCGCAACCACTTCGCCAAGGCCATCGAGCGGGAGCAGGACCCCACCATGACCGAGCGCCTGCGCCTACTCACCGCGCCGTTTATCATGCGCCGGCTGAAGACGGACCCGAAGATCATCGACGACCTGCCGGAGAAGTCCGAGCAGATCCTCACCGTATCCATGACCGCCGAGCAGGCCTCGCTCTACAAGGCCTTCGTGGACGACGTCCAGGTCCAACTCGAGCAGCGCCAGGGCATGGCCCGCCGCGGGCTGGTGCTCTCCTCGCTGACCCGCATCAAGCAGATCTGCAACCACCCGGCCCACTTCCTGGGCGACGGCTCGCCCGTGACCATTAAGGGCAAGCACCGCTCCGGCAAGGTCGCCGAGCTGATGCGGATCGTCGACGAGTCGATCCAGGCCGGCGAACGCCTGCTGGTGTTTACCCAGTACCGCGCCTTCGGCGATATCTTGCAGCCCTACCTGAGCGAGCAGTTGGGGCGCGATATCCCGTTCCTGCACGGCGGGGTCACCAAGAACAAGCGCGATCAGATGGTCGAGGACTTCCAGGATCCGGACGGACCGCCGGCGATGATCCTGTCGCTGAAGGCCGGCGGCACGGGCCTGAACCTGACCGCCGCCAACGTCGTGGTGCACATGGACCGCTGGTGGAACCCGGCGGTGGAAAACCAGGCCACGGACCGCGCCTTCCGCATCGGCCAGCGCAAAAACGTCCAGGTCTACAAGATGATCACCGCCGGCACCCTGGAGGAGAGCATCCAGGATATCCTGGACGGCAAGACCACCCTGGCCGGCTCCGTCGTCGGCGAGGGCGAAGGCTGGCTCACCGAGCTGGATCCGGAGCAGCTGGCCTCCCTGATGAGCTACCGGGGCAGAGAGTAGGAGGAGTCGGTCATGAGCGTGTCTAAAGACAATGTCATCTACGCGAACTTCGGGACCCGCAAGCGCGTGACCTCCGCGGAGGAGACCAACAAGGTCACCCGCAGCGGGGCTACCGGGCCCGTGTTGTCTCCGGCGGCCCAGCGCGTCTGGTCCGTTATCAGCAAGGCCACCGACGACGGCCGCCTGACCCGCGGGCGCCAGTACGCGCGCGCCGGGCACGTGGTGGGCCTCGACGTGCGCAACGGCGCCATCCACGGCCGGGTCGCCGGCTCCCAAAACGAGCCCTTCACGGTCCTCATTCAGCTGCCGTACCGCTCCAACGACGACCTAGCGCGCATTAATGAGCTGCTGGCGCGCACCCCGAACGCCCTGCGCAACGCCCACGAGGGGCACCTAAGCGAGGAGGTCCTCGACCTGCTTTTTGCCCCCACGGCCGACGACCTGCGGCTGAGCTGCTCCTGTCCGGATTCTACCCCGGTCTGCAAGCACGTGGTGGCGGTGGCCGATCGCCTGGCCAGTCGTATCGACGCCGACGCGTCGGTGGTCTTCGCCTTCCGCGGCCTGAACTTCCTGACCCTGGAACAGGCGGTCCTGGAAGAATCGCAGGCCGCGTCCCAGGACGCCTTGGCTAACGATGCCGGCCTGACCAACGACGAGCGCAACGACCTGTTCTGGAAGGGCCGCCAGCTGCCGGACCTGCCGCGGCCGAAGGTCGCCCCGGCGCTGGAGGATTCCGACCCGGATTTGCTGCGCAAGGCCATGCGGGCGGTCTCGCACACCAACGTGGACTTGCTGCGCTCGATCTCCGATATCGAGGACATGTACCACCACCTGACCACCCGCTAGGGGATTAAACGGGTGTTCGATAATAGCTTCGGGCATGTGTCCGGTGGCTGTGTTAGACATGGGGTATGACTTCAACGACGTTCATCCACACCTCCGACCTGCAGATAGGGATGGAGCGTGGTTTCCTCGGAAGCGACGGCCAGGCCCGCTTTAACGCGGCCCGGCTGGCCAGCATTGACAAATTGGGAAAGCTCGCCGCCGAAGTGGGCGCCGAGTTCATCGTCGTAGCCGGGGACGTCTTCGAACATAACTCCCTGTCGCCGCAGACCACCGGTCGCGCCCGGGAGGCGCTGGCCAACCTGGACGTGCCGGTCTACCTGCTGCCCGGCAACCACGATCCGCTGGTGGCGGACTCGATCTTCTTTCGCACCCAGGCCGAAGGAATCCACGTCATCGCGGACTCGGAGCCCATCCCGGTCGCGGACGGCGTCGAGCTCGTCGGGGCCCCGTACCTGTCGAAGCGTTCCAATTACGATCTGGTCGCGGCCGCCCTCGAGCCCCTAGAGCCTACCGACACCATCCGGGTGGCCGTCGGGCACGGGCAGGTCGAATCTCGCACCTCAGAAGAGGACGCCGAGCTGATCGACCTCGCCCTGGTCGAGGAAAAGATCCGCGCCGGGGCCATCGACTACCTCGCGCTGGGGGATACCCACTCGGCCATGCCCCTGGGCAGCACCGGGGCGGTGTGGTTTTCCGGGGCGCCGGAAACCACCGCCTTCCACGAGGTGGAAAGCGACGCCGGCGAGAACAACTCGGGCAAGGCCCTGGCCGTGACCATCGAGAAGACCGCCGCGGGGCAGGCCTCGGTAACCGTGGAAGAGCACCAGCTGGGCGAGTGGCGCTTCGAGGCCTTGAGCGCCGAGCTGACCACCAGCCAGGACGTGGATCACTTCCTCGAAAGGCTCAAGGCCTACCCGCACAAGGACCGCACCGTCATCAAGTACGGCCTGCAGGGCACCCTGGGCATCCAGGACACTCAGCGCCTGCAGCACGAGTTGGAGGCTCTGGAGCCAGTCTTCGCCGACCTGCGCGAGCGCGCCCGGACCATGGACCTCCACCTCGCCCCCTCGGAGGAGGAGCTCGCGGACCTGGAGTTAAGCGGTTTCGCGGCCGGGGCGCTGGAAGAAATCATCACGGACATGGACGCGGATCCGGTGGCCCGGGACGCGGCGAATTTGTTGTTCCGGCTTTCCTCGCCGGACGCGCGGAAAGGGGCTAATTAATGCGGATTCACTCTCTCGAGCTGCGCAATGTGCGCGCCGTCGAACACCTGAAGCTGGAGGACCTTCCGGATCAGGGCGTGGTGGTCATCCACGGCGACAACGAGGCCGGCAAGTCCACCCTGGTCGAGGCCATCGGCGTGGTCCTCAAGCAGGCGCACAGCTCCCACGCAAAGAACACGGTGGGCGTCCTGCGCCCGGTGGGCAAGGACGCCTCGCCCGAAATCACCCTGGAGGCTACCGTGGGGCCGTACCGCTTCCGGATCTTCAAGCGGTGGTTCAGAAAGCAGGCCGCGGAGCTGACCGTTTTCTCGCCGCGCCCGGAAAACCACACCGGCCGCGCCGCGGATGCTCGCCTCAAGGAAATTCTGGACGAGCACCTCGACGACGACCTCTTAGACGCCCTGTTTCTCAAGCAGGACGACTTGGGCGCGGCGGTCGAAGCCGTCGGCATCTCCTCCCTGCGCAACGCCCTGGAGCAAAGCTCCGGCAGCCAGGCCCTCAGCGAGGGCCACGACTCCGGCCTGATGGACAGGGTGGAAGAAGAATACAAGCGCTATTTCACCGGCAAGAAGGGCGAGCCCACCGGCGAGTACAAGCGCGCGGGCAACGAGTTATCGGCCGCCCAGGACGCGGCGGAGCAGGCGCAGCGGGAGCTCACGGAGCTGGAAGGCTACGTGCGTGACTACGAGCGGGCGGTCGACCGGCGCGAGCAGGCTGCGCAGGAGCAAGGCTCCGCCCGAAGCGAGCTCGAGCAACGCACGGCCGAGCTGACCGCGGCCCAGCAAGCGCGCGCGGCCTTCCAGGCCAAGGACAAGGACTTCGTCCAAGCCCAGGAATCCCATCAGCGCGCGGGCGAAGATCTGCGCGGCCGCCAGGAGCTGGTCGAGGACCTCAAACGCAACCAGGAGCAGCTGCAGGCGGCGCGGGAGGATCTCGCCCCGGTCGTACAGCAGGCCGCCGAGGCAGATCAGCGCCTCGAGCAGGTGCGCCAGCGGGCCGCGGAGGCGGCCAAGGTCGTTTCGGACGCGCGGCAGCGGCGCAAGGACGCCGCGGGTGCCCACAAGCTCGTCGTGGATAGAAACCGCTTGGCCAAGCTGGACAGCCTGCTGGGCCGCATCGACGAAGTCTCCGAAAAGCTGGGGGCGGTGCGCCAGGAAATCGCCGCGCGCGAGCACACGGTCACCGAGAAACAGCTGGCGGACATCGACCAGCTGGCCCAAGACGTGCAGCTGCACCAGCGTCTGCAGGAAGCCGCCCAGTCGAAGCTGTTTTTTAGCTCCGCATCCGGCGAGGAGATTACCGTTGACGGGCAGTCCTATGCCCTAGAGGCGGGAGGCGAAGAGCTCGAAGTCCCCGTCGCAGACGGCACCGAACTGGTCATTGGCACGCTGTCGGCCCGGTTCGCCGCCGGCCAGATGGGGGAGAGCGTCCGCTCTGCGCGGGAGGAATACGCCCACGCGAAGCGCCGCTTGGAGGATCTGTTGGAATCTCTCGGCTGCGACGGGGCGGCGGAAGCCCGCGGTCTGCGGGAGGAGCAGGTCGAGCAGGACCAGCGGGCGGAGCGACTGCGCCACGAGTTGGATACGCTCGCCGCCGGCGACGACATCGAGCAACTGCGAGCCGAGCACCGCGCGCTGCAGGAATTTTTCGAAGGCGAACAGACAGAGGAATTGCCCGACGTCGACACCGCCGCCGCCACCCTGGCTGCGGCTGAGGAAGCGGAGGAGCAGGCCCAAACCGAGCAGGAGGAAGCCGCCGCGGCCGTCGCGCGCGAGGAGGAACTCAACCTCTCGGAGAAGTTGCTGCGCAGCCAAGTCAAGGTGGACAGCTTGCAGGAGGCTGTCGAGCGCGCCGAACAATCCCTGGCGCGCGCCCGTGGGCACCGCGGCGACGAGGAACTCGAGCAGGCGGTGGAGGCCGCCCAAGAAAGACTGGCGGCCGCCCAGGCAGCGCGCGCTAAGGCGCAGGCTGAGATGAATGCTGCGGATCCGGAACGCGCGGAGCAGCTGCATGCCGGCGCCCAAGCTCACCTGAAGTCGCTCGAGGAGACTTGGTCGCAGGCCGACCGGACCATCGCTACGCTTACCGGCTATATCGAGCGGGACCAGGGCAGCGCCGAGCGCGCGGAGAAGGCCCAGGCCCAGTTCGAGAACGCCCAGGACCGCTTCGATTCGTTGGACCGGCGCGCTAAGGCCGTGAAATACCTGCGCGAGGTGCTCCTACGGCACCGCGAGGAGGCCCGCCGCAAGTACTCGGCGCCGTTCGCCGATCGGCTCAGCCGCCTGGCCCGCCGAGTCTACGGCGGCGACGTCGAATTCCAGCTGAACGAAAAACTCGAAGTCACCCAGCGCACCCAGGACGACGTCACCATTGATTTGGGCGAGCTCTCCGGCGGCGCCCGCGAGCAGCTGGCCATCCTGACGCGGTTCGCCATCGCGGAGCTGGTGGAGGAATCCGCGGGCGGCGGGGATGAGGCCGGGGCCCGGCCGGTGCCGGTGGTCATCGACGACGCGCTGGGCTCGACGGACTCCGAGCGCATCCAGCTGATGTCCACGCTGTTTAGCGAGGTAGGCAAACGCGCCCAGGTCATCGTGTTGACCTGCATGCCGCAGCGCTATTCGCGCGTGCCGGGAAAGCTGGAACTAGATATCGAAGACCTCAAGCGGGCGGACTAGGACAATGGAGCAGGCCGGGCAGCAGGCGGAGGAAGCTGCGCGGCAGTCTGTCTACCACGGCTGGCTCGCCCCGGAAGAACAGCGCCTGTGGGAGCTGATGAACCTGGCCGCCCAGCGCGTCGAGGCGAAGCTGGACCAGGCGCTGGAGTCGTGCGGCTCGCTGACGCGGACCGAGTTCCACCTCTTGGCGGCGCTGGCGCGGGCACCCGGGTATACGCTGCGCTTGAAAGAACTGAGCGAGGCGCTGGACTGGGCGCACCCGCGGGTCTCTAAGCAAATCTCGCGCATGTCGCGGCGCGGCCTGGTCAGCAAATCGACTGACGGTAACGACCGGCGGGCGGTGCGCGCCCGGATAACCGAGGACGGCAAGGAGGAGCTGGGGCGCGCCGTTCCGGCCTATACCGCGCAGCTGCAGCGTACGATTTTCGATCGGCTTGCGCCCGGGGAGGCCGACGTCGTGCGGCGTTTACTGGCGAGCGTAGCCGAGGAAGGGCCGGATGTCTCCGCTGCAGCGGGCTGTTAACTCGGAGGTGGGATAGGGTACGTTGAGTCTATGACTAAGCAAACGCGTTGGCTTGACGATGGCGAGCAGGACCTCTGGCGAATGCTCCTAGACTCCATGCGGAAGATCGACCGGGGCATGGAAGACTCCCTGCTCTACGGCAGCGATCTTTCTCTGGCAGATTTTTCCATCCTGGTCCCGCTCTCCGAGGCCGATGGCGAGGCACTGCGGCTGCGCGATCTGTGCAAGAACCTGGGCTGGGATCGCTCCCGGGCCTCCCACCAGGTCAACCGGATGTCCAAACGCGGCCTGGTCACGAAGGGCAAGTGCGCTGGCGATGCCCGCGGCGTGCTCATCGAGCTCACCGACGAGGGGCGCCGCCGCCTGGAGCGCGCCGCGCCGGCCCACGTGGAATCCGTCCGCCGCCTGGTCTTCGACCACCTGTCGGACGCGGACCGCGCCGCCCTGCGGCGCTTCTGTGAGGGCGTACTCGCCGTCGACAACATCCCCGGCCAACCCGGGTTCGTCCCCGATGCCCGCCTGGGCGAGAAGGTAGAGTAAAGGCCATGATGGGCCAAGAGTTGTTCGAGCAACCGCACAAGCAATACGAGCAGTACCACCTCACCGCCTTCCCGGAAGAATCCGCCGCCTTAGGCGATCCGGAACAATTCCCGGACGGGGAGCCGACCGCCGAGCAGGCCGAGATCATGGAAAAGCTGTTGGAGGCGCACCCCGACGAGGCGCTGACCTTCGACGCGGCGACGGGCCTGTGGATTAGCGGCGCGGAGGCCGACGTCGAGGCGCTGTTTAGCGCGCGCGAGGAATTCGTCGCGGCGCTGGAGGAAGGCGTCGATCCCGAGGCCTAGCCTGGAAGGGTGTAGCACCCGCCGGGCAAAGTCGAAACTAGTACGTGGATACTGCTAAGATAGCTGTGGAATCGGGCCGGTCACGGCCAGTGGAGTCGAAAGGAAGCGAAGTAATGACTTCTCGTTTGGAGCAGGAAAAGCGCGAGGCAGAAGCTCGCGACCGCGGTGACGGCGTTGGCAAGGTCATCCTGGAGTGGATCCCGATGGGCATCATCATGATCGTCGTCATGGGCCTGCTGATGATCGGCATGCTCGCCCTGGAGCCGGGCCCGATGGAGCTTTTCTAATCCCGCATTGGCTTTCTTAAGCTCCCTGACCTAGGTGGTCAGGGAGCTTTTTGCATCTGCGGTGTTAGATTGGGGGATATGAATAATAAGTCAGCAGATGTAGAGATTCGACCCGCGCGCGAAGACGAGCTTCCCGCCGCCATCGAGGTCCTGGCCCACACCTTCGCCCAGGACCGCGCGGTGCGCTCCATCATGGCGCACACGGGCGGCCAGTACAACAACGTGGACTTTGCCCGCGCCATTTATGAAATCCAGGTCTACGGCCACTATTTCCCCAACGGGGAGGTGGACCTGGCCATCGACAACGGCGAAATCGTCGGCGTGGGCCTGTGGGCGCGTCCCAATAAGCAGATGTCGACGCCCAAGTTCATGGCGCTGCTGCCGAAGTACATCAACCTCTTCCGCCGCGCGGTGCCTTTCGTAGCCCGGCGGGAGGCGCGCACCGCCAGCGCCCACCCGGGGTTTGCCCACTGGTACCTCTTCGCCATCGCGGTGAGCTCCAGCGTCCAGGGCAAGGGGATTGGCTCCACGATGCTCAAGCACGGCCTGCGCCGCGCCGGCGATGCCCCGGTCTACCTGGAGGCCTCCACGCCGAAGTCCGCGGCGCTGTACCGCTCCCTGGGCTTCGTGGAGCTCGGCCCGATCGAGGTCGCCGGCGACAAGCTGGCCGACCCGCCGGAGGTCGCCATGTGGCGGCCGACCCCGCGGGAGGATGATTAGTCGCAGTACAAAGGGCCCGCACCCAGAACTTTGTCTGGGTGCGGGCCCTTGTTTTGTGGTGTCCCCGACAGGGATCGAACCTGCGACCTTCGGTACCGGAAACCGATGCTCTAATCCGCTGAGCTACGGAGACATTTTCACCATTGCCGCTCGTTGGAACGACAATGATGAAATTCTAACCCATCGGGCTAGTCAGTGTTAAATCAGCCCCGGCGCTTCGTTAACGTCGCTGGTCCCGGTGCGCAGATAGTCCACCACGATCTCGTCGACAGCCGCGTTGCCGGAGGCGACGTGGCCGTGGCCCGGGCCGTGGACGGTCACGACGTGGGAGCCCATCTGGCCGGCCATATCGCCGTGGAACTGGTACGGGGTCTGCGGGTCGCCGGTGGCGTTGATCTGCAGCGGGCGGTGCTCCAGCCCCGCGCCGTTTAGCGCCGGGACGGTGGTCACCGGCCCGCGGCCGCTGCAGGCGATGCCGGAGCCGTACAGGGAGCTAGCCATCGTGAAAGGGTCCTGGGTGACGAATGCCGACCACGCGTAGGACGGGACCAGGCCCGGGTTGGCCCGGAAGGAGTTCTCGTTGCACAGGACGAGGTTCTGCATGGACTGGGCCTGGGTTTGCGCCTCGAGCGCCTTGCGGGCCTGCTCCGGATCCTGGGGCCCGCCCAGGTCCTCGATGCCGGCGATGTGCTTAGCCAGCGCCTCCCAGCTGACGGCCGAAGGCACGAGTAGGCGGGTGAGCATCAGGGTATTCGAGTTGATCTGGGAGGCCTGCGGGTTGCGGATCTTGTCACCCAGGAACTCGGCCTGGACGCGCAGCTCACCGGTCGCGGTCATGATGTTGGCCGCCGGTTGGCTGGAAAACTCCAGCCCCGGGGGCAGGTCGCCGATCTTGGCGTTCGGCGGCAGCACCGTCGGGCGCACGCCGGCCTCGCGGGCTACCTTGCGCGACCACGCTTCGTAGGCCTTCAGGGGAGTGGTGCCCAGGTGGTAGGTGGCATCGTTAGCCGCGACGTAGTCGAAGAAATCGTGCAGCGCGTTCTCGTAGCCGGCCTGCTGGTCGGCCAGGGTGCCGTTCCACGCGCGGGCGGGGCTCATGGCCGAGTCCAGCACTACCTTGTCGGTGTGCTCGGGATAGAAGGTGGCGTAGGTAGAGCCCAGCAGGGTGCCGTAGCTTAGCCCCATGATGGAAATCCGGTCCTCACCCAGGGCCTGGCGCACCATCTCCCAGTCGCGGGCGGTGTTCTCGGTGGTCAGGGAGTTGGTGTAGCCGGGCGTGGACTTCTCGCAAGAATTGCGGATATAGGCGCCGGCGCGGGTGGCGGCGTCGAGGTCGCTGCCGCCCGGCTGGGTGCACTCCACCGGGGTGGAACCCGGCAGGCCGCGCGGCTGGACCGCCACGCGGTCCCACTCGTTGGTAATTCCCTCGGGCCAGGCGAACTGCTCGCTGCCGAAGTAGGAGTAGCCGTCCCCACCCGGGCCGCCCGGGTTGCCGAAGAGCACGCCGCGCTTGGCCTGCGGGTTGGCGGCCGGCACGCGCAGGAAGCCGACGCTGATGGTGCCGGCGGACGGGTTGTCGTAGTACGTGGGGACATCGATACGGCCGCACTCGGCGTTGTCCTCGGTGACCTGCTCGGGGCAGTCCTCCCACTGGATCTGCGGGGCGGCGTTCTGGGCTTCTTGGGCTACCGCCGGGCCGACGGCGAGGCTGCAAGCCACCCCGAGCGCTGCCAGGATGGAAGCAGCGGCCCGGGCCGGGCGTTTCTGAGAAGGTCGTAGCACCTGATTCTCCTAGGAACTGAGTCAGTAAAGAAATTGAAAATAACGGAAACCGTAGGGTTTGAGTGTTTTTACATTATCGCCGTTGCCCCCGGCCTGCATCCTTCCCCAATAAAAAGGGGGCCGGCGGGTGCCCTAGGTCGCCACAACTGACAACTCTGGCACCGCCGGCCCCACGGGGCGGGACAGCGCTACTTCACGATGACGACGATCAGGTCGCGCGGCCCGTGCACGCCCTCCACGCGGGAGAGCTCGATATCGGAGGTCGCCGACGGGCCCGAAATCCAGGTCGCCGGGTGCTCCGGGTTCATGCGGGAGACCATCTCCGGCACGCCGTAGACAATGTTTTCCTGGCGGACGATGCACACGTGGCGGTCCGGGACCAAGGTCAGCGCGCGGCGGCCGTTGGTCTCACCGGCCTCCAGCGAGATCGTGCCGGTCTGGGCGGCGGTGACGTGGGATTCCGTCACGACGGCGTCGACCTCGTTGAGGGTGCGCGGGTCCACGTCGTTGGAATCCGGCTTGGCCTCCCCGTCGAACTCGGCGAAAAGCGCGGTATCCATGCCCGGGGCGTAGCGGATATCGTGGCAGTCCTTATCCGCCAGAATCTTGGCCAGGGTGGCCGGCAGCTCGGCGGCGTCGGTGACGTGTACGTCGGCCTTGTAGTCCACCAGGCGGTCGACCAGTAGGTCGCGCAGCTCGTCCGGGGCGACCTGGCGGTCGCGCTGGTAATCGCGCGGGACGTCCACGTGGTCAGCCAGGCCCGCAGACTTCTGGGCGGAGCGGATGCGCGACAGGATTTCCTTCTTGGCCGCGCGGGATTGTTCAGCGGTACGGGTCATGACTTAGTTCTCCTTCTCAGTGCCCTGGTCCGGGGACTGGACAGCGGCGGCGGGCAGGCCTTCCTCGCGGGCCTGGGCCAGCAGGTCACGGGCCTCATCGGATTCGAACCACTGGCGGAAGGACTTCTTCGGCGGCACGGCGGTGTCGCGGCCTTCCGACCAGCCCGACATGAACAGCGGCAGGCTGTCGATGGTGCCGTTGAAGCCGCCCAGCACGCGGCCGAAGGCGACCAGGCGGGTGAGCGTGTTCCACACCTTCGGCTTGGCCCAGACGAACTCCACCAGGTCGAAGAGCTTGGACTCGACCGGCGGGGTGGCGTGGGTGACCTTCTGGTAGCGGTTTTCCAGGATGACCTGGGACAGCGGGATCTTGACCGGGCAGACCTCGTCGCAGCGCCCGCACAGGGAGCAGGCGTACGGCAGGGAAGCCGACGGGTCGTGGTGGTCCTTCACGCCGGTCAGCTGCGGGGTCAGCGAGATGCCGATCGGGCCCGGGTAGACCGAGCCGTAGGCGTGGCCGCCGGCGCGCTCGTAGACCGGGCAGACGTTCAGGCAGGCCGAGCAGCGGATGCACTTGAGCGCCTGGGAACCGACCGGGTTCGACAGGGCGGCGGTGCGGCCGTTGTCCAGCAGGACCAGGTGGAAGTTCTGCGGGCCGTCGCCCTCGGTCACGCCCGTCCACATCGAGGTGTACGGGTTCATGCGCTCGGCGGTGGAGGAGCGCGGCAGCAGCTGCAGGAAGACCTCGAGGTCCTGGAAGCTCGGCACGAGCTTCTCGATACCCATGACCGTAATCAGGGTCTCCGGCAGGGTCACGCACATGCGGCCGTTGCCCTCGGACTCGACGATGTTGATAACGCCGTTTTCGGCCACGCCGAAGTTGGCGCCGGAGATAGCCACCTTGGCCTTCATGAACTGCTCGCGCAGGAACTTACGGGAGGCCTCGGCCAGCTCCGGCGGGTTGGCCGGCAGGGACTCGTCCGTGTTCGGCATCTGCCGGACGAAGATGTCGCGGATCTCGGCGCGGTTGCGGTGAATGGCCGGGACCAGGATGTGGGAGGGCTTGTCCTCGCCCAGCTGGACGATGAGCTCGGCCAGGTCGGTCTCGCGGGCGCTGATGCCGGCCTCTTCGAGGTGCTCGTTCAGGCCGATCTCCTGGGTGGCCATGGACTTGACCTTGACCACGTCGGTCTCACCCGTGTCCTGGATGAGCTGCGTGATGATCTCGTTGGCTTCCTTGGCGTCGCGGGCCCAGTGGACGATGCCGCCGCGGGCAGTCACTGCCTCTTCGAACTGCTCCAGCAGCTCCGGCATGCGGGCGGCCACGTCCTCCTTCAGCGCGGAACCGGCCGAACGCAGCTCCTCCCAGTCCGGGGTTTCTTCCACGGCGTGGGCGCGCTTGTTGCGGATGGTGGTGGTGGCGTGCTCCAGGTTGCGGCGCTGGGTGGCGTTGTTCAGGCCGTCGTGGGCGGCGGCGACGAAGCCGCGGTCGCCGCGCAGGTTGCCGTAGTTTTCGGGGGCACGGGGCGGGGTAGTGTCGGTGAAAACAGCCATTAGAGCATCTTCTTCTTCGAGTAAGCTGCGGACTTCGGCGTCCACGGGTGTTCCTTGGTCGAGGCGAGGATTTCTGCCATGTGGACGGCGCGGATGCCGGCCTGCTGGCGCGAGAGGGCGCCGGCGATGTTCATCAGGCAGGAGGAGTCGCCGCCGGTGACGTACTCGGCGCGGGTGTCCTTAATGTGGCGGGTCTTGTCCGTGACCATGGCCTGGGAGACCTCGGGGTTCTTCAGCGAGAAGGTACCGCCGAAGCCGCAGCACTCCTCGGCGTTTTCGAGCGGGACCAGCTCCATGCCCTCGACGTTCTTCAGCAGCTGGTACGGGCGATCCGCCAGCTTCAGAAAGCGCAGGCCGTGGCAGGAGGAGTGGTAGGTCACGCGGTGCGGGAAGAAGGCACCCAGCTGGGTGGTCTGCGCGATGTCGACGAGGAACTCCGGCAGGTCGTAAGTCTTGTCGGCGGCCTTCTTGGCGCCGTCGACATCCGCCTTGTTACCGAAGCGGTCGGCAATCTTGACGTGCTGCTCGCGCACGGCGCCGACGCAGGAGCCGGAGGCGGAGACCACGTAGTCGATGGAAGGATCCGCGAAGGCATCCGCGTAGGTGCGGATCATGCCCAGCGTTTCTTCCTGGTAACCGGTGTTGACGTGCATCTGCCCGCAGCAGGTCTGTTCCTCGGGGAAGACCACCTCGTGGCCCAAGCGGGAAAGGATGAGGGCAGTGGCTTTGTGAGCGTCCGGGAAAAGGGCGTCGCCAATGCAGGTGGAAAACAATGCTATTCGCATCGATCAGGCTCCTTGGTTTAGCGGGATCTTAAGAAGACTCTCGGGAAATGAGGCTTCTAGAAAATTCACGGGGTTATGAAGTAAATATTAGCGCGAATCCCGTATTTAATCACCCCTAAAAATGACGATGACCTGCGGATGTTTCGAAACATTAATGTTGCGAAAATGGTCCGCAGGTCATGCGCCTGTCCCGCGCATTTTGCGCGGGATTCCGGCCCCGGACGGATTGGGGGTAGCCGGGGTTATCAGGGTCGTGTAAGGAAAGCCTTAGGGAACTAGGCGTGGGGGCTGGTTAGGGCACCAGGAACCCGAGCACGTTGGTCATCAGGAAGACGATGACACACACGACGGCCAGGAAGGCCAGCGAGTAGCCGACGACGTTCTTGAGGATGACGGACTCCTTGCCCTCCATCTGCACGGCGGTGGCGGCAATCGCCAGCGACTGCGGGGAGATCATCTTGCCGACCACGCCACCGGAGGTGTTGGCGGCCAGCATCAGATCCGGGTTGACGTGGATGCGCTCGGCGGCGGCGACCTGCAGGTTGGCGAACAGCGCGTTGGCCGAGGTGTCGGAGCCGGTCACGGCGGTACCGATCCAGCCGAGCACCGGGGCGAACAGCGCGAAGATGCCGCCGGCCGAGGAGACGAACTCACCAATGGCGATGGTCTGGCCCGAGTAGTTCATGGTGTAGGCCAGCGCCAGGACCAGGATGATGGTCAGGGCGGAGAACTTCATGCGGGAAACGACGTCGCCGAAGGCGGTCACCGGCTGGCCGAAGCTCAGCTTGTAGCGGCCGTTCTCGTTGAAGAAGTGGTAGATGATCGTGACGATGATGCCGGAAATCAGCAGCAGCGTACCGGGGTTGCCGAAGACGTTGAAGCTGAAGCTCGTGTCCATGATGTTCCCGGTCGCGTCCACGATGGTGCCGTCCAGGAAGGGCCAGCCGGTCTTGATGACCCAGAAACCGAACAGGGCCGGGATGGTGGTTGCCACGGCGAAGACCGCGGTGACCACGGCGTAGGGCAGCAGGGCCATCCAGATGCGACGGCCGGTCAGATCGCTAGTGCCGTCCTGGGCCGGCAGCTCCATGCGCTCGCGCAGGGCGGCCACGCCCTTGGGCTTCCAGACGCGCAGGAAGGCGAAAGCGCAACCCAGGGAGACGATGCAGGCGATGACGTTGGTCAGCTGGTAGGCGAAGAAGGTCGCGGCGAGCCACTGGGCCGCGGCGAAGGAAATGCCGATGACGGCGGCCGCCGGGGCGGTCTCCTTCACGCCGCGCATCCCGTCCAGGATGAAGGCGATGAGGAAGGGCACGATGGCGGCGATGACCAGCACCTGCAGCGAGATCAGTGCGGCGATGTCGTGGGTCTGCTCCAGGGTACGGCCGCCGACCTCGCCGGCGGTGGTCACCGGGATGCCCACGGCGCCGAAGGCCACGGGGGCGGTGTTGGCGATGAGGACCACGGTCGCAGCCCGCAGCGGCTTGACGCCCAGGGCCATGATCATGGTGGCGGTAATGGCCACCGGGGCGCCGAAGCCGGCCAGGGCCTCCAGCAGGCCGCCGAAGCAGAAGGCGATCAGGATGGCCTGGATGCGGATATCGCCGTCGCCGAGCAGGTCGAAGGTCTTGCGCAGATCCTCAAACCGGCCGGAAGCCACGGTGATTTCGTAGAACCAAATAGCGGTAATGATGACCCAGACGATGGGCAGCAGGCCGAAGAGCCCACCGCGGACCGCAGAAGACAGGGCCATGTCGATGGGCATCGCGAAGCCCACGATGGCAATCACTAGGGAAGTGAGCAGGGCGACCGCGCCGGAGGTGTGGGCACGGGCCTTGAAGCCCAACAACATAATGAAAAAGGCGATGAGCGGCAGGGTGGCCACGAGCGCGGTGAGCCCGAGGCTGTCCCCGATCGCTGAGGTATTGATCTCAAACAAGATGCGTCCTCGAATTCTCCAAATAGGGAGGCCCCGACTATTCGGGGCGCAGCAGGTAGTACACGGTGCTCATTGTGGTTAGTCGGGGGAAGAACCGGCTTAGAAACTCACACTGAGTTAAGAAAAGCATAGCGCGGACCTGTGCGTTATCAGACCATTTCGGTCCCCGTATGGGGTATCTCATGCACTACCGGGGTTAGTGCGGTAGTCAAAGGGGATATTCGATAGAGTTGAGGGTTATGACTCCGGCAGAACTGGCACAACTGATTAAGGACACCGCCACCAACGTGTTGGCGGAACACGACCTGGACACCTCCGTTATCCCCGAAACCGTGACCGTGGAGCGCCCGCGCAACCCGGAACACGGCGATTACGCGACCAACTTGGCCCTGCAGGTCGCCAAGAAGGCGGGCACCCAGCCGCGCGAGCTGGCCACCTGGCTGGCCGCCGCGTTGGACGAGCAGGACGCGATCGCAGAGACCGACGTCGCCGGCCCGGGCTTTTTGAATATCCGCCTGGCCGCCGCCGCCCAGGGCGACGTGGTCGGCAAGATCCGCGAAGCCGGCTCCGACTTCGGCAAGAACACCACCTTTGCCGGGGAGAAGATCAACCTGGAGTTCGTCTCCGCGAACCCGACCGGGCCCATTCACCTCGGGGGCACCCGGTGGGCCGCCGTCGGCGACTCCTTGGGCCGCGTGCTGGAAGCCAGCGGCGCGGAGGTTACCCGCGAGTACTACTTCAACGACCACGGCGGCCAGATCGACCGCTTCGCCCGCTCCCTGGTGGCCGCCGCCCAGGGCGAGCCCACCCCGGAGGACGGCTACGGCGGGGCCTATATCCAGGACATCGCCAGCGCCGTGCTGGAGAAGAACCCGTCGGCCCTGGACGGCACCCCGGAACAGGTCCAGGAGGCCTTCCGCGCTGACGGCGTGGACATGATGTTCGCCCAGATTAAGCAGTCGCTGCACGAGTTCGGCGTGGACTTCGACGTCTACTTCCACGAGAACTCGCTGTTCGAGTCCGGGGCGGTCGAGCGCGCGCTGGACCAGCTCAAGGCCCAGGGCGAGCTCTACGAGGCGGACAACGCCTGGTGGCTCAAATCCACCGACTACGGCGACTCCAAGGACCGCGTGGTCGTCAAGTCCGACGGCAACGCCGCCTACATCGCCGGCGATATCGCCTACGTCGCGGACAAGTTCGACCGCGGCCACACCCTGAACATCTACATGCTCGGCGCCGACCACCACGGCTACGTGCCGCGCCTGAAGGCCGCCGCGGCGGCCCTGGGCTACGACGCCGGCGCGGTCGAGGTGCTCATCGGTCAGATGGTGAACCTGCTGCGCGACGGCAAGCCGGTGCGCATGTCCAAGCGCGCGGGCACCGTCATCACGATGGAGGACTTGGTGGCCGCCATCGGCGTGGACGCGGCCCGCTATTCGCTGGTGCGCTCGTCCGTGGACCAGTCCATCGACATCGACCTGGGCCTGTGGCAGTCCCAGTCCTCCGATAACCCTGTCTACTACGTCCAGTACGGGCACGCCCGTCTGTGCTCCCTGGCGCGCAAGGCGCAGGAGGCAGGCGTGACCGCCGACGGCGCCGACCTGTCCCTTCTGACCCACGACCGCGAGGGCGACCTCATCCGCACCCTGGGCGAGTTCCCGGCCGTGGTGGCTGAGGCCGCGGAGCTGCGCGAGCCGCACCGCATCGCCCGCTACGCGGAGGAGCTGGCCGCCAGCTTCCACCGCTTCTACGACCAGTGCCAGGTCCTGCCCAAGGCCGGTGAGGAGGCCCAGCCGGTGCACTCGGCCCGCTTCGCGCTTGCCGATGCCGCCCGCACCACCCTGGCCAACGCGCTGACCATGGTGGGCGTGACCGCCCCGGAGCGGATGTAATGGCCGATTTCAACGATCTGCCGGCGCATGTCTGGCCCCGCAACGCCCAGCGCGAGGAAGACGGCGTGGTCACCGTCGCCGGGGTCCCCGTGCCCGACCTAGTGGAAGAGTACGGCTCGCCGCTCTATGTCTTCGACGAGGACGACTTCCGCTCCCGCTGCCGCGACATGGCCGCCGCCTTCGGCGGGCCCGCCCACGTGCACTACGCCTCCAAGGCCTTCATCTGCAAAAGGATCGTGCAGTGGGTCAACGAGGAGGGGCTGTGCCTGGACGTGGCCTCCCACAACGAGCTGCTCATTGCGCTAGCCGGCGACTTTCCCGCCGCCCGCATGACTGCCCACGGCAACAACAAGGGCGCGGACTACCTGCGGGACTGCGTCGAGCACGGCGTGGGTCACGTGGTACTCGACAACACCGACGAGCTGGAGATGCTCAACCGGATCGCCGGGGAGTTGGGGCGCGTCCAGAAGGTGATGGTGCGCGTGAAGCCGGGCGTGGACGCCCACACTCACGAGTTCATCGCCACCTCCCACGAGGACCAGAAATTCGGCATCTCGCTGGCCACTGGCGCAGCTTTTGATGCCGCCCGCGCCTGCCTGACCGCCGACAACCTTGAGCTAGTCGGACTGCACTGCCACGTCGGCTCCCAGGTCTTCAACGCTGAGGGCTTTAAGCTGGCCGCCGAGCGCGTCATGGCGCTGTATTCGCGCATCCACACTGAGCTCGGCGTCACGCTGTCGGAGCTGGACCTAGGCGGCGGCTTCGGCATCCCGTATATGCCTTACGAGGAGGCCCTCGACGTGAACGCCGTGGCCCACGACCTGCTCACCGCGGTCGGCACGACGGCGGACGCGCTGGGCATCACCCCTCCCTTCGTCCTGGTCGAGCCGGGCCGCGCGCTGGTGGCCGGGTCCGCCATCGCGGTCTATTCCGTGGGCACGGTCAAGGACGTGGAGACGGGCAAGCAGGAGCTGCCGCTGCGGCGCTACCTCTCCGTCGACGGTGGCATGAGCGACAACATCCGCCCGGCCATGTACGGCTCCGAGTACGACCTGCGGGTCATGGGCCGCTACACCGTCGGCGCCGAGGTGCCCTCCCGCGTGGTGGGTTTCCACTGCGAATCCGGCGACATCCTGGTCGACGAGCGGGATCTGCCGGAAGAAATCACCAGCGGCGACATCGTGGCCACCGCCGCCAGCGGCGCCTACCAGTACATGATGTCCTCGCGCTATAACGGCGCGGTGCGGCCCGCGGTGGTCGCCGTGCGCGCCGGCCAGGTCAAGCCCATGCTGCGGCGCGAGACCTTAGCCGATTTGCTCTCGCTAGAGGTCGACTAGTTACCCCCGCTCGGGCGCCGGACTGGCGCCCGGGCGGGATTATTATTCTCCCCGGTGCGGGACATTCGGCCAGCACACGCGCGGTTGTCGGGGGACGGGGGACGGGGGAGGCTTCTCGTAGGGACTCAAAATAGACAGCTCGTTCTGTATGATGGGCCACGTACCTTAAACGACCGCACAGATTGAGGAGAGCTTCGAAGATGGCAGCCACCACGCAGGGAACTATCCGCACGGCTAAGGGTGAGGGAGAGACCGTCGGAATTGCGCTGCTGGGATTCGGCACCGTGGGCGCGGAGGTCTTCCGACTGCTCGGGGAGAACGCCGACGCTTTTGCGCACCGCATCGGCGGCCCGGCCGAGATCCGCGGCGTGGCCGTGTCCAACGTCGGCAAGAAGCCGCGCCCGGGCGTTCCCCAAGAGCTTCTGACTGACGATGCCCGCGCGCTCGTCGCCCGCGACGACATCGACCTGGTCGTGGAGGTCATTGGCGGTATCGATTACCCGCGCGAGCTGGTCCTGGCCGCCCTGCGCGCCGGCAAGTCCGTGGTCACCGCCAACAAGGCGCTGGTGGCCGCCCACGCCGACGAGCTGGCCGAGGCCGCCGATGCCTCCAACGTCGACCTCTATTTCGAGGCCGCCGTAGCCGCCGCTATCCCCGTGGTCGGCATGCTGCGCCGCTCCCTGGCCGGCGACCAGATCGAGCGCATCTCCGGCATCGTCAACGGCACGACCAACTTCATCCTGGACGCGATGGAATCCACCGGCGCTTCCTACGAGGAGGCGCTGGCGGAGGCGACCCGCCTGGGCTACGCCGAGGCCGACCCGACCGCCGACGTCGAGGGCCACGACGCCGCCTCCAAGGCCGCCATCATGGCCTCGCTGGGCTTCCACACCCGCCTCAAGTTCGAGGATGTCCACTGCGAGGGCATCACCAACATCACCGCCGAGGATATCGAGGCCGCCGGCCAGGCCGGCTATTCCATCAAGCTGCTGGCTATCTGCGAGCGGATCACCGATAAGGAAGGTAAGGAAGCCGTGAACGCGCGAGTGCACCCCACCCTCGTGGCGAAGTCGCACCCGCTGGCCTCGGTCAGCGAGTCCTACAACGCCATCTTCGTCGAGGCCGAGGCGGCCGGCTCGCTGATGTTCTACGGCAACGGCGCCGGCGGTAACCCGACCGCCTCCGCGGTGCTGGGCGACGTGGTCGGCGCGGCCCGCAACATCGTCCACGGCGGCCGCGCCCCGGGCGAGAACACCTACGCCAACCTGCCGATCGCCTCCTTCGGCGAGGTGCGCACCCGCTACCACATCGACATGACGGTCAACGACCGGATCGGCGTGCTGGCCGAAATCGCCAACGTCTTCTCCTCCAACGACGTCTCCCTGCGCACCGTGCGACAGGAGGACGGCGACGACGAGGCCCGCCTGGTCATCGTCACGCACTCCGCCCAGGAGCAGCTGCTGGCCGATATCGTGGAAAAGCTCAAGACCCTGCCGGACGTGCTGGCTGTCAACTCGGTCATCCGCCTGGGCAGCTAGGAAAGGGGAGGAAAGCGCGCTCATGAGCACCGAATTGCAAGTCGGGACCAAGGCGATTGTCAAGGTGCCGTCCTCCTCGGCCAACCTAGGCCCGGGCTATGACACCCTGGGTCTGGCCGTCACGCTGTACGACACCGTCGAGATCGAGGTCACCGAGTTCGGCCTCGAGGTAGTCATCTTCGGCGAGGGCGAGGACGACCTGCCGCGCGATGGCTCGCACCTGGTGGTCAAGGCGCTGCGCTCCGGGCTGAACGCCGCCGACGTCGAAGCGCCGGGCCTGCGCGTGGTCTGCACCAACGCCATCCCGCAGTCGCGCGGTCTGGGTTCGTCCGCGGCCGCCGCGGTCGCCGGCGTGGCCGCCGCCAACGGGCTGGCCGGCTTCCCGCTCGATGAGGACCAGGTGGTCCAGTTGTCCTCGGCCTTCGAGGGCCACCCGGACAACGCCGCCGCGTCCGTGCTGGGCCAGATGGTGGTTTCCTGGACGACGGTCCCGGTCGACGGGCGTTCCCTGCCCGAGTACCGCGCGCGCTGCCTGCCAGTGCACCCGGATATCCGCGCCACCGCGCTGGTGCCGGACTTCCACGCCTCCACCCAGGCCGTGCGGCGCGTGCTGCCCTCGCACGTCACGCACAGCGATGCCGCCTTCAACGTCTCCCGCACCGCCGTCCAGGTGGCAGCGTTGACTAAGCACCCGGATCTGCTCCTGGAGGGCACGCGCGACCGCCTGCACCAGCCCTACCGAGCTGACGTGCTCCCGGTGACCGCGGAATGGGTCAACCGCCTGCGCAACCGCGGTTTCTCGGCGTATTTGTCCGGTGCGGGCCCGACCATCATGGTCCTGCACACCGAGCCCATCCCGGAGGCCGTGCTCGACGATGCCCGCGCCCAGGGCCTGCGGGTCCTCCCGCTGGAGATCGCCGGGCCCGTGGAGGTCGAGGTGACCCAGGCCTAGTCCTGGGTGATAAAGCAGGTGCCGTCGTCCGTCAACGGGTGCAGCCGCACGGTGGGCTCTCCGTCGGGGGTGGCGGTCATTTCCTGCAGGTAGCCCTCGTGGACCGCGCACAAAAACGGCGTGGGGGCCGCCCCGGCAGACACGAAGGGGCAAGCGTGCAAGCACAGGCCCTGTTTGGTCTGCTCCGGGTCGAAGCCCATCTGGCGGAGCCGGGCCTGGACCTGGCTCAGGGACGCCGGGCCAGTTTGTTCCAGCTTCTTGGCCCACTGGCGCCCGATCTCGCGGGCGCGGGGTGAGTCGTAGTTGGTGAGCTCGGCATCGTCAGCCAGCAGGTCGAGCAGCACCGTGACCAGGCTGACGTATTCGCCGGCGATGGCCTGGTTGTCAGGCACCCGCACCCGGAAGATGAGGGAGGGGCGCCCGCGCCCGTGCGAGTGGGCGCGAGCGGCCGCGACCGCACCCGCGGCCTGCAGCTCGTCGAGGTGCCCGCGGGCGGTGTTGACGTGCATGCCGAGCCTGTCGGCGACTTGGGCCGCGGTGGCGCCGTCGCGGAAGGAATCCACCACGTCGAGTACCTCGCGCTGCTTCGGGGACAGCGCGAGCGCTTCCGGGAAGAGATCCGTCGCGGGGCGGGGCAGGCGGGTAGGGTCGGTCATTCTCATAATTTTAGTACGCGTTCGGGCTGACGTGAACCGCTTGCGGGTCCACCTGGCAGTAGACGTCCTCACCCACGGCCGGCGGTTCCGCGTGGGAGACGCGCACCTGGCCGAAGGGGCAGTCGAGCGTGACCAGGAAACTGGTCAGCGAGCGCGCCTCCACGGCCGTGACCGTGCCCGGCCAGCAGTTCTCCGTCTCGGCCACCGGGTGTGCGCTTAAGCGGGCGTCCTCGGGTTGAAAGGTGACGACGACTTCTTGCTGGGGGCGCAGGTGCGCGGCGGTTTTCCCGACGAGCGTGGCCCCGCCGGAGGCCACCCGCGCGGTGCCCGCGTGGACGACGTCGCAAGTGCCGGTGGCCCGGTTGAGGCCGCTAATGCGCGCCACGAACTCCGTCGGTGGGGCGGCGAGCAGCTGGCTGGTCGGCCCGCTGGCGACGGTCTGGCCGGACTCCATGACCACCAGGTGCTCGGCCAGGCGCTGGATGTCCAGGAGGTTGTGCGTGACCATTAGCACGGTGCGGTCGTGGCGGCTGGCGTGGAAGAAGCGGCGCCACCGGGCGGCGGCGGCCACATCGAGGGCGGCCAGAGGTTCGTCCAAAATCAGCACGGACGGGCGGGTGGCCAGCGCACGCACCAGCGCGACCTGGGCGGCTTGCCCGCCCGACAGGGAGGGCACGTCGACGTCCGCCAAGTCGCTCAGGCCCGCCGCCTCCAGCAGCTGGGTGGCGAGTGTGCGGTCGCGGCTGGCCATGGTGACGGCCTCGACCACGCTCGCCCGCGGCGGCAGGCCCGGCGACTGGGTGACCATAACGACCCGGCGCTGGTGCGGCGGCACGAACTGGCCGGCCGCGTCGTCCACGGTTCGGTCCCCGATGGTGACCCGGCCCCGCAGGCGGCCGGCCACCCGGCGCATAAGCGTGGTCTTGCCCGAGCCGTTTTGGCCCACGACGGCAGAAACGAGGCCGGCCGGCAGGGTAGTGCCCTCCACCGTGACCGGGGTGGGCTCTGCCGGCGGGCGGGTGAGCTCGCGCAGGCGCTCGGAATCCATCTCGGTGATGGTGCGGGCGTGCTGGCGGTTCCGGCGACCGAAGACCGCGGGCAGCCCGGCCAGCGCCAAGCAGACCAAGGCCAGCCCGATGAGGATGGCGGACAGCCCGTAGGCGGCCTCCGTGTCGACTTCGCGCTCCAAGTAGATGCCCAGGGGCATCGTGCGCGTAACGCCGGGCATCGAGCCCGCGAAGGTCAGCGTCGTGCCGAATTCACCCAGCGAGCGCGCGAACGCCAGCCCGGCGCCCGTGGCGATAGATGGCGCGACCAGCGGCAGGGTGACCTTCCACAGCACGCGGCCGGGGCTCATCCCGATGCCGCGGGCCGAGGCCAGGACCTCCCCGTCGATTTGGCGCAGGGCGGAATCCACGGCGACGACCACGAACGGCAGGGAGACAAACATCTGCGCCACCACGACGCCGGGGAAGGCGAAGGCGAAATGCAGGTCCATCGCCTCCAGCCAGGGCCCCAGCAGGCCGCGCCGGCCGATGGCGGCGGTCAGGGCGAGGCCGCCGACGACAGGGGGCATCGCGAGCGGGAGGAAAACCAACAGGCGGGCGGCGAGCCCGCCGCGGCCGAGCTGTTGCATCCAGACCGCCAGGCCGGTGCCCAGGATCATGGTCAAAACGGTCGACTGGGCCGCCGCGGCGAGGGAGACCTTGAGAAGGTCGTGGACCTCGGGGCGGGCCAGGATCTCCCCCATGCGCGCCCAGGGCACGCGCACGGCCAGGGCGATGATGGGGAACAGGATAAACCCCACCGCGATGATCCCGATGAGCCCAAACACCACAGGGGCGGGCGTCCGGGCGGGGCGCGGTGGGGTAGTAGCCGTAGCAGCTGAGGTAGCGGTAGTAGCCACGAAACTCACTTAGTCGGCCGGGGTGAAGCCGTACTCTTCCCAGGTGGCGTCGAAGTCGTCAGCCAGCAGGTCCAGGACTGCCTGGGCGGAGTCCTGCTCGGAGGAGGCGGTGACTACCGCGCCGAGGATCTGGTTGGTGAACTGGTCGGCGCCTTCGATCTTGATGACCTCCACGTCGTCGCCAGCCGCGGCGGCGTCGGTGGAGTAGACCCAGCCGGCGTCGGCCTCGCCGGAGACGACCTTGCCGAGCACGTCAGCAACCTGGTGCTCCTGGGAATCCGGCTGGATGTCGAGGCCCTTGTCCTCGATGATCTGCTGGGAGATGTCACCGCACGGGACCTGCGGGTCGCACAGCACGAAGCGGGTCTCGTCCGTGATGTCCTCGACGGACTTGATGCCGGCCGGGTTGCCCTTCGGCACGACCATGACCATCTCGTTTTCGGCCAGGACCTTGGGATCCTGGACGGTGCCCGCCTCGACGGCGTCGTCCATGGTCTTCTTGGAGGCGGTCAGCAGCAGGTCGCCCGGGGCGCCTTCCTTGAGCTGGGAGACCAGGTCGGAAGAGCCGGCGTTCTGGAACTTCAGCTCGGCCGGCGGGTCGAGCTCGTCGGCGGCGGCCTGCAGGTCGTCGTTGAGCACGCGGGTGGAGGAGGCGGCCAGGACGTTGAGCTCCACGGAGCTCTCGGAGCCGCTGGTGCGATCGGCGTTGCTATCCGATGCCGACTCCGTCGACGGGGCGCAAGCGGCGGCGAACAACGTGGCGGCGGCTGCGCAGCCGGCGAGAACGCGCTTCATCATGGAGACAATTTCCTTTCACGAGACAATCGAGAACGCGCCCATCCCGTCTACCCTAGTAGACGGGCATTTCTTGGACGCTTGTTCAACTTATTCTACATGCCCGTAGGTGCGCGGTCGGCCAGACGTCGGCACGGGGGTAAAAGCGGGGACGTCCACCGGGGTGGCCGGCGCGCGTGGGGTTTCCGCCGGGGCGGGGGAATTAGTACGATAAAACCTGTGCAAAAAGACCGTGTAGCCTACCGCGTGGTGTTCCTCGCCTTCGCCGGGGTGGCGCTGCTGGCTGGCCTGGCGGCGGGGGCCTCCCTGCTGGGGGTGTTCAACGCCGCGGCGCCGGTGGCGGATCTGCACGGCCCGCTGATGGTCTTCGGCTTCGTCGGCGGGGCCATTGGGCTCGAGCGCGCGGTCGCGGTGCGGCGCGCGTGGGCCTGGGCCGGGCCGGCCGCCCACGTCGCGGGCGTGGTGACCCTGTTGGCGCCGGCGGTGGCGGGCACCGAGCTGCCAGCGCTGGTGCCCGGGGCGCTGTTCGCGGCGAGCTTCGGCGTGCTCGGGGCAATCTACGTGGCCATCTACCGCCGCCAGCCGACCGTGTCGGTGGTCGTGCAGGCAGCCGGCGTCGTGGCGGCGGTGATGGCGGCGCTGCTGTGGGGGATGACCGGCCGCTTCGCGGAGGTGTTGCCGCTGGCGGTGGCCTACGTGGTGGCCACGATCATCGGCGAGCGCATGGAGCTGGCCCGCTTATCGGTGTCCGGCACCCGCGCCGAGATCCAGCTGACCCGGCAGGTGCTGGCGATGGTGCTCGCCGCCGTCGTCTTTGCCGTCGCCCCGCGGCTGGGGCACGTGCTGGTCGCGCTCGCGCTTATCGTGGCGGCCACGACCGCGCTGCGCGTCGACGTGGCCCGACACCTGGTGCGCTCGCGGGCCCTGCCGCGGTACTCGGCCGCGTGCATGCTGGGCGGCTATTTCTGGCTGGTTGTCGCCGGCTTTACCTGGCTGGCCTACGGCGTCGGCGCGGAAGGCTATGCCTACGATGCCTCCGTCCACGCCGTCTTCTTAGGCTTCGTCATGTCCATGATCTTCGCGCATGCACCCATCATCTTGACCGCCGTGGTCCACCGCCGGCTGCCGTACCACCGGGCGCTCTACGTCCCCGTGGTGCTCCTGCACGGCGGGCTGGCCACGCGCCTGGCCGGGGACTTTCTGGCCCAGGACGCGATTTATACCGTCGGCGGGGTGATAACCCTCGTGGCCGTGCTGGTCTTCGTGGGCACCGGGCTGGTGTTGACCCTGCGGGGTGGTCGCCGTGCAGCTTAGTCTCGGGGTAGTTAGCGACGTCTCCCTGCGGGCGAGGTCGCGGTGGCACACGGCCGCCGGCGCACTCATCGGGGCCTGGATACTGGTCGGCTTGGCCGTCGCGGTGGCCTACCACTTAGGCGGGCCCGTGGTCTGGTGGGATTTCATCCACACCTTCACCCTCGGGGCGGTCACCACCGCCATTCTGGTCTATTCCACGCACTTTACCGAGGCATTAACCCGCACGCCGACGGCCCAGTACCGCGGCGTGGCCACCCGCGTAGCACTCGTCCAGGTGGGGCTGCTGGGCCTGCTGGCGGACCGGGCCGGCTATTCCTGGTCCTGGCTTTCCGATGCCTCCTGCGCCCTCATCCTCCTCGCCGCCGCGTGGCAGGTGGCCGTCATCGTCTCCCGCCTGCGCCGATCCCTTGCCGGTGCCTTCGCGGTGACGGTGCCGTACTACGTGGCGGCGTTTGGCTGCTCCATCGCCGCGGTGGTGCTGGCGGTGCTGGCGGGCAGGGGCATCGGCGGCTATACGGGGCTGATTGCGGCGCACTCGCGGCTGATGGTCTGGGGCTTTGCCTGGCTGACCATCCTGGGCACGGTGGTGACCCTGCTGCCCACGCTCACGGGCACGGCGATTAGCCAGGCCGCGCGGGCCCGGTGCACGCGGGCCTTAATCGTCCACGTTGTGGGGCTGGCGGTGGCCGCGGCGGGGCTGGTCGCCGGGGCAGGGCTGGTCGCAGGCTTCGGGATGGCGCTGGTGGCGCTAGCCAGCGGCATGCTCGTCGTGGCCGTGGTGGGCTCCGTCCTCGCCCAGGGGCCGGGGCTTAATACCGCCAGCCTGTCCGTACTGTGCGGCCTGGGCTGGATGTGGGCGGTCAACGCCGCCGATGCCGCCAGCCTGGCAGCCGGCGCCTTCCCCCGCGCCATCACGCTGCAGCTGCTGCCCGTCTTTCTGCTGGGCGGTCTGCTGCAGCTGGTGACCGGGGTGCTGCACCACCTGCTGCCCACGCTGCGTGGCGGCGGGCCCGCGGTCGTGGACCGGGCGCGGAGAGCGGCAGACACCGGAGGGGCCGCCCGCCTGGTCTGCCTCAACGTGGGCGCCGGGCTGGTCCTGGTAGGCAACCTCGGCGGGCCCGCCGGCCCGGCCGGTCTCATTCTGGTCGGGCTCGCGCTACTGGCTAATGTGGTGGTTATCGCCACCGTTGTCGTAATTGTTGGGAGAAAACATGACTAAGCAATCCACGCCTCGTGGTGGCACGAGCACCCAGGAATCGGCCGGCTGGGCCGCCTGGGCCCTCATCGGAATCGCGGTCGTCGCCGTGGTCATCCTGGCGGTGGTCACCACGACCTCCGCCGGCAAAGAGACCGCGACGGGCGGCGATCAGCCGGTGGCCGCGACCGGCGACGTCGTCGAGGTTGACGTGAGTGTGGAGGGTATGGCCTTCGTGCCCAACAGCGTCGACGTGCCGGCCGGGTCGCAGCTCAAGGTCAACTTCACCAATACCGGCGACCAGGTCCACGACCTGAAAATCGGCGAGGCGGAAACCGGCCGCGTCAACCCAGGCGACTCGGTGGTGCTGGATGCCGGCGTGATTTCCGCCTCCGTGGAGGGCTATTGCACCATCGCCGGGCATCGTACGCAGGGCATGACCTTCGACGTCGTCGCTGGTGATGCGCCAGCGGGCGGCAGTGGGGCATCGGCAAGCGCGGCAGGCGGGGCGAACCCGCACGTGGACGTGCCCACGGCCGCCGAGCGCCAGAGCGACCTAGGGCCGGGCTTTGCGGCCTTCGACCCGCACCTGGAGGCCGCCCCGTCCGGGCGCGTGCACGAATACACCTGGGTGATGACCGAGGAGATCCGCGAGGTCGCGCCGGGCGTGGAGCAAAAGCAGTGGCTGTTTAACGGGCAGGCGCCCGGGCCGACGCTGCGCGGCCAGGTCGGGGACACGTTCCGGATTACGCTGCGCAACGAGGGGCATATGGGTCACTCGGTGGATTTCCACGCCGGCGAGGTCAACCCCGACGAGGCGATGGCGACCATCGACCCCGGCGAGGAGCTGGTCTACGAATTCACCGCGAAGCGCTCCGGGATTTGGATGTACCACTGCGCGACGGCGCCTATGACGCTGCACATCGCCAACAGGATGACGGGCGCGGTCATCATCGACCCGCCGGAGGAGTCCCAAGATGCCTTGTCGGACGTCGATGCCGAGTACGCCCTCGTTGCCAGCCAGCTTTTCCTGGGCGAGCGCGAGGTCGGCGCGGACGAGGAGCGCGTGGCCGCCGGCAATTACGACCTTGCGGCGTTCAATTCCTACCCCAACCAGTACGAGCAGCGGCCCCTGCGGGCCAAGGTGGGCGAGACCATCCGCATCTGGGTGCTGAACGTGGGACCGGACGAGTCGCTGAGTTTCCACGTCGTCGGCGAGGTCTTCGACACCGTCTTCAAGGAAGGGCAGTACCTCATCCGCGACGCCGAGGACACCGGCTCGCAGGCCGTCGACTTGGCAGCCGCCCAGGGCGGGTTCGTGGAGATGACATTCGATGAGCCGGGGACGTACACGTTCGTCAATCATGCCCTGACCAACGCGGAGAAGGGCCAACGCGGACAGATTGTGGTGACCGAGTAGGCGGGCACGCCGAGTAGGCGCTACGGACGTGGTCCGTGGCGCCTTTTCGCGTATTTTGGCTGGGTGTGTTCCTTGGGATGTCCCCTCGCAGCCTGGTCTCGCGGCTGCGTTCTCGTTCCTTGTCCCTCGGCTGACTTCATGTCAGCCGTCAGCCGTTAGCCGTCAGCTGTTAGGGCCGCCGCCCCAGGGCGGATCCCACGTGACTTTGCCGTGTCTTCGATTGACCCTTCCGTGTCTGGGGTAGGCCGGGTCGTCATCATTCCAAGAGTTGTGGAACTCGCACAACAAGGTGAGGTTCTCTTGGTTGGTTTCACCACCATCGACCCACGGGTGGATGTGGTGGACCTGGCACTCATCGGCCGGCTTGCGGCAGTTCGGCCACGCGCAGGTGGTGGTCTCCGCCTTCGCCATGTCTTTCTGTTTAGAGGAGGCGTGGCGCTGGTAGCGGTACTGGTTGACCGGACCCCGCCTCGGGTCCACCAGGGTGGCCAGGCCCGCATCCAACAAGCATTGGCGGACGTATTCGGCCCCGGTCATGGTGGTGCCGTTGGTTAGCTGCAGGGTGATTTCGTCCCCGTCACCGGCAAGGATGCGTACCCAGTCGGGCAGGGGGGTGACCACGTGCGTGGCCTTCTGTTGCTTGTTCAGCCCGCCGCTAAACAGGGCCTCGACGTCGGGGATGGTCTTAATTGATGCCCAGAGGTTTTCCACCAACTCCGGATCACCGGTAACAGAAAAAGTGCTGGGCCCATCCTTGCGGCGGGTGACCCGCACGCCTTCGGCCGGCGGTGCCGGGCGGTTGAGCTCCAGGACTTTTTGGTTGGCCAGTCGGCGCAGCTGCTTGGTGGTGCCAGGAGTGTTGCACAGTTCGATGAGCATCGCCCAGGCCTCGCCCTGGTTGCGCACCCGCCGGAAGGCGTTGTCTAACACCAGCAAAGTATCTAAGTGGTGTCCGGATTCCGCGGCGCCTTTCCTCGCGGCGGCTTGCTTCCTCGTGTAGGTGGTGTGTCCGAAGAAGGTCTGGCAGGCGCGGTAGTGGGCGGCCGCGGCAACGTCGGACATGACAGCCTTCAGGGCAGGCAGGCTCAGCTCGCGGCACAGGCCCAAGTAGGAGATCCCGTCCGCGAAGATGGAGTGCGCTGCTTTCAAAGTGTCCATGGCTGTCGTCGTCATGCCCCACACGCTAGAAGCCCGGCTCAACCCCTACAAGGCCCGGAAACCCAATCTGTGGATAACTCGGGACAAAGTAGCCATCCTGCACGGACCCCGAAACAGCCGAAAACGCCCGTTTTTGCGGTGCCACCTGCCTAAGGGCCGAAAAATGGTGCAATGTGACCAGGTAGCCGCAGGGAGGCATCGTTAGGCACAAAAATGGCCCCCGCACGCGGCGGGGGCTGTGGACAATTCCGGTCTAGGCGCCGTGGGACGGCGTTTCGTTCTTATCCAACTGCGCGCGGTGGGAACGCACCGGCTCCCAAGCGACGTGGCGGCGCATGTCCGTGGTGCGCTGGTCGCGGGAACGGTAGACCACGTACGGGCGCGTCACGTACCCGACGGGCGCGGAGAAGGCGTGCACCAGGCGGGTAAACGGCCAGACGGCGATGATGGTAAAGCCCGCCAGGACGTGGACCTTGAACTGCCACGGCACATCGGCCATCAGCTCGGGCTGGATGTTAAAGATGAGAAGGTTACGCAGCCAGGGCGCGATGGTCTCGCGGTAGTCATAGCCATGGGTGCCGGCCAGGTCGAAAAGCTGCAGAGTAAAGGTCGCGATGGACCCGGACAGCAGAGCCAGCCCCAGCAGGACGTACATGACCTTGTCGGACGTGGAGGTCGACAGGAAGACGGAACGGTTGACCACGCGGCGGTAGACCAGCCCAGCAAAACCGAGCAGCACGGCGACCGCCGCGAGCGAGCCGGGGATGGTGGCGATCCAGTGGTAGACGTGGTCGCTGATGCCGACGGCGCGGGTCCAGGACTTGGGCATCGCTAGCCCCATGAGGTGGCCGATGATGACGAAGACCATGCCCCAATGGAACAGCGGGGAAGACAGGCGCAGCAGCTTGGACTCGTAGATCTGGGTCGAATGGGTAGTCCACCCGAACTGGTCGGAACGCCAACGCCAGAAAATACCGACGACGAACGCGGCTATCGCGAGCCAGGGGAACGCTCCCCAGAGAAAGTTGTTGAAAGTATCCATGGAAAGTCCTTAGACCGAATTCGGCTGAGCGGTTGGGAAGGGCAGATCCGCGATCCCGACCATCTCAGCGGGTGGGCCGGTGCGAATGAGAGCGACGTATTTCTGGGCGGTGTCCGGGTCGACCTTGGGCAAAGACTTGCACAGGGCCGTCACCAGGCTCAGGTAGGGCGAGTTGACGTGGCCGAGGGCGGCGCGCAGCACCTCGATGCCCTCCCGGTAGCTAGCCACCATCTCCACGGCGCTGTCGTGGTCCTCGCTGAGCGCGAGGGCCTCCAAGACGACGCAGAGGTGGTCGGGCAGTTCCTCGTCGCTAACGACGAAGCCGAGGGCTTCGAGCTGCTGGCGGAAGGACAAGATAGCCATGCCGCGCTGCCGGGTGTCGCCGACCGCGTAGTAGGACAGGAAAAGCGAGCAGCGACGTCGCTGGTCGAAGGTCTCGACGTAGTGCTCCTCCATCCCGCGCACCCCGGCGGAGCGGGCCCAGGTGGCGAAGTCCACGAAATCGCTGGCGATGGCCAGCGGCAGCTGATCCAGCTGCTCCTCGACGGTCTCGAGCCGCTGCAGGAAATCCGGCTGCGGGTAATTGAGCAGCACCGAGACTGCCATGGCGATAATGCGGCGCTGGTCGACCGAGACTTTCACCGGGGCGATGAACTCGTCGGGGAGCTTGCCGGTGTGGGTCCGGATGGCGCGCTCGACGTCCTTGGCGCCGCCGCCGCTACCGATGCCGGCTGGGGTGCCGAATCCGGCCACGGCATCGTCGGCCGGGGGCCGGCTGGGGGTGCGGCGGGCGAGTTTTTCAAAGATATTCATGGCTGGCCTCGCTTAATTCCTCGGCGGGAACATGGAATCGGGACGGTCCCCGGTCCAGGACAGGAGGGAGACCTTGCCGCTGGGCGCGCTGCCGTGGGTGCAGGCTTCCGGCGCCCCCATGCCCAGGTCTTGGAACGTGTCTTTCAGGTTGCGGGCCGGGTCGACGCCGCCGAAGGGATCCAGCGAGCTGATGCCGCGCGGGGTCTCGGGGGAGGCGGTGGGGATGACGTAGCGGTCGTCGTACTTGGCGATGGAGAGCAGGCGGTACATCTCCTGCATCGTGCGCCCGTCCATGCCGACCGCCTGCGCGATTTCCTCCTGCGGTTCGTTGCCCAGGTTGATGTCGCGCATATACGAGCGCATGGCCACCAGCCGGCGCAGCGCCTTTTCCACCGGGACCGGGTCGCCGGCGGTGAACAGGCCCGCCAGGTAGTCCAGCGGGATGCGCATGCGCGACAGGGCGGTAAACAGGATCTTGTGGTCCTCGCCGTCGTTGCCGGAGGCGGTCACCTGATCGACGATGGGTGAGAGCGGCGGGATGTACCAGACCATGGGCAGCGTGCGGTACTCCGGGTGCAGCGGCAGCGCGACCCCGTACTTGAAGATGAGGTCGTAGATGGGGGAGTTCTGTGCTGCGTCGATCCAGGAGTGCGGGATGCCCTCGCGCTGGGCGGCCTTGACTACCTCGGGGTCGTGGGGGTCGAGCATGACCGACTTCTGGGCCTCCAGGAGGTCCTGTGGGTCCTCGGTGGCGGCGGCTTCGGCGACGCGGTCGGCGTCGTAGAGGATGACGCCCAGGTAGCGCAGGCGGCCCACGCAGGTCTCCGAGCACACCGTGGGCTGGCCGACCTCGATGCGCGGGTAGCACAGCGTGCACTTTTCGGCCTTACCCGTCTTGTGGTTGAAGTAGACCTTCTTGTACGGGCAGCCGGAGACACACATGCGCCAGCCGCGGCAGGCGTCCTGGTCGACCAGCACGATGCCGTCCTCGGTGCGCTTGTACATCGCGCCGGACGGGCAGGAGGACACGCACGTCGGGTTCATGCAGTGCTCGCAGATGCGCGGCAGGTAGAACATGAACGTGTCTTCGATCTCCTTCTTCACGTCCAGGTTCATCTCGTGCAGGACCGGGTCGTTGTCCATGGTGGCAGTCGACCCGCCCAGGTTGTCGTCCCAGTTGGAGGACCACTCGACCTTCTCGATGGGGCGGCCGTCGATCTGGGAGACCGGCTTGGCTGTCGGCTGGGTCTTCTGCCCGGCCTTGGCGCCCATCAGGTCCTCGTACTGGTAGCTCCACGGCTCGTAGTAGTCCTGGATGGTCGGCAGGTTAGGGTTGTGGAACAGGGTCGCCAGTTTCTTGAGCCGGCCGCCGGCCTTGGGCTTGAGCTTGCCGGAACTGGTGCGCTCCCAGCCGCCCTTCCACTTCTCCTGGTCCTCCCAGCCACGCGGGTAGCCGACGCCGGGCTTGGTTTCGACGTTGTTGAACCAGATGTACTCGGTGCCTTCACGGTTGGTCCATGCCTGCTTACAGGTCACGGAACAGGTGTGGCAGCCGATGCACTTGTCGAGGTTCATGATCATTGAGATCTGAGCCATGACCTTCATTAGTAAGACACCTCCTGGGAACGGCGGCGGACGCGGGTGACCTCGTCGCGGTTATTGCCGGTGGGCCCGATGTAGTTGAAGTGGTAGGTAAGTTGGCCGTAGCCGCCCGCGATGTGGACCGGCTTGATGGAAATGCGCGTCAGCGAGTTGTGGGTGCCGCCGCGACGGCCGGTGTGCTCGTTGAGCGGGGTGCCGACGGTGCGCTCCTGCGCGTGGTTGCACAGCATGGTGCCTTCCGGGATGCGGTGGGAGACGATGGCGCGGGCGCTGACGACGCCATTGCGGTTGTAGACCTCGACCCACTCGTTGTCCTTAACGCCGATCTTTTCGGCGTCCTTGTCGGACATCCAGACCACTTGGCCACCGCGGGAGATGGACAAAACGTGCAGGTTGTCGAAGTACTGCGAGTGGATGGACCACTTGTTGTGGGTGGTCAGGTAGCGCAGGGTGACCTCTGCCTCGCCGCGCTCGTTGCTCAGCGTCTGGCCGGGGGCGTGCTCGCCGTGCAGGTGGACGTGGTCCAGCGGCGGGCGGAACACGGGCAGGGATTCGCCGTAGTCCATGAACCAGTCGTGGTCGAGGTAGTAGTGCATCCGGCCCGTGAGCGTGTGCCAGGGCTTGTCGAACTCGACGTTGATGGAAAAGGCCGTGTACCGGCGCTTGTTGCGCTTGTCGGCGGTCCACTCCGGCGAGGTGATGACCTCGGTGGGGCGCTCCTTGATGGAGTCCCAGGTGATGTGGACGTCCGCATCGGAAGCGCCCAGCGGGGTGAGATCCTTGCCGGTGCGCGAGGACAGGAACTCGAAGCCCTGCTGCGCCAACTCGCCGTTGGAGACGCCGGACAGGTGCAGGATGGCGTCGATGACCTTGGTGTCCTTGGTCAGATCGATGAGCTCGCCCTGGGAGGTCTGCGAGGTGCCGCAGATGAGCTCGAGCTCCTTGACCTGCTTATCCACGTTGAACTTGGTGCCGTGGACGCCGGTGCCGGCCTTCGCGGGCAGCGGGCCGAGGTGCGCCCACTTTTCGTAGATGCGCGTGTAGTCGCGCTCGACGACGTGTAGCTTCGGCATCGTTACGCCGGGGACCAGCCCGACCTCGTCGATGTCCGGGACAATGCCGTTGGGCATGCCCAGCTCGTCCGGGGTGTCGTGGTGGCTCGGCTGGGTGATGACGTCGCGCTGGGTGCCCAGCCACTTGACGGCCTTGTCGGAGAGCGCGGCGGCCAGGTCCTGGAAGACCTCGAAGTCGGTGCGCGCCTCCCACGGCGGGTTGATGGCCGCGTTGAAGGAGTGCAGGTAGGGGTGCATGTCGGTCGAGGACATGTCGTGCTTTTCGTACCAGGTGGCAGCCGGCAGCACGATGTCGGAGACCAGCGTGGTCGAGGTGTTGCGGAAGTCCGTGGTCAGCATCAGGTCGAGCTTGCCCTCGGGGGCCTTATCGACCCACTTGATGGTGCGCGGGCGCTGCTCCGGGGAAAGCTCTTCGGCGGTAGCGTCCGAGTCGATGCCCAACAGGTGACGGAGGAAGAACTCCGTGCCCTTGGCCGAGGAGCCCAGCAGGTTGGTGCGCCAGTTGAGCAGGATGCGCGGCCAGTTTTCTTCCGCCGAGGGGTTGTCGTGGGCGAACTCCAGGTCGCCCTTTTCCAACTGCTGGACCACGTAGTCGTTGATGTCCAGGCCGGCGGCGTCCGCCTCGTCGGCCAGCAGCAGGCAGTTGCGGTTGAACTGCGGGTATGCGGGCATCCAGCCGCGGCGCATGGCCTCGGACATAGTGTCGGAGACCATCTTGTCGCCGATCGCCCCGCGGCTGGCCAGCGGGGAGCCCAGCTGGGAAGCGCGCGAGTTGTCGTAGCGGTACTGTTCGGTGGCGAAGTAGTAGAAGCCGGTGGAAATCATGTGGCGCGGGGGACGCTGCCAGTCGGTGGCCATGGCCCACTGGGTCCAGCCGTTGACTGGGCGCAGCTTCTCTTGGCCGACGTAGTGCGCCCAGCCGCCGCCGTTGACGCCCTGGGTGCCGCACATCGAGGTCAGCGCTAGGAAGGTGCGGTAGATGTTGTCGGCGTGGAAGTAGTGGTTCACGCCCGCGCCCATGATGATCTGGGAACGCCCCTGCGAATCCGCGGCGTTCTGCGCGAATTCCCGGCCGATGCGGATGGCCGCGGCGGCGGGGACGCCGGTGAGCTCTTCCTGCCAGGCCGGGGTGCCGACCTCGCTGGCGTCGTCGAAGCCGGTCGGCCAGCTACCCGGCAGGTTCAGGTCCTCGCGCGGGACGCCGTAGTGGGCGAGCATGATGTCGTAGACGGTGGTGACCAGCTTGCCGTTGACCTCGCGCACGGGCACGCCGCGGTGGACCACCCCGGCGCCAACCGGCTTGCCGGTGCCGATATCGGCCGGGTCGGTATCCAGGTCGAAGCGCGGGAAGAGGACCTCGGCGGTGGAGAAAGAATCCGTCTCCGCCACGGACATGACGGGGTCGACGCCGTCGAGGGAGAGGTTCCACTTGGCAGAATCCATGTCCCAGCGATCGGCGACGGTGCCGCCCGGATCGACCACGCGGCCGTCTTCTTCCATGACCAGGCCACGGTGCGTGGCGTTGGGGCTGTCGGCCAGGGCGGCATCGTTAGTCTGGGAGGCCGTGAAGAACTTGCCGGGGGTATAGGTCCCGTCTTCGCGCTGGTCGAGGGAGACCAGGAACGGTGCGTCGGTGTACTTGCGCATGTAGTTCAGGAAGTACGGCTCTTGGCGGTCGACGTGGAAGGTCTTGAGGATGACGTGGCCCATGGCAAAGGCCAAGGCGGCGTCGGTACCCGGCTCGATACGGGCCCATTCGTCGGCGAATTTGGTGTTGTCGGCGAAGTCGGGGGAGACCACCACGACCTTGGTGCCCTTGTAGCGGGCCTCGACCATGAAGTGGGCGTCCGGGGTGCGCGTGACCGGGATGTTGGAGCCCCACATCATCAGGTAGGAGGAGTTGTACCAGTCGCCGGATTCGGGGACGTCGGTCTGGTCGCCGAAAGTCTGCGGGGAGGCCGGCGGCAGGTCCGCGTACCAGTCGTAGAAGGACAGGGCGACGCCGCCGATCATCTGCAGGAAGCGGCTGCCGGCGCCGTAAGAGACCTGGCTCATCGCCGGGATAACCGTGAAGCCGTTAATGCGGTCGGGGCCGTACTTGCGGATGGTGTAGACGTGCGCGGCCGAGGCCATGTCGATGGCCTCCTCGTAGGAGATGCGGATAAGTCCGCCTTTGCCGCGCTGGGAGATATACGCCCGGCGCTTGTCGGGGTCTTCCTGGATGGCCTTCCAAGCGAGCACCGAGTCGCCGTGCTTCTGCTTTTCCTCGCGGAACATGTCCACCAGAACGCCGCGGGCGTACGGGTAGCGCACGCGGGTCGGGGAGTAGGTGTACCAGGAAAAGGAGGCGCCGCGGGGGCAGCCGCGGGGCTCGTATTCCGGGGTGTCCGGGCCCGTGGTGGGGTAGTCGACGGCCTGGGACTCCCAGGTGATGACGCCGTCCTTGACGTAGACCTTCCAGGAACAGGAGCCGGTGCAGTTCACGCCGTGGGTGGAGCGGACCATCTTGTCGAAGGCCCAGCGGTTGCGGTAGAAGACGTCGGCCTGCCGGCCGCCCTGCAAAAAGACCTGTTGGCCGGAAGCCGAGGCCTCGCCGCGGCGCAGGTAAGCGCCCAGTTTAAATAGCGGGTTGAGCTTGCCGTTTTCGGGAGCGGGGACGTGAGTAGTCATGGGGGTAAAACTCTCTGTTGGGTGCGGGGTTTAGCCAGGGTACGGGGCGTTCGGGCGGGCGTAGAAGACCCAGACCAGGACCGTGGTGATGGCGAAGTAGACCACGCAGCCCCAGAAGAAGGCGGCCATGGGCATAACCGACAGGAGCATGCCGACGACGAACGGGCCGAAGGCGCCGATGGCGCCGGTCCAGCCGACCACGCCGCCTGCCTGGCGGGGCGGGAGGATCATCGGCATCTGCTTGAAGGTGCCGGCGTTAGCCAGGCCGGTGAAGAAGAACATGATGAGCATGCCCGCCAGGAACCACCAGAACTGGTCCGGGGAATCCGGGTTCAAAAACAGCGCGGAGAACGCGGTGAAGATGGTCATGCCTAGGCAGCCGATGAAGGTCCAGATGGCGCCGCCGAACTTGTCGCAGAGCGGGCCCCAGAGTGCGCGCACGAGGGCGCCGAGCAGCGGGCCAATGAAGGCGAAGGCGGCGCCGCGGGGCAGGTCGTCGGGGTTCATGACCTCGGCGAACTTGGAGGTCTGGCCGTAGAGGTCGTTGATCATCAGGGCGAACTGGGCGGCGAAGCCGGAGAAGGCGCCGAAGCTCATCAGGTAGACGACGGTGAGTACCCAGGTGTTGATGTTGCCGAAAATGTCGATCTGCTGGCGGAAGTTCGCCTTGACCGGCACGTCCTTGAGCAGCGTCCAGGCCAGCACGGCCATAACGATGGTCCAGGGCACGAAGAAGATGGCCGGGGAGTGGACGAAGATCGCGGTCTGGTCGGGCAGGCGCTGTGGGGCGACGAAGCCGATGCCGATGAGGCTGAAGCCCATCAGCCACGGGGCGACCAGTTGGATGAAGGAGATGCCGAAGTTGCCCAGGCCGGCCTGCAGGCCGAGCGCGGTGCCGGACATCCGCTTCGGGAAGAAGTAGCCGGTCGACGGCATGAGGCCGGAGAAGACGCCGCCGCCAATGCCGGAGGCAAAAGAGATGGCGAGCAGCTCAGCGAAGGAGGCATCGGGGCGCTGCACGACCGAGAACCAGCCGAACATCGGCAGCAGGAACAGCAGCGCGGAGAAGGTCACCAGCTTGCGGGTGCCGAGCACCGGCGGCAGGAACATGAAGACCAGGCGGAAAAGCCCGCAGGCGAGTCCCGAGACCGCGGTGAGCGCGTAGAGCTGGCCGGAGCTGAGATCGAAGCCGATCTCGTTGAGGATGGGCGCGATGGCGGAGACCAGATACCATGCGGCAAAGCCGATGAACAGGGTGGTCGTCGAAATAATGAGCGTGCGCCAGGCAATCTTGGAGTCCCAGTGCTCGGAATCCTCTGGATCCCAGCCCTGGATGACTTTGCCTGAGGTGTCTAGCTGAGTCATGGGGTGTCCTCAAAACATCTCGAAGGAATAGCTGAATATCAATCTATCGAGTATTAGACTCAGAAGAGGAATTTGTACGGAAGAATCTGGGTTTATTTAGGAAACGTTAATGTTGCACATTTCCTTGCCTTCCGGTTCGTGCTGCGTAAGCCGCTGAGGGTTCCCTTAGCTGGGAAAATAATTCCCACAGTGATTTTTCTCACGGGTGTAGTAGAGGAGGTGGCAGAATGGGACGCCAGGAGGCACCAATGCCTGAGTTGCAGGCCGCAGTCATCGTCGCGTCGAACCGCATCAAGGAGGGCACAAAGCCCAACAAGGCAGGTCAACGCGCGGTGGAGCTATTGACCAACCACGGCGTGGAGGTCACGCTGAAGCAATGCCTCAACGAGGGAGCCGCGAACTTAAGGCCAGCGCTGAGTCAGGCAATTGAGGCAGGCACCGACGTGGTGCTCGTTATCGGCGCGACGGGGATTTCTCGCGATAACGACACCCCGGAGGTCACGGAAGAATTCATCGCGGCGCGTATGTGGGGGCTGGAGACTCAGGTCCTGCTGGAGGGCCTGAAAAACTCGCCCCGGGCGGGCTTGTGCCGGGGCATCATCGGCGTTACCGCGTGCCCGCCGGGGACCTTGCTGGTCAATTCCGCGTCTTCGGTCGGGGCGGTCGAGGACACGCTAGCGGTTGTCCTGCCCCTGCTGAAGGACATCTTCCGCGAATGCCGCTAGCTCCTGGGGAGTGTCGTAGTCGCGCTCGGCGCCGGTGCCGGGGACTTCGATAACCCGGGAGCTGTGGCGCGCCTGGCGCAGCAGCCGGCGGGCGGAGGTGTTGTGCACGCCCGGCAGCCCGGCGAGCGCGCGGCGCAGGTGGTCGGCCTTCCACAGCGAGCACAGCGGCTGCAGGAAGCCGTCGGCGCTGCGGACGATGGCGGCGTCGGCATCATCGGCCATAAGCCCTTGCCAGAGGGCGGGGAGGAGCTGGGCGGAATCCGGGGCATCGACGCTCAGGACGGCGATGTAGTCGCTGTGCAGGGCCTGTGCACCGCGCGCGATGCCGGCGACGGGGCCGCCGAAGAGCGGGTTCTCGCAGACCTGCGGCAGGCCCAGGGGATAGGGCGAGACCACGATGCGCTTGCAGTGGTAGGGCAGCTGGCCCAGCACGCGGTCGACGAGTCGCTGTCCGGAAACGCGCAGGCTGGCCTTGTCGACCCCGCCCATGCGGCGGCCCCGGCCGCCGGCCAAGACGAGGACGCCGAGCTGGCCGGTAAGGGGACAAGCAGGCAGAGCCATGGCTTAGGCCTCCGGCAGGGTACGGGACCAGTCGCCGGAGCGCCCGCCGGACTTGGCGACGATTCCCGTCCGCCGGATGAAGGCGGAACGGTCCACGCCCTTGACCATGTCGATTACCGCCAGCGCGGCGACGTTCACCGCGGTCAGGGCCTCCATCTCCACGCCGGTGCGGTCCGCGGTGCGCACGGTGGCCGAAATCGCCACGCAATCATCCTTAAGCTCCAGGTCGACGCGGCAGCCGTGCACGCCGATGGTGTGGGCGAGCGGCAGCAGCTCCGGGACCTTCTTGGCCGCCGCGATGCCGGCCACTCGTGCCACAGCCAGCACGTCGCCCTTGGGCACGGTGCCGTCGCGCAGCGCGTCCATGACCTCCCGGGAGCAGGCCACCTCGCCCTCGGCGGTGGCGGTGCGCACGGTCGGCTTCTTCTCGGTCACGTCGACCATGTAGGCCTCGCCGGCCTGGTTGAGATGCGTAAACTCCATTGCTCGTCCTTTCTCCTTTAACTAAGACTCGTCTAGAACCAGGTGATCTCGACAGTATCGCCCGCCCGCGGCCCGGCGGCGTGGGCGTCAAGGCCCACCATCCCCGCGGTGCCCGCCAGGTTAGCCACCATGTGGGAGCCCAGCCGCCGCCCGTTGAAGGGGAAGGCGGCAGGCGGGTTGTCCGCGTAGTCCACCCGGACCGGCAGCCAGGCGGGGCGGTCGCGGGTGTCCGGGAAATTCTCGCCCGCCCGGACTATCCCGCGGCGGCGCAGGGCCGGGTGCGGGTCGCCGCGGAGGGCGCGCAACGCGGGGGCGACGTAGAGGTGGAAGGAGACGAAGGTGGCCACCGGGTTGCCCGGCAGCGAGATCATTGGGGTCGAGCCCCAGATGCTTACTCCCTGCGGGGCGCCGGGCTTCTGGTCGACGTCGCCGAACCAGGCATTGCTGGCATGTGCCTGGGCGCTGGTGTGCACGATGTCGAAGGCCCCGGCCGAGACCCCGCCGCTGGTGATGATGAGATCGTGGGTCTGGGCCGCCTCCTTGGTCAGGGCGACGAAGGAATCGCTCCGGCCTGCGGCGCCGTCGCTATCCCCGGCGTGTAGGTGTGTGAGCTCGACGGGCCCGGAGTCCCGCACGAGCTGGGCCAGCATAGGCCGGTTGGAATCCGGGATCTGGCCAGGCCCCAGCGACCAGGGGCCGTCGCCCAGGCTCACGAGCTCGTCGCCGGTGGAAATCACCGCCACCCGCGGCGTACGGTGCACGGGCAGTGTGGTCAGCCCCGCGGAGTGGCAGGCGGCGATGACCCCGGGATCCACGCGGGACCCGGCACGGACGGCCGTGTCCCCGACGGCGAGGTTATCGCCGGCCCGGCGGATGTGGGCGCGGGCGGGATCGGCACCGCGGATGGTCACGGTTTCGGGCAGCGGGGTCGGCCCGGCGGGGATAGTGGTCAGCTCCACGGGCACGACCACGAGCTCCGGATCGAGGGGATCGGCGACGGGCGCGCCGGTCATGATCCGCACCGCCGTACCGGCGGGGACCTCCTGGGGCGCGCTGCCGGCCGGTACGTCGCCTGCTACCGGCAGCGTGGCCGAGCCGGAGCCCAGGTCGGCGCGGTGGACCAGGAAGCCGTCCATGGCCGAGTTGTGGAAGGCGGGCACGGGGATGCGGCAGGTGGCATCGGCGGCGCAATACTGGCCGCTGGTCAGCTCGCTCAGCGGCGTGTCCACGGCCGGGAGGGGTCGGACGAGGCTGAGGACGCGCCCGAGGTGGTCGGCGACGGAGCACGATGAAGAATGGTGCATAACGGGTTCTAGCTTAAGCTGGCTACCCGCCGATGGCGGACATCGGCCGGTCCGGCTGCAGGAAGCCCTCGTCGTTGACGCCGTGGCCGGGCAGCTTGGCCCACATCTCGCCGGCCCAGGCGGCCATGAGTTCCTCGTCGGAAGCGCCCTGGCGCATCAGATCGCGCAGGGAGGTCTCCGAGTTGCCGAAGAGGCAGTTGCGCACCGCGCCGTCGGTGGTCAGGCGGGTGCGGTCGCAGTCGCCGCAGAAGGGGTGGCTGACCGAGGCGATGATCCCCAGCTTGCCGCGCGTGCCGTCCGGGCAGGTCGCCTCCCACAGCGCGGCGGGGGCCGAGCCGCGCGGGGCGCGGGCCGGGCGCAGGTCGAACGCGGCTTTCAGGCGGTCGAGGATGTCGTCCGCGGTGACCATGGTGGAGCGGTCCCACTGCTCGCGTGGGCCCAGCGGCATCTGCTCGATAAAGCGCAGCTGCGCGCCCTTGTGCAGGGCGAAGTCGGCCAGCTCGACGATGTCGCCGTCGTTGATGCCGGGCATGACCACGGCGTTGATCTTGACGGGGTGGAGGCCGGCGGCCAGGGTGGCATCGATAGCCGCGAAGACGGAATCGAGCCGGTCGCGGCGGGTCAGCTCGGCGTAAGCCGCGTGGTTGATGGTGTCCAGCGAGATGTTGACCCGGTCGAGGCCGGCGGCCTTGAGCTTTCCGATGCGCTTGTCCAGGCCCAGCCCATTCGTCGTCAGCGCCGTGCCGGGGGCGTGGCCTTCGTCGGTGCGCAGCTTTTTGGTGGCCGCGATGATTTCTGCCAGCGACTTGCGCAGCAGCGGCTCGCCGCCGGTGAAACGGACCTGTCGGATGCCCAGGCGCTCGACGGCCAGGCGGATAAGGCGGATGGTTTCTGCGTCGTCGAGCTTGTGCTGGTTGGGCATCCAGTCCAGGCCCTCGGCGGGCATGCAGTAGGTGCACCGCAGGTTGCAGCGGTCGGTCAGGGATACCCGCAGGTCTCGGGCGACGCGACCGTATTTGTCCACCAAGGCCCGGTTGCCGTGGGCGTCGGCGGCAGGCAGGTCCGCGGCGGCCTGCGGGCGGCCGGCTACGCGCGGGGTGGGTAGCAGCACCTTCGGGGCGGAAGAACGGTCAGTCATATTCTCCCAACTCTATGCGTTGTGCGGACAGGACTACTAACCACAACGGCGCGGCTTGGTCAGCTATTCCTTTCCGAGGGCGCGGGCCTAGGTCAGCGGCTGGTCCGGATCCAGGGTGGCGTTGTCATCTATCTGGTTGGCCTCGCCCGGGCCGGCCAGGCGGATGATGTTGTATTCGCCCTCGGCCAGGTGGGAGCGCAGGTCCTTTTTGTCGAACTTGCCCACCGACGTCTTGTCGATGCTCTTGATGAAGGTCCAGTACTCCGGCAGCATCCAGCCGGGTAGCTCGGAGCGCAGGTTCTCCCGGAGGCTCTCTGCGGTCTCGATGGTCGGGTCGATGTCGTGCTGGAGGACGGTCACCGCCAGCGGGCGCTCGCCCCACTGTTTGTCGGGGTAGCCGATGACGGCGGCCTCGATGACCCGGTCGTCGGCCATGATGAGGTTTTCCAGCTGGACGGAGTAGATCCACTCGCCGCCGGAGCGGATGACGTCGCGGGCGCGGTCCTCGATGGTCAGGAAGCCGTCCTTGGTCACCGAGCCCACGTCGCCGGTGCGCAGCCAGCCGTCGGCGGTGAACTTGCTGGCCGCGTCCTCGGTGCGCTTGCCGCGGAACTGGGAGGCCGCCCCGCCTTCCTCCGCGGCGGGCGAGTGGTAGTAGGACTCCGTGACCAGGTTGCCGCGGACCTGGATTTCGCCGGCGTTGCGGTCGGTCTTGGAGACCACCTGCCCGTCGTTGACCACGCGGTATTCCAGGCTGGTGGGGAAGCGGCCCTGGGAGATGCGGTAGCCCCAGCGGGAATTGCCGCTAGCGCCCTGCGGCGGGCGCGCCACGGTGCCCACAGTGGTGGTTTCCACCATGCCCCACACGTGCACCACGTCGACGCCGAAGCGCTCCTCCCAGACCTTGATCACCTGCGGTGGGACCGGGGAGCCGCCGGCGTAAATCTCGGTCAGCGACATGCGCTCCGGCGGGTGGTGGAGGTAGTGGACGAAGAGCTGGATCCAGATGGTCGGCACGCCGTGCGCCACGCGCGGGTGGGTGGAGGCGATGAGCTTGGCCAGGGTGGGCGCGGAGACGTCCGAGTCCGGCAGGATAAGCGGCGTGCCCGTCATGAAGGCGGCGAAAGGCACGCCCCAGGACAACACGTGGTAGATGGGAATGCAGCACAGGAAGGACTCGCCGTGCGTAATGGCCAGGCTGTCCGTGGTGCGCAGCAGCATGGAGGCTAAGTAGATGGAGCGGTGCGAGTAGACCACGCCCTTGGGCGCGCCGGTCGTGCCGGTGGAATAACACAGCGCCGCGGCCGCGGACTCGTCTAGGACCGGCCAGTCATAGCGGGTCGATTGCCCGTCCAACAGGGCCTCGTAGGAATAGACCTCCACGCCGCGGGGGAAGTAGGGGCTCAAGTGGCTCACCCGGCCCGGGCCCGTGAAGACGACCGCGCGGACGGTGGTGGTCCCGGCCAGGACCGCGCCCAGCTGCTGTGCCAAGCGCGGATCGGCGACGATGACCTCGATCTCCGCGTGGTTGACAATGTGCCGGATCTGGTCGTTCATCAGCTGCTTGTTCAGCGGGGTAAAGACCGCGCCCTTGCAGGCCACGGCGAACATGACCTCGAGGTGCTCCGCGCAGTTCCACAGGAAAGAGCCGACGCGCTCGTCGCCGGTAATCCCCAGCTCGTCGTGTAGCACGTGGGCGAAGGCCGCCGCGCGCGCCCCGATGTCCGCAAAGGTACATTCCTCGGCCGCCCCGGCGCCGTCGGGGGCGTGCTCGCCGTGCCACGTGGTGACCTTGGTTTGGCTGTGGACGGTGGCGCCCTGCTCCAAGATACGGGAGATATTGAGAGGGACTTCCTGCATGGTGGAGTGCATGGTCACTATGATAGCCACCTCCTTGCGCCCCGGGGTGGGGCCGGTACCGAACTGCCCGAAATCTTGCGCTATACTGTCTGGGACTGGCTGAGCTGCTTGAGCGTTTGAGCTACGTGAGCTGCCCTAAGTTGAACAGTAAAGCACATGTGCTCGGGCCTGCTCGTGCAGTCGAGATGCGTTGTCCCTGGGCCTGACCCCGCAGAATGGGTCAAACCACAGCCCGCGCGCTTTCTGGGTGAGTACCTCAAACGCCGTGCACACCGCGCAAGGTTTAAGGCCGGCCCGCAGGGGGACGACGTGGTACCTGCCGAGGAAGGGCAACTCGGTCCCACGCGGACCACCCGGGCTCCCTTCCGGTCCCAACCGGCGCTGCGCGCCCTCGAGGTTGCTCGAGGTCCACGACAGTCAGCCGCCGGGCGCCCACGGTAGGCTAGCCAGAGTTTTATCTTTTAACTACACAGTCATTTCCAGAGTGCCTAGCCGGCAGACCCAGATATTTAGGGGAAACCGGCCCGGTAACACGCGGCACGACCGCCCAACCGGGCACGCTGGGCACCCAGAATCATCCGCTGGGAAAAGCGACGAAAGGACTTCCGTGAGCGATACGGAGAATATCTCGCCTCAAGAACTGGCATCCCTGAAGCTGCCGCAGCTGCGCGAAATTGCGGCCCAAAAGGGGCTGCGCGGCATCAGCGCTCTCCGCAAGGGCGCTCTCATCGAGGCAATCACGACCGGTAAAAAGCCGGCCGCCGCCAAGGCCGCGCCGAAGTCGGCAGACAAGGCGGACAAGCCCGCTAAGCAGGCACCGGAACAAGCCCCGGCCGCGCAGGCTGACGATGCCCCGCAGCTCGACGGTCGCCGCCCGCAGGGCCGCGACGACAAGCAGAGCCGCGACGACAAGCAGGGCGACGGCGAGAAGAACGCCGACAAGAACAACGGCAACAGCGGCAATAACGGCAATAACGGCAATGACGAGCCGCGCTACGAGTCCCGCGCGCAGGCCCGCCGGGCCCGCCGCAACCGCGCGCGCCGGGGTGGGCGCGACGACCACGACGGCAACAACCAGGACCAAGGCCGCGACAACCGCGACAACCAGGATGATTCCCGCAACGGAAACAACCACGGCAACAACGGCGGCAACAACAACGGCGGCAACAACAACCGCCGGAACAACGGCGACGATGACGAGCGCGGCGGGCGCCGCGGGCGTCGCAACCGCCGCAACCGCCGGAACCGTGGTGGCGGCAACGACAACCGCGGGGGCGGCAACGACCTGCAGATTCGCGAGGGCGATGAGCTGCAGGCCGTCGGCGGCATCCTCGAGGTAGTCGACAACAACGTCGCCTTCCTGCGCACCACCGGCTACCGCGCGGCGAACTCGGACGTCTTCGTCAACCAGAACCTGGTCCGCCGCCTGGGGCTGCGCTCCGGCGACGCCGTGACCGGCCAGGTCAAGGTCGCCGGCGCCACGCACACCCACGGCAACGGCCGCAACCGCCGCAAGTACAACCAGCTGGTGCGGGTCGATACCGTCAACGGGATGGACCCGGAAGAGGCCAAGCAGCGCCCGGACTTTGCCAAGCTGACCCCGCTGTATCCGAACCAGCGGCTGCGCCTGGAGACCGACCCGAAGGTCCTGACCACCCGTGTTATCGACCTGATTATGCCGATCGGTAAGGGCCAGCGCGCCCTTATCGTCTCCCCGCCGAAGGCCGGCAAGACGACCATCCTGCAGAACATCGCCAATGCGATCTCCATCAACAACCCGGAGTGCTACCTCATGGTGGTGCTCGTCGACGAGCGCCCCGAAGAGGTCACCGACATGCAGCGCTCGGTCAACGGCGAGGTGATTGCCTCCACGTTCGACCGCCCGCCGTCAGAGCACACCTCGGTCGCCGAGCTGGCCATCGAGCGCGCCAAGCGCCTGGTGGAGCAGGGCAAGGACGTCGTCGTGCTGCTGGACTCCATCACCCGCCTGGGCCGCGCGTACAACAACTCGTCCCCGGCCTCCGGGCGCATCCTGTCCGGCGGTGTCGACTCCAACGCTCTCTACCCGCCGAAGCGTTTCCTGGGCGCGGCCCGCAACATCGAAAACGGCGGCTCGCTGACCATTATCGCCACGGCCATGGTGGAAACCGGCTCGACCGGCGACAACGTCATCTTCGAGGAATTCAAGGGCACGGGCAACGCCGAGCTGAAGCTGGACCGCTCCATCTCCGAGCGCCGCGTCTTCCCGGCCGTCGACGTTAACCCGTCGGGTACCCGCAAGGACGAGCTACTGCTCGTGCCGGAGGAGCTGCGCATCATGACCAAGCTGCGGCGCATCCTCGCGGCCCTGGACTCCCACCAGGCCATCGACTTGCTCATCAAGCAGCTGAAGAAGACCAAGTCCAACGGCGAATTCCTCATGGGCGTGGCGCAGTCCGCGCCGATGGTCGCCGACAAGGACGAGGAGGATTACAAGTAATGGCTAGCCAGGTTTCGCTGGTCGACGACATCGTCTCCGAGTACCAGGGTCTGGAAATGCAGATGGCCGACCCGGAGGTGGCCGGCGACCAGAACCAGTTCCGGAAGCTGTCCAAGCGCTACGCCGAGCTGCGGCCCATCATCCAGGTCAACGACGAGCTCAACCAGGCTCGCGCTGACCTCGAGGACGCGAAGGAGATGGCCTACGAGGACCACGACTTCCAGGCCGAGGCCGATCGCTTGGAGGGTGAGGTCGTCGAGCTGGAGGAAAAGCTTGCTGACCTGTTGGCCCCGCGCGACGAGCACGACGCCGAGGACATCATCATGGAGATCAAGGCCGGCGCCGGCGGGGAAGAGGCCGCGCTTTTTGCCGGCGACTTGGCCCGCATGTACGAGCGCTACGCCGACAAGACGGGCTTTAGCTGGGAGGTGCTCGGCCTCAACGAGTCCGACCTGGGTGGCGTGAAGGACATGACCATCTCCTTCAAGTCGAAGAACCCGTCCCGCGACGGCGCGTGGTCCGTCTTCAAGTTCGAGGGCGGCGTCCATCGCGTCCAGCGCGTGCCGGTGACCGAGTCCCAGGGCCGCATCCAGACCTCGGCGGCCGGCGTGCTGGTCTACCCGGAGCCGGACGAGGTCGAGTCGGTCAACATCGACGAGAAGGACATCCGCGTCGACGTCTACCGTTCCTCCGGTAAGGGCGGTCAGGGCGTGAACACTACGGACTCCGCCGTGCGCATCACGCACCTGCCCACCGGGCTCATCGTCACCTGCCAGAAGGAACGCTCCCAGATCCAGAACAAGGCGCGCGCCCTGCAGGTGCTGCAGGCCCGCCTGGATCAGATGGAGCGCGAGGCCCGGGAGGCCGAGGACGCCGAGCAGCGCGCCTCCCAGGTCCGCACCATGGACCGTTCCGAGCGAATCCGCACCTACAACTGGCCGGAAAACCGCATCACGGACCACCGGATCGGCTATAAGGCCAACAACTTGGACTCCGTGCTGGACGGAGACATGGGCGATCTCATCACCGCCCTGCAGAACCAGGAGCGCGCCGAGCGCCTCGAGGCCGAAGGCTAGAAGTGGCCCCCGGCACGTACGCGCGCCTGCTCCGGGAAACCACCCGGCGGCTGTCGGCGGCCGGCGTGGCCTCCCCGGAGTTCGACGCCCGCCTGCTGTTGAGCCACCTCATCGGCTGCGGGCACATGAATATCCCGTTGAATGAGCCGACGATGCCCGGCTTCGAGCTCGCCCTCGAGCCGCTCGTTCGCCGCCGGGAGCAGCGCGAGCCCTTGCAACACATCGTGGGCACCGCGCCTTTCGGCCCGCTCGACCTCGCGGTGGGGCCGGGGGTTTTCATCCCGCGCCCCGAAACGGAAGTCCTGGCCGACTGGGCTAAAGGCAAGGCTGAGGGCTTGATTAAGCGGGGTAATAAATCCCGCCTAACGATCCTCGACCTGTGCACCGGCTCGGGCGCCCTGGCGGCCTACCTGGCCTTTTACCTCGCGCCGGCCGCCCGCGTCGTGGCGGTGGAGAAGTCGCCTCAGGCCGCGGAGTATGCCGCGCGCAACTTCGCCGGCTTGGGGCTGCAGGTGGAACTCGTCGAGGGCGATGCCTGCGACCCGGGCCTCCTGCCGGAGCTGGACGGGCGCGTCGACGTGCTGGTGACCAACCCGCCCTACGTGCCGGAGTCGCCGGACTTGGCCCCGGAGGTCTACCACGACCCGGCCGAGGCGGTCTTCGCCGGATCGGATGGCATGGACGTCATCCGGGACATGGCAGGCAACCTCACGCGCTGGCTGGCACCCGGCGGGTGGCTCGGCATCGAGCACGACGATGCCACCTCCGCGGCCGTGCAGAGCGTCCTTCGGGACACCGGCGCCTTTAGTACAGTAGAACCAATGCTCGATCTCACCGGCACCGCCCGCTTCGTGCGCGCGCAGCGTAAAGAGTAGGGTTAAAGCTCCAATAATCAGAGAACTTAAGCGTTTTTCGTGGGAGAAGTTGATGCAAGGCAAAATCTATAGTTGCGCTGACGAGGCGGGGCGTGCGGAAGGTATCGCCGCGGCGACTAGGGCTGCGAAGTCCGGCCGCCTGGTGGTGCTGCCGACGGACACCCTCTACGGCATCGGCTGCGACGCCTTCGACAACGACGCGGTAGCCAACCTGCTTGCCGCCAAGCACCGCGGGCCGGACATGCCGGTGCCGGTGCTCATCGGCTCCTGGGATACCATCCAGGGCCTCGTTGCCACGTATTCCGACCAGGCGAAGCTCTTGGTCGAGGCTTTCTGGCCGGGCGGGCTGTCCATCGTCGTGCCGCAGGCGCCGAGCCTGCCGTGGAACCTGGGGGACACCCGGGGCACGGTGATGCTGCGCATGCCGCTGCACCCGATTGCCATCGAGCTGCTCCGCGCGGTCGGCCCGATGGCCGTATCCAGCGCCAATATCTCCGGCCACCAGCCGCCGACCACGGCGATTGCCGCCAAGCAGCAGCTGGGCAAGTCGGTCTCGGTCTACCTGGACGGCGGCGAAACCGCCATCGGCAAGCCGTCGACCATCATTGACCTGGCCGCGCCGCAGCCCTACCTGCTGCGGGAGGGCGCCATCTCGGCCGAGCAGATCTCCGAGGTCATCGGGGTCTCCGCCGAGGCGCTGCGGACCCGCCCGGGAGCCTGATGCTAGGCGGAGCCGGGGTGCCGCTGCGCGAAATCGGACTCGTTATCCTCGTCGCGGCTATTATCACCTACCTGACCACCGGGATCGTGCGTTCGGTGCTGGTGCGCAGCGGCCAGGTTGCGGAGGTGCGCCAGCGCGACAGCCACTCCCAGCCCACGCCCCAGCTGGGCGGGCTGGCCATGTACACCGGGTTTATCTCGGCGGTCTTCTTCGCCGCCCAGCTGCCCGCGCTGACCCGCGGCTTCATGCCGGTGACCCCGGAGATGACCGCGGTCATCTGGGCTTCCACCGCCATCGTCCTGGTCGGGATCGTCGACGATTTGGTCGAGCTGTCCGCGCTGGTAAAGCTGGCCGGGCAGCTGGTGGCCGCCACGTTGCTCTCGGCCCTGGGGCTGACCTGGTCGCTTTTGTTCGTCCCGTTTGGCGGCGGCACCACGCTGTTGCTGGACCAGTTCCAGTCCTCGTTGGTGACCATCTTCATCGCGGTCCTGCTGGTCAACGCCATTAACTTCGTCGACGGGCTGGACGGCCTGGCCGCCGGGCTGGGCCTCATCGCCGGCGGGGCCATCTTGATCTTTTCGCTGACCGTCCTGCACGACCAAGGCGGGGCGGTCTCGGCGTACCCGCCGGCCATCATCGCGGCCGGCCTGGTCGGCATGTGCGCGGGTTTCCTGCCGCACAACTTCGAGCCCTCCCGCATCTTCATGGGCGATAGCGGTTCGATGCTCATCGGCCTGCTGCTGGCGGCGGCCTCGACGTCCGTTTCGGGCAAGATCAACATGTCGCTCTACGGCGGCGCCGACATGGTGGCGGTCCTCTCGCCGCTCATCGTCGTCGTCGCCGCGGTCTTTATCCCGGTGTTGGACCTGGTCTGGGCGGTTATCCGCCGCCTGTCGCAGGGGCGCTCGCCGTTCTCGGCCGACAAGGCCCACATTCACCACCGCTTGCTGTCGCTGGGGCACACGCACCGCCGCACCGTGCTGGTGCTCTACCTGTGGGTCTCGGCCGTCGCCTTCGGGGCGGTGAGTTTCTCGGTCGTGCCGGTGCCCGTGGCGGCCGGGGCCACCGCCGTGGCCATCGTGATGGCCGCCGTTGCGACCCTCATCCCGCTGCGCGCCGGCAAGATCGGCCGCCTGCCAGCCTCGGCAGATAAGCCGGGCTAGTAGGTCCACCCGTACAACCTGTAGGATCCGTATTCGTGTCTGAAAGCTTTGATTCCACGCAAACTAACCCGAACGGCGGGGCGCCGCGCTCCGAGTTCGACGACCACCGCCGGCCGATGGTGCGCGCGGTGCGCTTCGGCTCCATGGCGCTGGTGGTCGTGACCGTGCTGTCGCTGGTCGGCTGGGGCTGGGCCAAGGACCTGCCCGGCATCTGGGGCGTGCTCCTCGGCGCGGCCATCGGCGGAGGCTTCGTCCTGCTGACCGCGCTTTCGGTGCTCGTGACCGCCAACTCCAGCCCGTCGACCACCATGGCGGTCGTTCTCGGCGGCTGGTTGGTCAAGGTTGTTCTCTTGATTATTGTCCTGCTGGCCGTCCGCGGCATGGACTTCTACGACAACGTCGCGCTCTTCGTGACCGTCATCTTTGCACTCATCATCGTGCTCGGCACCGAGGTGTGGGGGATTATCACCTCTCGGGTGACCTACGTGTCTTAAAACGCGTGGGCCGATGCGTCGGCCTTTGCGGGTCTGTGAATCTAGTGCCCGGGAAGTAATGCTTCCCGGGCGCTTTGTCGTCCCGGGCCAAACGAGAGGGCTCCGTGTGGGGGCTTCGGGGGTGTGTTTAGCAGGTATTTGTCACCCCCGCGGGGCATCACAGCATAAGGCTGTGATTAACCTTACCCGCCTGGGTTTTCAGTGGGAACGGGCAGTTTTGGGGCGAGAGTGGAGCAATTGTTCGGGTTTCCTGCCAGCTACTTGCACAAACTGGCCCCCCGCGTGCGAAATTTCAATAACAAGCTGCTAGAATTTCCTGCGGGTTACCGCGGATCTAGGGTCCGCAGTCTGTGAGTGACGGACTGCAACGCCTTATAGTCCGTTGCGGTGAATCCCTGCTGCAGCATCGCTGATGTGCGACGGAGTCCGTTGTTGCGGCAGAGAGTTTGAGACGTCCATCGCACCGTATGAATTCGACACTCATACGGCCCGAACACGGGAGAGAACGCTGAGCGTTACGACATTGGCCATGAAGGGAAGCTTTCACGCACCCGAACTGGATCCAGAATTTTTCCCGGGGCAATATTACGGCCATATCCTTTTTGCGGATACACCGTTCGCGCTGGATCGCTTGATGCTGGTCCGCCTGCTCATGGCGGCCATCTTGGTGATCCTGTTTGTAGTCGCCTTCCGGAACCCGAAGCTGGTTCCGAAGGGTTTGCAGAACGTTGCGGAATACGGGCTGGATTTCGTCCGCGTTCACATCGCAGAAGACATCTTGGGGAAGAAGGAAGGCCGTCGGTTCCTGCCGATCTTGGCGTCCATCTTCTTCGGCATTCTGTTTTGGAACGTCTCGACAATCATCCCAGGCCTGAATATTTCGGCGAATGCCCGTATCGGCATGCCCATCGTGCTGGCCATCGTGGCGTATATCGCGATGATTTACGCCGGTGCAAAGCGCTATGGCTTCGGCAAGTTCCTGAAGTCGTCGGTGGTTATTCCTAACCTGCCGCCGGCTCTGCACTTGCTGGTTGTGCCGATCGAGTTCTTCTCGACGTTCATCTTGCGTCCTGTCACGCTGGCCTTGCGTCTTATGGCGAACTTCCTGGCCGGCCACATCATCTTGGTCCTGCTGTACTCGGCTACCAACTTCTTCTTCTGGCAGCTGAATGGCTGGACCGCGATGTCTGGTGTGACTCTGATTGCAGCGGTTTTGTTCACCGTATACGAGATCATCATCATCTTCCTGCAGGCGTACATCTTCGCCCTGCTGACCGCTGTATACATCGAACTGTCACTGCACGCAGATTCGCATTAAACACGCGCGAACGACGCGGCCAACTGAATAACCCCACATCAAACCACCACCGCCTTCGCCGGCAAAGCGCTGGCGGGGAAACATTCGAAAGGGAACGACTTTCACATGAACGACATCATCTTGGCTCAGGCAGCAGAGTCCTCGATCCACGGTCTTGGCGCCATCGGCTACGGCATCGCCACCATCGGCCCGGGCCTGGGCATCGGCATCCTCGTCGGCAAGACCGTCGAGGGCATGGCACGTCAGCCGGAGATGGCTGGCCAGCTGCGTACCACCATGTTCCTGGGTATCGCCTTCGTTGAGGCCCTGGCCCTGATCGGCCTCGTCGCTGGATTCCTGTTCTAAAAGCGCGCGTTTTACACACAAACCCCTTTTAAGACTGGAGACTTATGAACAACGTCTTTTACTACCTTGCGGCGGAGGGCGAGGAGCTGCCTATGGAGGGCGGCAACTCCATCCTCCTGCCCAAGCTCTATGACATCGTCTGGTCTCTGATCCCGTTCATCATCATCCTCTTGGTCTTTTGGAAGTTCGTTCTTCCGAAGTTCCAGGAGCTGTTGCAAGAGCGTGAGGACCGGATTGAGGGTGGCCTGAAGCGCGCCGAGGCCCAGCAGGCCGAGGCCAAGGCAGCCCTCGAGAAGTACAACGCGCAGTTGGCAGATGCCCGTGCAGAGGCAGCCGAGATCCGCGAGCAGGCGCGCGAGCGTGGCAAGCAGATCGAGGCCGAAGCCAAGGAGAAGGCCGAGGAGGAGTCCCGCCGCATTATCGCCAATGGCGAAAAGCAGCTGCAGGCTTCCCGCACCCAGGTCATCTCCGATCTGCGTTCCGACATCGGACAAAACTCCATCAACCTGGCTGAGAAGCTGTTGGGCGGCGAGCTTTCTGACTCCGCCAAGCAGTCTTCCACCATTGATAACTTCTTGTCCGAGCTCGACACTGTGGCACCGGCCGGAAAGTAGGAGGCTATGAAGGCAGCTAGCCGCGAAGCACTCGCCGGTGTGGAGTCGACCCTGGATAAGATCCTGGGCGAGTCCACCGCCGTAGCGGTTGCCGCTCAAACCGGCCTCGAACTCTTCGAAGTTGTTGACGTGCTGGACGGGGAGCGCGAACTGCGCGCCAACCTGTCCGACGCCGCGGCTTCGGAAGACACCCGCAAGAAGCTGGTCGCTGACCTCTTCGGCGGCAAGGTGGCCCCCAGCACCCAGCAGGTGCTGGAAGCGGCTGCCTCCGCCAAGTGGTCTTCGGGCCGGGACCTGGTTCGGGGCCTGGTGGCCCTGGGCCGGCGTTCCCTTCTGCGCGGCGCAGAGTCCGAGGGGAAGCTCGGCCAGGTGGAAGACGAGCTCTTCCGCCTGTCGCGCATCCTGGACCGCGAGGGCGAGCTGACCCAGCTGCTTTCCGACCGCACTGCCAAGTCCGCCAAGAAGCGCGGGCTGCTGGCTAACGTGCTCTACGGCAAGGTCACGATGTTCACTGAGGCGCTCGCGCTGCAGGCCATCGGACGCCCGGAGCAGAACCCGATCGACGACGTTGCCAATCTGGCGTCGCTCGCAGCCGAGCTGCAGGGACGCGAGGTCGCACACGTGGTCAGCGCGGGTGAGTTGAACGAAGGCCAGCAGGCAGTACTCGCTGAGAAGCTGGGCAAGATTTATGGTCGTGCGATGTCCATCCACTCTGAGGTTGACACCAGCCTCCTCGGTGGCATGACTATTCGTGTCGGCGACGAGGTCATCGACGGTTCCACGGCGGGCAAGATTGCCCGCCTGCGCACCGCGATGACCAAGTAAAGTCGTTGACGGTCACTACGTGAAGACTACGACACAAACTTTAAGTAATTGCTGGACGATACTACCGAGAGTAGGAAGAACATGGCGGAGCTGACGATCTCCTCCGATGAGATCCGTAGCGCGATTGCGAACTACACCTCGAGCTACTCCGCGGAGGCCTCCCGTGAGGAGGTCGGCGTGGTCATTTCGGCAGCTGACGGTATTGCACAGGTTTCTGGCCTGCCGTCTGTTATGGCGAATGAGCTGCTCGAGTTCCCTGGCGGCGTAATCGGCGTTGCACAGAACCTGGACACCAATTCCATCGGCGTTGTGGTGCTGGGTAATTTTGAGGCCCTCAAGGAGGGCGACGAGGTTACGCGAACTGGAGAGGTCCTCTCCATTCCCGTGGGCGAGGGCTTCCTCGGCCGCGTTATCAACCCGCTGGGCCAGCCGATTGACGGCATGGGCCCGATCGAGAGCGAAGAAGACCGCGCCCTCGAGCTGCAGGCACCGTCCGTGCTGCAGCGCCAGCCGGTCGAAGAGCCGATGCAGACGGGTATCAAGGCTATTGACGCCATGACCCCGATCGGTCGCGGTCAGCGCCAGCTGATCATTGGTGACCGTAAGACCGGTAAGACGGCGGTCTGCATCGACACCATCCTGAACCAGAAGGCCAACTGGGAATCTGGCGACAAGAACAAGCAGGTCCGTTGTATCTACGTGGCCATCGGTCAGAAGGGTTCCACCATCGCTGGTGTGCGCCAGACCCTGGCCGATCACGGTGCGCTGGACTACACCACCATCGTGGCTGCCCCTGCTTCTGATTCCGCCGGCTTCAAGTGGCTGGCACCGTTCTCCGGTGCCGCTCTGGGCCAGCACTGGATGTACCAGGGCAACCACGTCCTGGTTATCTACGACGACCTGACCAAGCAGGCCGAGGCCTACCGTGCCATCTCCCTGCTGCTGCGCCGTCCGCCGGGACGCGAGGCATACCCGGGCGATGTGTTCTACCTGCACTCCCGCCTGCTGGAGCGTGCCGCTAAGCTCTCCGACGACATGGGCTCTGGCTCGATGACCGCATTGCCGATCATCGAGACTAAGGCAAACGACGTGGGCGCGTTCATTCCGACCAACGTCATTTCCATTACCGACGGCCAGGTCTTCCTGGAGTCCGACCTGTTCAACCAAGGTGTGCGCCCGGCTATTAACGTCGGTGTCTCCGTCTCCCGTGTCGGTGGCGCCGCGCAGACCAAGGGTATGAAGAAGGTTGCCGGTAACCTGCGTCTGGACCTGGCTGCGTACCGTGACCTGGAGGCGTTCGCTGCGTTCGCTTCCGATCTGGACTCGGCTTCCAAGGCTCAGCTGGAGCGCGGTCAGCGCCTGGTCGAGCTGCTGAAGCAGAGCGAGTCTTCCCCGCAGCCGGTGGAATACCAGATGGTGTCCATCTTCCTGGCAGACCAGGGCATCTTCGACGTCGTTCCCGTCGAAGATGTGCGTCGCTTCGAGACTGAGGTGCACGAGTACCTGCAGGCGAACACCCCGCAGGTCTACGAGCAGATCGCCGGCGGCGTTCCGTTCACCGACGAGTCCAAGGAGGCTCTGGTCTCCGCGGCCAAGGACTTCACTCCGACCTTCCGCACCACCGAGGGCCACAACCTGGGCTCCGAGGCTGAGGTCGAGCCGCTCGATGCTGACGAGGTTAAGAAGACCGAGCTCAACGTCTCCCGAAAGGCTTCCAAGTAGGCTCGCGCTTACGAGGACACACAAGTCGATTGATTAAGAAGGGAGGAAAGTAAACCATGGCAACTCTTCGTGAATTGCGCGACCGTATCCGGTCCGTCAACTCCACTAAGAAGATCACCAAGGCTCAGGAGCTCATCGCTACCTCGCGCATTACCAAGGCGCAGGCCCGAGTGGAGGCATCCGTGCCCTACGCTCAGGAGCTCAACGCAGTGATGAACCGCCTGGCGGCCGCCAGCTCGCTGGATCACCCGATGCTGCGACAGCGCGACAACGCCAAGGTCGCGGCCGTGCTGGTTGTTTCTTCCGACCGCGGTATGTGCGGTGGCTACAACAACAACGTGTTTAAGAAGGCCGCCGAACTGGAAGCTCTCCTCAAGAAGGAGGGCTACGAGGTAGCCCGCTACGTCACTGGCAACAAGGGCGTGGGCTACTACCAGTTCCGTGAGGAAGAAGTGGTCGGCAGCTGGTCCGGCTTTTCCCAGGACCCGACGTGGGACGAGACGCACGACGTCCGCCACCACATCGTGGAAGGGTTCATCGCTGGTTCCGAAGGCACCACCAAGGCCCGCGCGGGCCTGCACGCCGAGGGCGAGGGCCAGCCGGTCCGCGGCTTCGACCAGGTGCACGTCGTCTACACCGAGTTCGAGTCCATGCTGACGCAGACCGCTCGCGCGCAGCAGCTGCTGCCCATCGAGCCGGTCATTGATACGGTGGAACTCAACCAGGGTGAGTCGGCGCTCTCCGATAGCGGGAACACTGAGGAACTGAGCTCGGACTTCGATTTCGAACCGGACGCGGACAGCCTGTTGGAAGCCCTGCTTCCGCAGTATGTCTCCCGCACCCTGTTCGCAATGTTCTTGGAGGCTTCTGCTTCCGAGTCCGCGGCTCGTCGTACCGCCATGAAGTCTGCAACTGACAACGCGACGGACCTGGTCAAGGACCTGTCCCGCGTGGCCAACCAGGCCCGTCAGGCGCAGATTACCCAGGAAATTACAGAGATCGTCGGTGGCGCTGGCGCGCTCGCCGAAAGCGCAGAAAGTGACTAGATTATGACTACAGCTCTGCAAGAGCAGAACACACAGTCGTCGGCTGCCGCCGGCCGTGTGGTGCGTGTCATCGGTCCGGTCGTCGACGTGGAATTCCCGCGCGGCGCAATGCCGGCACTGTATAACGCACTGACCGTCGAGATTGAGCTCGAGGCTGTTGCTAAGACCGTCACCCTGGAGGTCGCTCAGCACCTCGGTGACAACCTTGTCCGTACCGTGTCCATGGCTCCGACGGACGGCCTCGTCCGCGGCGCTACCGTGACCGACTCCGGCAACCCGATTTCGGTGCCGGTTGGTGACGTCGTCAAGGGCCACGTCTTCAACGCTCTGGGCGACTGCCTGGACGAGCCGGGCCTGGGCCGCGACGGTGAACAGTGGGGCATCCACCGCGAGCCGCCGGCATTCGACCAGCTCGAGGGCAAGACTGAGATCCTCGAGACCGGCATTAAGGTCATCGACCTGCTGACCCCGTACGTTAAGGGCGGCAAGATCGGCCTGTTCGGCGGCGCCGGCGTGGGCAAGACCGTTCTGATCCAGGAAATGATTACTCGTATTGCTCGCGAGTTCTCCGGTACCTCCGTGTTCGCCGGCGTCGGCGAGCGTACCCGTGAGGGCACCGACCTGTTCCTGGAAATGGAAGAGATGGGCGTGCTGCAAGACACCGCCCTGGTCTTCGGCCAGATGGATGAGCCGCCGGGAGTCCGTATGCGCGTGGCTCTGTCCGGCCTGACCATGGCGGAGTACTTCCGCGATGTGCAGAACCAGGACGTGCTGCTGTTCATCGACAACATCTTCCGTTTCACCCAGGCTGGTTCCGAGGTTTCGACCCTGCTGGGTCGTATGCCTTCGGCCGTGGGCTACCAGCCCACCCTGGCGGACGAGATGGGCGTGCTGCAGGAGCGCATTACCTCCACCAAGGGTAAGTCGATTACCTCGCTGCAGGCCGTCTACGTGCCGGCGGATGACTACACCGACCCGGCACCGGCGACCACCTTCGCCCACCTGGATGCGACCACCGAGCTGGACCGCTCCATCGCCTCGAAGGGTATCTACCCGGCAGTGAACCCGCTGACCTCTACCTCTCGTATCCTTGAGCCGGGTATCGTCGGCGAGCGCCACTACGCCATCGCCCAGCGCGTTATCGGTATTCTGCAGAAGAACAAGGAGCTGCAGGACATCATCGCCATCCTGGGTATGGACGAGCTGTCCGAGGAGGACAAGCTGACGGTGCAGCGTGCCCGTCGTCTGGAGCGCTTCCTGGGCCAGAACTTCTTCGTCGCAGAGAAGTTCACCGGCCTGCCGGGCTCCTACGTCCCGCTGTCGGAGACCATCGACGCCTTCGAGCGCATCTGCAACGGCGAATTCGACCACTACCCGGAGCAGGCCTTCAACGGCCTGGGTGGCTTGGACGACGTCGAGGCTGCGTACAAGAAGATGACCGAGAAGTAGGGAGAGGCACATGGCTGACATCACCGTAGAACTCGTTACCCCGGAGCGGTTGCTGTGGACCGGTAAGGCAAGCATCCTGACCGCGGAAACGACCGAGGGTGAGATCGGCGTGCTTCCGGGCCACGAGGCTATGATCGGCCAGCTGGTCGAGAACGGCGTCGTGACCTTCCGCCCGGTGGACGGCGAGCGTCGCTTCGCCGCCGTCCAGGGTGGCTTCCTGTCGGTGACTGATGAAAAGGTGACCGTCTTGGCCGACTGGGCCGTCTGGGCTGACGAGGTCGATAGCTCGCAGGCTCAGGAAGATGCCAAGTCCGACGACCAGATCGTACAGTCCCGCGGCGAGGCCGGGCTTCGCGCCCTGCGCCGCTCGCAGGAAAAGTAGCGTGCGCAAACGCACGTAAAGGGGCAGCAACTGCCGCCTTTCTACTCTCGTCATTTAAGGCTAAGCGCCTGTAAGTGTTCCTCTACAAAAGGAACTGCTTACAGGCGCTTTGTCGTTTTTATGCGGCCTTTTGTATTAGCACTTTCTGCGGGATACCGACTAGACTCGGATCATCACTTGTGGCACCCACGCCAAACACGTTTTGCAGGGAAGGTGAGAGGTTATGAGCTCGACCGTGGTTACTGTTGTCCTCTGGGTCGTGGTCGCCCTCGTGGTCTGCGTCGTTCTCCTGGCCGCGGTCCGCTTTTTCACGTTGCGCTCCAAGGGAACGCCGATGTTGATGCGTTCTGTCCCTGCTAAAGACACCCGAGGTTGGCGCCATGGTGTCATTTCCTACGCCGGGGAGTTTGTGGAGTACTACGAGCTGCGCTCTGTCTCTCCCAGCTGTGACCGCCGTTTTAACCGCCGCGACATCGAAATCTTGGGCACCCGCGCCTTGGACGATGAAGAGGCGGTTTTTATTTCTTCCGGCATGAAGGCCGTCCACATCATCGTGCGCAACCAGCAGTACGAATTGGCTCTTGCCCCGCACGCGCACATGGCGTTTTCCGCCTGGGTCGAGGCCGCGCCCTCCCAGCGGCAGGAAAGCCGCGATTTCCACCAGATGCGCAAGAAGATGGAACGCCCGCTGCGCACGAACCTGCCGCACGACATCGCTAGCTGGCAGTCCTACTACGAATAGGCGCCGGGATTTTCTCGGCCCCGCCCGCTGTTCCGGGCGGTTTTTGCGTATCTCGGCGGCTTCCGCCCTGCCTGGTGTGGGGTGGTGCGGCGCCGAGGCGATAGGGTGGTAGCCATGCGTTTAGTAATCGCCTCCTGCAGCGTCGACTACGTCGGCCGCGTTGATGCCCACCTCCCGCTGGCAGACCGCCTGTTGTTGCTCAAGGCGGACGGCTCGGTCTCAATCCACGCCGACGACCGCGCCTACAAGCCCCTGAACTGGATGACCCCGCCGTGCACGGTGACGGAATCGGCCATCGAGGACATCGACGGCGAGCCGACCGGCGACACCCTCTGGCTGGTGGAAAACCCGAAGGGAGAGCAGCTGCGCATCACCATCGCGAAGGTGCACCAGGACATCGAGGTCGAGCTGGGCGAGGATCCGGGCCTGGTCAAAGACGGCGTGGAGGCCCACCTGCAGGAGCTGCTCGCCGAGCACATCACGACGTTGGGGGAGGGCTACAGCCTCATCCGCCGCGAGTATCCGACCGCCATCGGACCGGTCGACATCATGGCGCTCGATAACAACCGGGAGCACGTGGCAGTCGAGGTCAAGCGCCGCGGCGGCATCGATGGCGTGGAGCAGCTGACCCGCTACCTGGACCTGCTCAACCGCGACGACCTGCTGGCCCCGGTCCACGGCGTTTTCGCGGCCCAGGAGATCAAGCCCCAGGCCCGCACCCTGGCCGAGGACCGCGGCATCCGCTGCGTCATCCTGGACTACCAGGACCTACGTGGCATCGAGTCGAACGAGCTGCGGCTGTTTTAACGCGCGTTAACCAGGCGAAGCGATAAGTCTCGAAGGAGGTAAGACGTGCCGCGACGCAACCGCCGCCAGCGCTCGGCCCCGCGCAAGCTGCCCGCCGACGGCGCTGGCTTCTACGGCGCCCAGGTCCAGGAGGGCCCGCGCTGGAGCTTCGGCCAGCCCTACGTCGTGCGCCAGATCGGCGCGGCGCGGGCAGTAAAGACCTATGTGTGCCCGGGCTGCAACCAGAGCATCTTCCCCGGGGTCGCCCACGTGGTGGCGTGGCCGAAGGACGCCGGCGGCCAGGCCGATGACAGACGGCACTGGCACCGCGGGTGCTGGGACCGCCTTTAACGGCCCACTGTAAAGCTTCCGACGAGTAGGATGGCGGGCATGATTGTTGCCTTTTCCGTAGCCCCCGCAGTTGTTGATACCCCGGACGCCGAGATGGCCGACGCCGTCACGGAGGCCGTGCGCGTGGTCCGCGAATCCGGCCTGCCGAACGAGACCAACGCCATGTTCACGCTCATCGAGGGCGAGTGGGACGAGGTCTTCGACGTCATCAAGCGCGCTACCGATGCCGTTCGCGCCGTCTCCCCGCGCACTTCGCTGGTTATTAAGGCGGATATCCGCGAAGGGCACACCGGGCAGCTGACCCAGAAGGTCGAGTCCGTCAACCGCCGCCTGAACCAGAACTAGCAGCCGGTTGCGAAGCAGCCGAAAACAGCCAAGAAAGGACTAGTATGACGAACCCCCGTGGCCCGCAGGTGGCCGGCGCCCTGGACCTGGGCGAGGTCAAGGCCCGCGCCGAGGCGCGCGCCCAGGCCGAAAAGCAAGCTGCGCAGACGCCCGGCCAGGGCGCAATGCCAGCTGGTGCGGGCGCCGGCCTGCGCGCTTTCTTCGAGGTGACCGAGGCCAACTTCGAGGCCGAGCTGGTACGCCGCTCCCTGGAGGTGCCGGTCGTGGCGCTTATCGGCACCGCGCGCTCCACGCAGTCGGAAGAACTCAAGTCCAACCTGCGCCAGCTGGCGGAGCGCGGCGGATTCAAGTTCCTGGTGGGCTATATCGACGCCGACCAACACCCGCAGATCGCGCAGGTCTTTGGCGTGCGCAACCTGCCGACGACCATCGCACTCGGCGCGGGCCAGCCACTGACTGACTTCGAGGGCTCCCAGCCGATGGCGGCCCTCGAGCAGTGGGTGGACGCCCTGGTCCAGCAGGTCTCCCCGCAGCTGCAGGGCCCGGGCCCCGAGCTGCAGGCCGCCCAGGTCGGCCAGGCCGGCCAGGCGCCGGCGGGGGAAGAGGAGGCCGCCCCGGCCGAGGATTCCCGCCTGACCGCAGCGGAAGAGCAGCTCAACAACGGCGACTTCGACGGCGCGATTGCCACCTACGAGTCCATCCTGGCCGAGGAGCCGGGCAACCAGGAGATCAAGCAGGCGCGGGATACCACGCTGCTGCTCAAGCGCCTGTCGGCGGCCGGCCAGGGTGTCGACCACATCAGCCAGGCCGACGCGCACCCGGATGATATCGACGCCCAGCTCAACGCCGCCGACGCGGACGTCGTCGCGGGCCGCCCGGAGGCCGCCTTCGAGCGGCTTATCGAGGGGATGCGGCGAACCGCCGGCGAGGACAAGGATCGCCTCAAGGAGCGCCTCCTGGAGCTTTTCGGGCTCTTCGACGCCGCCGATCCGCGCGTGCTGTCCGCCCGCACCCAGCTGGCCAGCGCCCTGTACTAGCGCGGCCTGCACCCGGGCCCCGGGGTGAGGGCCCGGGTTTAAGACTCAGTGCCGCGGTAGAGGTACCACTGCACCGAATTGGCCGGCAGCAGGACCCGCAGGAAGTCGTTGCCGTCGCGGCGAAGCGTCTCCACGTGGCGTGGCAGGTCGTTGGCGGCCCCGGAGTAGACGCCGTCGTCGGTGTTGAGCACCATCTCCCAGGCGCCGGCGTGCGGCACCCACAGCTCGTAGTCCGGGTGGGAGCTGCCCGCGAGGTTGACCACCGCGAGCAGGGTCTGGCCCTCGCGCGAGTACCGCAGGTAGCCGAGCACATTGTGGGCGGCGTCGTCGCCGGCGACCCACTGGAAGCCGGCCGGATCGAAGTCCTGGTCCCACAGCGCCGGGGTGTCACGGTAGATCGCGCCGATATCGCGGGCTAGGCGCTTAATGCCCTGGTGGTATTCGTGACCCCAGCCTTCCAGGTTGGCCCAGTCCACGGAGGAGCCCTCCGACCACTCGGTGACCTGGCCGAATTCGTCGCCCATGAACAAAAGGTTCTTGCCCGGGTGCGAGTACATGTAGCCAAAGAGCGTGCGCACCCCGGCGGCCTTGTTCCAGTCGTCGCCGGGCATCCGCGTCCACAGCGTGCCCTTGCCGTGGACGACCTCGTCGTGGCTAAACGGCAGGACGTAGCGCTCGGAGTAGGCGTAGACCATCGAGAAGGTGATCTCGTGATGGTGATGGCTGCGGTAGATGGGATCGCGGCCGAAGTATTCCAGGGTGTCGTTCATCCAGCCCATGTTCCACTTCAGGTCGAAGCCCAGGCCGCCGTGTTCGGTGGGGGCGGTCACGCCCGGCCAGGAGGTGGATTCCTCCGCGATGGTCAGGATGCCGGGGCTGACCCGGTGGACGGTGGCGTTGGTTTCCTGCAGGAGGCGAACGGCCTCGAGGTTCTCCCGGCCGCCGTGCACGTTCGGCAGCCAGTCGTCGCGGGAGTAGTCCAGGTAGAGCATGGAGGCCACCGCGTCGACGCGCAGGCCATCGACGTGGAATTCCTCGGCCCAGTAGAGGGCGTTGGCCACCAGGAAGTTGCGGACCTCGTTGCGGCCGAAGTCGAAGACGTAGGTGCCCCAGTCCGCCTGCTCCCCGCGGCGCGGGTCGGGGTGCTCGTAGCAGGGGCGGCCGTCGAAGCGCCCGAGGGAGAATTCGTCCTTGGGGAAGTGGGCGGGCACCCAGTCGATGATGACGCCGATGCCGGCGCGGTGGCAGGCATCGATAAGCGCGCGCAGCTCGTCGGGGCTGCCCCAGCGCGCCGACGGGGCGTAGTAGCCGGAGACCTGGTAGCCCCAGGAGCCGCCGAAGGGGTGCTCGGCCACGGGCAGGAACTCGACGTGGGTGTAGTTGTGCTCCAGCAGGTAGTCGATGAGCTCGGCCCGCAGGGTCGCGTAGTTGGAACCGATCTTCCAGGAGCCGACGTGGACCTCGTAGATATTCATCGGCTGGTCGAGGTTGCCGTCGCGCGCGGCGAGCCATTCGGCATCGGTCCAGTTGAAGCTGGTGCTGGCGACGACGCTGGCGGTCTCCGGCGGGGCGAGCGTGGCCTTGGCCAGCGGATCGGCCTTGTCGATGCGCCCGTGCTCCCGGGACTGGATGGCGAACTTGTAGCGCTCGCCCGCGCCCACGCCGGGGATGAAGACCTCCCACACGCCGGTCGCGCCCAGGCTGCGCATGGGGTACTGGGTGGGGTTCCAGCCGCAGAAATCGCCCACCACGGCCACGCCCAGCGCATTCGGCGCCCACACGGCGAAGGCCGTGCCGGTGACGGTGCCGAGCGGCGTGTCGTATTCCTTCAGGTTGGCGCCCAGGACCTCCCAGAGGCGCTCGTGGCGGCCTTCGGCCACCAGGTGCTGATCCAGCGTGCCCAGCGTGGGCAGGAAGGTATAGCCATCGGCCACGGTGCGGTTAGCGCCGCCGGGGTAGTTCACCCGCAGGCGGTAGTCCTGTTGCTCGGGCAGTTCGGCCTCGAAGATATCGTGGCCGACCGCGCGCATGGGCGTGGCCCCGGCCGCGGTGAGCAGCTCGACCGTCTCGGCGCCGGGCTGGCGGGTGCGCACCGTCCCGTCGTGCCAGCCGTAGAAGCCGTGCGGGTCGTGGTGCTGGCAGTGGTCCAGCCGGCTAAGGTCTTCGGCGGCGATGGTGGGCTCGAAATCTGGGCTGGTATCCATGGCTATGACTGTACGTCAGTTCCTTCGGTTTTGGAGGGTGAATGCGCCCCGGTGGCAGGGGAGCAGAACCTGGGGCTTAGGCGCGGTAGTCGGTGACTTCTCGCCAGGCCAGCTGCTCGCGCAGGTCCGGCTCGGCGGGCGGGAGTAGGAAGATATGTGCGACGTCCCGCATGGGCTCGAGCCGCACGAAGTTGCGCTCGGACCAGTTGTAGGCCGCGCCGGTGACCATGTCCTGGACGGCGAAGACATCGCCCGGGTTGCGCCCCAGGCGGCCCAGGTCCAGATCGACGGTGGCCTCCTGCGGGTTGCGCGGATCCAGGTTGATGATAACCAGCACCACGTTGCCGGTGACCGCGTCCGCCTTGGAGTAGGCCAGGATGCTGGGGTTATCGGCGGCGTGGAAGTGCAGCGCGCGCAGCTGCTGCAGCGCCGGGTTCTCCCGCCGGATCTGGTTGAGCAGCCGCAGGTAGCCCTCCAGGGAGTCCCCGGAGTTGACGGCGGCCTGGAAGTCGCGCGGGCGCAGCTCGTATTTCTCCGAGTCCAGGTATTCCTCGCTGCCCGGGGCGACCGGCAGGTGCTCGTAGAGCTCGTAGCCAGAGTAGACACCCCACAGAGGCGACAGGGTGGCCGCCAGGCTCGCGCGGATGGCGAACATGGCCCGCCCGCCGGTCTGCAGGGAGGCGTGCAGGATGTCCGGGGTGTTGACGAAGAAATTGGGGCGGCAGACGTCGGCCTGCTCCACGTGCATCTGGGCGAACTCGGTGAGCTCTTCCTTGGTGGTCTTCCACGTGAAATAGGAATAGGACTGGCTAAAGCCCAGCTTGGCCAGGCCGAACAGGCGCGCCGGGCGGGTAAACGCCTCCGCCAGGAAGATGACCTCTGGGTGATCGCGGTGGACCTCGCGGATGATCCAGGCCCAGAAATTCGCCGGCTTGGTGTGCGGGTTATCCACGCGGAAGGTCTTCACGCCCGCCGCGACCCAGAACAAGACCACGTCCAGGATCTCTGCGTAGAGCGCCGCAGGGGCGTTGTCGAAGTTGAGCGGATAGATGTCCTGGTACTTCTTGGGCGGGTTTTCCGCGTAAGCGATGGTGCCGTCGGCCAGCACGGTGAAGTATTCCGGGTGCTTTTTGGCCCAGACGTGGTCGGGGGAGCACTGCAGGGCCAAGTCCAGGGCGACCTCGAGGCCTAGCTGCTCGGCGCGGCGTACCAGGGCGCGGAAGTCGTCCAGGGTGCCCAGCTCCGGGTGGGTGGCCCGGTGGTCGGCAATCGCCCAGGGCGAGCCGACGTCGTCGGACTCGGCATGCAGGGTGTTGTTCTTGCCCTTGCGGTGGACCTGGCCGATGGGGTGGATGGGAGGGAAGTAGACGGTGTCAAAGCCCATAGCCGCCACGCGCTCCAGGGCCTGGGCGGTCGTGGCGAAGGTGCCGTGGACGGGCTCGCCGTGTGCGTCGCGGCCGCCGGTCGAGCGCGGGAAGAGCTCGTACCAGGAGTTGTAGAGCGCGGCCTGGCGCTCCACGTAGACCTCGCGCACGGTGTCTTCGACCACCAGGTCGCGCAGGGGCTGCTCGGCCAGGGCCTGGGAGACCGCCTCGGACAGGGCGGGTGCCACCCGCTCGGTCAGGTCCTGGGTGCTATCCCGCAGGGCCTCGGCGGCTTCCTTGTACAGGGAGGCGGAATCCTTACGGGTCATGGCGGCGCGGTCGAAGAGATCGGCGCCGTGGCGCAGGTCGTTGTCCAGCTCCGCCGCGGACTGGCCCGCGGCTAGTTTCTTGGTGACGGCATTCGTCCAGGTGGCTACCGGATCGGACCAGGCCTGGATCTGGAAGCGCCAGGTGCCCGGCCTATCGGGCACGAAGACGCCGTGGACGCGGTCCTGGTCTTCCGGGTCGGCGGTCAGACGGGTGTTGGACACGGGGGTGGACAAGGCGGCATCGTCAGGCGAGTACACCACGAGGTTGGCGGCCACCGCGTCGTGGCCTTCGCGCCAGACTAAAGCGGTGACGGGAATGACCTCACCGACTGCTCCTTTGGCGGGTAGGTTTCCGTGGTCGATTACGGGCCGAACGTCGTCAATACCAAGGCGGGTCGTCATGGAAATTAGCGTAGCCGAGGTGTTTCAGTGTCGCCCGCCAACTGGAAAATCAGACACAATGGGACACGTGAGTTCCTCGATGTTTAGCCAAGAACAAATCGCCGCCGCCCGCGCCGCCGCCCAGTCCGCCCGCGGCCCCGCTTCCTCCGCCGCGACGGGGGCGGCAGACCCGGCCGCCGCCGAAACCGATCAGGATTGGCTGATCGACTTCCGCGGGGTCGAGCTACGCCGCGGGGGCAAGACCCTCGTCGGCCCTGTCGACTGGCAGGTCGAGCTCGACGAGCGCTGGGTCATCATCGGGCCCAACGGCGCCGGCAAGACCTCGCTGGTGCGCATGGCCGCGGCCGAAGAATTCCCGTCCAAGGGCACGGCCTTCGTGATGGGCGAGCAGCTCGGCAAGACCGACATGCGTGATCTGCGCGCGATGATCGGTATCTCCTCGGCCGCCGTGCAGCACCGCATCCCGGACACCGAGCGCGTCGACGACCTGGTGGTCTCCGCCGGCTACGCGGTCCTGGGGCGCTGGCGCGAGGACTACGGCGACATGGATTTTAGCCGCGCGAACCGGATCATGGAACAGACCGGCTGCACCCACCTGGCCGAACGCACCTGGGGCACCCTGTCGGAAGGCGAGAAGAAGCGCGTCATCCTGGCGCGTGCGCTCATGCCCAACCCCGAACTGCTCATCCTGGACGAGCCCACCGCCGGCATGGACCTGGGCGGCCGCGAGGACCTCGTGGGCTACCTGGGGGACCTCGCCCTGGACGCCGACGCCCCGGCCATCGTCATGATCACCCACCACGTCGAGGAAATCCCGTACGGCTTCACCCACGCCATGATCCTGGACGAGGGCGAGGTCGTCGCCAAGGGGCTCATCAACAGCGTGCTCACCTCCGATAACCTCACCCGCGCCTTCGGCCAGCCCATCCAGGTCGACCGGATCGGCGAGCGCTACTTCGCGCGCCGGGTACGCTAGGAGGTTACAACCTCCCTACCTGGTGCCCAAGAGTTCGCCGCGCCTAAGTCCCGGTGGAGAAGATGAGCAAGATAAACCCCTTAGATGTCATTGACGCGACCGACACGACCGGCTTCAACGGTGGCCGGCTGTCGGCGTCTGTCCTGCTCATTCGCGACGAACCCGACGGGCTGAAGGTCTGGGTCCAAGAGCGCGTGGCCACCATGCGCAACTATCCGGGTCACGCCGTCTTCCCAGGCGGTGGGGTAGATCCGCGCGATTTCCCGCCGCGCAGCTGGGACTCCGGCAAGCTGTGGGCCGGCGCCTCCCTGGTCTCCAAGGCCCGCCGGCTGGGGGTGACCAAGTACAAGGCCCACGCCCTCGTCTTCGCGGCCGCCCGAGAACTGTTCGAGGAAGCCGGCACGCTTTTGGTCGTTGACGAGAAGGGCCGCGTCGAGTCCAACGCCGCCCGCTTCCACGCCGAGCGCCTCCAGTTGGAAGGCCACGAACTATCCTTCTCCGATTTCCTGAGCCAGGAGTCGCTGCGCATGGACTCCGACCGCCTGCTGCCCTGGGGGCGGTGGGTCGGCCATTCTCCGGCCGGCAACTGGTTCGACACCTTCTTCTTCGTCGCCACCCTGCCGCCCGGCCAGGAACCCGACGGCAACACCGGCGAGGCCGCCGATGCCGGCTGGTTCCCACCGCAGCTGCTCATCGACGGCTGGCGCGCCGGGCTGGTGCGCCTGGTGGCGCCGACCTGGGCGAACCTGCAGCGTCTGTGCCGGTTGAGCAGCGTGCAGGAGGTCCTCGACGACGTCGACTATTCCGACATGCGCCCCGTGATAGGCGACCCCGTCGACGATCCCCGCTACCGCGAGTTTTTCACCACCCGGCCCGTCGACCGGATCTAGGCCGGTAAAACCGCGCCGCCCCTTTGATTGCCCTCCTACCTCCCGTCCCGACCCGTTGAGAAAGGCCGAACTGCACCGTGGCATTCGAACTAGCCGACATCCGGTTCTTCCAGGATCATGCCGCCGAAATCCGGCAGGTCAGTGAGCAACTGGAGGGAACCCGGGCTAAGGCGCTGGCCGAGGCCCAGTTGTTGCGCGAGCGCTTCGGCGAGCACGGGCGCGCGGTGGGGGAGCTGGCCGATGCCCGCCGCCGCGCCGTGCGCACCGGAAAATTCCCGGCCACCTGGCTCAGCGACGTCGACGCCGCCCAGCAGGCCACCCCGGCCCCGGTGGCCCGCGCCCGGGCCCGGCACCTGTCGCGGCTGGGAGCGGACTTCGTTCACGACGTCACCTGCTCGGTGGGCACGGAGGCCCCGGCGCTGCGGGCGGCCGGCATCGGCTACCTGGGCAGCGACCTGGACAAAACGCGCGTGGCCATGGCCCGGCACAACGTGCCCGATCTGCCCTTCGTGGTCGCCGACGCCTTGGCGCCGGTGAGCGCGCGGGGCGTGGTCGTGGCGGACCCGGCCCGGCGGGGCGGCGGACAGCGCATCACCAAGCCGGAACAGTTGCTGCCGGCCCTGCCGGACTTGCTGGCCGCCTACCCGGGCCGCGAGATGGCCGTCAAGTGCGCGCCCGGCCTGGACTACAGCGAGTGGGCCGGGCCGGTGGTCGTCGCCAGCGTCGACGGCGCGGTCAAGGAGGCCTGCCTGTATACCCCGGGCCTGGCAGAGCACCCGGCCGCAGACGGCCAGCCGGTGCGCGCGGCCTGGCTGCTGCGCAGCGGCGCCGCGGGCGAGTCGGGTGCCGGGGAGGAGACCATCAGCAGCGCCGATTTCTCCCCGGACGAGCTGCCGGCGGCCGGGGAGGTGGGCCGCTACATCGTGGACCCGGACGGCGCGGTGGTGCGCGCCGGACTCGTCAAGCACTACGCGGCGCGGCACGGGCTGTGGCAGCTGGACGAGAAGATCGCCTACCTGACGGGGGAGTCAATCCCGCCGGGCCGGTCGGGATTTCCATTCATTGAGCAGGTGAGTCTCAAGCGCCTGAGCTCTAGTCTGAAAGCCCTGGACGTCGGCAGCCTGGAGATCCTCGTCCGCGGCGTCAACATCGACCCAGACCAGCTGCGCAAGAAGCTGAAGCTGCGGGGCTCGCGTCCCCTGGCGGTGGTCGTCACGCGGCTCGGCCGCGGCGCCGTGGCGCTGGTCTGTGAGCCACGCCAATGGAATTAGTCCCGCCTTCGCTACTACTATGGCGCGGAGAATAAGTTTCTAGAACGCTTAAACCAAATTGACGGAAAGGTCGAATGCCCATGCCCACTATCGTGGCTCTGGTCAAGTACGTACCCGATACGTGGTCCACTAAGACGTTGGAAGACGACAACACGCTAAACCGCGACGCGGTGGACAACATCATTGATGAGGTCAACGAGTATTCGGTCGAACAGGCGCTGCGGCTGCGCGACGCGAACCCGGACGCCGGTTACCGCGTGGTGGCCCTGACGATGGGGCCGGCCGGCGCGGAAGAGGCCCTGCGCAAGGCCCTGGCCATGGGCGCCGACGACGCGGTCCTGGTCAGCGACGAGGCGCTGGCCGGCTCGGATGCCATCGGTACCGCCTGGGCGCTGAGCAACGCCATCAACACCCTGGACGACGTTGTCCTTATCACCATGGGTACGGACGCCTCCGACTCGCAGACGGGCCTGCTGGCTGGCCTGCTGGCTGAGTACCGCCAGATTCCGGCGCTCACGGAGCTGCACGCGGTGAGCCTGGCCGACGGCACCGTGCGTGGCACCCGCGAGGATCACCGCGGCACCTGGGAGCTGTCCGCCCCGCTGCCGGCGCTTATCGCCGTGGGCGACAAGGCCGACAAGCCGCGCTTCCCGAACTTCAAGGGCCTCATGGCGGCCAAGAAGCACCCGATTACCACCCTGGACCTGGCCGCCATCGGCGTCGACCCGGCGCAGGTGGGCCTGAACTCGGCGACCACCCAGGTCACCGAGGCCGCCCCGCGCCCGCCGCGGACCGCCGGCGAGCTGGTAGAGACCGGCTCCGCCGAGGAGAAGGCCGCCAAGATTGTTGAGTTCCTCGAGTCCAAGAACCTGCTGTAACACCGCTCTCCGCGCACGCTTATAAGGAGTTTTCTTTTCATGTCTCACGTTTATGTTTTGGTCGAGCACACCGAAGGCCAGCTGAGCCCGGTTACCGGGGAGCTCATCACCGCTGCCCGCCAGCTCGGCACCGTCTCCGCCGTGGTGGTCGGCCCCGCCGGCACCGGCGACAAGCTGGCCCCGGAGCTGGCCCGCTGGGGTGCGGCCCAGGTGGTCGACGCCCAGGCCGCTGATTACGATTCCCGCCTGCTGACCCCCGAGGTCGACGCCCTGCACGGGCTGGGCGCGGCCAACCCGGCTCCCATCCTGATCGCCGCGTCCGCGACCGGCAACGAGATCGCCGGCCGCGTGGCCGCGCGCCTGGCCTCCGGCGTGCTGTCGAACGTCTCCGGCATCCGCCCGGACGGCGCGGCCCAGCACGCCATCTTCGGTGGCTCCTACGACGCTTACGCCACCGCGGCTGGTGCCTGCCCGATCTACACCCTGCTGCCGGGCAGCGTGACCGCCGAGGCCGAGGCCAGCGTCGGCGAGGTCGCCGCCATGCAGCTGCCGGCCGCCACCGACCGTGACGTCAAGGTCGAGTCCTTTACCCCGGCCGAGAAGTCCGCCCGCCCGGACCTGCCGTCGGCCGCCACCGTGGTCGCCGGCGGCCGCGGCGTGGGCGACGAGTTCGCCGCCGTCGTCGAGCCGCTTGCCGATGCCCTGGGCGCGGCCGTGGGCGCTACCCGCGACGCCGTCGACGAGGGCTTCTACGACGCGGCCTACCAGATCGGGCAGACCGGCGTGACCGTGACCCCGGACCTCTACATCGGCCTGGGTATCTCCGGCGCCATCCAGCACACCTCGGGCATGCAGACGGCCAAGAACATCGTCGTGGTCAACCAGGACCAGGACGAGCCCTTCTTCCAGATCGCCGATCTGGGCGTGGTCGGGGACCTGCACGAGATCGCCCCGGCGCTGACCGAACAGCTGAAGAATCGCGCCTAAAATGTCCCACTATTTCGATTACGCGGCGACCCAGCCCATGCGCCAGGCAGCCATCGATGCCTGGGTGGCAGCCGCCGGCAGCGTCAACTCGGGCGCCCAGTACGCCTCCGGGCGCAAGTCCCGTTCGGTGCTCGACGACGCCCGCGAGAAGGTCGCCGAGCTGCTGGGCTGCGAGCCCATCGAGGTAGTCTTCACCGCCTCCGGCACCGAAGCCGACAACATCGCCATCCAGGGCCTCTACCGGGCCGCCGAGCGCGGCCCGCAGGACAAGCGCACCCGGCGAATCGTGTCCACCCCGATCGAGCACCCGGCGGTGCGCGATACGGTGGCCACCCTGGAACAGCAGGGCGCGAGCGTGGATCTGCTGCCGGTCGACCGGCACTCGCGGGTCAGCGACCTTAGGCCCCTGGATACGCCGGCGGACCTGGCGACCTGCATGTGGGCCAACAACGAGATCGGCGCCCTCCAGCCGGTCGAGGAAATCGTGGCGCGCGCCAGCGCCCAGGGCACGCCGGTCCACATCGACGCGGTGCAGGTGGTCGGCAAGCTGCCCATCAACTTCGCGGAACTGGGCGCGACGACCCTGGCGGCCAGCGCGCACAAGTTCGGCGGCCCCCGCGGCATCGGCCTGCTGCTGGCCCGCCGCAGCCCGGCGCCGCAGCCCATCGCCTACGGCGGCGGCCAGGAGCGCGGTATCCGCCCCGGCACCGTCGACGTGGCGAGCGCGGCCGGCCTGGCCGCGGCGCTGGCAGAGTCCGTGGCCGAAATCCCCACCGAGTCCGCGCGCGTGGGTGCCCTGCGGGACCGCCTGCGCGAGGGCATCCTGCGCGAGATCGACGACGTCGTGGTCAACTCCAGCGAGCCCGCGCTGCCGTCGCACCTGCACGTGTCCTTCCCCGGCACGGACGGCGACAGCCTCATCATGCTGCTCGACCAGCTGGGTATTGAGGCCTCGACGGGCTCGGCCTGCTCGGCCGGGGTCAACCGCATGTCCCACGTCCTCGAGGCCATGGGTGTGACCGAAAGCGAGGGGATTGGTTCCCTGCGCTTCACGCTGGGCCGCAATACCAGCGACGAGGACGTGGACTACGTCCTGGCGCACCTGCCGGAGGTCATCCGCCGCGCGCGGAGCGTTTAGCTAGTATATTCCCAGCTAAGCCCCAGTGATTCCGGGGCGGGGTAGTTCTATGTTTAGAGGGTGAACTTTCTTTCTGATCTGCCCCTGGCCGAACCGGTCGATGCCGCCATCTTCATCGGCATCCTGGTTATCGCGGCCGGCGTCGTGGCGTGGCAGCGCCGCTGGTGGCCGGTGGCCGTAGCCGCGGTCATCTGCATAGCCGCCGGCTTCTTCCTGCAGCGCTGGGACGTGCCTTTCTATCTCATGGCGGCCGCCGCCGTCCCGCTGGCCGCCCTGCTCCGCAAGCCGACGGTGCCCACCGTGCTCGCCGGCGTTTTCTCCCTGCTGGCCACCGTCGGCCTGGTCAACATCGAATACCAGACCTACCCGGACGTCGGCTCGCTTGACCCGACGCCGGTGGCCCGGGAAATGAGCCTGGCCGAATTCCAGTCCGCCCGCGACTTCCAGGACGCTGCGCTCGTCCACCTGGACCTGCCGGGCACGCGCTCGCAGTTCGCGGCGCGCGAAGCCATCGCCTATGTCCCGCCGGCCTACTGGCGCGGCGAGAACCTCCCGGTCGTGGTGCTGCTCCACGGCAACCCGGGCGGGCCCGACCAGTGGTTCGGCTCCGGCGAGGCGGCCCAGACCGCCGACCAGTTCCAAGCCGCCAACGATGGGCGCAGCCCGATCATCGTGGCCGTCGATGCCACCGGCTCGGAGACCGCCAACCCCATCTGCGCGGATTCCCGCCAGGCCCACGTCATGACCTACCTGTCCCAAGACGTGCCCGCCGGGATCAAGCAGGCCTTCCGCGTGGACGCGGATCAATCCCACTGGACCGTTGCCGGCTTAAGCTACGGAGGCACCTGCGCGCTGCAGATCGCCACCAACCAGCCCACCGCGTACGGCTCCATCGTGGATATCTCCGGAGAGGCCGAGCCGACTATCGGCAGTCATCAGGCCACCGTCGACAAGTTCTTCGGCGGCGACGAGAAGGCCTTCCAGGCCCAGGACCCCGCCTACCTGCTCAAGCAGAACCGCTACCCGGGGCTGGCCGCCGTCTTCATCGCCGGGGAGGACGACCACGCTGCGGTCGAGGCACTCAGCACCTTGTCCCAGCAGGCCCGCGCGGCGGGGATGCGCACCTATAACGGCACCCGCCCCGGCGGGCACAGCTTCCAGGTCTGGCGCCCGGCCTTGCGGGAAGTGCTCGCCTGGGCCGCGCAACGCGGCGGGATGAGGATCGACAAGGACCCCTTCGACGGAATTGAGGATAAGGATGTCCGTGCTTAAAAACGCACTGGTGGGGGTTTTCAAAACCCTGCCCCGCTTCCCGGTGACGCTGGCGGTGCTGGCGGTGATGTGGGGCCTGCAGATTTGGCCGGTCGAGGGAATCCAGACCATCGGCTTGACTGCCGGCCACGCTGGCGGGGCCGTGGTGCTGACAATCTTGGCCCTGGCCTGGGGTGTGCCGGCGGAAGGGCAGCTGGGCTCGCTGCGCTACGCCGCCGTCGGGGTGGTCGCGCAAGTAGTTTCCACCCCGCTGGCCGTCTACGCCGCCCGTGGGGTGGAGCTGGCCGGGCTGAACCAGTGGGGCGACGACCTGCTGCACGCCAGCTTCCTGACCCCGGTGGGCTTCATCGCGGGGGCGGCGGCGTTTTCCTCCGCCCAGATGCCGCGTCTGTGGCGCCGCCGGTTGCGCCTGAGCATCATCGCCCTGACGCTGACGTTCGTGTTGTACTCCGGGACCCTGGCGGACGTGCAGGCGGTCGTGGCCATGGCGCTGGGACTGGCGGCCGGGCAGGCGTTGTACCGGCCCCACCGGGTGGAGGCCTCGGTGGCCGAGCGGCGCGTGCTGGTGGCGGTCGTGGTGCTCTCAGTGGCAGTCGGCCCCTTCTTCGTGGCCCTGGATCCGCTGGCCGAAGGGCCCTTTAGTATGGTCACCCAGCTGTTGTGGTCGGCGGATCTGTCCCGGATTGAGGTGGCCGAGCTGTGCGCGGCCAGCCCCTTGAGCGACGAGTGCTTGAACGCCCTCGATATCGCCCGGGCCCACGGGCTAGGCCCGGTGGTGGCCAACCTGATGCCGTTTGTCGTGCAGCTGGTGCTGGCCTTCGGGCTCGTCCGCGGGCGCCGCCTGGCCTGGTGGCTGTCGCTGGCCTTCCAGGTCTGCGTGATGGGCGTGCTGGTGGCCCAGCTATGGGCCCCAGGCGAGGTCGACCTGTTGGTCATCAACCTCGCGCTGGTGCTGCTGCCGTGGATTATGGCCACGGCCGTGCTGGTCGCCACCCGCCGGCTTTTCCACGTTGCGACCAACCCGGCGCTGCTGCGGCGGGCCGGGATGTCAGTGGCCGGCGTCGTGCTCGCCGGGGCGGGAACCTGGGTGGCCGTGGCACTGCTGTACCCAGAGGGCTTTATCACCATCAATACGGCGGGCGACGTACTGGCAGAGCTGCCCCTGCGCTTCCTGCCGACGGTTGTGGCGCTTATCGGGCCGCACTTCGTGGTCCCGGCCACCTGGCTGGGATGGCTGGTCTATGAATGGGTCGGCATCATCGCCTGGGCGGTTCTAGCCTGGCAGCTGTATACCTGCTTCGCGCGCCCGGCGGATCCGGAAAATGCAGCCGACCGCGCCCGCGCCCGGGAGATCCTCTCTGCTACCTGCGGCGACCACTTGTCGTTTATGACGCTTTGGGAAGGCAACCGCTACTTTTTCGACGGCGATTCTTACGTGGCCTACCGTCCGGCGCGCGGGATTGCCCTGACCGTCGGCGCCCCCGTAGGCCCGGCGGGGACGGATATCGCCGGCAAGTTCGAGGACTTCGCCCACCACCAAGGACTCAGCGTTGCCTGGTATTCCGTCGACGCAGATTTCGCCGACGCCCACCCCGAGCTCAAGCGCGTCAAGGTCGCGGAGGAGGCCGTGCTCAGCTGCGCCAATACCGAGTTTAAGGGCAAGAAATTCCAGAACATCCGCACCGCGCGCAACAAAGCGGCAAAGCAAGGGGTGCATACCGTCTGGACCACCTGGCACGACCTCGACCTCGCGGTGGCGGCGAAAATCACGGCGCTGAGCGAAGAGTGGGTTTCGGACAAGGCCCTGCCGGAGATGGGATTTACCTTGGGCGGCCTTAAGGAGATGCAGGTTCCGGGTACCCAGCTGCTCTACGCCCTCGATGAGGAAGGCAGGCTGCACGGGGTCACCAGCTGGCTGCCGGTCCGTCGCGACGGCCAGGTAATCGGCTACACCCTGGACGTGATGCGCCGGGCCGCGGACGGCTTTAAAGGCGTGATGGAGCTTTTGATTTCCGAGGCGCTCATCATCGCCGCAGATCGCGGCTGCGAATGGATTTCCCTGTCGGGCGCCCCGCTGGCCGGCGCGGCGGAGGATCCCAGCTGGCTGGATCAGGCGTTGTCCCGGGTGGGCCAGGAGCTGGAGCCGCTCTACGGCTTCCGGACCCTGGCGGCCAGCAAGCGCAAATTTCTGCCGGCTGAGCGCCCCTGGTTCCTCTGCTACGACGACGAGCTGAAACTGCCGGCCATCGGCCTGGCGGCGACGAGTGCCTACCTGCCCGAGCTCAACGTCGGGCAGGCCTGGGCCGCGGTGCAGACGTGGAAGCGAGCCCGGCGGTCGGCGAAAGAAAAATAGAATGAAACGCGTGTTACTTGTGTGACTATTGTGGTTTAGTCGGTACACTCGCCGGCATGACCGTCACTAAGTCGCTCAAGTCCGCCCTGACCGCCGTTGTCGCCAGCGCTCTCGTCGCTACCGCCGCCGCTCCCGCGAACGCCGCGCCGATGAGCACGTCTGCGCCCGCCGGCGTGGATGTCGCCGCCCACCAGCACCCGGGTGGAGCCCCCATCGACTGGGGACAGGTGAAATCCGACGGGCAGTCCTTCGCTTTCGTCAAGGCCTCCGAGGGCGAGGGCTTTAGCAACCCGCACTTCGCCGTCGACGCCAACGCCGCGGCCGCCAGCGGGCTAAAGGTCGGCGCCTACCACTACGGGCGCCCAAACACGGACGCGAAGACGCAGGCCGCGCACTTCGCCTCCCAGCTGGCCCTGGTGGCGGACCAGTCGCTGCCGCCGGTGCTCGACATCGAGGTCACCGACGGCAAGAACCCGCAGCAGATGCAGGCCTGGGTCCGCGAATTCACCGATGAGCTCAAGCGGCTGACCGGCCGGACCCCGATGATCTACACCTACAAGTACTTCTGGGAAGTGGAGATGGGTAATACCACCCAGTTCGCGGAGTACCCGCTGTGGCTGGCCGCCTACCAGGACGCGGCCCCGCAGCCGGTCGGCGGCTGGGACAAGCTGTCCTTCTGGCAGCGCTCCGGCTCCGGCAAGGTTGCTGGCATCCCCACCCAGGTGGACATGAACCTGTTCAACGGCACCCACGCCCAGCTGGATTCCTTCAGCGCCGGCAACTACGTCGACTTCGGCGGGGTCCTCGAGGACCTCGTGGTAACCGGCGCCCCGGACCTGGGCAAGGACTCGACCGCCCTGGTCGCCGCCATCCTGGCCATCGCCGCCGGCGTGGCCGCCGCGCCGCAGCTGGCCGAGGCCGCGGGTGAGGCAGGCATCGACCGTGATGCCGCCGAGGGCCTTATCGGCTACGTGGAAAAGCTCAACGCCGAGGGCGCCCTGCCGGTCGAGCAGCTCGAAGCCATGGCCGCGGGCGACTACTCCGTCGGTGACCTGGCGCTGCTGCTGGAAAACGCCGGGCACACCGCCGGCATCGAAGTCGACGACCAGACGGTCGCGGATGCTACCCAGGCTGCTGCGGCCGCGGGGGCCAACGGCGGGCAGCTGGACGTGCAGCAGCTGGCCGGCATCGTTAGTCGCGTCGTGGGCTAGCCCCGCCGATAAACTTGCGGGTGAAAGACTCGTCTTTGTAGTGGGCGGGGACCGCCCCGCCTAGAAGCCGCTTGGCTAGCGCCGCGGCTTCTTGTGATCCGGCCGCGGGCAGGGGTGTCGCGGAACCAATCAGGATGATGTTGCCGTAGCGGCGGCCCTTGAGCATCGGTGGATCGGCGATGACGGCTAGGTGGTCGAAGACCTCGGCCATGCCGGCCAGCTCCGCCTTGGCGCCCTGCAAATCTGAGTGATCGCCGCAGTTGGATACGTATAGGCCCGCGGCCGACAGGGCGTTTCGGCACGCGGCGAAGAACTCCACCGTGGTCAGCGGGCGCGGGGTGGTGGCCCCGGCGAAGACGTCGCGGATGATGATATCCCGGCTGGCCGGCTGGAAGGCCATCGTCTCCGCGCGGGCCTCACCGGCTCGAATCTTGACCGTGGGCGCGCGGGGCACATCGAAAAGCGTGCGGGTCAGCTCCGCGAGCTTGGCATCTAACTCCACGACCGTATGCCGCGAGCGCGGCCACAGGTCCGCGAAATAGCGGGGGAGCGAGCAGCCCGCCCCGCCCAGGTGGGTAACGCGCAGCGCGGCCGGGTCGACGGGGTTGAGCACCTCGACCGCGGCGGCGATCCAGCGCATGTACTCAAACTCCAGCTCGCCCGGGGAGCCGAGCACGATGTGGCTGCTGGGCACGCCGTTGACGTTGAGGATATAGCCGTCCCGGCGGAACTCATCCGCCACGACCTCGGCCTGGCCCGTGTCGATGTCGTAGACGCCAACGATGCCCTCGCCGGGCTGGCTGCTCCGGTTCCGTTTCCTACCCATGACCCCTTACTGTAGACACCGGGGCCAGCGGGCCGAGGTTCCGGCCCGACGCTGGCCGGGAATGGCGAGGATTATCCCTGCGTTGGGCCGAGGGAGTAGACTTTTGAGCCGCTTTGGATAATCCGGCAGGCGGCAGTGATAGGAAGAAAGGTGGCGCGGCGTGCGAGTACTGGTGGCGATGAGTGGCGGAGTGGATTCCTCCGTGGCGGCTGCCCGCGCGGTCGAGGCGGGCCACGACGTCGTCGGTGTGCACCTGGCGCTGCACAAGGACGCGCAGCAGACGCGTGAGAAGGCCCGCGGGTGCTGCTCGCTGGAGGACTCCGCCGACGCCCGCCGCATCTGCGACAAGCTGGGAATCCCGTTCTATGTCTGGGATTTCTCCGAGCAGTTCAAGGAAGAGGTCATCGGGGACTTCGTGGACTCTTATGCACGCGGCGAGACCCCCAACCCCTGCCTGCGCTGCAACGAAAAGATCAAGTTCCGGGCCCTGCTACAAAAGGGCATGGCTTTGGGCTTCGACGCGGTGGCCACCGGCCACTACGCGACGCTGGACCGGGACGGTTATATGCGCCGCTCCAAGGACGAGAACAAGGATCAGTCCTACGTGCTGGGCGTGATTTCCGCCGATGAGCTGGAGCACTGCTATTTCCCCATCGGGGACACCCCGAAGCCGCAGATCCGCGAGGAGGCGGCCGCGCACGGCTTTTCCACCGCTAAGAAGCCGGATTCCTACGACATCTGCTTTATCCCCGACGGCAACACCCAGGCCTTCCTGGGCGCGCGCATCGGCCTGCGCCCGGGCATGATTGTGGACCAGGAGGGCCAGGAGCTTAAAACGCACGACGGCGCCTGGAACTACACCATCGGCCAGCGCAAGGGCCTGGACATCAAGCAGCCCGCCGCTGACGGCCGGCCGCGTTACGTCACGGATATCGACGCCGCCACCGGCACCGTCACCGTCGGCGCGCGAGAGGACTTGGCCGTGACCGCCATTGGCGCGGACCGGCTCAAGTACCTGCACCCGGCCATGGACGGCACGCTGGAGTGCGAGGTCCAGGTGCGCGCCCACGGCTCGGTCGTCCCGTGCACCGCGCACATCGATCGCGCGGCCGACTACATGCGGCTGGAGCTGCACGGCGAGCTCTCCGGCGTGGCCCGGGGGCAGGCCGCCGTGCTTTACCTGCCGACAGAGGACGAGCTCGGCGACATCGTCTTGGGCTCCGGCACCATTTGCGAGACGGCCTAGGCGGCTGCGCCCCACGAAGGAGAAGGTGACAGCGTGACTGGATTTGGGCTCGGCCCTATGCCCGGCACCTCCATGCCGGAGGCCGCCGACATCGTGCTGGGGGAGACCGGCGACCTGCCGCACCTGCCGCAGCTGCCCGACCGCGGGCTGGGCTCGGACGCTATCGGCCGCACCGCCGGGCTGGTGGAATTCGTGGCGGTCGACCGCGGCCCGCGCGCCTGGCAGATGACCGACCGGCCGCAGCTGCTGACCCGCCGGGCTTGGGACCGGATGGAACGCGACCTGGACGAAATCCAGGACGTCTGGGGCGAAAGCGTGCCCGAAGTCAAGATCCAGGCCGTCGGGCCGTGGAGCCTGTCCGCCGCCATTGAGCTGGCCAACGGGCACCGTGTCATCACTGATAGTGGGGCGCGCCGCGACCTCTTCCTCGGTCTGCAAGAAGGCCTTGCCCGCCATTCCGCCGACGTGGCCCGCCGCTTCGGCGCGCAGGTCGTGCTGCAACTCGACGAGCCCTACCTGGGCCAGATCCTGGCCGGCACGCTGCCGGGGGTGACGGACTTCGACGACATCGCGGCCGTGCCCGCGGAAGTCGCCGCGGATACCCTGGCGCGCTTCGATTCCCAGTACCTGCACCTTGACAGGCCCCAGTGGGAGCTGGCACGCACCGCGCAAACGGTGCTGTTGGACCTGCCGCAGCTGGTTAACCCCCGGGACTTGGACGGGCTGGGCCAGCACCTGGATGCTGGCTCGCGCGTCGGCCTCGGCATTACGGCCGCTGACGCAGTGCCCGGCCAGCCGGATACCGCCCGGGGCGTAGCGATCGCTATCGCGCGCCTGCTGGACCGGCTGGGCCTGCCGCGCACGCTGTTGACCCACGCGGTGGACGTCTACCCGGCCCGGCCGGAGTCACCCGCCAGGGACTACCGGCTGGCTTATCGAGTGGCGGCGATGCTCGAGCGGGACGCGGGGGATCTTTAGCTGACCCGCCCGCCGGAATCCCGCGCCAACAGGAAGTCGCGCAGGTAGGGCAGAGTGAAGTTGAGCTCGCCGTAGCGGGGTGCCTCGATGATATCGGCGTCGATGAGCCGCTGGCGCGTGCCCGACAGGGAACGCAGGGTCCGGCCCAACGACGCGGCGATATCGTGCACCGCCACCGGGTCGGTGGGTGCGGCCTGGGCCATGGCCTCCAGGAATTCCCGCAGCGCCGGCGAGAGCTCCTTGACCGCCGGCTGGTGGACCTGCGTGCCCATCAGGGAAATGGCCTGGGGCGCTATCTCGGCGACATCCTCCTCCGTAATGACGGCACCGTCCTCGCCGCCCGCGCGCAGGTCCGCCTGCTGCCAGGCCAGGGAGCCGACCAGTTGCACGAGGTAGGGGTAGCCGTGGGAGAGCGCCACCGCGGCCTGGATGCCGGCCGGGCTGAAACTGATTCCGCTGTCGCGGGCGGTCAACTCGAAGGCCTCCGCCGTCAGAGACTGGTTCAAGGGGCCCAGCAGGTATTTTTCCGCCCGCCGCAGGAAGGTAGCTCCCGGCAGGCTCAGCAGCTTGTCGATGCCCTGGGGCAGTCCCGCCACCACGAGCGCGACGTTAAGATCGTCGCGGATTAGGTCCTGGTAGGCGACGGCGATGGTCGTGAGATCCTCCAGGGAGGCGTCCTGGGCCTCGTCGATGCTGATAAGGATCCCGGTGCCGGTGAGGTGGCCGGACAACTCGCGCAGCCGGGTGTTGAGGTTGTGCTTGTAAGGCGCCTGGTCATCGGTGTCGAAGCCGATGCTGGCCACCTTGCCGAGGCCGACCTGCTTCACCCGCGTGGTCGGCCGCGGGCTGATGCCCTCAATGGCCGCGGGGATGGTGGTCTCCACGAAATCTTCCACGATGGGGCTGCGGCCGGAGGCGCGCAGCACGATCCAGCCCTGCGTGCGGGCGCGGTCTTCGAGTTCGTTGAGCAGGACCGTCTTGCCAATGCCGCGGGATCCGCTAATGACCAGCGAGCGCCCGGGCGTGCCGGCGGTGCCGACGAGCGCGCGCTCGAAGGAACGGAGGATGACCTCGCGGCCGACCCAATACAGGGGAGCGGCGCCGAAGGTGGGGCGGAACGGGTTGTCCCGCGGGAGGGAAGGAGCAGACATGACCCGGATCCTATCAGCTGGAGATTATCGAGACTTCGGAGACTTTTGGAGCTCTTGGAGATTTTGAAGACTCTGGAGACTTCGGTGAGTCACTAGGTTTTCGGCGCGGTGCTTCGAGCTCTAGCTGATCATCGGCCACGCGGTGGAGACGCTGTCGGCATCCCGGCCCTTGCCCTCCAGGTACTTCTTGAAGTCCATCCGATCGTGGTACCAGCGCACGGCTTGGAACTCCATCAGCTCGTCCACGTCCTTCTGGGCGAGCTCCGGGAAAACCTGGCGCACCTGCTTCCAGGCCACCCGTGCGGCGGCCAGGGCGTCCGCGGTGGCCTCGTGCGCGTTGTCCAGGCTGACCCCGTAGTGTTCGCAGACCGCGCCCAGGGTGCGCTTGCCCTTGCGCCACTTGTCCATGACCCGGTCGATGACGAAGGGGTCGTAGACCGGGCCGGTGACGGTGAAGTCGCCGGTCAGGGCCCGCAGGACCGAGAGATCATAAGCCGCGTTATAGACCACCAGGGTCAGGCCGTTGTCCCAGGCCTGCTTGATGGCGCTTACGGTTTCTTCTAGGACCTCGTCGTGCGGCCGGCCCTCGGCGCGGGCCTTTTCGGTGGTAATCCCGTGGACCTGGGCGGCGGCCTCGGGGATCTCGACGCCGGGATCGGCCAGCATCTCCTTCTTTTCCACGTGGCGGCCGTCAATGGTGACCAGCGCGGAGGTAACGATGCGGGCGGAGCGGGGATCGGTCGAGGTGGTTTCCAGGTCAAAGGAGAGCATGCGGGTCGCGTCGAAGTTCATGGGCTTAACCTTAGTCGCCACCCCGGACACACGCGGCTGGCTGGCCAAACGCTGCGAATTTACCCGCCGGGCGGGAAGCGTCGGCGCGGCGACTAGACTGGGGCACCGTGACTAATCCAGCAGATGTGCAACGCGAATGGAACGAGCTCGCCCAGGAAGTACGGCGGCATCGTCAGCTCTATTACAACGAGCAGCCGGTCATCCCGGACGCCGACTTCGACCAGCTTTTCCGCCGCCTGCAGGAACTGGAGGAAAAGCACCCGGAGCTGGCGGTCCCGGACTCGCCGACGCGGGAGGTGGGCGCGGCCTCGCCGTTCGCTGACGTCGAACACCTCGAGCGCATGATGAGCCTGGACAACGTCTTCAGCGAGGCGGAGATGCGCGACTGGCTGACCCGCACCCCGGCGAAGACCTACCTGACCGAGCTGAAGATCGATGGGCTCTCCATCGACTTGGTCTACCGTTCCGGGCGCCTCGTCTCCGCGGCCACCCGCGGCGACGGCCAGGTCGGCGAGGACATTACGGCCAACGCCCGGGTCATCGAGGATATCCCGCAGCAGCTGCAGGACACCGCGGACTTCCCCGTGCCGGAGCTGGTCGAGGTCCGCGGCGAGGTCTACATGCGGCCGGAAGACTTCGCCGAGATCAACGCCGAGCGCGTCGAGGACGGCAAGCCGGCCTTCGCCAACCCGCGCAACTCCGCGGCCGGCGGGCTGCGGATGAAGGACCCGGCGGAGGTGAAAAAGCGGCGTCTGAAGATGGTCTGCCACGGCATCGGCGCCCGGGAGGGCTTCAGCCCGGATTCGCAGTACCACGCCTACCAAGCCCTGGCGGCCTGGGGGCTGCCGGTCTCGCCGTACACCGAGCAGGTGCACTCGGCGGAAGAAGTAATCGAGCGCGTGAACTACTGGGCCGATCACCGCCACGACGCCATCTTCGAGATGGACGGGCTGGTGGTCAAGGTCGACGACTTGGCCTCCCAGCGCCAGCTGGGCGCGACCTCCCGGGCACCGCGCTGGGCGATTGCCTACAAGTACCCGCCCGAGGAGGTCACCACCGTCCTGCGGGATATCCAGGTCGGCGTGGGCCGCACCGGGCGCGTGACCCCGTTCGCGGTGATGGATCCCGTCTTCGTCTCCGGCTCGACGGTCTCCATGGCCACCTTGCACAACCAGTCCGAGGTCAAGCGCAAGGGCGTGCTGGTGGGCGACACCGTGGTCATCCGCAAGGCGGGCGAAATTATCCCCGAGGTCTTGGGGCCGGTCGTCGAGGCCCGCGACGGCAGCGAGGTCGAGTGGACCTTCCCGGACAACTGCCCCTCCTGCGGGACGCCGCTCGCGCCGCAAAAAGAGGGCGACGCCGACTGGCGCTGCCCGAACACCCGCTCGTGCCCGGCGCAGCTGTCGGCGCGGCTAGAATACTTGGCCTCCCGCAAGGCGCTCGATATCGAGGCGCTGGGGGAGAAGGGCGCCTGGGATCTCATCGAACAGGGCATCCTGGAAGACGAGGCCGAGCTGTTCGAGCTGACCGAGGAAAAGCTGTTGGCCTCCGACGTCTACACCTCCAAGGCGGACAAGAAGGCCAAGGGGCCGAAGTCCGCGGACAACATCGCGGTCAACACGGTCGGCCGTGCGCTACTGGACAACCTCGGCGAGGCCAAGGAGCGCGACTTCTGGCGCGTGCTCGTGGCCCTGTCCATCCGTCACGTCGGGCCCATCGCGGCGCGGGCGCTGGCCACCCGCTACGGCTCGATGGAAGCACTGCGCGCCGCCGACGTCGAGGAACTGGCGGAGACCGAGGGCGTGGGCACTATCATCGCCGAGTCCTTCAAGTCCTGGTTCGAGGTCGACTGGCACGTCAACATCGTCGAGCGCTGGGCCGCCGCGGGCGTGCGCATGGAGATCGCCGCCGAATCCCGCCGCCCCCAGACCCTGGAGGGGCTGACCATCGTGGTCACCGGCACCCTGGAAGGCTACAGCCGCGACGAGGCCAAGGAGGCCATCGTCAGCCGCGGCGGGAAGGCCACCGGCTCCGTGTCGAAGAAGACGGACTTTTTGGTCGCCGGGGAGAACGCCGGTTCTAAGGAACAAAAGGCCCAGGACCTGGGCGTGCCCATCCTGGATGAGGCCGGCTTCGAGGACCTGCTAGCTCATGGCGCGCCGGCCGGCGAAGACGCCGACGGATAGGCTGGAGGCTTAAGACGCCGCAAGCGTTACCGCCGAAGCCTGGAGGAAGGACCAACTGCATGAAGATTGCCGCTTTCGATTTCGACGGGACCATCTACTTCCCGGACGGGCTCGCCCCGGATATTGCCGAGGCCATCGCCGAGTGGCAGGCGGCCGGCAATATCGCGGTCGCGGCGACCGGTAAGTCTTACAACGAGGCCTACCGGGCGCTGGCCGGCTCCGGGGTGGAATTCGACTACTCCATCCTGGTTACCGGGGCGATCATCGCGGACAAGAACCGGCAGGTCCTCCACCGCGCCGGCCTGGACAAGGAGACGGTGACCCAGCTGGTCCGCAGCCTGGCCGAGCGCCCCGGCACTAACGTCTACGGGATTTCCCATACCGGGCTGGACTATTGCTTCCGCGAGTGCGTGAGCACGGAAGGCACCGGGGTTATCACCCAGGTCGCCTACGCGACGCCGGAGACCATCCCGGACCAGGACTTCGTGGCCGTGGCGACCTGGACGCCGGATAACCCGCAGGTCCAGGACGAGATTCACCGCTGGGTGCTGGACAATTACGAGGTCGAGTCCACTAAGAACCAGGGTTTCGTGGACATCCTGCCGGCCGGGACCACCAAGGGGGCCGGCGTGGAATGGTTGGCCCGGCACGCCGGCTGGGACCGGGAGGAGATGGAAATCTACAGCTTCGGGGATTCCTGGAACGATCTGTCCATGTTCCAGCTCTCCCGCCAGGCCTTCTCCTTCCCCTGGGCCCCGCGGGACGTACAGGCCGCCGCCGGGACCGTAGTGGATAGCGCGGCGGAAGGACTGCGCCGGCTGCTGGACTAGTCCGCGGTGCCCGCGTGGCCGTCGCTCAAGAAAGCGCCCAGGATGGTGCCCAGGTTGCCGAGGTGCTCGACCTCGGAGGCCAGATAATCGGGCCCGCCGGTGCGGCCGATGGCCATGACCAGGCCGGTATCGCCGATGGGGGCGGCGGCCAGCGCCGAGTCCAACAGGGACCAGGAGGCCGGGATCCAGGAATCGGCCTCTGGGTTAAGAGCGCGGGCCTGGGTGACGTCGATGTCGTGCGGGGTCGTCCCGTCGTCCTCCGGGGCGGCGTCCGAGCTGGCGATGCGGTGGATCGGCTCGTTGTTATCGATGACGATGGCCCATGTCGAGGTCAGCGCCTTCGGGATGGCGGCGACCACCTCGGTCATCGCCGCGCGCACGTCGTGCAGGTGGGAGGCCACGCGGGCCAGCAGCGCAATCTGGCCGCGGCGATCCACCCGGCCCGAGAACGGGCGGATGGAATCCACCTCGACGCCGTCGACGGTGCTGGCGGCCGTAATGAGCGAATCGGCCATGCCGCCGGCGGCGAGCTCCACCACGATGTCGTCCATGACGGTGCCATCGGGGAAGTTTTCAACAATATCGACCGACTGAATATTGCCGTCTACCATGCCGATCGCGTCGGCCAGTTGGCCTAAACTGCCCGGGGTGTCGGGAAGAAGAACGCGGATGAGGAAGGACATGATAGTAGACAATTCTTTCTGTGGCTAGCGCGGTTAATACGGTTTGTTTTCCCGTAAATACTACCCGCCGGGTGTCGCAAGTCTCAATAGACGCCCCGCCTATAAATTTCTTTCCGGGGAAACTAATAGCGAAAACGCAGCGTGCGCGCACTACTATGTGAGACACGTTAAACCGCCCGCGTAAGTATCCCCCAAGGAGAGGAGCCCAACATGTCCATTGTTAGCGGTGCTTTGCTTTTCGCTATGGCCGTGCTGGCCGGGATTATCAACTCCGCGGTGGGCTCGGGCTCCTTGCTCACCCTGCCGGTCTTGCTGGCCCTGGGCGTGCCGCCGGGGGTGGCGGTGCGCACCAACACCACCGGCATGATGTTCGCGTCGGTGGGCTCAGCGTGGGGTTTCCGTAAAGAAATCCGGCGCGAGTTGCCCTACCTGGGCCCGCTGGTGGTGGTGACCATTGTGGCCTCGGCCGCCGGCTCCCTGCTGTTGCTAGCCTCGCCGTCGGATGCCCTCGACTTCGTCATCCCCATCCTCATCGTCGTGGCACTGGTAATGGTGACCTTCCAGCCGCGGTTGACCCGGTGGCTTTCCGGGCGCTCCCAGTCCGGGCAAGGCACGGCTAACGATGCCGCCTCCGGCGCTGAGGTGGGCGGGGCCTACCGCCGGCCCCGGGTGGTAGCCCCCATGGGGTTGGCCGCGGTTTACGGCGGCTATTTCACCGCGGCCCAGGGCATTTTGTATATGGCCATCCTGTCGGTGATGACCGGGCGCAGCCTCAAGGCCATCAACCCGGTGAAGAATTTCTTGTCCCTGTTCGTCAACGTCACCGCCGCGCTGGTCTACCTCATCGCCTGGGCCTTCTTCGGCGCCGAGATCCTCTGGATCGGGGTGGCGGTCGTCGCGGCCGGGGGACTCGTCGGCGGCCTGGTCGGCGCGCAGGTGGCCAAGCGCCTGCCGAACCAGGTCTTGCGGGCCGTCATCGTCGTCGTGGCGCTCGTGGCGCTGGTGCGGCAGTTCCTCTAGTCGGAGACCACCTACGCGCCTGCGGCGGGCGGTGCAGTAGCATGGTGAGGAGCAAAAGCTAAACACTACCGTGCGCCGGCCCGGGAGCCTGGTCGCCTGCCTGCTGGGTAGGCCAGGCCAGTGTGGGCGGCGCGCAAGAAGAAGGGATGGAGTTCGCGTGTCTGAGATTTCGCGTGACGAGGTCGCGCACCTGGCTAAGCTTTCCCGCTTGGCCTTGAGCGAGGAAGAGCTCGAACAGTTTGCTAGCCAGATTGATGAAATCGTGGACTCGGTCTCCGCGGTGGGCAAGGTGGACACCGACGGCGTCGAGCCGATGAGCCACCCGCACTCGCTGAACGCCACCATGCGCGAGGACAAGGTGGTGCGGACCCTGAACGCCGAGCAGGCGCTGGATCAGGCCCCGGCCGCAGAGGACGATCGTTTCGCGGTTCCGCAGATTCTGGGAGGAGAGTAAATGAGCACCTTTATTGCCCCGAACGAGGGGATTACCTCTCTGAGCGCCGCCGAGCTGGCGGACAAGATCCACTCCCGGGAGCTTTCCTCCCGCGAGGTCACGCAGGCCTTCCTTGATCGCATCGCCGAGACCAACGACGAGCTCAACGCCTTCCTCCACGTCGGCGCGGAGGAAGCGCTGGCGGCCGCCGATGCCGTCGATAAGGCCCTCGACGCCGGTGAGCAGCCGGCCTCGGCCCTGGCCGGCGTCCCGCTGGCGCTGAAGGACCTGCTGACTACTACCGATGCCCCGACCACCGCGGCCTCCAAGATGCTCGAGGGCTGGATCTCGCCCTACGATGCCACCGTGGTCACCAAGCTGCGCGAGGCCGGCATCCCGATCCTGGGCAAGACCAACCTGGATGAATTCGCCATGGGCTCGTCCAGCGAGAACTCCGCCTACGGCCCGGTGCATAACCCCTACGACACCGAGCGCACCCCGGGCGGTTCCGGCGGCGGCACCAGCGCGGCGCTGGCCGCCGGCCAGGCCCCGCTGGGCATCGGCACCGATACCGGCGGTTCCATCCGCCAGCCGGCCGCCCTGACCAACACCGTCGGCGTGAAGCCGACCTACGGCACCGTCTCCCGCTACGGTCTCATCGCCGCGGCCTCCTCCCTGGACCAGGCGGGCCCGTGCGCACGCACCGTCCTGGACACTGCGCTGCTGCACGAGGTCATTGCCGGCCACGACGCCTTCGATGCCACCAGCGTGGACAAGCCGGTCGCTGACGTAGTCGCCGCCGCCCGCGAGGGCGCGCAGGGCGATCTCAGCGGCGTCAAGGTCGGTCTCATCAAGCAGTTCGAGCGCGACGGCTGGCAGCCCGGCGTAATGGAGGCCTACCACCAGGCCGTGGACCAGCTGGTCGCCCAGGGCGCCGAGACCGTCGAGATCGACTGCCCGCACTTCGACGACGCCCTGGCCGCTTACTACCTGATCATGCCCTGCGAGGTCTCGTCTAACCTGGCCCGTTTCGACGGCATGCGTTACGGCCTGCGCGTCGGCGACGACGGCACCCACTCCGCCGAGCAGGTCATGAGCATGTCCCGCGCCGAGGGCTTCGGGCCCGAGGTCAAGCGCCGCATCATGCTGGGTACCTACGCGCTGTCCGTGGGCTACTACGACGCCTACTACCTGCAGGCCCAGCGCGTGCGCACCCTGATCGCCCAGGACTTCGCCAAGGCCTTCGAGCAGGTCGACGTGCTGGTCTCACCGACCACCCCGACCACGGCGTTCAAGCTGGGGGAGAAGGTCGAAGACCCGATGGCCATGTACAACTTCGACCTGTGCACCCTGCCGCTGAACCTGGCGGGCCTGTGCGGCATGTCCGTGCCGTCCGGCATGGCCAGCGACTCCGGACTGCCGACCGGCCTGCAGATCATGGCCCCGGCCTTTGCCGACGACCGCCTGTACAAGGTCGGCGCCGCCTACGAGGCCGGCCGCGACTCGGCGAACTAGCCGCCGCCGTTTCCTGAAGGTTCCCTGTTTTTTCTATACGGGGAACCTTCTTTTTGTATCGGATGGGTTGCGTGTGACGATTGTGACGGTAGGTTATGGACCATGGTTTCCAAGAAAATCAAGACCCTGACCGCTTCGACCGCCGTGGCCGCCGGCCTTGCCCTGTCGGCCCCGGCAGCACTGGCCGCGCCCACCGATTCTCCAGAACCTGACCAAGAAACTTCCGGCGTGGACCAGCTGTCCAGCGTCGTGACCCCGGAGCTGCTCGAGCAGCTGCTGGGCTTGAGCTCCAACAGTGAGGCCGCCTCGACTGCCGCCGGCAGCGAGACGACCGAGTCCACTGAGTCCGCAGCGGCCGCTACTTCCGGCGATGCCGCCACCGCCACCCCGTCCGAGGGCGGCGAGGAAGCAAAGTCCGAGCTGGTGACCACCCTGCCGGAGGGGGCCACCAAGCTGCAGCCGAAGGGCGGCAACGAGACCATCTCCGGCAAGCTGGTCTCCACCGTCAAGCCGGATGCCGTCAGCATCACGCTGCAGGACGACGGCACCTTGAGCTTCGAGGACGGCTGCAACGGCGGCAACGCCGAGTACAGCTTCGACTCCGAGGGTGCCCTCGAGGTCGGCACCATCACCTCGACCCAGATGGCCTGCGAGCCGGCCGCGATGGCCGATGCCGCCGCCATCACCAAGATTCTCGAGTCCAAGCCGGCCATCTACCAGCTCGATAACTCCACTCTGGCCCTGGCCGCCGGAGACGACGCCATCGAGTTCAAGCCCGCCCAGACCGAGGAGGGTGGCAACGCCGCCCCGGCTACCCAGCCGGTGGGCCCGGACGCTTCCACCCAGCCGGAGGCAAGCGCCCCGGCGACCGCTCCGGAAGCTGAGGGCGCGGCAAGTGACCAGACCCCTGTCCCGGGGGCAGAAGTGAACCAGGATGCATCCCAGGCTGGGAACACCGGTGCCGAGACTGCTAACGTAGACGACGAAGGCGTCGTCCAGCCGGACACCACCGCCGACCAGACTGGTCCGGCAGGTGCCACGGCCTAAGGCGTTCTTCAGACGCGGATATTGACAGTCCCGCCGCGTAATTCCTCAATTTGACCCCTCCCGCGCTTGCGGGAGGGGTCAAGTGTTTGTCCGGGGAAGGCTAGCCCTTACTAGGGTTCGTCACCTTATTTGTACTCGTCCGGCAGCGGGCCTAGCTGAGGGCCATCCGGGTAGTACTTCCAGCCGTCCTTGATGCGGACCTTGTCGTCCCACGGCAGCTTGTATTCGCCGTTGGCTAGGTCGCGGACCCAGGTCAGGTAGTTTTCAGTCTTGCCGCCGGGGTAGCCGACGTAGCCGCGGTTGCCTAGGTTGTAGATGTTGTTCTCCAGCGCCCAGTTCTGGCGGGCCTGGTCGGCGAGCGCGGGGTAGATCTCCGCGGTAACGATTTCGCCCGGGTTGCGGTGGCCCTCGGAAATCATGCCGCCGTCGTAGTTGCAGACGTTGCCCTCGCCGAAGTAGTAGAAGGTGCCGTCGTAGCCGGCCAGGTTCACCGACGCGGTGAACATGAGGTTCTGGTAGGCGTTGGAACGGTTGGTCATGATCCAGGAGTCCTGGGTCTGGGTGGAGTAGCCGGAGATGCGGATGTAGACGTTCGCGCCCTTGTAGGCGGCCTCGCGGGCCAGCTCCGGGAACATGCCGTCGTGGCAGATGTTCAGGGCAATCTTGGAGCCCTTCGGGCCGTCGGCCACTGGCATGCCGAGGTCGCCCGGGTACCAGGGCTCGATCGGGGTCCAGGGCTGCAGCTTGCGGTAGTGCAGGGCAATCTCGCCGGTGTTGTCGATCATGATGGCGGTGTTAAACGGCGGCTTGCCCTCCTCGTGATTGGGCTCCATGATAGAGAACACGCCCCAGACGTCGTTGTCGCGGCAGGCGGCCTTGTACTGCTCGACCTTGGGGTCGTCGAGGCCGATGAGGAACTCGTCGTAGGACCAGATCTTGGTGTTGAGTCCGGACGAGGAGTACTCGGGGAAGACAATGAGGTCGAGCTCCGGGTAGCCGGCCTTGGTGCTGGCTACCATGCGGCAAATCTCGTCGACGTTGCGCTGCACGTCGTCGGGGTGGTTGACCACGGGGACGGGGTACTGGATGAGGGCCATCAACAGGCCGTTGGGGGAGGCGCTGACGCTACCGGTGCTGGACATGGAAATCACTCCTTGGGGTTGAATGGGTGGTGCGCGCCCCAGCCTATAGTGTGACTCGCGGCACAGTCGTGTCTCGCGGCCGGTGGTGATCTCGCTGACCAGACTGCGCAGCTAGTGACTATTGGGCCCTAGCGAGAAAAATTTCTGTAGGGTAGCCTTACCCAAATGAGCGAGAATTCTGCATACATCCCTGACGACCCGTACCGTGCCGGTTTTCAGGCCGGCTTTACCCAAGGCTTCGGGGCCGGCTTTGACAGCGGCTTCGAGCGCGGTTTCCAGGCCGGGCAGGACCACGCCCACTACGATTCCCGCCGTGCCCGCAAGGAAGAAAAGCGGGCGGCCAAGCTGCGCCGACGCGAGGAAAAGGCCGCCGCGGCCGCGGGCCAGGCGCCGGCGCCGCGCAAGCCGAAGCGCAAGGCGCACGGCGCCACCGTCACCGCTAAGCGCCAGGTTTCCCCCGACATGGTGCGCCTGACTATCTCCGCGCCGGACCTGGTGGGCCAGGACCTCGACAAGACGGATCACTACATCAAGATCCTCTTCGTGCCCGAGGGCGCGGACTACGCCTGGCCCTTCGACCTAGCCGAGGCCCGCGCCAACCAGCCGCGGCACCTGCGCCCGGTCACGCGCACCTATACCCTGCGCAGCGTCGACACGCAGACGGGGGAGTGCGAGGTCGACTTCGTCCTGCACGGCGATGCCGGCCTCGCCGGCCCCTGGGCCCGCGACGTCGAGGTGGGCCACGAGTTCGGGTTCGCCGGCCCCGGTGGCAAGTGGAAGCCCGAGCCCGGCTACGACACCTTCGTCCTGGCCGGCGACGAGTCGGCCGCCCCGGCCGTCGCCGCCGCCCTAGAGAAGCTGCCGGCGGGCGCGCAGGCGACCGCCTTCGTCGAGGTCGAGGCCCCCGGCCACGAGATCGAGATGCCCGAGCGCCCGGGGGCGACCGTCCAGTGGGTCTACCGCAACGGCGCGACCCCGGGCGCGCCGCTGGCCGCCGCGGTCCGCAACCACGGCATCCCGGCTGGCCGCACCAGCTGGTTCATCCACGGCGTGGCCGAGATGATTAAGGACCTGCGCCGCTTCCTGTTCAAGGAAAACGGCGTCGATAAGGCCGACGTGTCCATCTCCGGCTACTGGCGCCTCGGCATGACCGAGGACCTGTGGCAGTCCACCAAGGGCGAATTCGTCGCGGCGATGGAAGCCGAAGAAAAAGGCGCGGCGGATTAGCTAATCCGACCGCGCAGAAGCGTTCCTCTCGGCTACTTGGCGTCCGAGAGAGCGTAGGCGGCGCCGGCGGTCGCGGCGGTCACGGCCAGGACGGACGGCCAGGCGCCGATCTTCTTGGCCAGCGGGTGCGAGGCGCCGAATGCGCCCAGGTAGAGCGCCGACAGGCCGGCGGTGGTGGCGGCATTCGTCTTGGCCGCCCAGGAGCGGCCCGCCCACAGGCCAGCGGCGCCCAGGATGACGCCGCCCAGCGGGCGCACGCCCGTCTCCTTGGCCGTGACCCAACCGCCGATAAGGCCCAGGGTGACCGTCGTGGCGGTGCTGACGTTTTCTGGCTTCTTGATATCAATCATTCCCATGCCACCACCCTAGTCCGCCCGGCGACCCGCGGTAAACAGTTTCGGAAGCCGGCCTGCCCGGAGGGCTAGACTCGTTGTCCATGACGCGTGATAGAACCCCGCAGCAGCCCGCGGCATCGACGGTGTTGCCCGAACCGCAGGCGTGGCGCGCGATGATCGCGCTGAGCCTCGGGTTTTTCATCTCCCTGCTGGACCAGACCATGGTGGCCGTGGCGCTGCCGGCCATCGCCGCAGACATGGGAGCAACCATCAACCAGACGATGTGGGTCTCGTCCATCTACCTGCTGGCCGTCGTGGTCCCCCTGCTGTTTACCGGCCGCCTGGGCGATATCTACGGCCAGCGGCTGATGTTCCGCCTCGGCGTGGGGCTCTTCGCCGTCGGCGCGCTGCTGTGCGCGCTCTCGCCCAGCATCGAATGGCTCATCGCCGCCCGCGCCGTCCAAGGCTTGGGCGCCGCGATCCAGATGCCGCAGACGATGTCCGTTATCAACCGCGTTTTCGCCCGCGAGCGCCGCGGCCGCGCACTCGGCGTGTGGGGCATCGTCGGCTCGCTGGCCTCGCTGACCGGCCCCGTGGCCGGCGGGCTGGTGGTCAGCCTGGTCGGCTGGCACGGCGTTTTCTGGCTCCACCTGCCCTTTGCGGCGGCCGCCATCATCCTGGCCACCCGCTGGGTGCCGAAGCTGCCGACGGTCGCCCGGGCTATCGATGCCACCTCCGCCGCCGTCTCCCTCGTCGCCATGGCCGCCATCGTCTTCGCCGTCCAGCAGGGCCCCGAGCTCGGCTGGCGCTGGTGGGTCTGGGCCCTACTGGCGGCCGGCATCGCCGGGCTTATCGTCTTCGCCCGCCTGCAGGCCACGGCCGGCCAGCGCGGCACCGAGCCGCTCATCCCGCCCGCGCTCTTTGCCGACCGCAACTACAGCCTGGGCGTGGCCTCCATCTCCACCATGGGCTTTATGGCCGCGGCCATGATGCTGCCGATGATGATGTGGATGCAGGACGTGCAGGACCTGCCGGCCAACCAGGCCGGGCTCATCGTGGTGCCCATGGCGGTGGTCTCCATGCTGGTGACCCCGTTCGCCGGCATCCTGGTGGACAAGCTGCACCCGCGGGCGCTGTCGCAGTTCGGATTCGCGGTCTCGCTCGGATCCTTCGTCCTTGCGTGGTGGGTGATGCTTGGCGGGCACGCGGCCGCGTGGCTGGCCCTGCCGCTGGGGCTACTGGGCCTGGGTCAGTCGTTTATCTGGGGGACCAACTCCGCGACCGCCATGCGCGACCTGCCGCCCACGCTCATGGGGGCCGCCTCCGGCGCCTACAACACCGCCCGGCAGGTCGGTTCGGTGATCGGCGTGGCGGTGGTCTCGGCGGCCATGCAGGCCGGGCAGGCCGCCTTCGGCCTGGGCGCCGGTCTGGCGCACTCCCTCTGGGCGATCATCGCGGCGCTGGCCGCGGGCCTGGTGACGGTCAGCTTCTTCCGGGATACGTTGCACGGCGGGGCAGCGGAGGCCAAGAGGCGTTAAGCTGGTTAGCATGCGACTTGCCACCTTGACCTCCGGCGGCGACTGCCCCGGGCTGAATGCAGTAATCCGCGCCGTGGTGCGCACCGCCTCTAGCGAATTCGGCGACACGGTGGTCGGATACGAAGACGGCTGGGTAGGGCTTATGGAAGACCGCCGGCGCGACCTCTACGACGACGCCGAGATTGACCGCATCCTCCTGCGCGGCGGCACCATCCTGGGCACCGGCCGCCTGCACCCGGACAAGTTCAAGGCCGGCCTGGGCCAAATTAAGGAAAACCTCGCCGACGCCGGCGTCGACGCGCTCATCGCCATCGGCGGCGAGGGCACCCTAAAAGGCGCGCAGTGGCTGGCGGACAACGGTATCCCTGTCATCGGCGTGCCGAAGACTATCGACAACGACGTCAACGCCACCGACTTTACTTTCGGCTTCGACACGGCCGTTTCCGTGGCCACCGACGCCATCGACCGCCTGCACACCACCGCCGAGTCCCACAACCGCATCCTCATCGTGGAGGTCATGGGACGCCACGTTGGTTGGATCGCGCTGCACGCGGGCATGGCTGGCGGCGCGCACTACACCGTCATCCCGGAAGAACCCTTCGACATCGCCGAAATCACCAAGGCCATGGAGCGCCGCTTCCAGATGGGGGAGAAGTACGGGATCATCTGCGTGGCCGAAGGCGCCCTCCCGAAGGAGGGGACCATGGAATTTACCGAGGGTGATACCGACCAGTTCGGGCACCAGACCTTCAACGGCATCGGCCAGGTTATCGGCGACGAAATCAAGCGCCGCACCGGCTACGACGTGCGCACCACGGTGCTCGGTCACATCCAGCGCGGCGGCACCCCGACCGCCTACGACCGCGTGCTGGCCACGCGCTACGGCGTCCACGCGGCCCGCGCCGCCCACGCCGGCAAGTCCGGCCAGTGCGTGGCCCTGCACGGGGAAAAGATTGAGCTGGTCCCGCTTGCCGATGCCGTCGGCGAGCTCAAGGTCGTCCCGCCCGCCCGCTACGCCACCGCCAAGGCGCTCTTCGGCTAGCGCGGGCCCGCGGTAGGGTAAGCGCCTACGCGACGTCGAGGCGCAGCGCCGGCAGCTGCGGGTCCACGACCCAGCTGTCCTCGGCCACGGTGATGGCCGGCCGGTCCTCGGCGATGGTCAGGGAGTCGCCCGCGCGGACGGTGTTGCCGTCCAGCACATAAGAAACGAGCCCGCGCAGTACCGCGTAGAAATCGTTGGGATCCCCGGGCGCGTTGCGAATCTGCACCTCCGGGTGGCCGGCCTGGATGAGCCCGACGGAGTAGGCGTACCAGCGATCGGCGTCCTCGGAGGGGCGTACCCACACGCCCGCGGCCGTCATCGCCAGCTCGCCGCTATCGGCCAGCTGGATAAAGCGCGGCGCGCTAATGGTCACCCCGGCCCGCGGCACCAAGGCCGCGAGCGCGCCCGGGGTTTTAAGCGCGGCGAGGGTGGCCACCGACAGCATGTTGAGCTGGCGCAGGCGGTCCTCCCGGTATTTCTTGCCGCGCTCGAGGTGCGCGTTGTCGGGGAAGACCGTGACGAGTACGTAGCTGGTGGCGCTGGACACGTCGACCGAGCCGTCGTTGAGCTCCGGGTGGGGCTCGACCTCGGAAAGGTCGGGGGCGGCATCGATAAGCTTGAAGGTGATGGTGCAGTCGCGGGCCTGGGCCACCTGCAGCTGCGGGTTCGGGCCGGGCTCCAGCGGGCTGAGCTGGTCGCCGAAGGTGTCGCGGACGGCGGCGGCTAAGTCTTTCGCGGTGGGTAAGTTGCGGCAATAGACGACGTTGACCAAGGGGGCATTGACGAGGTCCGAGCCGACGCTATTCGGGGTATCCATGCGCCCCAGCATAGGCAAAAAAGACCAGTTGCCGGCGAAGAAAAATAACGTACTAAGATGGCACGCATGACTGCTGCGATGTATGACCTGATGGACTTCGATGAGGTCTTGGAAAAGTTTGAACCCGTCATGGGCATGGAAGTGCATGTCGAGTTGGATACCGAAACCAAGATGTTTTCCACCTCGGCCACCAATTTCAGCGCCGCTCCGAACAGCAACGTGGACCCGGTGTCCCTGGGGCTGCCGGGCGCGCTGCCGGTCGTTAACGCCAAGGGCGTGGAATGGGCCATCAAGATTGGGCTGGCGCTGAACTGCTCCATCGCGGAGTCCTCCCGGTTCGCCCGGAAGAACTACTTCTACCCGGACCAGCCGAAGAACTACCAGATCTCCCAGTACGACGAGCCCATCGCGTACGACGGCTACCTGGACGTCCAGCTCGAGGACGGCACTGAGTGGCGCGTCGAGATCGAGCGCGCCCACATGGAGGAAGACACCGGCAAGCTGACCCACCTGGGCGGCGCCGACGGCCGCATCCACGGCGCGACGAAGTCCCTGGTGGACTGCAACCGTGCCGGCATCCCGCTGATCGAGATCGTTACCAAGCCGATCATCGGCGCCGGCGAGCGCGCCCCCGAGGTCGCCAAGGCCTACGTCTCCGCCCTGCGCGACCTGGTCGCCGCCCTGGGCGTGTCCGATGCCCGCATGGACCAGGGCTCCATGCGCGTGGACTCCAACCTGTCCCTGCGCCCCATCGGCCAGGAGGAGTTTGGTACACGCACAGAGACCAAGAACATCAACTCGCTGAAGTCCGTCGAGCAGGCCGTGCGCTTTGAGATGCAGCGCCAGGCCCAGGTCATCGAGGACGGCGGCGAGATCGTCCAGGAGACCCGCCACTACCAGGAGGCCGACGGCACCACCTCCAAGGGGCGCCCCAAGGAGACCGCCGAGGACTACCGTTACTTCAACGACCCGGACCTGCCGCCGGTCATCGCCCCGCGCGAGTGGGTCGAGGAAATCCGCGCCACGCTGCCGGAGCTGCCGTGGGTCCGCCGCGCCCGCATCCAGAAGGAGTGGGGCCTGACGGATGAGGAGATGCGCGACCTGGTCAACGCCGGCGCCCTCGACCTCATCGTCGACACCGTCGAGGCTGGCGCCCCGGCCTCCGATGCCCGCTCCTGGTGGGTGGCCTACCTCTCCGGCAAGGCCAACGAACAGGGAGTGGCCCTGGCCGATCTGTCGATTAGCCCGCAGCAGGTCGCCCGCGTGTGCGCCCTGGTGGCCGAGGGCAAGCTGACCACCAAGCTGGCTCGCCAGGCCGTCGACGGCGTGCTGGCTGGCGAGGGCGACGTCGACGAGGTCGTCGCCGCGCGCGGCCTGGAGGTCGTCCGCGACGACGGCGCCATCGAGAAGGCCGTCGACGACGCCTTGGCCGCCAACCCGGACATCGTGGAGAAGTACCGGGCCGGCAACAAGAAGGTCACCGGCGCCATCGTGGGCGCAGTCATGAAGGCCACCCAGGGCAAGGCTGACCCGGGCCAGGTCAACAAGTTGATCGCGGAGAAGCTCAACTAGACCGCACAGTTATCAGCCAGGACCCGCGGATGTTATCAAAATGATATCCGCGGTTCTTTGGCGTATTCCGGGGCCTTTCCTGCCGAAAGTCCCAGCCAAGCGTTAGGTGTCTCACAGGTAGGGGTGGACTAGCTACAGTGCACACCAGGCGGCGCGGACAGGTGCGTTATGCTTTGGGACGACAGCGCGCGCCAATCCGCTGCGCCGGAGGTTGAGTTGTATGCTTGCTCCCTCGGGCCGCGGCGGGCTGAGGCTGGCTGGGCCCGCCGCTTTCTGGCAGGGCCCCTGGCCGTCGGGTGCGCGCTTGAGACTTGATCATTGTCTAGCAGAACTAGGAAAGTTGTGTCTATTACCAAATCAATGAGCATCGCCTTGGCCTTCGTCGGCCTGCTGGTTGGCGCCGGCTTCGCGACGGGCCAGGAGATCGTGCAATACTTCACCTCCTTCGGCGCCAACGGCGTGTGGGGCATCATCGTCGCCGGCATCATCATGACGCTGGCTGGCACCGTCTTCCTGCAGCTGGGTAGCTACTTCCACGCCTCGGAGCACAACACCGTCTTCCGCCGCGTGACCCACCCGATTGTTTCCAAGCTGCTGGATATCGCGGTGGTCATCACCCTGTTCGCAATCGGCTTCGTGATGCTCGCCGGCGCCGGCTCCAACATGGAGCAGCAGTTCGGCTGGCCGGCCTGGGTCGGCTCCCTGCTGATGCTCATCCTCGTGCTGGTGTGCGGCATGCTGGACGTCGACAAGGTTTCCAAGGTCATCGGCGCGCTGACCCCGACCATCATCATCGCGGTCATCCTGGTCTTCATCTACACGCTGTTCAGCATGCCCGAGGACGTCACCCTGGCCATGGAGCACTCCGGCCAGATTGATTCGCCTATCGGCAACTGGCTGGTTTCTGCCCTGAACTACAACGGCCTGGCCCTGATGCTGGCCGTGTCCATGTCCCTGGTCATCGGCGGCGACAACATCAGCCCGCGCGAGGCCGGCCTGGGCGGCATCATTGGCGGCGTCATCTACTTCATCATGATGGGCATGGCGGGCTTCTCCCTGCTGATGAACGCCGACAAGATCGGCGACTCCGACATCCCGATGCTGATGCTCGTCGACGAGATGGGCTCCGTGCTGGGCGGCATCATGGCCGTCATCATCTACCTGATGATTTTCAACACCGCCATCGGCATGTTCTACGCGCTGGGTAAGCGCCTGTCCGCCGGCCACGAGGGCCGTTACCGCGTCATCTTCGTCGCGGGCTGCCTGGCTGGCTTCGGGGTCTCCTTCGCCGGCTTCAAGACCCTGATGAACTACGTCTACCCGGTCATCGGCTACATGGGCATTGTCATGGTGGCCATCCTGGTCTTCGCCTGGTTCCGCAGCCAGTCCCAGATTAAGGACGAGGGCGTGCGCCGCGAGCGCATCCGCGCCCTGCTGCACCTGAAGCTGCACCCGGACAAGGAGTACGACGCCGCGCGCTACGACGACGAGATCGGCCAGCAGCTGGTCGACTCCAACCTGGAACGCGAGGAGCTCTACAACGACATCGTCGACGAGGTCACCGACGACCTCGACAACGACGAGGAAGTCGATTTCGACCTCGAGGAGTACGACGAGAAGCGCAACGACGTCAGCTACTACACCGAGCGCGACAACGTTGAGGAAGGCCGCTCCGAGGAAGAAATCAAGCAGTGGATCGAGGAAACCGGCGCCTCCGGTGACCCCGAGGCCGACGATGCCGAGACCACCGGCACCGACGCTTCCACTAGCGAGCAGAAGAACTAACTAAAAGCCGGACCGGCGCCCCGCGGAGACGAGCTCTCCGGCGGGGCGTTTAGTGCATCAGCAGCTTGATGGTCAGGCCAATCATGATGCAGCCGATGGCGAAGTTGATGACCCGCCAGACCTTCGGCTGCGCCAGAACGTCGGAGAACTTGGCCGCGCCGTAGCCGATGGTAGGGAACCAGACGAGGCTGGCGCAGATGGCGCCGCCGGCAAAGAGCCAGCGGTCGTCGGGGCCGTACTGGTTGGCCACGCCGCCCAACATGACGAGCACGTCGACGTAAGCGGCCGGGTTGAGCCAGCAGATGGCCACGGCGGCCAGGGCTGGCTTGAGCCAGGTCTTTTCCTGCATCTGGCGGCGGATGACCCGGCGGGTCTTCGTGGCCACGGCGGCCACGCCGCCGCGGGCGTCGGGGGAGGTGCCGAAGGATTCGATCTCCTCGGTCTTGTTGGGCGGCGTGTCCGCGTCGAGGGCCTTGCCGTCGGGGGTGAGGGCGTCGCGGAAGCACAGGAAGGTGAAATAGGCCAGGTAGGCCGCGCCCGCGTATTTGAGGATGGTCAGCGCCCAAGGGAAGCGGTCGACCAAGAAGCCGACGCCGGCGGTGCCGCCGAGAATCATGATGATGTCGCTGGCCGCGCAGATAGCAATCACCACGCCAATCGCATGGCGGCGAATGCCCTGTTTGAGCAGGAGGGCATTCTGGGGCCCGATAGCGACGATAAGGGAGATACCCAGGGCGAAGCCAGCTACGATGATCGACATATCTCTAGTGTGCCGCCGCGCGAAAGTGAAGTCTAGTTAATCAGACTAAATATAGTTAAGCTATGCTTCATGAACCCGCTTCATCTGGAAACTATGCTGGCAATTGTGGACGAAGGCAGCTTCGACGGCGCCGCCCGAGTGTTAGGGGTATCACCCTCCGCGGTTAGCCAGCGCGTCAAAGCCCTGGAAACCAGCACGGGCCGCGTCCTGCTGCGGCGCTCCACGCCGGTGATGGCTACCGATGCCGGCGAAGTCCTCGTCCAAGCCGCCCGCCGCATGGCCTTGGTCCAGGCCGAGACCAATGCCCGCCTGCAGAAACGCCTGGCGCGCGTCCCCTTGTCGGTGGCCGTGAACGCCGACTCGCTGGCGACCTGGTTTCGCCCGGTGCTGGAGGACGTGGCCGACGGGGGCAAGGCATCGTTGCGCTTGCTGATTGAGGACGAGGCTCGCACGCTGGCGATGCTCCGCCGCGGCGACGTCCTCGGCGCGGTAACCCGCGAGGAGCTGCCGGTGAGCGGCTGCGAGTCGACGTACCTGGGCAAGCAGCGGCTGGTCGCCGTGGCGGCACCGGGGCTGGCGCGGCGGCATCGGACGGTGGAGGGTATTTCGTGGACGCAGATGCCGGTGGTGATGTACGGCCCGCACGACCAAGTGCTCGACGATGCCATGCAGGAACGCTTCATCGACTCGCACGTCATCCGGGCTAATATCTCGGAGATTCCCTCGGCCGAGGGCTACGTCGAGGCCGTCCGCGCGGGCCTGGGCTGGGGGTTGGTGGCCGAGGCCCAGGCGCGGCCGCTGCTCGACAGCGGGCAGGTGGTGCTGCTCGACGGTGATCCGCTGGACGTCGATCTGTACTGGCAGCGCTGGCGGCTAGAATCCGAGGTGCTCGAGGAGCTCACGGACTCCGTCGTGCGCGCCGCCGGGGAGGGGCTAGTTGCTTAGCCCGTTGCCTAGCGCGGCTTAGCCGAAGAGCTCTTCCTGGAAGGGCTCCGGGTTCTTGAGCTCCTCGCCCTTCGGCAGGGCGCCGGGCAGCGTGGTGCCCTCGGCGAAGGGGGCGCCGCCGAAGCGGTCGCGGTCGTGCGGCTGGGCCAGCCAGGACATCTCCGGGCCGACCGGGACAACCTGGGTGGGGTTTACTTCCTTGTGCACGATGAAATAGTGCTGCTTGATCTCGGTGAAGTCGGTGGTGTCACCGAAGCCCGGGATCTGGAAAAGCTCCTGCAGGTAGCCGCGGATGTTCGGCAGCTCGGAAGTCTTGTGGCGGGAGCACTTGAAGTGCGAGTAGTAGACCGGATCGAAGCGCACCAGCGTGACGAAGAGGCGGATATCGGTCTCGGTGAGGTGCTCGCCGACCATGTAGCGCTGCTGGCCCAGGCGCTCTTCGACCCAGTCGAGGGCCTCCCAGAGGTCCGCGTAGGCCTTTTCGTAGGCCTCCTGGCTGCCGGCGAAGCCGCAGCGGTAGACGCCGTTGTTGATGTTGCGGAAGATGTACTCGTTGAGCTCGTCGATTTCGGCCGCGTGCTCGGCGGGGTAGAGGTTCGGGGCGCCGGCGCGGTGGAAGTCGGTCCACCCGGTGATGAAATCGCGCACGATGCTGTCGTAGTCGTTCGTCACGACCTTCCCGCTGGCGACCTCCACGATGGCAGGTACCGTGATCCCGCGCGGGTAGTCGGGGAAGCGGGCGAAGTAGGCGTCCTGCAGGCGGGGGATGCGAAGCACTGGGTCGACGCCATCGGGATCCAGGTCGAAGGTCCAGGAGCGCACGTCGTGGGTCGGGCCGGCCAGGCCTAGCGAGAGGGTGTCCTCGAGGCCCATCAGGCGGCGCGTGATGACGGAGCGGTGCGCCCACGGGCAGGCGCGGGCGGCGATAAGCCGGTAGCGGTCGGCGGCCATTGGCCAGCTGACGGTGCCGTCGTCGTTGTTCTGGCGCTCGGTGATACCGGCGACAAAACGGTCGGTGATGTAGTTGGTGTCGCGGACGAATTCGCCGTCCGGGGAAGCGTTGTGCGGGTCGCCGGCCCAGTCCTGGTTCTTGTCGGTCATGGTTCCTCCTTGGTGTTGGCTAATAACTCTAGTGTACCCAAAAGCGTGACGTGTCAACAAAGGTGAAAGGGGCTCGATTTGCAGACGATGTCGCGGCGCGCCGATAACGGTGGTCCAGACTGACGCTTAGCTGGCCTAAGTTGGCAGTTATGACCCAGAACAACAAGCCAGATAACGCCCGAGCCTTAGGCGATGACTTTGACGACGTTCCCACCTACACTGGGCCCTCCCAGTCTTCCGGCCGCGGCACCGCGCGTCCCCTAAAGCGCGACGATGCCCCGGAGACCACCGAGTTCGGCCAGGCCGCCAAGCCTGGCGAGACCAGCGAGTCCGCCCAGGCAGGTGCCCCGAGCAAGCCCGCGCCGAAGCGCAGCTCCCTCTTCGAGCGCGCCGGCCGCGCCCAGCCGCAGAACATCGAGCCCCGCGCTACCACGCCCGAGCCGGGTGTGGAGGAGGCTCCCGAGGTGAGGTCGGCAGGCCAGGGGGCTGAGACCACCGCCTTCAGTGCCACGGGTGCGCCGGCCGCCGCCGCGGATCCGACCGTCCAGCTGGACCGCGAGCCGCGCGAGTCCGAGGCCTTTGCCGATCGCGACTTCGCCGAGCGCCGCGCCGACGAGCCTGCCACTCGCTACCAGCCGGCCGCCGCGCCGCAGGAGACCATGGCGCTGGATCCGAACGAGCCGGACTACGCCGCGACCTCCCAGGTCCCGGCCGGCGAGCAGTACGACGCCGACGGGCAGCCCCTCTACGCCGGCGCTGCCGATGCCACCGACCCGACCGAGGCCCCCGAAACCACGGCCTCCGCTAAGCGTGGCACCATCGATTTCGGCCTTTTGCTGGTCCGCCTCGGCTTGGGCGTGTACCTCATCCTGGCGGGGCTGCGCCCGCTACTGCAGCTCGGCGATTCTGCCGGCCTTAGCGAGGTCACCGAGCAGTTCGCGGGTTATCCGTGGGCCAACATTCTGGGCATCGGTGTGCCGGTCGTCCAGTTGGTCGCTGGCGCCTTCCTCGTCTTGGGTCTGTTGACGCCGGTCGCGGCGATGCTCGCGACGCTCGTCACCGGGTTCACCGCCCTGCACGCCCTCGCTGTCTCTGGGGCCGGGCTCAACGTCTTTAACTGGCCGGAGTCGGTATGGCTGTCGGTCGTGTTGTTCGTTATCGCTCTGGGCGTTCAGTTCACCGGCCCGGGTGTTATGTCGCTGGACTTTGGTCGCTCGTGGGTGCGTCGCCCGCTGGCGTCCTTGTGGGTCTTCATCATCCTGGGCTTGGTCGCCCTGGGGGCTATCTGGTGGTTCGGCGCAGGGGTCAATCCGCTGCACTAGGCCTTAAGGCACGCCGAGTAGGCGCTACGGACGTGGTCCGTGGCGCCTTTTCGCGTATTTCGCTGGGTTTGCCCCTTGGGGTGTCTCCTCGCAGCCTGGTCTTGCGGTTCTGCTCTCGTTCCTTGTACCTCGGCTGACCCCGTGTCAGCCGTTAGGTCCCGCCGCTCCAGGGCGGATCCCACGTCACCCTGCCATCGCGGCGGTTTATCCTGCCGTGTCTGGGGTAGGCGGGGTCGTCGTCGTTCCACGAATTATGGAACTCACACAACAAGGTGAGATTCTCCTGGTTGGTCTCGCCGCCATCGGCCCAGGGGTGGATGTGGTGGACCTGGCACTCATCGGCCGGCTTGCGGCAGTTCGGCCACGCACAGGTGGTGGTCTCGGCCTTGGCCATGTCCTTCTGCTTCGGTGAAGCGTGGCGCTGGAAGCGGTAGTGGTTGACCGGGCCGCGCCTAGGGTCCACCAGGGTGGCCAGGCCCGCGTCCAGCAAGCATTGGCGGACGTACTCGGCACCGGTCATGGTGGTGCCGTTGGTTAGCTGCAGGGTGATCTCATCCCCATCACCGGACAGGATTTGCACCCAATCAGGAAGCGAGATCACCACGTGGGTGGCTTTCGGTTGCTTGTTCAGCCCGCCGCTGAACAAGGCTTCCACGTCGGGGATGGTCTTAATCGACGCCCAGAGGTTTTCCACCAGCTCAGGGTCGCCGGTGATAGAAAAAGTACTCGGTCCGTCTTTGCAGCGGGTCACGCGCACGCCTTCGGCCGGTGGGGCCGGGCGGTTAAGCTCTAGGACCTTTTGGTTGGCAAGGCGGCGGAGTTGTTTGGTGGTGCCGGGGGTGTTGCAGAGTTCTATGAGCATGGCCCAGGCGTGGCCTTTGTGTCGCACCCGGCGGAAGGCGTTGTCTAACACCAGCAAAGTATCTAAGTGGTGTCCGGATTCCGCGGCGCCTTTCCTCGCATCGGCTTGCTTGCGCGTATACGTGGTGTGTCCGAAGAAGGTCTGGCAGGCGCGGTAGTGGGCGGCCGCGGCAACGTCCGACATGACAGCCTTCAGGGCGGGCAGTCTCAGCTCGCGGCACAGGCCCAAGTAGGAAATCCCGTCCGCGAAGATAGAGTGCGCTGCTTTCAAAGTGTCTATGGCTGTCGTCGTCATGCCTCACACGCTAAGCCCGCCCGTCAACCCCGACAAGCAAAAACCTGAACCTGTGGATAATTCGCCCAAAAACGCCATTTTTGATGACGCGTCAACGCGCCTGCCTGTGGATAACCCCGACTTTGGCGCGAAGGGAGTTGAGTCCGTCACACTTCGGTGCGCGTGCCTGTGGATAACTCCTGCCGCGGCTGTTTCAGTGCGCAGTAGGCGTAGAGGGCGCCGGCGATGATGATCATCCACACGAAGTCGCTCACCAGGAACTTCTGCATGGTGTTAAGCCCGTAGACGTTGATGTCGTCGCCGAACCACCACTTGGGTGGCATCGTGAGCAAGCAGAAGGCCCAGGCGGCCACGACGGCGATAAGACTGCCGGCGACCCAGGTCTGGTGCCGCCACGACCACGCGCGGTAGGCGAGAACCGGCAGGATGAGTGCCAGCCAGACCCAGTGGTGCGACCAAGACACCGGAGAGATGAGCAGCATGACGACGGAGGCGGTGAGGGCGGCATCGATAGCCAGGCCGCGGCTAAGGAGGCTGCGCATGAGCCAGGCGCCGACGCCGATGATGATTAGGGCGCCCACCAGCCAGGCGACGTTGAGCAAGGTGCCGTGGGCCTCGGCGGCCTCGGCGGAGGTGAACGCGCGCTCGAGCACGCCCTTCCACGAGCTGTTGGACTGGTAGGCGGTGCCGACGCCGAAATCGTCGCCGGAACCCATGGCGAGCATCTTGCCGAAGAAGAACTCGACGAAGACATCCCAGCGCACGGCCGCCGCCAGGGCCGTGGCGACGACGCCGGAGACGGCAGCGGTGACAATCGGCTTGACTTCCTTGCGGACCAGGAAATACAGCAGCATGGCCGCAGGGGTCAGCTTGATGGCGGCCGCGACGCCGATGAGCCAGCCCTGCGGCAGGTAGCGCTTGCGCGGCACGAGGTCGAAGACCACCAAGGCCATGACGGCGATGTTGATCTGCGCGAAACCGTTGTTCAGCTCCACCGGCTCGAAGCCCAGCACCACGGCCCAGACCACGAAGACGACCGCGAGGAAGTTGCGGCGCGCCATCGCCGGCAGGATGGCGCGGGCGACGAAGTAGATGCACGCGAGCAGCAGCAGGTCGGACAGCACGATCATGATGTCGCCGGCCAGGTCGTCGCTCATCCACTCGAAGGCGGCCAGCGGCACCATCACTAGGGCGCCGAAGGGAGGGTAGATGAACGGCAGGGCGATGTCGCCGGCATACATCGGCTGCGAGTAGACCTCGCCGCCCGACAGGAAGGCCTTGACCCCTTCCCGGTAGATGATCATGTCGACGGGGAAGTCGGTGATCAGGGTGTGGGCGATGGTCTTCCCGATGCCGCCGAGGAGCCCGGCGGCGATGAGGAGATAGGCCAGTAGTGGCGGTACGCGGCGTTGGGTATTCACCCCGGAGAGTTTAGGCGAGACGCCCGCGCCCCGGGGCGATCGACGTGGCCTAGTGGACGTGGCCGTCGACCACGCGGACGGCGCCGCGGTCGGCGGAGGTCGCCAGGGCGGCGTAGGCGCGCAGCGCCTTGGTCACCGGGCGGTTGCGGTCCACCGGGGTGAACGGGTGCTCCCGCTCCATCTGGGCGGCGCGGCGGCGGGCCAGCTCATCGTCGGCGACGGCCAGCTCCAGGCGGCGGGAGCGCACGTCGATGTGGATGGTGTCGCCGTTTTCGATCAGCCCGATGAGCCCGCCGTGGGCGGCCTCGGGCGAGATGTGCCCAATGGACAGCCCCGAGGTGCCGCCGGAGAAGCGCCCGTCGGTGATCAGCGCGCACTTCTTGCCCAGCCCGGCGCCCTTGAGGAAGGAGGTCGGGTGGAGCATCTCCTGCATGCCGGGGCCGCCGGAGGGGCCTTCGTAGCGGATGACCAGCACCTCGCCTGCCTGTACCTCCTTGTTGAGGATGGCGGAGACGGCCTGCTCCTGAGACTCGACCACGCGGGCCGGGCCGCTGAACCCCCACAGCTCCTCCTCGACGCCGGCGGCCTTGATGACGGCTCCGTCGGGGGCCAGGTTGCCGCGCAGGACCACGAGGCCGCCGTCGGCGGAGTAGGCGTGCTCGGCCGAGTGAATGCAGCCGTCCTGCTGGTCGGTATCCAGCGAGGACCAGCGGTTCGACGTCGAGAAGGGCTCGGTGGTGCGCACCCCGCCGGGCGCGGCGTAGAAGAGTTCCTCGGCGTCCGGGATGTGGTTCCCGCCGCGGATGTCCCAGTCGTCGAGCCACTGGTTGGCGTCGTCGTAGCAGACCGTGTGGACGGTGGTGTCGAGGTGGCCGGCGCGGCGCAGCTCGCCCAGGATGGCGGGGATGCCGCCGGCGCGGTGGACGTCTTCGATGTGCCACACGCCGTTCGGCGCGACCTTCGACAGGCAGGGCACGCGGTCGGAGATGGCCTCGATGCCGCGCAGGGTGAAGTCGACGTCGCCTTCCTGGGCGGCGGCCAGCGTGTGGAGGATCGTGTTGGTGGAGCCGCCCATGGCCATGTCCAGCGCCATGGCGTTGGTGAACGCGGCCTTGCTGGCGATGCTCCGCGGCAGCATCCGGTCGTCTTCCTCGCCGTAGTAGCGCTGGCACAGCTCGACGATCTTTTCGCCGGCCTGCTCGAACAGGCGCCGGCGCTGGGCGTGGGTGGCCAGGGTCGTGCCGTTGCCGGGCAGGGCCAGGCCCAAGGCCTCGGTCAGGCAGTTCATGGAGTTGGCGGTGAACATGCCGGAGCAGGAGCCGCAGGTGGGGCAGGCGGATTCTTCGACGGTGGTTAGGGCGGCATCGGAAACCGCGTCGGAGGCCGAGGCCGTGATCGCGGTGATGAGATCGGTGGGCTGGTGGGCCACGCCGTCGACGACGACGGCCTTGCCAGCCTCCATCGGCCCGCCGGAGACGAAGATGGTGGGGATGTTCAGGCGCAGGGCGGCATTCAGCATGCCCGGGGTGATTTTGTCGCAGTTGGAGATGCAGACCAGGGCGTCGGCGGTGTGGGCGTTGACCATGTACTCGATGGAGTCGGAGATGATCTCGCGGCTGGGCAGCGAGTAGAGCATGCCGGAATGGCCCATGGCGATGCCGTCGTCGACAGCGATGGTGTTGAACTCCTTGGGCACCCCGCCGGCGGCGCGGACGGCCTCGGCGACGATGTCACCGACGTTTTTCAGGTGCACGTGGCCGGGCACGAACTGGGTAAAGGAGTTGGCGATGGCCACGATGGGCTTGCCGAAGTCGTTCTCGGCGGTACCGGTCGCGCGCCAGAGGGCGCGGGCGCCGGCGGCTTGACGGCCTACAGTGGTGGTTTTTGAGCGCAGCGGGTACATGGGGGTCTAAAGCCTTGACCTTTCTACAGGCACACGGGGATATCAGGAAAGAAGAGGCAAAGCCGTACCGCGTGCGCGGATGGGGTGGCCGCGCGCCTAGTTGGGGTTGGACTCAGTGTGGGTGGCCGAGTCGCCCTCGGTGGCTTGGTAGGCAGCATACTCCTCCTTGGACATGAGAACCTGCTGCCCGTCGCGGTGGATGACCACGACCTTGTCGTCGGCGGCCTTCTTACCTGCGCTGAGCGCGTCCGGGATGCGCCCGCGGGAGGCCCGCGCCAGGTCGGGGAGTGAATTAAAGGTTACCCCCGGAAGGTTGAATTTCCGGCCCGCGTGGGTCGCGGCGAAGGCGTGCGCGCGCTTGAAGCCGATGCCTGCGAACTCGTCCCAGGACAGCCGGGCATCCCCGCGGAAGGCGTAGCGGATGGCGATGCCGGCCTCGCCCACCGTGGTGCGCGCCCGCAGCACCCACCAGAAGGCCAGCGCGGGGATGATCAGCAGCCAGCCCAAGACCAGCGGCTTCCAGGAGATGATGAGGATTGCGATGGCGGTGAGCAAGACGATGGCGAGCAGATTGGTGCGCTCCGGTCGAAAGACCGTGGTTTGCTCGGCCGTCCCGGCGGGTGCCTGGTTGGTGCGATTTTTATTCGCTTCCTCCGGGCGGGCCGGGCGGTTGTTACGGGAAGGTCGGCGCTGGGGTGTGCTCATGGCTATCCATGCTAGTGGACGGGGGTTAGCGTGGGAAAACCCGCGACGCGTTTCATTGTATGGTCAATCGTGACGGAATTAATTTCAAAGCGTGAGATAACCCCGGCTAGGGGTAAGGGGGTTGTCGCAAATTTTCGGCTGTGTATGATGCAGGACATGATCATTATTCGACTTCAGCTAGTACTCGTACCCGAGCGGCGCTCGCCGTAGCGGCTAACTGTTGTCGTATACGCCAAGCGCCCTCGACGCGGAACCACCAGAGGCAGGTTCCCGCCGGGGGCTTTGTCGTATCGGCAGACCCCGGCCGGCAATGATCATCGCCTCGCACCCAGGAGGTGGTAGCCGACAATCACCAACCACAACGACCAACAACCCAGACAACCTAGTCAACCCAGTCAACACTTAAATGCAAAAAGGAGCGAATCTACCGTGGCAGCTTCACCCACTCCCACGCCCGCTTCCGTGGCCGCTCGAACCGGCACCCCTGTTCGTGAAAGGCTCACCGGAGCCGAGGCAATCGTCCGCACGCTAGAGGATCTCGGAACCGAGCTGGTATTCGGCATCCCGGGTGGCGCTGTGCTCCCGTTGTACGACGCGCTGGCCCATTCGAGCCGCCTGCGCCACGTGCTGACCCGGCACGAGCAGGGCGCCGGCCACGCGGCCGAGGGCTACGCCCAGGCCTCCGGGCAGGTGGGGGTGTGTATCGCTACCTCCGGCCCGGGCGCGACCAACCTGGTCACGCCGCTGGCCGACGCCATGCTGGATTCCGTCCCCGTGGTCGCCATCACCGGCCAGGTCGGGTCCAACCTGTTGGGCACCGACGCCTTCCAGGAGGCGGACATCCGGGGCATCACGATGCCGATTACCAAGCACAACTTCATCGTCGCCACGCCCGAGGAAATCCCCGGGGCTATCGCCGCCGCCTTCCACCTGGCGTCGACGGGCCGCCCGGGCCCCGTGCTGGTCGATATCCCGAAGGACGTGCAAAACGGCACGTTGGACTACACGGCCCCGACGCGCCTCGAGCTGCCCGGCTACAAGCCGGTCACCCGCCCACACGCGCGCCAGATCAACCAGGCGGTCCAGCTGATTTCGGAGTCCCGCAAGCCGGTGCTTTACGTCGGCGGCGGCGTTATTAAGGCCAACGCTGAAAAGGAACTGCGGGAATTCGCCGAGTTCACCGGCATCCCCGTGGTCACCACGCTGATGGCGCTGGGCGCGTTCCCCGAGTCGCACCCGCAGCACCTGGGCATGCCCGGCATGCACGGAACGGTGCCGGCGGTCGCGGCCATGCAGCGCTCCGACCTGCTGATCGCCATTGGCGCCCGGTTTGATGACCGGGTGACGGGCGATACGGCATCGTTTGCGCCGGGGGCCCGCGTCATCCATGCGGACGTCGACCCGGCCGAGATTGGGAAGAACCGCGAGGTGGATATCCCCATCGTGGGCGATGCCCGCGAGGTCCTCCACCAGCTGCTGCGGGGGTTCCAGGGCCCGCGCCAGCCCGAACTGCCGGAGCTGGACCGCTGGCGTACTTACCTGGATGACCTGTGCGAGCGCTACCCGCGCGGGTGGGAGCCGACCGAGGACGGCCTGCTCAACCCGCAGTTCGTGCTCGAGCAGCTGAGCAAACTGGCCGGCCCGGAGGCAATCTATTGCTCCGGCGTGGGCCAGCACCAGATGTGGGCCGCGCAGTTCATCGACTTCGAGCGCCCGCGCAGCTGGATTAACTCCGGCGGCGCCGGGACGATGGGCTACGCGGTGCCCGCCGCCCTGGGCGCCAAGGCCGCCAGCCCGGACCGCGAGGTTTGGGCCATCGACGGCGACGGCTGCTTCCAGATGACCAACCAAGAGCTGACGACCGCGGCCATCGAGGGCTTTCCCATCAAGGTGGCGGTCATCAACAACGGCAACCTGGGCATGGTGCGCCAGTGGCAGACGCTGTTTTTCGACGGCAACTACTCGCACACCAAGCTGCGCGAGGGCGGCACCTTCCTGCCGGACTTCGTGCAGCTGTCCCAGGCGCTGGGTTGCGAAGCCATCCGGGTCACCTGCGAGGAGGAGGTCGCCCCGGCTATCGAGCGGGCCCGCGCTATCAACGACCGCCCGGTCGTCATCGACTTCATCGTCGGCGAGGACGCCCAGGTCTGGCCGATGGTCGGCGGCGGGGCATCGAACGAGGAAATCCAATACGTCCAGGGGCTGCGGCCCCTGTTCGCGGAAGAGTCCAGTAAGGACTTGGACGCGACCGGAAAGGAGAGTTAACCATGGCAGCAACCGATGTCACCCGGCACACGCTGTCGGTGCTCGTCCAAGACGGGGAGGGGATCATCTCCCGCGTGGCGGGAATGTTTACCCGCCGCGGCTATTCCATAATCTCCTTCGTCTCGGCGCGCACGGAGACCGAAGGCATTAACCGCCTGACTATCGTGGCGGATGCCAACGAGATTGTTATCGAGCAGATTACCAAGCAGCTCAACAAACTCATCCCGGTCATCAAGGTCGTCGAGCTGGAAGAGGATTCCTCGGTCGCGCGGGCGATCATGTTGGTCAAGGTCGCAGCGAACAACGCAAACCGGCCCCAGGTGGTCGACGCGGTCAACATCTTCCGCGCCCGCGTGGTCGATGTGGCGCCTGAGTCCGTGGTTGTGGAGGCCACCGGCACCCCCGGCAAGCTGCAAGCGCTGCTGGACGTGTTGGAACCGTTCGGAGTGCGCGAGCTAGTGCAATCTGGACATGTGGCGCTCTCGCGCGGCCCCAAGGCGATGGCCCCACCCAAATAAACGAATAATCACCCTGGCCGTTTAGGCCACAGTTTTCCACCCATCATCATCATTTTTGGAAAGTAGGTAAATACCTCATGGCAATCCAGACCTTCTACGACGACGACGCCGATCTGTCCATCATCCAGGGCCGCAAGGTAGCCATCATCGGCTACGGCTCCCAGGGACATGCCCACGCGCAGAACCTGCGCGAGTCCGGCGTCGAGGTCACCATCGGCCTGCGCGACGGCAGCAAGTCCGCCGTCAAGGCGGAGGAGGCCGGCTTCCGGGTGACCTCCGTCGCCGAGGCCGCCGAGTGGGCCGACCTGGTCATGCTGCTGGCGCCGGATACCTCCCAGAAGGAGATCTACGACAACCAGATCGCCCCGCACCTGCACGACGGCGACGCCCTCTTCTTCGGCCACGGCCTGAACATCCACTTCAAGCTGATTGAGCCGGCCGAGAACATCACCGTCGGCATGGTCGCCCCGAAGGGCCCGGGCCACCTGGTGCGCCGCCAGTTCCTGGACGGCAAGGGCGTTCCCTGCCTGATCGCCGTCGAGCAGGATCCGAAGGGCAACGGCCAGGACCTGGCTCTGTCCTACGCCGCCGCCATCGGTGGTGCCCGCGCCGGCGTCATCCCGACCACCTTCGAGGCCGAGACCGTCACCGACCTCTTCGGTGAGCAGGCCGTCCTGTGCGGTGGCGCGGAGTTCCTCATCAAGACCGGCTTCGAGGTCCTGGTGGAGGCCGGCTACGAGCCGGAGATGGCCTACTTCGAGGTCCTGCACGAGATGAAGCTCATCGTGGACCTGATGTTCGAGGGCGGCATCGCCAACATGAACTACTCGGTCTCCGACACCGCGGAGTTCGGCGGCTACCTGTCCGGCCCGCGCGTCATCGACGAAGGCACCAAGCAGCGCATGCGCGACATCCTGTCCGATATCCAGGATGGAACCTTTACCAAGCGCCTGATCGCCAACGTCGAGGGCGGCAACAAGGAGCTGGAGGGCCTGCGCCAGGAGTTCGCCGACCACCAGATTGAAAAGACCGGCGCGCAGCTGCGCGACCTGATGAGCTGGGTTAAGGTCGAGCTGACCGACACCGCTCGCTAGATTTTCAATCTATTTTCAATAGCCGGTTTTTCGGCTATACTCATTGAGTATGACAAAGCACGGCCACGGTCACAGTCGTGGGCACAGCCACGACCACTCGCACGGCATCGACGCGCAGAACACCCCGCTGCGGGCGCTGGTCACAGCGCTCGCCATCACGGGCACGGTGTTCTTCGCGGAGATTGTCGGCGGGGTGGTTTCCGGCTCGCTGGCGCTGCTGGCCGACGCCATGCACATGCTCTCCGATGCCACCGGCCTCATCCTGGCCGTTATTGCCGTGGTGATTGGCCGCAAGGCGGCCTCGGCTCGGGCGACGTACGGCTATCGGGGAGTGGAGGCCCTTGCCGCCGCGGTCAACGCCGTGGCGGTTGTTGCCGTCTCCGTGTGGATCGTGGTCTCCGCGCTGCTGCGCCTGGGCAACGACCAGGCGGTGGACCCGCACGTGATGGGCGGGGTGGCCATCGTCGGCCTGCTAGCTAACGCGGCCAGCGCCTGGGTGCTGCACCGCCAGCGCAGCGCCTCCCTCAACGTCGAGGGCGCGTTCCTGCACGTGCTAACCGATCTCTTGGGCTCGGTGGCCGTGATCGCGGGCGCCGTCATCATCTACTTCACCGGCTGGCGCGCCGCCGACACGATCGCCTCGTTGGTGATCGCCGCCATCGTCGCCCCGCGCGCCATCAAGCTGCTGGGCGCTTCCTTGTCCGTGCTGCTGGCCCGAGTGCCGGCCGGCTACGACGTCGCGGACATCGCCGCGGCGTTGGAGGAAATCCCGCGGGTGCGCGCCGTCCACGACCTGCACGTCTGGTCGGTCAGCGGCACCGAGGCGCTGGCGACCTGCCACCTGGTGGTCAACGACGATTTCTCCACCGGGCCGGTGCTGGATAGGGCGCAGGAGATCCTGCACGAGATGGGCATCGAGCATTCGACCATCCAGCTCGAGCACCCCGGGCACCAGGCGCACGAGACGACCTGTACTGAGCACTCGCACGGCGATTAGGGCGGGGTTAAGCTAGGCGGCATGGGTTTCACCACGCCAAGCTATGACCTGCCCGACCTGTTCGCCCGCATCGATCGCGGGGATATCCAGCTGCCCGATTTTCAGCGATCCTATGCCTGGGACGAAGACCGCATCCGCTCGCTCATCGTGACCGTCCTGCGCGGCTATCCCATGGGGGCGATGATGGCCCTGGATACGCGCAACGAGCCGCAGCGCTTCCGCCCGCGCCGGATTAGCGGCGCGCCGGCCACCGACAACGCCCCCGGCATGTTGCTGCTGGACGGCCAGCAGCGCCTGACCAGCCTCTACCACTGCTTCCGGGGCTCGGGGGAGGTGGAGACCACCGATTTTCGCTCCAAGAAGATTACCCGCAGCTTCTTCGTTGACGTGCGCAGCGCCGTGCGCGGGGACCTCCTGCCCGACGAGGCGGTTTTCGCCGTCAACCAGGCCGGGGCAGTGCGCTCCCATTTCGGTCCCGACATCGAGAGCAACCTGCACGAGCGCAGCCAGCAGGTGGCGAACCTTTGCCTGCCGGTCGCCGCGTTGCTGGGGGAGGAGGGCCCCGCGCTGCTTTTCGACATGGCCGCTCAGGCCGGCGACGGCGACCGGGCGCTGCTGGCAGCCTTCCAGCATCGGGTGATGGCCCCGCTGACCGGGTACAACACGCCGATTATCCGGCTGGCCCGCCACACGGCGCGGGCGGGCGTGGGCTCAATTTTCGCCCAGGCCAACGCCGCGGGCCTGCAGATGGACGTCTTCGACCTGCTCACCGCGGTTTTCGCCGCCGAGGACCCGGACTTCCAGCTGGCCCGCGACTGGGAGGAAACTGAGCGGGTGCTGCGGGACTACCCGGCGCTGGACGGCATCGGCCGTACGCAGTTCCTGTCGGCGGTCTCCTTGCTGGTGACCGGCTCCCGCGGTCCCGCGCGCGGGCAGCGCGAGGACATTCTGAACCTGCGCCTGGCCGACTACCGAAAGGCCACGGAGACGCTGCGGATTACCTTCCGGGAGGTCGCCGAGTTCCTATCGCAGCGGTGCATCTTCGAGCTGGCGCAGGTGCCCTATAGCGCCCAGATCGTTCCCCTGGCGGTGATTCTGGCCCAGCTTTCCGAGGCCCGCGGCGAGCACGGCCGGGTCTTGAGCGCCCAGGCGGCCTGGGACAAGCTCAACCAGTGGTTCTGGTGCGGGGTGTTCGGGGAGCTCTACGGCTCCTCGGCGGTCAAGCTGCGCTCGGCCCGGGACGTCGACGAGGTCACCGCCTGGGTCGAGGGTAAGACCGACCGGGCGCCGAAGACGGTGCGCGACGCGCAGTTTAGCGAGTCCCGCCTGCTGTCCGCCGGCCCGGACGATGGGGTCTTCCATGCCATCTACGCTCTGCTCATGGGCAGGGGAGCGCGGGACTGGCGCACCGCCCAGCCTTTCAACCGGGGGACCATCGGGGACCTGCAGCCGGGCTTCGAGCCGGTCTTCCCCCTGGCCTGGGCGAAAAAGCACGCGGTGCCGGCCTCCCTGGCGGCCTCCGTGCTCAACCGTGCGCCCATGGGCAAGCGCACCGAGGTGGTTCTGGACGGCTATTCGCCCGCGCGCTACCTGCCCCGAGTACAATCCAAGTCTTTAATGGAAGACCACGAGTTCGCAGCCGTTTTGGCCAGCCACGAGCTCGACCCGGAGTACCTGTGGGCCGCCGATTTCGACGGTTTCCTGCGGGATCGCCGCCAGCGCCTGGTGGCGATGATCGAATACGCCATGGGCAAGCCGGTGCGTCGGGACGTGGATGAGGCCGATCTGACTGCCGGAGAAGAAGGACCGCAAGCCTTTGTTCGTTAAAGGTGTTCGCACCCGCACTGCAGTCGTCGCCGCCCATGTCGCGTCGGTGGCGCTGTGCCTGACGCTTTCTGGCTGCCACGACGTGCTCCACCAGCCGACGGCGGTGCTCACGGATTCGGTGACCCCGGCCGAATCCGACATCAACTTAGACGACGCGGCGGCCGAAAACCGCAACCGTATGGTCAAGGAGGAGTTCAAGGGGCACTTCCACGTCTTCGAGGACCCGTACGGGTTGGAAACGCTCCGGTATTTCTTCCCGGAGTCGCCGACCCTGGTCATCAGCGATCAACGGGATTCTTCTAAGCTGCGCGCGGCGTCCATCGCGGTGTCCCAGCGCGCGCCCATGCTGGTCTACGACGAGTCCATCCGCAACGATATCTATACCGAGATGGCCCGGCTCGGCGTGGACCGGGCGCTGATGGTCGGCCAGGTGCCGATGACGGCCTCGGCCGGCTCCGTGCGCCTCATCCAGGACCCGGGCACCACCTGGGCGCTGGGGCAGATCACCGCCTTCCAGTTTGAGAGCAAGGTGGTGGCCAACCGGGAGAACATGGCGCGCGCGGTGGCGCACCTGGACGGGCGGACCCGCACGGAGCTGAAGGCGGCCTGGGAGCCGCTCGAGCGGCTCGAGGACGAGGAGGCTGTGCCGCTGCCGGCCCAGTCGCGGCGCGACGCGGACATGGCGCCCATTGTGGTGGCCACGGAGGCGGCCTCGGTGGCATCGGTAGCTAACGCCCGATCCTATGGCGCGGGCGTGCGGATGATGCCCACGGCCGACCCGCGGGAGTCCAAGGTTTCGCAGGCCATGGTCGAGGGGATGGAAGACGGCCCGTTGGTGGCTCTTGGCCCCGAATTCGGGGATGAAAAACTGTTAGCCGATAGAATTAGGGAAGGCTGGTCGGAACCGCGCCCTGCCAGTGGCGTTCCCGCTGCATAGCCAGGGTACTACAGAAGGCCAGCCGGATCCCTCTTTCTAAAAGACAACAACCCCAGGAGCCTTCAATGACCAAGCCCCTTGTAGTGATAGCCGACAAGCTTGCCCAGTCCACCGTCGACGCGCTTGGTGAGTCCGTGGAGGTCAAGTGGGTTGACGGCCCGAACCGGGCCGAGCTGCTGGCGGCCGTCCCGGCTGCCGATGCCCTCTTGGTGCGCTCCGCGACCACCGTTGACGCGGAGGTGCTCGCCGCCGCGACCAACCTGAAGATCGTCGGCCGCGCCGGCGTCGGCCTCGACAACGTCGACATCGACGCGGCCACCGAGCGTGGCGTCATGGTGGTCAACGCGCCGACCTCGAACATCCACTCCGCCTGCGAGCAGGCCATCGCCCTGCTGCTGGCCACCGCCCGCCAGGTGCCTGCCGCCGACCGCAGTCTGCGCGAGGGGCGCTGGGCGCGCTCCGAGTTCAAGGGCGTGGAGGTCTACGGCAAGACCGTCGGCATCGTCGGCTTCGGCCACATCGGCCAGCTCTTCGCCCAGCGCCTGAAGGCCTTCGAGACCACCCTGTTGGCCTACGACCCGTACGCCAACCCGGCTCGCGCCGGTTCCCTCGGGGTCGAGCTGGTGGAGCTCGACGAGCTGATGGAGCGTTCCGATTTCGTGACCATCCACCTGCCGAAGACCCCGGAGACCGCCGGGATGTTCGACGCCGAGCTGCTGGCCAAGGCGAAGCCCGGCCAGATCCTGATCAACGCCGCTCGCGGCGGGCTGGTCGACGAGGCCGCGCTGGCCGAATCCATCCGCTCGGGCCGCCACCGCGGCGCCGGCTTCGACGTCTATGCCTCCGAGCCGTGCACCGATTCGCCGCTGTTCGAACTGGACGCGGTCACCGTCTCCCCGCACCTGGGCGCTTCCACGGTGGAAGCCCAGGACCGCGCGGGCACGGACGTGGCGGCGTCGGTCCTCAAGGCGCTGGCCGGCGAATTCGTCCCGGACGCGGTCAACGTCTCGGGCGGGCGCGTGGGCGAGGAGGTCGCCCTGTGGCTGGAGCTGGCCCGCAAGGTTGGCCTGGCGGCCGGCAAGCTGCTGGATTCCCCGGCGGTGGCCATCGAGGTCCAGGCCTGCGGCGAGCTGGCCAACGAAGACCCGGATGTGCTGGGGCTGTCCGCCGTGCGCGGCCTGTTTAGCGGCGTGGTGGACGAGCCGGTCACCTTCGTCAACGCTATGCAGATTGCCGAGAGCCGCGGCGTCGACGTGCAGGTCGGCACCGGCGAGGTCGCCCAGGGCCACAGCTCCGTGCTGCGCGTCAAGGTCATCGGCTCCAACGGTGAGGTCTCCGTGCTGGAGGGCGCGCGCACCGGCATCGACGGCGTAGAGAAGATCGTGCGCATCGATGGCCGCGGCGTCGACATGCGGGCCCAGGGCCGGAACCTGTTCTTCCGCTACGCGGATGCTCCGGGCGCGCTCGGCACGGTCGGCACGGTGCTGGGCGGGGCCCGCATCAACATCGAGGCCGCCGCGCTGACCCAGGGCAAGGTGGCCGACGACGCCGTACTCATCCTGCGCGTGGACAACCCGGTCTCCAGCGAGCTGACCGAGGAGATCTGCAACAAGCTGGGTGCCACCTGCCTGCAGCTGAACTTCGACGCCTAGGCGTCAAAGGACGCCTAGGCGAGAGAAGGAGGCCTAAGCGCCAAGAGGAGGCCTACGGGCCAAAAGGAGGCCTCCGCAAGAAGGGCCGAATCCGGCCGGCGCACAAAAATGGCCGCCTAGCCGCCGGGGTTTGCTACACTGAGTCAAAGTCCATTATGCGGAATAGGAGTCTCAGTATATGAAACTTGCGGTTATTGGCGGCGACGGAATCGGCCCCGAGGTTACGGCGGAGGCCCTCAAGGTGCTGAAGGCTGTGCGCTCGGACATCGAGGCCACCGACTTCGACCTGGGTGCCTCCCGTTATGTGCGCTCCGGCGAGCTGTTGACCGAGGACGACCTGGCGGCCCTGCGCGAGCACGATGCCATCCTGCTGGGTGCTATCGGCGACCCGGCCCGGGTGGCGCCCGGCGTGCTGGAGCGGGGATTGCTGCTCAAGCTGCGCTTCGCCCTCGATCACCACGTCAACCTGCGCCCGTTTACGGCTCGTGCCGACGCGGCCAGCAGCCCGCTGGCTAACCCGGGCGACATCGACCTGGTGGTCGTGCGCGAGGGTACCGAGGGCCTCTACTGCGGCAACGGCGGCACCCTGCGCGAGAACACCCCGCACGAGGTGGCCTCCGAGGTCTCCCAGAACACCCGCTTCGGCGTTGAGCGGGTGGTGCGCGACGCCTTCGCCCGCGCCCAGGCTCGCCGCGGGCACCTGACCCTGGTTCACAAGACCAACGTCTTGGTCAACGCCGGCGGCCTCTGGCATCGCACCGTCGACGAGGTGGCTCGCGAATACCCGGACGTCACGGTCGACTACAACCACGTCGACGCGGCCACCATCTACCTGGTCACCGATCCGGGCCGCTACGACGTTATCGTCACCGACAACCTCTTTGGCGACATCCTGACGGACTTGGCCGGCGCGGTTACCGGCGGCATCGGCCTGGCGGCCTCCGGCAACATCGACGCCTCCCGGGTAAACCCCTCGATGTTCGAGCCGGTCCACGGCTCCGCGCCGGATATCGCCGGTCAGGGCGTGGCCGACCCGACCGCGGCCATCCTCTCGGCTGCGCTCCTGCTGCGCCACCTGGGCGACGAGGCCAACGCCGAGCGCATCGAGAAGGCCGTGGCCGCCGATGTCGCTGCGCGCACGGGTGCCCCCATCGTGACCACCGAGGTCGGTGACCGCCTGGCCCGAGCCGTGTGCGCTGGCTAAACCCGCGGGTTAACCGAACCGCAGGCTGGGCGAGGAATTAAGAATGCAGGAAACTGCATACCAAGCCCGGCCGGCTTGTAAGATGATCACGATGGCTACCAAGGCACTGAATTCTTTGTCCCCACGCTCCCGCCGCACCCCGCGGGCGGCGGCAGCGCTCATCGTCGCCGCGACCGCGCTGGGGCTGGCCTCCTGCGCCGGCGGCGACGGATCCTCCGGCTCGGAAGGCGGCACGCACGGGCCCGAGGGCGCGAAGGAACTGGCGGCCGATTCCCGCGAGCTCGTCGCGGACGAGACCGGTAACGGCGTGGCCACCACGCAGGCCTTCTTCGACTCGGCCGCCGAGGTCTTCGTCGCCGGCGAAGACCGCAACGCCCAGGCCAGCGCCGCCGATGCCGCCGTGGCCGCCGGCGCCCCCATGCTCGTCGTGCGTGGCGAGGGCTCGGACGCGGCCGCTGTCGCCGAGGAGATCCAGCGCCTCGGGGCGGAGACCGTCCACGACTACGGTGCCGGGTTGTCGGAAGAGGACCTGGGCGAGGGAGTCTCGATCGAGGTCACCGAGGACTTTGAGACCCAGGCGGCGGACGCGCAGGACCCCTTCGGTGAGTTAAAGCGCATCGCGGGCCTGGATAGCGACTACGACGTGCCGGCCGCCGCGCTAATCTCGGCCCAGACCGCCGAGGACGCCGGGGCCTCCGCGCTGGCGGCGACGGCCCGCTCGGCCGGGGCCGACGTGCTGGGCGTGCCGGTGGCCGACCCGCGCGCGACCAGCGAATCCATGCAGGCACTCGAGGACGGCGCCGTCGTCGGCCTGGGCAAGGACTTCGACTCCCAGGACGAATTCGATGCCAGCGCCGAGCTGGCGGCCGCCGGCGAGCTGCCGGGCGGCGGCGGGCTGCTCTTCCCGGGCCGCCGCATGGTGGCCCTCTACGGTCACCCGTCCGGTGGGGCGCTGGGGCTGATGGGGGAGCAGCCCCCGGCAGAGGCCGTCGACCGCGTGCAAAAGCTGGTCCACGAATACCAGCCGCACACCGACTACCCGGTCATGCCCGCCTTCGAGATCATCGCGACGGTGGCCTCCTCGGAACCGGGCCCGGACGGCGATTTTTCCAACGAGGCGGACCCGGAAGAGCTCATCCCGTATATCGACGCCATCACCGAGGCCGGCGGGTATGCCTTCCTGGACCTGCAGCCGGGACGGGCGAACCTGCTGGACCAGGCGAAGCTCTACGAGGACCTGCTCAAGCGCCCGAACGTCGGGCTGGCCCTGGATCCGGAGTGGAAGATCGGCCCGGACGAGCAGCCCATGGGGCGCGTCGGCCACGTTGAGGCCCACGAAATCACCGAGGTCGGCGACTGGCTGGCCGAGCTGGTCCGCGACAACGAGCTGCCGCAGAAGGGCCTTATCGTCCACCAGTTCCAGCTGCAGATGATCCGCGACCGCGAGACCATCAACACGGATCACCCGGAGTTGTCCTTCATCCTGCACGCCGACGGCCACGGCGGCCCGGACCAGAAGTTCGATACCTGGAACACCATGCAGCAGGGCTTGAGCGACGATTACTTCATGGCGTGGAAGAACTTCATCGACGAGGACACACCCACTTTCACCCCCGAGCAGACTTATGACATAGAACCGCGCCCCTGGTTCGTCTCATACCAGTAACCTAGCTCACATGAGCGTGGAGATTACTGAGGTCCGCACCTTCCTAGCCGCCCACGAGCCCTTCGCCCGCCTGCCGGGCGGGGAGCTCGACGCCCTGCCCACCAGCCTGACCATGCGCTACGCCCGCCGCGGCGAGGTCTTCGTGGAGCCGGGCGGGCCCAACGATTTTCTCTACGTCATCCGCTCCGGCGCCGTCGACATCATGGACGCCGACGGGGTGCTTTTGGACCGACGCGACGCCGGCCAGTGCTTCGGCTATTCTACGCTGGTGGGAGAAAACTCCCCGCGCTACCGCATGGAGGCGGTCGAAGACAGCCTGGTGCTGGCCCTGCCACGCGCGGACTTTAGCGAACTGGCGCAGCGCCACCCCGACGTGGACCGCTATTTTTCCTCCCAGTCGCGCCGCATCCGGGCGGAGGCCGAGAAGCTCACCGACACCGAGCACGCCGAGATCCTGCGCCAGCGCGTGACCGACCTGCCGCTGCAGGAGCCGGTGACCGCCGCGGCCGAGGAGGGCATCGCCGCTGCCGCCCGCCGCATGACCGAGCACAACGTCTCCTGCCTGGTGGTCACCGATCCCGCCGACGGCAGCGCGCACGGGATCGTCACCGACCGCGACCTGCGCGCCCGCGTGGTGGCGGCCGGCGTGGACCCGGCCCAGCCGCTTTCGGCGGTGATGACCGCGCCGGTGGCCACGGTGCGCCCCGACAGCCTCGTCATGGAGGCCCTGCTGGTCATGGCAGAAAAGTCCATCCACCACGTGCCCGTGGTCGACGGTCGGAAGGTGGTGGCGGTCCTGCTGCAGGCGGATATCGCGCGCACGCTGCAGGAGGACCCGCTCTACGTCGCCGCGGATTTCCACCGCTGCGAGACGGGCGAAGAGCTGGCCGACGCCTTCGCACACTCGCGCCAGCTAGCCGCCCGCTACGTGCGGCGCAACGCCTCCCCGGAGGAGACCGCCGGGGTGCTGACCCTGGGCGCGGACGCGCTGGCTAGGCGCCTGTGCACCCTAGCCGAGCGCGAGCTCGGGGCCCCGCCGGTGGAGTACGCGTTCGTCGCCGTCGGCTCCCAGGGCCGCCGCGAGGTCGGCTTCGCCTCCGACCAGGACAACGCGCTGGTTGTGGCCGACGACTACGACGAGTCCCGCCACGGCCAGTACTTCGCGCAGTTCTCCGAGCTCGTCTGCCAGGGTCTCGCCGCGGCCGGGCAGCTGCTGTGCCCGGGTGACATGATGGCGAGCAATCCCGAGTGGCGAATGTCGGTGAGCTCCTGGGAGGCGACGTTCCGCCGCTGGGTCCAGGCCCCGCAGCCGGAGGCCCTCCTGCACGCCCAGGTCTTTTTCGACCTGCGGGCGGTGGCGGGCAGTACCGAGCTAGCCGCCGGGGTGCACCGCGGGGCCGTGGCCGCCGGGCAGGCCTCCCGCCGCACGCACGCGCACCTGGCCAGCCTGGCCGCCCGCCGTGAGCCACCGCTGACCTTTTTCAAAGGCTTCGTGGTGGATCGCTCCGGCGACTACGCGCACACCCTCGACGTGAAGAAAGGTGGGCTCGCCGCCGTGGTCCAGATGGCCCGGCTGTACGCGCTGGTCTCCGGCAGCCGGGCCGTGGATACCCGCAGCCGGCTGGCCGATGCCGCCGGCCAGAGCGTCAGCCAGCAGGGCGCGGCCGATCTGCGCGACGCCTTCGACTACCTGACCAGCATCACCCTGGCGCACCAGGCCGCCCAGCACGCCCGTGGGGAGGCCACGGACTACTACCTGTCGCCGAAGGAGCTCAGCCGCAACCAGCGCGAGCACCTGCGCGATGCCTTCCAGATCATCAAGAGCCAGCAAAACGCGCTGGCCACCAAGTATCCCGTCCGCAATATCTAGCCCGCGCGCGAGAAGACAAGGAGGTATCCCAGCATGGCGCTCTTTCGCCGTTCCCGCCTGGATTTGGAGGCGCCCGCCCGGTCCACGCCGCTGGATGAGCTGGAGTTGCTGGCCGTGGACATGGAGACCACCGGGCTGGATCCGCGCCGCGACCGGATCGTCTCGGTCGGCTGGGTGCCGGTGCGCGGTCAGGTCATCGACTTGGCCGGCGCCGGCTACCACGTCGTGCGCGGGGCATCGGTGGGGCAGTCGGCCACCATCCACCTGCTTACCGACGACGCCCTGGCCGCCGGCGAGGCCGAAGACGACGTCCTGGAGAGCCTCTTTGCTGCCCTGCGAGGGCGGGCGATGCTCGCGCACTTCGCCGGACTCGAGGTCGGTTTCTTAAACGCGGCGGCACGGCGTCACCGCGGCCGCGTGCCGCACCTGGAGGTAGTAGACACCTTCGGGCTCGAGCGCCGCCACATGGAGCGCATGGGCACCTACCCGCGTGGGGAGGACTTGCGCTTAGCAAACGTGCGTGCGCGCTACGGTTTGCCGGCCTACGGCAGCCACAACGCGCTGGGCGATGCCCTCGCCTGCGCCGAGCTCTACCTGGCGATTGTCAGCGGCATGCGGGCGGACACACTCAAAGAGATCCAGCGCGGCGTGCAGATCAAAGGAACCTAACAGGGGGGATTAACAAAGTTGCAAAGGCGTCCATGAGTACACTATGCGTCATGCGTTTAGGACGAATTGCACACCCAGAAGGAATCTGTTTCGCCATCATCGAGGGCGAGGACGAACTCGTCGCGAAGGAAATCGCGGACACCCCGTTTACCACCCCGAAGCCGACCGGCCGGGAGTGGAAGCTCGACGAGGTGCGCCTGTTGGCCCCGACGCTGCCGACCAAGGTGGTCGCCTTGGGCCGCAACTACGCGGACCACGTGGCCGAGGTCTTCAAGGAGTCCGCGGAGCACCTGCCGCCGACGATCTTCGTTAAGCCGTCGACCGCCGTCATCGGCCCGGACAACCCCATCAAGATCCCGGATTTCGCCACCCGCGTGGAATTCGAGGGCGAGCTGGCCGTGGTCATCTCCAAGCCGTCGAAGAATATTAAGGCCGAGAACTGGCGCGACCACGTGCTGGGCTACACCATCTGCAACGACGTCTCCTCCCGCGACCTGCAGTTCTCCGACGGCCAGTGGGCCCGCGCCAAGGGTATTGACACCTTCTGCCCGCTGGGGCCGTGGATCGAGACCGACCTGGACACGCTGGATCTGGACAACACCAAGATCAACGCCTACCTGACCCACGAGGGCCAGCGGGAGCAGAAGCAGGACTCGAACACCAACCAGATGATCGTCAAGATGGGCGGCATCCTGGAAGAGATCTCCGCCTCGATGACCCTGCTGCCGGGCGACGTCATCACCACCGGCTCGCCGGCCGGCACCGCCCCGATGACGCCGGGCGATCACATCGAGATCGAGATCCCGGGCATCGGCTCGCTGTCCAACCCCATCGCGCGCGCTTAAAACCGCGTCGTTCCGCCGTCGGTAGGCTGGGGGCATGCAGCACGACGACAGCCCCGCCCGACCCCATGGCCCGCACAGCCGCGAGCATTTCGCCGCGGTCTACCAGGAATCCGATCGGGTCTGGTCGGGTAACCCGAATGCGGCGTTGGTGAGCTTTGTTAGCGATGCCCCCGCGCCGCCGGCGGGCACCGCCCTCGATATCGGCTGCGGGGAGGGCGCCGACGTCGTCTACCTGGCCAGCCGCGGCTGGCACGTGGTGGGCATCGACTTAGTCGACGTGGCCATCGAACGCAGCCAGCAACTCCTAGCCGAACAGGTCCCCGACGTCGCCGCCCGCGTCCAGCTAGAGGCCATCGATTTCCGCGATTTTTCCGCGCGCGGGGAGACCTTCGACTTGGTCAGCTGCCACTACAGCACCCTGCCCGCCGAAGCGGAGACCCTCCACGCGCTCGAAGACGCGGTCGCCCCGGGCGGCTACCTGCTCTTTGTCCACCACTATGCCGAGGGCGAAGGCGTGGCCATGCCGGCGTGGGTCCGTGACCGTCTGTCCGCGCTCGAGGTCTTAAGCTTCGAGTCCCGCCCGCGCAACGTCAGCCACGGCGCGGGCGCGCACCACCACGAGGACGTGGTGCTCATCGCCCAGCGGCCCGCGGAGGAGTCCTTCTAGAGGCCCAGCGTGGCCAGGATGGTGCGCAGCTTAGCCGTGGTTTCTTCCAGCTCTGTCTCGGGGTCCGAGTCCGCGACGATGCCCCCGCCGGCCCAGGCCCGCGCGCTCAAGCCGTCGCCGGCGACCTCGGCGCAGCGAATAGCCACCATGTATTCGCCGTCGCCGGACGAGTCGCACCAGCCGACCGCACCGGCGTAGAAGCCGCGGTCAGTCTCCGCGGTGTGGATGAGGGCTTCGGCCGCGGCCGTCGGGGTCCCGCAGATGGCCGGGGTGGGGTGCACCCGCAGGGCCAGTTCCAGCGCGTTGGTGGAAGAATCCGCCAGCGTGCCGGTAATCGGGGTGCCCAGGTGCCACATCTCGGTCGTGCTCAGCAGCTGCGGGGTCTCCGGGCAATCCAGGTGCGAGCACAGCGGCTCCAGGATGCGCCGCAGGTGGTCGACCACGAAGGCGTGCTCGGCCTGGTCCTTGGCAGAACCGCGCAGGGTCTCGGCGGCGCGGGCATCGGCGGCGGCATCGGCGTGCCGGGCCGCGGAGCCGGCCAGGGGGAAGGCGGAAACCGTCGAGCCCTGCTTCTTGATGAGGACCTCCGGGGAAGAACCGACCAGCATGGCGCCGGTGCGGCCCGCCGGGGTCAGATCCGCGATGAAGCCGTCGCGGTGGGAAGAATTATCGATAAGCCGCGCGGCGACCAGCCGCGGGTCGACCGGTTCCGCGAACGCGATATCGACGGCGCGGGCCAAAACGACCTTCTCCAGGCGGGAGTTCTGGATGGTGGATACGGCGGCCTCGACCCGGCGCAGGTGCTCCTGCGGCTCCGGGTCCACCCCGGAGATCTCCGCGTTGAGGTGGCCGCGCCGGTAGTAGGCGTGCGGCTCGAGGGGCCCGTCCTCGCGGATGATGGACCGCGGCACCGTCAGAGCGGCGGGTTCATCCGCGTTGAAGGGGATAGCCCCGACCACCATCTCGTGGCGGGACTCGCGCAGAGCCTGCGCCGCCTCCCACGGGTCCGTGTAGGACTGCGCGCAGCCCTGGGTGCGCACGGACCCCGTGGCGCGCGAGAGGAGGAAGTCGGGCGCGGTCGATGGCCGGTTTTCATGCATGAAAAAATATTTTAGTCATCCGGCTGCGCGACCGCGGAATCAGCTCATCGGTCCCGCGCCGGTAAGCGAATAGGACGTGAGCGGATTCGGCGTGCAGGCTTAGCGAAAAGGCGGGCGGCGCCTCGTCTACGATGGTGGGCATGAGTGATGTACGTGTACGATTCTGCCCGTCGCCGACCGGCACCCCACACGTGGGGATGGTGCGCACGGCCCTGTTTAACTGGGCCTATGCGCGCCACACCGGTGGCAAACTGATTTTCCGTATTGAGGATACGGACGCCTCCCGCGACTCCGAAGAGTCCTACCAGGCGATTATTGACTCCCTGACCTGGCTGGGGCTCGGCTGGGACGAAGGCATCGACGTGGGCGGCCCGCACGAGCCGTACCGCCAGTCCCAGCGTAAGGACATCTACGCCGACGTTCTGCAGAAGCTCAAGGACGCCGGCCTGGTCTACCCGGCCTATTCCACCGCCGAGGAGGTCGAGGAGCGCCACAAGGCCGCCGGCCGCGACCCGAAGCTCGGCTACGACAACTACGACCGCGAGCTCCCCCAGGAGCAGATCGATGCCTTCGAGGCCGAGGGCCGCAAGCCCGTCTGGCGCCTGCGCATGCCGGAGCAGGACTGGTCCTGGACCGACCTGGTCCGCGGCGAGATGACCTTTAAGGCCGAGACCCAGCCGGACTACGTGGTGGCCCGCTCCAACGGTGAGCCGCTCTACACGCTGGTTAACCCGGTCGACGATGCCCTGATGGGCATCACCCACGTCCTTCGCGGCGAGGATCTTCTGTCCTCGACCCCGCGCCAGCTGGCCCTTTACGAGGCCCTGAAGCAGATCGGCATTGCCGAGTTCACCCCGCAGTTCGGCCACCTGCCGTTCGTCATGGGGGAGGGCAACAAGAAGCTGTCCAAGCGCGACCCGCAGTCCAACCTGTTCAACCACCGCGACAATGGCATCATCCCGGAGGGCATGCTCAACTACCTGTCCTTGCTGGGCTGGTCCCTGTCCGCCGACCAGGACATCTTCGGCATGTACGAGCTGGTCAAAAACTTCGACGTGACCGACGTGCTGGGTAATCCAGCCCGTTTTGACCAGAAGAAGCTCGAGGCCATCAACGCCGACCACATCCGCCTGCTGGAGCCGGAGGAATTCGCCTTCCGCCTGCGCAACTACCTGACGGAGTACACCGACTTCCCGGCCGACTACGACCCGGAGAAGTTCGCCTTCGCTGCCGACCTCGTCCAGACCCGCATCAAGACGCTGTCCGATGCCTACGGCCTGCTCAAGTTCCTCGTCACCGCCGACGAGGACCTAGAGCTCGACGAGAAGTCCGCCCGCAAGAACCTCAAGGAGGAGGCCGTCCAGCCGCTCGAGGTCGCCATCGCGACGCTGGAGCCCATCGAGGACTGGACCACCGAGCCCATCGAGGCGGCCCTGTCGAAGGCCCTCATCGACGATCTGGGGCTCAAGCCGCGCAAGGCCTACGGCGCTCTCCGCGTGGCCGTCTCCGGCGCTGCTGTGTCCCCGCCGCTGTTCGAGTCCATGGAGCTGCTCGGCAAGGAGTCCACGCTGAACCGTCTGCGGGCCGCCCTTGCCAAGACCCCGTGGGAGAGCGCGTAAGCCTAAATCCACACGCTGTAATTCATCCGCGGTAGGCACACTTAAAATAGCGCTAAAAACCGCCTCTACCCAGGCGATTTGCTAGTGTGCCGCCAGGGTGGTTATAGTTATTAACCGTTGCAGCGAGCGGTTGCGAGAGATTAAATAATCTTCCAGTCGAAAAGCACGGCAACAATTGGCCTATGGTGTAATTGGCAACACAGCGGTTTCTGGTACCGTCGTTCTAGGTTCGAGTCCTGGTAGGCCAGCAGTGATAAAGGGTTAAAAATCCGGAGTCACAGTTCTATGCCCCGTTCGTCTAGCGGCCTAGGACGCCGCCCTCTCACGGCGGTAACACGGGTTCAAATCCCGTACGGGGTACAAATCATGAAGGCAGTCAGTTTCTACTGGCTGCCTTTTCTTCGTTTCCAGGGTGGTATTAACCTACCCCAGACCACCGCCGGGAAAGCTCAAGTTGCCGGGCCCGGTGGGGTAGGACCACCCGCCATTTTCGGGACTTTCCTCCAGTCGCTTCCATCCCCTCTGAGCTGGTCGTATACTAGGCCTCAAGACGTTCACCGAAAGAAAAGGAGATTGGATGAAAGCTTCTTTCCGTCTTAAGCGCAACGAAGATTTGTAGCTCGTGAAGATGCGGCATTGCCATAATTCATAACTTCCCACCGCGACTATTGCACGAAGTACAGGAGCTAAACGAGGATGAATCTCGACGCAGAAACGAAATCCCAGTGCAGCGTAGCCGAGGATCCTTCGGGCCACTGACAGTCAGACAGACTGCAAGCGAAATAACCACTGATTCGATTCGCATCCGGCCGGACAGAAGGAACTGTCACTACCGCACTGGGATTTTTATGTCTTTAGCTGCGGATTTGTTGATGTTTCGCGCATAGTTTAGAGTAATTCAAGTCCGCAACGCACAGCGTGCGCTGCTGTGGACAAGCTAGGCCCCGTTCGTCTAGCGGCCTAGGACGCCGCCCTCTCACGGCGGTAACACGGGTTCAAATCCCGTACGGGGTACAACCTAAAAGCCCAACCCAGCCCGGGTTGGGCTTTTTCTTTTGCCGCCAGCTGGCTGTGAATGTTCTGGGGACTTGCCCGCAACGGCGTCTCTGCCTTGGTCGAGCGGGGTGCAGGGGAGTAAAACTAAAACGTTCTATCTATTCCTGCCACAGAAGGGATGCGCCGTGCATCTTAGCGATCTTATGGACGCGGGCGTTTTGCTCCAGAACTTTGGGGGCTAGGCGCTCGCGGGCCTGGGCCTGGTCATCTTCATCGAATCGGGCGTTCTCTTCCCGTTCCTGCCCGGCGATTCCCTCTTGGTCACCGCCGCCATCCTCCGTGACGATTTGGGCCTGAGCGTCCCGCTCATCCTGCTCGTCGGTACGGTGGCGGCCTTCCTGGGCGACCAGGTGGGCTTCTGGCTGGGGCATACCTTCGGCCGCCGGCTGTTCAAGCCGGATGCGAAGATCCTGAAGACGGAGTACCTCGAGCGCGCCGAGGCCTTCTTCCGCAAGCACGGGCCGTTGGCGTTGGTGCTGGGTCGCTTCGTGCCCATCGTGCGCACCTACGTGCCGGTCTCGGCAGGCACGGCCGCCATGCCGTATAAGAAATTCGTGGGTTGGAACGTCCTCGGCGCGGTCGCTTGGATCGTCACCATGACCATGGTGGGCGTCCTCCTGGGCGGCATCCCGGGGATTGCTGACCGCATCGACGCCATCGTCGTGGTCATCGTGGGCGTTTCGGTCCTGCCGGTGGTCATCTCCGGCGCGCGCAGCTGGCGCCACAAGCCGGACGCCCCGGCTAACGATGCCGAACCCGCCCGGTAGCCTACAGCAGCGCGCCCAGCTTCCGGGCAGCGTCTTTTAGGGGCTCGCCGAATTTAGCGGTGGGGTCCGGGCGGAAGCGCTGCGCCGATCCAGAGACGGACAGCGCGGCGATAAACGTGCCGGACGGGTCGAGGACCGGCACAGAAACCGACGAGAGTCCGGCCTCGCGCTCCTCGACGGACTCGGAGATGCCGTCGCGGCGGGCGGCCTCGATATCGTCCTCGCTGAAGGAGGCGCCGCTAACGCTGGTGGGGGTAAACGCCGCGATGATGCGCGCCGCCGACCCCGAGGTAAGCGGCAGCTGGCGTCCCACCGGGACGACGTTGTGGAGGCCGGCCTCCGGCTCCCGGGTGGCAATGCAGGTGCGGGTGGCTCCCGTCAGCTCGTAAAGCTGGACCGATTCGCCGGTTTGCTCGAGCAATTTATCCATGATCGGCCCGGCCGCGGTGAGTAGCCGGTCGCGGTTGCCCGGCAGGGCGGGGCCGGCCGTCCATTTACCCTCATCCGTGCGGGTTAAAATTCGGTGTGCTTCCAGTGCCGTTGCCAAACGATGCGCCGTAGCCCGCGGCAAACCAGTGGTCTCGCACAGGTCGTTGAGGCTCGAGGGCCGGTTGGCGGCCGCCATCATGATGGCGACGGCCCGGTCCAGTACCTTGATCCCGGAAACTGCGCTATAATCTCCCATACTTTGAAATTTACGTCTCAAATTCTGAGATTTCAAGTGTGGAGGAAGAGTATGAGTCAAAAACTGACCTTGGCAGAAAAGATCTGGCGCGACCACGTCGTCACCCGCGGTGAGAATGGGGCACCGGACCTCATCTACATTGACTTCCAGCTCCTCCACGAAGTTACCAGCCCGCAGGCCTTCGAGGGGCTGCGCCTCAACGGCCGCAGCCTGCGCCACCCAGAGCTGCACCTGGCGACCGAGGATCACAACGTGCCCACCACGGGCATCAAGATCGGGGGCTTGAACGAAATCGCCGACACGACCTCGCGCACCCAGGTGTCCACTCTGCGGAAAAACTGCGAGGAGTTCGGCGTCCGCCTGCACTCGATGGGCGACGAGCAACAGGGCATCGTCCACACGGTCGGCCCGCAGCTGGGCATTACCCAGCCGGGCATGACCATCGTCTGCGGCGACTCGCACACCTCGACCCACGGCGCTTTCGGCTCCATTGCCATGGGCATCGGGACTTCCGAGGTCGAGCACGTCATGGCCACCCAGACGCTGTCGCTGAAACCGTTCAAGACCATGGCCATCGAGGTCAAGGGCCAGCTGGCCGAAGGCGTCAGCGCGAAGGACCTCATCCTGGCGATCATCGCCAAGATCGGGACCGGCGGCGGCCAGGGACACATCATCGAATACCGCGGCGAGGCCATCCGCGCGATGTCGATGGAAGCCCGCATGACCATCTGCAACATGTCGATCGAGGCCGGCGCCCGTGCGGGCCTGGTCGCCCCCGACGAGACCACCTTCGAGTACGTCCGCGGGCGCGAGTTTGCCCCGCAGGGCGCGGACTGGGACGCGGCCGTCGAGTACTGGAAGACCCTGCCGACCGACGAGGGCGCCGAGTTCGACACCGTCGTCGAAATCGACGCCTCTGAACTGACCCCGTTCGTGACCTGGGGGACCAACCCGGGCCAGGGCCTGCCGCTGGGGGCAAATGTGCCGAGCCCGGAGGACTTCGGCGACGACAACTCCCGCGCCGCCGCCGAGAAGGCCCTGGACTACATGGACCTTACACCGGGCACCCCGCTGCGCGAACTCGCCATCGATACCGTCTTCCTGGGCTCGTGCACCAACGCGCGCATCGAGGACCTGCGCGCCGCCGCCGACGTCGTGCGCGGCCGCCGCATTGCGGACGGAACCCGCATGCTGGTCGTGCCGTCCTCGACCGTCGTCAAGCAACAGGCCGAGGCTGAGGGCCTCGACCGCGTCTTCGCCGACTTCGGCGCGGAGTGGCGCACCGCGGGCTGCTCGATGTGCCTGGGCATGAACCCCGATCAGCTGCGGCCGGGCGAGCGCTCCGCGTCCACCTCCAACCGCAACTTCGAAGGCCGCCAGGGCCCCGGCGGGCGCACCCACCTCGTTTCGCCGCTGGTGGCCGCCGCCACCGCCGTGACCGGCCACCTGGCCTCCCCGGCCGACCTGCCCGCCGCCCCGTCCGCCGAATAGCGCCCGAGCCGAAAACCCTAGAAGGAGAAGATTCCGATGGAGAAATTCACCACCCACACCGGCACCGGGGTGCCCCTGCCGTATTCCAACGTGGACACGGACCAGATCATCCCGGCCGTCTACCTGAAATCGGTCAAGCGCACCGGCTTTGCCGATGCCCTGTTCGCCAACTGGCGCAAAGACCCCGCCTTCGTCCTGAACCAGGAGACCTTCCGCGACGGCTCCGTCCTGTTCGCCGGCGCCGACTTCGGGACCGGCTCGTCGCGCGAGCACGCCGTCTGGGCGCTCAACGACTACGGCTTCAAGGCCGTCTTTTCCTCCCGCTTCGCCGACATCTTCCGCGGCAACGCGGGCAAGGCGGGCCTGCTGGCAGGAATCATGGCCCAAGAAGATATCGAGCTCATCTGGAAGCAGCTGGAGGGTGGGGAGACCGCCGTCCGCGTCGACCTGGGGGCCCGCACCGTCACCGTCGGCAGCAACGTCTACAGCTTTGACGTCGACGACTACACCCGCTGGCGCCTCATGGAGGGCCTCGATGACATCGGGCTGACGCTGCGCGACGAGGACGCCATCGCAGCGTACGAGGGTACCCGCCCGTCGTTTAAGCCAGCGGTGCGCTAATAATTCGCATAAGCTCAGGTGTCATGACAACACCTGAGTGGAACAACTCCGAATCCCGCAACTACGGACAAGGCTACGGCTACCAAAACCAGAACCCGAACCAGGGCACGCCCTACGGCCAGCCGGGCTACGCCGGTGCCGGCCCGCAGGCTGGCTTTCAATCCGGCACGGTCTACGCGCCCACCCCGCCGGACGCGCCCGGGGCCGTCGGCCAGGGCTTCAAGGGCTACTTCCAGAACTTCGGCCCCTGGTTCGGCGCGGCGGTGGTCTACCTGGTGCTGCAGTTCCTCCCGATGATCCCGTTTGCGTTGGTCGTCGCGCTTACCGGCATCCTCGAAACCGAAGGCACCGCGAGCACAGGGTCGGCCACCATGGGTGCGGCTTTTATCGTTTTGCTGCTGCTGGGCGCCTGCGTTTTTCTGGTGGGCCTGTGGATGTACGTGAACTTCTACCACGGGGCCGTCGAGGAGGCTAACGGGCAGCGCGTGAGCTTCCGCGGGCTGTTCCGCTTTGACGGAGGCCGCGTCGGCACCATGGTCACGGTCGCCGTCTACGGGATCCTGGTCTGGCTGGGCTGCTTCTTCTTTATCATCCCGGGCCTTTTCATCGCTTTCCTGCTGTGCTGGGTCCCCGTGATTAAGGCCGAGGACCCGTCCAAGGGCATCGGCGCGGCGATGTGGGAGTCCTACCGCCTGTCCACCCAGAATATTGGCACCACGCTGCTGCTGGTCGTCCTGCTGGTGTTGCTGCAGATGGCCGCGAGCCTCATTCCGATTGTCGGCAGCCTCGTGGTGCTGCCGGTGCTCTTCTTCGCCTGGGTCCTGACCTACCGCTCGCTGACCCAGCGCCCGGCCGCGCGCTGGTAGGCGTTAGCGCACGGGCAGCGGGCTGGCCAGGTAATCCGCGCCGGTCAGCTCGCCGCCGTTAAAGGACAGCACCCACACTGAGGACTTTTTGACCTTCAGGTCGTCGACGTCGTACTTCAAAAACACCGGGTCCAGGCTGGCGATCATCTCGGGGATGGCCAGGCCCTGGCTGACGATGACGGGCGTGCCGCCCTGCTCAACGATGCCATCGAAGGCCTCCCGCGCCGCCTCCTTGTCGCGCAACCAGCCGTCGTCGCCCAAGCGCTCGTCTACCGTGACGTCGAAGCCGAGCTCGGCCGCCAGGGGAGCGGCGGTCTGCTGGCAGCGGTCCGGCAGCGCGGAATAGATGGCGGTCGGTTGGTAGGGCGCGAGCATCGGCACGAGCATCTCCGCCTGGCGCAGGCCCTTCTTGTCCAGCGGGCGCAGGTTGTCGTCGCCGCTAAAGCCCTTGCGCGGTAGGGCGCGGGCGTGGCGGACATAGAGCACGCGGGTGGTCGGGGCCAGCCGCAGGCGCTTTTTTGCCTTCCGGAGCACGTCGGCGTCCACCTGGTAGGACAGCAGGTTGATGGCCGCGTCCACGGTCATCCAGTGGATCTGGTCGACCTCGTCGTTGGGCGTGAACTCGCCGTCCTCGACCTTGCCCAGCCAGTAGTAGACCACCTTGGTCCGGCCCTGGACCGGGTAGGTGACCTTGCCGATGAGCTTGCCCAGTTTGATGCGGTAGCCGGTTTCCTCGGCGACTTCGCGCACGGCGGTAGTCGGCAGGGACTCGCCCGGGTCGACCTTGCCCTTGGCTAGCGACCAGTCGTCGTAATGCGGGCGGTGGATGACGGCCACCTCCGGATCGTGGGGGTTGCCGCGCCAGAGCACCGCGCCCGCCGCCAGGGTGGTCCGGGAAAATTCCTTGGCCGGATCGGGGCTAATTTCCTGGTGACGCCCAGAAATGAAGACCTCGGACTGGCTGTCTTTGTCGTTTTCGTGCATGTTCTTGGGCTTGGGCATGGGCGCGCGCCTACTCCTTGCAACTGGTCTCAAACGGATATTTCTCGCCGTCCATCATAGTCCCGCGGTGGGCCCGGCTACACTACTATTGTTCGTGATGTCTAAGGAGGAGCGCTTAATGGTCCGAGTTGCAGTGATGGGGGCTGGTTCGTGGGGCACCACGCTGGCCAAGGTCTTCGCCGATGCCGGCAACAGCGTCCGGCTCTGGGTCCGCCGGCCGGAGCTGTCCGCCACCATCCGGGAGACCCACCGCAACGCTGATTACCTGCCGGATATCGAGCTGCCCGCCACCATCGCCCCGACGACCGAGCCGGAAAACGCGCTTGCCGATGCCGACATCGTCGTCCTCGCCGTGCCCTCCCAGACGTTGGGCGAAAACCTGGATGCCTGGTCGCAGCACCTGCCTAACGATGCCACCGTCGTCTCCATCTCCAAGGGCGTGGAGTCGACCTCGCTGCGGCGGATGAGCCAGGTGATTGCGGCTTCCGGCGTGGACGCCGAGCGGATCGCGGTGCTCTCGGGCCCCAATCTGGCCAAGGAGATCGCGCTGGAGCAGCCGGCGGCCACCGTCATCGCCTGCGAGGACGAGTCCCGCGGCCAGCTGGTCCAGGCTGCCGTGGCCACTAACTACCTGCGTCCGTACACCAACACCGACGTCATCGGCTGCGAGATCGGCGGCGCCTGTAAGAACGTCATCGCCCTGGCCTGCGGCATCGCCTCCGGCAAGGGGCTGGGCAACAACACGCTGGCCTCCTTGATTACCCGCGGCCTGGCCGAAATCAGCCGCCTGGGCGTGGAATTGGGCGCCGATCCGCGGACCTTCGCGGGGCTGGCCGGCCTGGGCGACCTGGTCGCGACCTGCAGCTCCGAGCTGTCGCGTAACCGCACCTTCGGCTACCGCCTGGGCCAGGGCGGGACCCTGGAGGAAGCCAAGGCTGCTACCAACGGCCAGGTCGCGGAGGGCGTAATTTCCTCGGACTCGGTCTTCCGCCTAGCGCAGCAGCACAACATCGACATGCCCATTACCCATTCGGTCTACGGGGTATGCCACCGCGGGGTCGCGGTGGAGGAAATGATCGTCGCATTGATGGGTCGGTCCAAGAAGTCGGAGTAGGCAACCGGTATGCTAGCTGCCTATGAGTTCCCGAAAGATCCGCGTGGCGGTCGTCTACGGTGGCCGCAGCACTGAACACTCCGTGTCCTGTATCTCCGCCGGGGCGGTGATGAGCCACCTCCCGCACGACAAATACGAGGTCGTGCCCGTCGGTATTACCCGCGAGGGCCTGTGGACCCCGGGAACCACCGAGGGCCTGCAGCTCAACGATGGCGTCCTGCCCGAGGTCACCGCCGGCGACGAGCTTTCGCTGTCGCTGACCCCCAGCTCCCGCGGGCGCTTTGTCAACGTCACCCGCGGCGAGGTCTACGCCGACGTGGACGTCATCTTCCCCGTCCTGCACGGGCCTTTCGGCGAGGACGGGACCATTCAGGGCCTGTTTGAGATGTCCTCGGTGCCGTACGTGGGCACCGGGGTGCTGTCCTCGGCCACCGGCATGGACAAGGAGTTCACCAAGAAGCTCATGGTCGCCGAAGGCCTGCCGGTCACCCCGGAGGTCATTCTCCGCGACCGCTCCGAGCTCACCGAAGAGGAAAAGTCCGTGCTGGGCCTGCCGGTCTTCGTGAAGCCGGCGCGCGGCGGTTCCTCGATCGGTATCTCCAAGGTCACCGACTGGGAGCAGCTGCCCGAGGCCATCCGCCTGGCCCGCGAATCCGACGAGAAGGTCATCGTGGAAAAGGAGATCGTCGGCTCCGAGGTCGAGGTCGGCGTCCTGCAGTACCCGGACGGAAAGCTGCTGGCCTCGGTGCCGGCGCTGCTCAACGGCACCGGCGACTCGGAGGAAGGCTTCTACGGCTTCGAGACCAAGTACCTGGACAACGTCGTCTCCGCCACCATCCCGGCCCCGTTCGAGACAGAAGTCATCGACGAGCTCAAACAGCTGGCCCTGGAGACCTTCCAGGCGCTGGACTGCAAAGGCCTGTCCCGTGTGGACTTCTTCGTCACCGACCAAGGCCCGGTCCTCAACGAGATCAACACCATGCCGGGCTTTACCCCGATCTCGATGTACCCGCAGGTGCTCGCCGCCAGCGGCGTCGACTACGAGACCCTGCTCGACACGCTCATCGAAACCGCGCTGGCAGGCGCCTCGACGCCGGAGCCCTAGTCGGCGGCTGCGAGGGCATCGCCGAGCTCTACCAGCACGCTGTCGGCGACGTCCTGGGGCAGGTGCGCGGCGATGTCGGTGTCCTGGCCCAGCGCGAACCAGGTGCTGGCCGTAGTACCCGGCGCCAGGGTCGTGTCCTCGAACCAGGGCACGTCGTTGACCTGTTGGACCTGCTCGCCGGCCGCATAGCCCGGCGCCGGCTCCACCCCGCAGCGCAGGACGACGGCCTCGCGGCCGGGCGCGGTCCACACGGCCGTGCCTGCAGCGGTGCCCTCCGGCAGCTCGCGCAGGCGCCGGTAGTCCTCGGCCAGCGTGTCCGGCAGGGCGGCATCGAGGGCGCGGCAGGGGGTGCGGGTCTCACCGTCTGCGGCCTGGAGCTGGGACAGGGGAGCCGCGTGCGGTTTCTGGTCCTTGTGCTCGAGCTGGCCCAGGGCCTCCTCCAGGCCTTCGGGCTCGCCGTCGTCGTGGGTGGTCACCGCCACGACCGGGGCGCGGTCAACGGTGTACCACGTGGTCAGGGTCGACCCCGGCGTCATGTCGCGGACCTGCAGCCACTGAGCGCCGCTGGCCTCGGTGGTCTCGGAATAAGGCGTGTACTGCAGCGGCAAGTCGACGCCACAGCGCAGCGTGGTCGCCTCGGAAGAAATGGTCGCCCAGGCGGCCACCCCGTCCGGCACGGGCTCGACGATCTCGGAGCGCTCGTGCCCGTAGAACTTGCCCGGCAGGTTGTCCACCACCGCCGCGCACTCGGCCGACGATGCCTCCTGCGACGGCACCGGCGACATCGCCACCGGCTCCCGCGCCACCGTGGAAAAGTAGTACTTGGCCCCGAACAGGACCACCACGATAAGAATTAAGGAGATAGCCAGCAGCGCGTAGACTGCGGTGCGGTTAAATTGGTTACCCTGAGAGTCCATAAACTGCAATCTTATCGAAAGGTATTCGGTGAACTTAACCCCGACTCTGACCGATGTGGGCGAACACGAGGTCATCGGCGAGATCATCGCGGCCGCGCCCAGCGCGCTGAACGGCGACGACGCGGCGGTGATGTTTCCGGCCGCCCCCAACACTCGCACGGTCGCGGCCACGGACATGATGGTCGAAGGCCGCCACTTCCGACGCGATTGGTCGACGCCTAACGAGATAGGGCAGAAGGCCATCCTGGAAAACTTCGCCGACGTCGAGTCCATGGGCGCGCGGCCGATTGCCGCGCTGCTGGCTATTAGCGCCCCGGCCGACACCCCGGTGGCGTTCGTGCGGGGGATTGCGGAGGGCATCGCCCAGCGCTGCGAGCCCTACAACGCCGAGCTGGTGGGCGGCGATCTCACCCAGGGCGCCCAGGTCACTGTCACAGTCACCGCGATTGGGCACCTGGGCGGGGACCGGCCCGCGATGACCCTGGACCGCGCCCGGCCTGGCCAACAGCTGGTCGCGCACGGCAAGATCGGCTGGTCGGCCGCCGGTCTGGCCCTGCTCGAGCGCTTTGGCCGCGATCTGCCCGCCGAGCTGGCCCACCTCAACCCGCTTATCGATGCCCATTGCTGCCCCTGGCTAGAGCCCAGCCGGGGCATGATCGCGCGGGCGGCGGGCGCGACCGCCATGACGGATATCTCCGACTCGCTCATCCGCGACGTCGGCACCATCGCGGCGCGCTCCGGAGTCAACATCGACTTGGATTCGGCGGCCATCGCCCCGCACGAGCTGCTGGTCGAGGCCGGCAACGCCCTGGGCGTCGATCCGTGGCGTTGGGTGCTTACCGGCGGCGAGGACCACACCCTGGTGGGCACCACGGCGAAGGAGGCACCGTCGGGGTTCCGGGTCATCGGCAGCGTTAACAAGGGCGCGGCGGCTACGGTGGATGGGAAAGAATCCGCCTACGATGCCGGCTGGGAGGCCTTCTAAACCCATGAGCGATATCCCCACGTGCACGCCGACCTACCACCCGTCCTGGGAGGAGGTCTTGGGCCCGGCCCTCGATGAGCACTGGCTGCAGATTCAGTCCCTGCTGGACGCCGGGCCGTTTCTGCCCGCCGCCGAAAACCTCTTCCGCGCCTTCTGGCAGCCGCGCGACCAGGTGCGCGTCCTCATCCTGGGCCAGGACCCGTACCCGACCCCGGGCCATCCGATGGGCCTGGCATTTTCTACCCAGCCGGGCGTCAAGCCGCCGAAGTCGCTGGTCAATATCTACAAAGAGCTCCACGACGACTTAGGCATTGCCCCGCCCGCGGACGGGGACCTGTCGGCCTGGAACGACCAGGGGGTCATGCTGCTCAACCGAGTGCTGAGCGTGGCGCCCGGCAACGCGGGTTCGCACCGCGGCCACGGCTGGGAGGCGGTCACGGAGGCCGCCATCCGCAGCCTGGATAGCGAGCAGCTGGTGGCCATCCTGTGGGGCCGGGACGCGCAGAAGTGCGCGACGTTCCTCCCGCGCGCCCACAAGCTGGCCGCCCCGCACCCGTCGCCGCTGTCGGCGCACCGCGGTTTCTTCGGGTCGCGACCGTTTTCTCGGGCGAACGAGTACCTTCGGGCGGCTGGCGCGCGCGAAGTGGACTGGCGCTTGTAAGATAACGGCCATGTCATTTCTAGGGTCCTTAGATGCGGCCGGTCTGCGCGGGTGGGCCGGCCGGGCCACCGGCGAACTGTCGCGCCGGCGCGCGGAGATCAACGCCCTGAACGTCTTCCCGGTGCCGGACTCTGACACCGGCTCCAACATGGCCTACACCATGGAGGCCGCGCTGCGAGAGGCCGACCAGCACCCGGAGGCGGACCTGGCCGGGGTGGCCCAAGCGCTCGCCGTCGGATCAGTGCGCGGGGCCCGCGGTAACTCCGGGCTCGTGCTCTCCCAGGTCCTGCGCGGGGTGGCGGAGACCGTCCACGACGGCCCCCTGGACGGGCAAGTGCTCGCCGATGCCCTGACGCTCGCGGTCCGGCTCGTCAGCCGGGCCATCGCGCAGCCGGTGGAGGGCACCGTGGTCACGGTCCTGCGGGCGGCCGCGGAGGCCGCCGAGGACGCGGCCGAAGACGACCCGCGCCTGCAGCCGGTGGCGCAGGCGGCGGTGGAAGCCGCGCGCATCGCTTTGCAAAACACGCCCTCGCTGCTGCCGGAGCTGGCCGCGGCTGGCGTCGTCGACGCGGGTGGGGCCGGCCTAGTCGTCCTGCTCGAGTCCCTGCTGTCCACCGACACCCAACCCGCGCCGGTGGCCGCGGCGGCCCCGGATGCCGACTGGCTCGAGGTCATGTTCTTCTTCCGCGGCGATCTCGACGCCCTGCAGGCCCGCCTCGACGCGATGGGCAACTGCCTGGTCGTCGCCCCGGCGGCCGACGATGCCGCCACCGTCCACCTGCACACCACCGTTGCCGGCCCGGTCATCGAGGAGGCCTTCGCCGCCGGCGCTGTCAGCGACCTGCGCCTGGAGGTCCTGCCGAGCCCCGCCGAGCCCGCGCCGGAGCGCGGGCAGGTGCGCCGGGTCATCGCGGCCGCCCCCGACGGCGCGGTCGCCCAGCTTTTTGCCGCCGCCGGCGTGGATGTCGTCGCGCCTGGTCAGGGCGCGGGCGAGACGCAGGACAACGATATCTTCCTCACCAACGGCACTGAGTCCGAGACCGGCCGCTGCCAGGTGGTGCCGACGGGATCCTTCGTCGCCGGGCTGGCCGCGCTGAGCGTCTACGAACCCGGCAACCCGGACACCGCGGCGATGGTGCAGGCCATGCAGGAAGTCGCCGACTCCATGCGCGTGGAGATCCTAGATGAGGAGAGCCCGGAAGCCGTCGAGGCGGCGTGCCGCCGGCTGTTGGCCGCGGGCGGGGAACAGGTCACCGTCCTGTCTGCCCAGCCGATTGACTCGGCGGAGCTGGGGGCAAGGCTCGGCGCGGAGGTCGCGGCCCTCCAGGTCCCCGGGATCGCCACCGAAGTTGGGGTAGAGTAGCGGGCATGCTGGGGTGGCGCGATGAACGAAAGCTCTCGGAGGTTCTAGACCCGAAGCAGGCGCGCCGGTTGGAGGCGGCCTTCGGGTACACCACCTGCGGGCAGCTGCTGGAGCACTACCCGCGCGACTATATGCGCCACGGCTACGACGTGGGCATCGCCGATGCCGACGAGGGCGACCACGTCACCCTCTCGGGCGTTATCACCCGCACCGATTTCCGGCCCACCAGCCGCCGCGGGGTGCTGCGCGTCTTCCTGGACAATGGCCTGGTCGTGAGCTTTTTCAACCCGACGTTCCAGCGCAAGTTTCTGCAGCGCGGGCGCCGGGCGATGTTTTCCGGTAAGCTGCAGTTTTTCCGCGGGACTCCGCAGCTGCAGCACCCGGACTTCGTGATGCTCGATAGCCACGACGGCACGGTGGCCGGCTCCGGCGCCCTGCGGGGGCTGGCCAGCGCCGGCGAGCTCGAGGAGGTTCTGAGCCAGTGGGAGTGGATCCCGGTCTACCCGGCTTCGGAGAAGGCGCCTTCCTGGCTCATCATGATGGCGGTCAAGCGCGTCCTTGACACGCTGCCTCCCGTGCCCGAGCCGCTGGATCAGCGGCAGATGGTCAGCTTCGACACCGCGCTGCGCCAGGTCCACCAGCCGGGCCCGGCCGGCCCGCAGCGCGCCATCCAGCGGCTTAAGTACAACGAGGCGCTGGGCATCGGGCTGGTGATGGCGCTGCGCCACCGCGACGCGCAAACGCACCGGGCCAAGCCTCTGCCGCCGCTCGACGACGGCTTCCGCGCCGAGCTTTTAGATAACCTGCCCTTCGAGCTGACCAACGGGCAAAAGCGCGTGACCGCGGACATCTCCCACGACATGACCCAGGACGCGCCGATGGCCCGGCTCCTGCAGGGCGAGGTCGGCTCCGGCAAGACCATGGTCTCCGTGCTGGCAATGCTGCAGGCCGCCGATGCCGGCTTCCAGGCCGCCCTGCTCGCCCCCACGGAGGTGCTGGCCGCACAGCACTTCGAGTCCGTGACCGCCACCGTCCCCGCGGATGTCAAGGTAGTCTGCTTGACGGGCTCGATGAAGGCCGCCGAGAAGCGCCAGGCGCTGCTGGATATCGTCTCCGGGGACGCGGACATCGTCATCGGCACGCACGCGATCATCCAGGACAAGGTGGAGTTCTTCGACCTGGGGCTGGTCGTCGTCGACGAGCAGCACCGCTTCGGCGTCGAGCAGCGCGAGGCCCTGCGTACCAAGTCGCACCCGGGCTTTAGCCCGCACCTGCTGGTGATGACGGCGACGCCTATCCCGCGCACGGTGGCGATGACCGTCTTCGCCGATCTGGCTGTGTCGACGCTGACCGAGCTGCCGGGCGGGCGTAAGCCGATCCAGACTTCGGTGGTGCCGGAGTGGATGCCGTCCTGGGTTTCGCGGGCGCTTGAGCGCATCCGCGAGGAGGTCGCGGCCGGCCACCAGGCCTATATCGTCTGCCCGCAGATCGAGGGAGACGGCGGCGTCGAAGCCGTGGCCGCGCAGCTGGCCCACGGGCCGCTGAAGGATTTGCGCGTCGGTCTGCTGCATGGCCGCATGCCGGACAAGGACGAGCGGATGGCCGCCTTCGCCCGCGGCGAAATCGACGTGCTCGTGGCAACCACCGTGGTGGAGGTCGGCGTCGACGTGCCGAACGCCACCGTCATGCTTATCCGCAACGCGGAGAACTTCGGCGTCTCGCAGCTGCACCAGCTGCGCGGGCGCGTCGGCCGCGGCGGCAACGCCTCGGTCTGCCTGCTGCACACGCTCGCCGAGGAGCATACCCCGGCCTTTAACCGCGTCCAGGCGGTCGCGGCCACGAATTCCGGCTTCGAGCTGGCCGAACTGGACCTGGCTCAGCGCCAGGAAGGCGACGTGCTGGGCACCGAGCAATCCGGCACCCGGCGCAGCCTCAAGCTGCTCAACCTTCTGCGCGACCGCGACATCATCGAGCGCAGCCACGCCGACGCCTTCGCCTTGGTCGAGCGCAACCCGGATCTGGCGCTGGAGCTGACGCAGGAGATGAACGCGGAGAAACTAAGCTACCTGGAAAAGAACTAACCAGCCGCGGTGCTAGGGTATGGGGCATGGAAATTTGCGCGCCCTTCGCGGGCATCGTCCGCTACCACGTGGCGGAAGGGGACACGGTGGACGCCGGTGCCCCCGTCGCTACTGTGGAGGCTACCAAGCTGGAGATTCCGGTGGTGAGCCCGGCGCCGGGCATCGTGAGCCGGGTGCTGGTCCCGGATTTTTCGACCGTGGCCGGTGGCGACCGCCTGGCCGAGATTGGAGAGCGCCCATGACGCGGATTATTGCTGGACAAGCCCGGGGACGCACCATCGTGGTGCCGGACACGGGTACCCGCCCGACCGCCGACCGCGCCCGGGAGGGCCTGTTTTCCTCCCTCAATGCCCGCTGGGGTTTTGCCGGCTCCCGCGTGCTGGACCTGTTCGCCGGCTCCGGCGCCCTAGGACTAGAGGCCGCCAGCCGCGGCGCCGAGGAGGTCGTCCTCGTCGACGATGCCGCCGTCGCCTGCCGCGCCATGGAACACAACGTCGGCGTCGTCGGGCACCCGCGGGTGACCATCCGGCAGCAGAAGGCCTCGGCCTACCTGGCGGGCGCCCCGCGCGGATTCTTCGACATGGTCCTGGCCGACCCGCCCTACGCCTTCGATGCCGTCGACGAGCTCGTTGCCGCCATCGAGCCGGTGCTAGCCGACGATGCCATCGTCGTCATCGAGCGCCACGTCGACTCCCCGCAGACCGAGTGGCCCGCCGGCTTTGAGCCGACCGGCCAGAAGCTGAAGAAGCGTACCTTTGGTATTGCGCGGATGGACATGGCGCTGTACCACCGCGCCGGATAGAACCGCTACAGGAAGGACCCCTACTGCCATGACGAAGGCCGTGTGCCCGGGCTCTTTTGACCCGATGACCTTGGGACACCTCGATATCTTTACCCGGGCTAACCAGCTGTTCGACGAGGTCACCGTGCTCGTGACCGGCAACCCGGACAAGCCCTCGGGGTTGTTTAGCATCGACGAGCGCATGGAGCTCATCCGCCAGAGCGTGCCCGCCGACATCAAGGTCGACAGCTGGGGCGGCTTGCTGGTTGACTACACCAGCGAGCACGGCATCGATTGCCTGGTCAAGGGCCTGCGTTCCTCGCTGGACTACGAATACGAGCTGCCGATGGCGCAGATGAACCGGCGGCTGACCGGCATCGACACCATGTTCTTGCTCACCGATGAGAAGTACGGCTATATTTCGTCTTCCCTGTGCAAGCAGGTCGCTAAGTTCGGCGGGGACGTGCAGGGCATGTTCCCCGAGGCCGTCGCCTGCGCCGTGATGGACAAGTACCGCGCATGATGCTGCTGGCCGTTTTCGCTGTCGTCCTTTTCGGCTCCTGCATGCAGCGGGTCTCCGGCATGGGGCTGGGTCTTATCGGCGGGCCCGTCCTCATGCTGCTGATGGGGCCGGTCGAAGGCATTCTGGTCATCAACGTGCTGGCCTGTATCAACGCCGCGCTGACGACGATATCCGTGCGCCACGACGTGGACTGGAAGGTCTTCGCGCAGATTGGGGCGGTGATGGTGCTCGGATCCATCCCGGCCGGGCTGCTGGTCGCGCGCACGGATACGGCGCCGCTGCTGGTGATCGTCGGCGGCGCACTGCTGGTTGCGCTGGGCGTGGTGACCTTCGGCAAGCGCTTCGTGCCGCAGATGCAAGGCACCGGTCCGGCTGTCTCCGCCGGCATCCTGGGCGGGTTTACCAACACGCTGGCCGGCATCGCGGGTCCGGTCATCACCGTCTACGCCCAGGCTGCACGCTGGCCGCAGCAGATGTATACCGCCACGTTGCAGCCCATCTTTATGGTGGGCGGGTTTATCTCCGTCACGGCCAAGCTGCTGGTGGGCGCCGGTGGCTTCGACGGGGTGAGCGGCTGGCTGTGGCCGGTGGGCCTGCTCGCGATGTTGCTGGGCATTAGCACCGGCACCGCGCTGGCGCGCCGAGTACCCCGCGGGGCGGCGCACAAGTTCTCACTCTTTATCGCCTCGGTCGGCGCCGCCAGCGCCGTAATCCGCGGCCTCACCAGCCTTTAAGGCACGGCACCCAGGCGCGCAAGCTAGATACGCCGAGTAGGCACGCTGAATGGGCGTTCACGGTCTGTTCCGTGGACGCCTCTTCGCGTGTTCTTGCTGCGCTTGCCGCAGGGGGCCGCCGGCGTTTTAAGCCGGCACGCGTTCGGGTGGTATCCACACCACCCGGCCACCAACCCTAGCCATCCGGCCCCGAGTCTGCGCCGGGCCCGGCCCGTCCTCGTTGGCACCATTATGGTGCGGACACAACGTGGCCAGGTTCGCCGCATTCGTCGGGCCACCTGAGTCCCAGGACTGCAGGTGATGGACCTGGCACTCATCGGCACCGGCCAAACACCCCGGCCAGGCACACACCGGGTGCTCCATCAACGCCAAGCGCCGCTGCTTCCAGGAGGCCAAACGCGCATCCCGGTAACAGTTAACCGGTCCGGCCACCGGGTCGAAGACCCCGACGTAGCCGACCTGCTCAAACGCCCGGGTCACCAGCTCGGCGCCACTGATCACTGCGCCGTTGGTCAGCTGCACCGTGATATCCGCGGCGTCCTGGCCGCCGACGAGGTGGCCGAAATCCTGAAGGTTGAGGACCACGTTGGTCGTCACCGACGCGCGCACACCGGCACCATCACCGGTACCGTCGCCGTCACCGCCGCCGGTGAAGACCGCGCGGGCATCCTCGACGGTGCGTACTTGGGCTTTGATATCGGCGACGAGGCCGGCGTCGGCGATAAGGCGCATCGACCACAAGCCCTCAGCCGAACGCCGGAAGATCACCCCTGGCTGCGGCGCCGGGGCGGGGCGGGCCTCCTGGATTTTGCGCCGGGCGGTCGCCGCCATTTGCTTGGCGTCAACCGGCTGGGCGGAGAGTTCTTCCATGATGCGCCAGGCATCGTTTTTGTTTTTGACCCGCCGCAGCACCCCACGTAGTACGTCGAGTACGGGTAGGCAGTGCCCGTGGCGGGCGGCATTCGCGCGCACTCGGCGCTGGCGGCCGGCGTGCTTGACCGGGCCGAAAAACACGCCGGCCAGGTCGAAGAGGCGCTCCAGCTCGTCGCGGCCGGAGCCGGCGGCCGCGCGCTCGGCATCCCAATCGGCGTGCCAAGCGCCCTCCACAATGTCGATTCCGGGCTGGGTTACGGCAGCCACGAACCTAGAAAAACAATCCCCCGATGTCATGCCCCACACACTAAATGAGCCCCTGCCAGCCTGCAACTGGAAGGGGCATCGGGAGCGCGAAGCTACTGGTAGGACTTGGCCTTGCGGCGGTCGAGGTAGATGAACACAGAGACGATCGCCGCGCCGAGGACGAACATGCCGAGGATGGCCGGCGTCCCGGCGTCCTGGCTCTCGCCCCAGGGCCAGAGGGCGCGCAGGGAGCCCAGCATGAAGCCGGCCATCGCGGCCAGGGTCACGGAGTGGTGATTGTCCAGCAGGTAGTTGAGAACCTTGACGAAGGCGGCCAGGCCGCACAGGGCGCCAAGAGCGAAAACGGCGATGGTGCCCATCTCGCGATCGCTGACGGCGCCGATGATGGGCTGGTAGAGGCCCATCGTGAGCAGGATGAGAGAGCCGGACACGCCCGGCAGGACCAGCGCGCACACGGCGATGGCGGCGGCGAAGAAAACAACCACCAGCGACGGGTCCTCATGCGGGGCGGAGGTAAAGCCGGTGATGAAGAAGATGAGTACGGCTGCCACCGCGAAAGCGATGAGGGAGGGGGCCTTGAAGCGGTCGGCCTTGTCCATCATGGACACCGGCACGATGATGGAGACGGCGACCATGCCCAGAAACAGGGCCTTCGACAGGGAGACGTGGCCCTCGACGAAGCTGGACATGACAGACGAGAGGCCGAAGACCGCGGCGAGCATACCGATGGCCACGGCGATGATGAAGCCCCACTCGACTTCCTTGAAGCGGGCTTTGAGGATCTTGTCGGCGTTGTGCAGGGCTCGCTCGTAGATACCCACGATGAGGGCGACTGTGCCCCCGGAGATGCCGGGGACCAGCTCGGCGGAGCCGATGAGCCCACCGCGGATTGCGTTGGCAAGATGATTCATTCTTTCCAGACTAGTGGCAATTCAGCCCGCGGTGGTCGCGCCACCCCGGCGCTTAGAGCAGGGAAGACAGGAACTCCTGCGTACGCGGCTGCTGCGGGTTGTCGATGACTTGGGCAGGCGGGCCGGCCTCGACGACGCGGCCGTCGGCCATGAAGACGATCTTGTCGGCGACTTCGCGGGCGAAGCCGATTTCGTGGGTGACCACGAGCATCGTCATGCCGTCGGCGGCCAGCTCCTTCATCACGCGCAGGACCTCGCCGACGAGCTCGGGGTCAAGCGCGGAGGTGGGCTCGTCGAAGAGCATCAGCTTCGGGTCCATGGCCACCGCGCGGGCAATGGCCACGCGCTGCTGCTGGCCGCCGGAAAGCTGGACCGGGTAGGCGTTGGCTTTCGATGCCAACCCGACCTGGTCGAGCAGCTCCATAGCGCGCTGCTTGGCGGCCTCCGGATCGACCTTCTTGACGTGGATGGGGGCCTCGACGACGTTTTCGAGGACCGTCCGGTGGCTGAACAGGTTGAAGTTCTGGAAGACCATGCCGATGTCGGCGCGCTGGGCGGCGGCTTCCTTCTCGGAGATCTCGTAGAGGACGCCGTTGCGCTCCTTGTAGCCGATGAGATCACCGTCGACGTAGAGGCGGCCGGCATCGATAGTTTCCAGGTGGTTGATGCAGCGCAGGAAGGTCGACTTACCGGAGCCCGACGGCCCCAGCAGGCAGACGACCTCGCCGTGCTGGACCTCCAGGTCGATGCCGCGCAGAACCTGCAGGGAGCCGAACTTCTTGTGGATCTGCTGCGCCTGCACCATGGGTTGGCGGGTATCTTTAGCGTTCATTGCGCGGGGCCTCCTGGACGACGTTGACATTGTTGGGGATAACACCTTCGGCATCGGCGAGCGCGGCCAGCTGGCGGGCGGTCAGCTCGCGGGTGGCGCCGCGGTCGAAGTAGCGCTCGAGGTAGTGCTGGCCGACCATCAGCAGCGAGGTGATGACTAGGTACCAGGTGGCGGCGACCATCATCAGCGGGATCGGCTCGAAGAGGGCGGCGGAGATGTCCGTCGCGCGGCCGAAAATCTCGTGGGTGTACGGGATGGCCACGACCAGGGAGGAGGTCTTCAGCAGGGAGATGAACTCGTTGCCGGTCGGCGGGATGATGATGCGCATCGCCTGCGGCATGACCGTGCGGTACATGGTCTGCCACCAGCTAAGCCCCAGCGCCTTCGATGCCTCCCGCTGGCCCTCGCCCACGGAGTTGATGCCGGAGCGCACGATTTCGGCCATGTAGGCGGCCTCGTTGAGCCCCAGGCCGATGACGGCCAGGAAGAAGGCGTTGGACAAAAGCTCCTCGAGGGAGATTTCCGCAAAGCCCAGGTTGATGGACTGGTAGATGGCGCTGAGCAGACCCCAGAAGACCAACTGCACGTAGATCGGGGTACCGCGGAAGATCCAGAGGAAGACCCAGGAGACCGCGCGCAGCACCGGGTTGGGGGACATGCGCAGGATGGCCAGGATGGCGCCGCCGACGACGCCGATGATCATCGCCAGGATGGTAATCGCGATGGTGTGCAGCGAGGCGATGGCAATCCGCGTATCCAGCAGGTAGCTGAAGTAGGTCGACCAGCCGTAGGCCTCGTTGTTGGCGGCGGCGATGACGAACCAGGCGGCCAGCACGAGCAGTACGACGGCGAAAGCCCAGCGCCACGGGTGGCGCAGCGGCTTGGCGTGGATTTCCGGGGGAGTGGAGGGGGTGTCCTGTGTCATTTCACTGGCCTTTCATTGATGAGAGCCTCGTCGACGAGCCCGTCTTCGACGCCCCATTGCGCGAGGATTTCGGCATATTGCCCGTTGTCGATGAGGTGCTGCAGCGCGGCCGCGGCAGCCGGGCCCAGTTCTGAGCCCTTGGGAACGGCCATCCCGTAAGGGGCAGCCTGCGAGATGCCTCCGACGAGCTCCAGGCGGCCGTCGGAGCGGTTGACCGCCCAGCCGGCGGCGGGGGAGTCGGCCGAGAGGGCATCGGCCCGCCCCATGAGCACGGCCAGTGCGGCGTTGTCGGCGGTGTCGTACGCCAGGACCTGCATGTCGCCGTCGCAGGCCTCCGCCTTGGGGCGGACGTCGTCGGTGTCGGAGACGGTGGTGCGCTGGACGGCCACGGTCAAGCCGCAGGGGTTGTCCGGGTCGATCTCTTTGGAAGAATCCGTGCGCTTGGTCCACTGGATACCGGCGTAAAGGGTGTCGACGAAGTCGAAGTTCTCGCGGCGGTCCGGGGTATCGGTGAAGCCGGAAACGCCCATATCGATCTGGCCGGACTGCACGGCCGGCAGGATCATCGCGAAGTCCTGCTCCTCAATGCGGAAGTCGAGCCCGAGCACGTCAGCGACGGCCTGGGCGAGGTCCATCTCCAAGCCGACGATCTGGCCGTCGGCGTCCTTGAGCTGGAAGGGGGCGAAAGGCGGGTTGACGCCGATGCTGAGCACGCCGTCATCGTCGTCGTACATTGCGGCGATCTCGTCGACCTTGTCCGCGCGGATGGGTTGCCACCCGTCGGGCGTGGATTTTTCCACGTTGGTCACGCAGCCGCTCAAGCCCAGCGTGGCTATCGTCACTGCGGCAACCGTGGCCCGGCGGGCGCGGCGCGCGGCGGTGACTTTGCCTGTTGCAGGCACAACCATAGTCGTGTGGTCCTTTGGGAAAACTTGCGAATGAATAGTTACCCCTCAAATGTATAATATTCGCTCGCATTTAAGAAATTACCGCGCCGGAACGCGCGAAACCCCGCTCCCACTGGGGTGATAACGGGGATTTAAAGTGGTGCCCCTGGTGAGACTCGAACTCACACTGGACGGGTTTTGAATCCGTTGCCTCTGCCAATTGGGCTACAGGGGCGCGCGGGTTGTTCCGCACTGGGGAAATACTAGCGCATGGAAAGCGGCGAAGAGAAATCGCCCTCCGGCCTACGCAGTAGTGCGGCTATTGCCTAGACTGGGGAGCCGTGACTGATTCCAAACAACGCCTTTTGCTCATCGACGGACACTCTATGGCCTTCCGCGCTTTCTATGCGTTGCCGGCGGAGAATTTCTCCACCTCGGGCGGCCAGCACACCAACGCGGTCTATGGGTTCTTGTCGATGCTGTCGAGCATCGTGAGCGAGGAACGCCCCGACAAGATGGCCGTGGCCTTCGACGTGGGGCGCAAGACCTTCCGGACGGAGAAGTTCCCGGAGTATAAGGCCCAACGCGAGGCCGCGCCTGAGGAATTCAAGGGTCAAGTGGACATCATCCGCGAGGTGCTTAACACCTTGGGCATTACGACGCTGTCGCGGGAGAACTTCGAGGCCGACGACATCCTGGCCACCCTGGCCACCGAGGCCACGGCCGCGGAGGATTTTGATACCTATATTGTTACTGGCGACCGCGACTACCTGCAGCTGGTTAACGAGTCGACGACGGTGCTCTATCCCATGCGCGGGGTGAGCAACCTGCACCGGTTCACCCCGGAGGCGGTGGAAGAAAAATACGGCCTGACCCCGCGGCAGTACCCGGACTTCGCGGCGCTGCGCGGCGATCCCTCCGATAACTTGCCCGGCATCCCGAAGGTCGGGGAGAAGACGGCGACCAAGTGGATCACCCAGTACGGCAGCCTTGACGAGCTGGTCGCCCACGCCGACGATATTAAGGGCGTGGCCGGCCAGAACTTTAGGGACCGCGTCGAACAGGTCCAGCTCAACCGCGAGCTGACCCAGATGATTACGGACATGGACCTGGAGGTCAGCTCGGCCGATCTGGACTTTAAGGGCGCGGTGGTCAGCGAGGTCGCCGATCACTTCGACAACCTCGAATTCGGCACCAACCTGCGCGACCGGGTGCTCAAGGCCATCCCGAATGACGGCGGTGAGGCCACCGCGCAGGACGAGGACGTGCAGGTGCCGGAAGTGAGCATCGTGAGCGAGAAGCTGGCGGACTGGCTGCCCGGCCGCGAGCACGTGGCCGTCTTCGTGCAGGGTGACGGGCGTCCCGGGCAGGGCGATGCCGCCGCCATGGCCTTCGTCGACACCGACTACCACGGCCTGCAGGTCGAGCTGGCCGAACTCGACGCCGACGACGACAAGGCGCTGGCCGAATGGCTGGCCGATGCCGACTGCGCCAAGTACCTGCACGAGGCCAAGGCGGCCTACCACATGCTGTTGGGCCGCGGCATCGAGCTGGCGGGCATCGCCCACGACACCGCGGTGGCGGCCTACCTGCTGCGCCCGGGCCAGCGCACCTACGAGCTGCCGGACGTCTACCAGCGCCACCTGCACAAGACCCTCGGGGCGACCAGCGGCCAGCTGAGCCTGCTGGACGAGACCTCCCTGGTGGATTCGGCCGCGGCGATTATGGAGCTGGCCGCGGAGCTGACCCGGCAGCTGCACGATATCGATTCCTTCCAGCTGTACACGGACCTGGAGCTGCCGCTGATTTCCATCCTGGCGCGGATGGAGGCCACCGGCATCGCCGTCGATATCGACACGCTGGATTCCCAGCTGGAATCCTTCGTCGCCCAGGTCAAGGAGCAGGAGGACGCCGCCCGCGAGCTGGCCGGCGACCCCTCGCTGAACCTGAACTCGCCGAAGCAGCTGCAGGCGGTGCTCTTCGATACCTTCGACCTGCCGAAGACGAAGAAGACCAAGACCGGCTATTCGACCGCGGCCAAGGAGATTGAGGCCCTGGCGGTTAACCACCCGCACCCCTTCCTGGATCACCTGCTGGCCCACCGCGAGTACCAGAAGCTCAAGTCCACGCTGGAAGGTCTCATCAAGACGGTCCAGCCGGACGGGCGCATCCACACCACCTTCAACCAGACGGTGGCGTCGACGGGCCGGTTGTCCTCGGCGGATCCCAACCTCCAGAACATCCCGGTGCGCACGCCGGCGGGGCGTAAGATTCGCTCCGGCTTCGTGGTGGGCGAGGGCTTCGAGACCCTGCTGACCGCGGACTACTCCCAGATTGAGATGCGCGTGATGGCCCACCTGTCCCAGGACCCGGGGCTCATCGAGGCCTACCAGGCGGGCGAGGACCTGCACAACTACGTCGGCTCCAAGGTTTTCGACGTCCCCGTCAACCAGGTCACCTCCGAGCTGCGCCGCCGCGTCAAGGCCATGTCTTACGGCCTGGTCTACGGCCTATCCGCCTTCGGGCTGTCCCAGCAGCTGGGCATTAGCCCGAAGGAGGCCAAGGAGATTATGGAAAGCTACTTCGAGCGCTTCGGCGGGGTCAAGACTTACCTGGACGAGGTCGTCGACACCGCCCGCAAGGACGGCTACACCTCGACCATCTTTGGGCGCCGGCGCTACCTGCCTGAGCTGGCCAGCGACAACCGGCTGGCCCGCGAAAACGCCGAGCGCGCCGCCCTCAACGCCCCCATCCAGGGCACGGCGGCCGACATCATCAAGGTCGCGATGATCCGCGTCGATGCCGCGCTCAAGGAAAAGAAGTCCCGCGTCCTGCTGCAGGTCCACGACGAATTGGTCGTCGAAATCGCCCCCGGCGAGCTGGACGAGGTCCGCGCCATCCTGGAAAAGGAGATGGATTCCGCCATTGAGCTGCGCGTGCCGCTGGAGGTCTCCGCCGGCGCCGGCGCCAACTGGGACGCCGCGGCGCACTAGCGCGGAGCCTGGCCTTTCCCTAGACCTCTTCCATGGGGTCGAAGGGATCGAGGCGCCGGTCCACACGGGCGTGGGCGGCGAAGTCGCCCGGGTGGCGGCCCAGCAGCAGGACGCTGAGCGCGACCAGGCCGATGACGATCTCGTCGAGGATGGCCGGCCCGACGGCGGCCAGCATGGTCAGCAGCACCCAGCTGTTGCGGATCGCGGCGCCGGTATATCCGCGTGCGCCCTCGTAGACCTGCAGGCCCAACGACCATTTGCCGAGGCTGGTGCGGTAGCGTCCCTCGACCACCACGCGGTAGGCGAAGAAGCCGAGGGCCAGGCCCACGACGTTGTAGACCTCGGCGGCCTGCCCGGTCAGCGGCTCCGAAAACATGAGGTTGATAAGGCCCCGGAGCAGCACTAGAACCGCGGCGACCGCGAAGGCGTCAACCCACCAGGCGACGGCCCGGCGGAGCAATACGGCAATTCTTTCCGTCCACATAGCCTTCCACCTTAGAAGAAAACCGCCGGTATTTGCGCAAGTAGCTGCACGGATGTAGTGTGTAGCAGGTGCGTCTATGCTCTCAAGCGGTCGTTCGGCTCTGGTAGGAAAGTCGAATGGCGCTTGGGGCGGGATTGCGTCCCTCCCTTCATCAATACTCTCAGCAGCATTAATGCGGTGGCGCAAGAGACGTGCGATTGTCCAAATTCGATTTCCTACGTTATTTCGGAGCATTTTTACGCATGCCATCTTCTAACACCCCTCAGGTTGCGATCAACGACATCGGAACCGCTGAGGACTTCCTCGCAGCCGTTGACGCGACCATCAAGTACTTCAACGATGGTGACATCGTTGCCGGTACCGTCGTCAAGGTTGACCACGACGAGGTGCTGCTCGACATCGGGTACAAGACCGAGGGCGTTATCCCTTCCCGCGAGCTGTCCATCAAGCACGACGTCGACCCGGATGAGGTCGTCGAGGTCGGCGACGAGATCGACGCTCTGGTCCTCACCAAAGAGGACAAGGAAGGCCGCCTGATCCTGTCCAAGAAGCGCGCTCAGTACGAGCGTGCTTGGGGCGCCATCGAGGAGCTGCAGGCCAAGGAAGAGCCTGTCACCGGTACCGTCATCGAGGTCGTCAAGGGCGGCCTCATCCTCGACATCGGGCTGCGCGGCTTCCTGCCGGCTTCCCTGGTCGAGATGCGCCGCGTTCGCGACCTGGAGCCGTACATCGGCCAGGAGCTGGAAGCCCAGATCATCGAGCTGGACAAGCAGCGCAACAACGTTGTCCTGTCCCGCCGTGCATACCTCGAGCAGACCCAGTCCGCGGTCCGCTCCGAGTTCCTGCACCAGCTGCAGAAGGGCCAGGTCCGCAAGGGCGTTGTGTCCTCCATCGTCAACTTCGGCGCCTTCGTCGATCTCGGCGGTGTCGACGGCCTGGTTCACGTCTCTGAGCTGTCCTGGAAGCACATCGACCACCCGTCCGAGGTTGTCACCGTGGGCGACGAGGTCACCGTCGAGGTGCTCGACGTCGACCTGGACCGCGAGCGCGTGTCCCTGTCCCTGAAGGCAACCCAGGAAGATCCGTGGCGCGTCTTCGCCCGCACCCACGCTGTGGGCCAGATCGTCCCGGGCAAGGTCACCAAGCTGGTTCCGTTCGGCGCCTTCGTCCGCGTCGAGGAGGGCATCGAGGGCCTGGTTCACATCTCCGAGCTGGCTCAGCGCCACGTGGATGTCCCGGACCAGGTTGTCACCGTCGGCGAAGAGGTTATGGTCAAGGTCATCGACATCGACCTCGAGCGTCGCCGCATCTCCCTGTCGGTCAAGCAGGCTGACGAGGACTATACCGACGAGTTCGATCCGTCCAAGTACGGCATGGCCGACTCCTACGACGAGCAGGGCAACTACGTCTTCCCCGAGGGCTTCGACCCGGAGACCAACGAGTGGAAGGAAGGCTTCGACGAGCAGCGTCAGGCCTGGGAGGCCCGCTACGCCGAGTCCGAGCGCCGCTTCCAGCTGCACTCCGCTCAGATCGAGCGTCACCGTGCCGCTGCCGCCGAGGCAGCCGAGGCCGGCGAGTCCTCCAACTACTCCTCCGAGTCCGCAGATGCAGCTCCGGCATCTGAGGCTCCGGAAGAAGAGGCTGGCTCCCTGGCTTCCGACGAGCAGCTCGCTAAGCTGCGCGACAAGCTGGCCGGTAAGTAAACCGCGCTAGTTAGCCGCTAGAGCCCCCAGTCCGCACCCGCGGGCCGGGGGCTTTTTCGATCCCCTTAAGCCCAACTGTTCTATCCTTGCCACGCTGCGCGAAGCCGGCAAGGCGCCCCGAAAAGTGGGATATGTCATAGGACGGCGGAACTATTAGGTTTCGGACTGTGCACCCCTTTATACTGGCCTGGTAATAACCACTGCCGCGGCGGTGGTCCGGTTCATTAGGAAGGGGCTTTCGTCGTGGCGTCTACACAAGACACGGCGCGGCACATCGTGGACAACCTCGGTGGCGCCGACAACATTACGTCCTTGACCCACTGTGCGACGCGTCTGCGCTTCCAGCTGGCAGACACCTCGCTGGTCGACAACGCCAAGCTGGACGAAGACCAGGCGGTGCTCGGCACCGTCCCACAGGGCGACCACGGTTTCCAGGTCGTCATGGGCGGCGGGGTAGCGGAGTACTACAACGCGATTATCAAGCAGCCGGGCGTCTCGGCCTCGGCCGGGGACAAGGCCAGCGGCCAAAAGAAGCAATACGACGGCGTGCGCGGGAAGTACTCCTGGGTCGACTACTGCTTCGAGTTCCTCTCGGATACCTTCCGCCCAATCCTGTGGGCGCTTTTGGGCGCGTCGCTCATCATCATGCTGCTCATCCTGGCCGATACCATCGGCTGGCAGGACTTCCGCGCGCCGATGGAGGAGCAGCCGCCGGCCTACCAGCTGGGCCACGCCATGTGGCGCAGCGTCTTCTACTTCCTGCCGATTATGGTCGCGGCCACCGCGGCGAATAAGCTCGGCGCGAATATGTGGGTCTCCGCGGCCATCCCGGCGGCCCTGCTGACCCCGGAGTTCCTCGCGATGGGCGAGCAGGGCGACGTCGTCGACGTCTTCGGCCTGCCGCTGGTCATCAACTCCTACGGCTCGCAGGTCTTCCCGCCGATCCTGGCGGCCATCGGCCTGTACTGGCTGGAAAAGGGCCTGAAGAAGATCATCCCGTCGGCGGTGCACATGGTCTTCGTGCCGTTCTTCTCCCTGCTCATCATGATCCCGGCCACGGCGTTCCTGCTCGGTCCCTTCGGCGTCGGTGTGGGTAACGGGATCTCCTGGCTGCTGCACAGCATCAACGAGTTCTCGCCGTTCATCCTGGCTATTGTCGTGCCGCTGCTGTACCCGTTCCTGGTACCGCTGGGCCTGCACTGGCCGCTGAACATCATCATGGTCCAGAACATCGCGACCTATGGCTACGACTTCATCCAAGGCCCCATGGGCGCCTGGAACTTCGCCTGCTTCGGCGTCGTCGCCGGCGTCATGGTTATCTCCTTCCGCGAGCACAACGACCAGATGCGCCAGGTCTCCATCGGCGGTCTGGCCGCCGGCCTGCTCGGCGGCGTCTCGGAGCCGTCGCTCTACGGCATCCTGCTGCGCTTCCGTCGCAGCTACTACCGACTGCTGCCGGGCTGTGCTATCGGCGGCGCGGTGATGGGCCTGTTCAACGTCAAGGCCAACGCCTTCGTCTTCACCTCGGCCCTGACCGTCTTCGCGATGGAGCCGGCCGCCGGCTACGCGCTGGGCCTTTTGGTCGCGTTCATGACCTCGTTCCTGTTGACGGTCTTCTTCGGCTACCGCACCCCGGAGGAAAAGGCTGCGGATTTGGAGCGCATCGCCCAGCGCCGCGCCGCCGAGGGCAAGGAGACTCCCGCCCCGCAGCCGGCTACGTCCAACGCGGCAGCCGCCCCGGCCGCCGTCGCCGTCGCCGCCCCGGCCCAGGAGGGCGCCGTGGCTATCGATGCGCCCCTGGCCGGCGAGGCCGTGGATCTCAGCGAGGTCCCCGATCCGATCTTCGCCGGCGCGAAGCTGGGCGAGGGCGTGGCCATCCTGCCGACCGGCACCACGGTCTACGCCCCAGCGGACGGCAAGGTGCTCACCGTCCAGAAGTCCGGCCACGCGGTGGGGCTGAGCTTGGATAGCGGCGTGCAGCTGCTCGTCCACGTCGGCCTGGACACCGTCGAGCTGGGCGGGGAGGGCTTTACCGTCCACGTGGACAAGAAGCAGCGGGTGGCCGCCGGCGACAAGCTCATCAGCTTCGACCCGGAGTTCATCAGCTCCCGCGGCTACAACCTGATTACGCCGGTGGTGGTGACCAACACGAAGAAATTCGCGCACGTCAACCCGACGCTGGGTACAGTCGATACCACCACTCCGGTCATCGAGGTGGTGCCGCGAGACAAGCAAGACGATAAGAAGGAGGACGCTTAATGCGGCTGGTGGGGCTGACAGGAGGCATCGGCAGCGGTAAGTCGACCGTGGCGAAGATGCTGGAGGAAGCCGGCGCTACGGTGGTGGACGCCGACCAGATCGCCCGCGACATCATGGAGCCGGGCCGCCCGGCCCTCCAGGACGCCGCCTACGCCTTCGGCAGCGATATCCTCAACCCGGATGGGAGCCTGGACCGGGGCAAGCTCGCCGAGCGGGCTTTCGCCAGCCGGGAGGCAACCGATAAGCTCAACCGGATCACCCACCCGCGCATCGGGGAGCAGACCCGCAAGGCCTTCCGCAAGGCCCGCGAGCGCGGCGACGAGGTCGTCGTCTACGACATGCCGCTGTTAGTCGACAAGGGCCTGGACAAGGACATGGACCTGGTACTCGTCGTGGACGTGGAGCCGGAGGAGCGGGTTAACCGGCTGGTCGGCCGCGGCCTGACGGCTGACGATGCCCGTGCCCGCATCAAGGCCCAAATCCGCGACGATAAGCGCCGCGCGGCGGCCGATATCGTCATCGACAACAACGGCAGCCTCGAGGACCTGCGTGAGCGGGTAGAGGCCATCCGGGAGCGCGTTTTCGCCTAGGGACCCCGCGGGCGGGCGGGTAGACTGGCCGGCATGGCCTTTGCAGCGGAACACCCCATCCTGTCCGAGTCCGAACACCGCCCCGTGGGCGAGGTGGAGCGCACCCCCGGCGAGTTCAAGGTCGAGTCCGAATACGAGCCCGCCGGCGACCAGCCCGCGGCCATCGCGGAGCTGGATAAGCGGCTGGATCGCGGCGAAGCCGACGTGGTGCTCATGGGCGCGACCGGTACCGGTAAATCGGCCACGGCGGCGTGGCTCATCGAACAGCAGCAGCGCCCGACGCTGGTGATGGCGCCGAACAAGACCCTGGCCGCGCAGCTGGCCAACGAGCTGCGCCAGCTTCTGCCGCACAACGCGGTCGAATACTTCGTCTCTTATTACGACTACTACCAGCCGGAAGCGTATATCGCGCAGACGGATACCTACATCGAGAAGGACTCCTCGATCAACGAGGACGTCGAACGCCTGCGCCACTCGGCGACCTCGGCGCTGCTCTCGCGGCGCGACGTCGTGGTGGTCAGCTCCGTGTCCTGCATTTACGGCCTGGGCACGCCGCAGTCCTACCTGGACCGCTCGGTGGTGCTCGCCGTGGACGACGAGGTCGAGCGCGACCGTTTCCTGCGCCTGCTGGTCGACATCCAGTACGAGCGCAACGACGTCGGCTTTACCCGCGGCACCTTCCGCGTCAACGGCGATACCGTCGACATCATCCCCGCCTACGAGGAGCGGGCGGTGCGTATCGAGTTCTTTGGCGACGACGTGGACTCGCTCTACTACATCCACCCGGTCACCGGGGACGTGCTCGAGCAGGTCGACGAGCTGCGGATCTTCCCGGCCACCCACTACGTGGCCGGCCCGGAGCGCATGGAAAAGGCCGTCGCGGACATCAAAGAGGAGCTGGCCGAGCGCCTGGCGGACTTGGAAAACCGCGGCAAGCTGCTGGAGGCCCAGCGCCTGCGCATGCGCACCGAATACGACCTGGAGATGATCGAGCAGGTCGGTTTCTGCTCGGGCATCGAGAACTACTCGCGGCACATCGACGGCCGCGAGGCCGGCTCCGCGCCGGCGACGCTGCTGGACTACTTCCCCGAAGACTTCCTGACGATCATCGACGAGTCCCACGTGACCGTGCCGCAGATCGGCGGCATGTTCGAGGGCGACATGGCCCGCAAGCGCAACCTGGTCGAGTTCGGCTTCCGCCTGCCCTCGGCGGTGGACAACCGCCCGCTGACCTTCGACGAGTTCGAGCAGCGCGTGGGGCAGACGGTCTACATGTCGGCGACCCCGGGCGATTACGAAATGACCGCCGCGGGTGGCGAGTTCGTCGAGCAGGTCATCCGCCCGACCGGGCTGGTGGACCCGAAGGTCACGGTCAAGCCCACGAAGGGCCAGATCGACGATCTTATCGATGAGGTGCGCACCCGCGTCGACAAGCAGGAGCGCGTGCTCGTGACCACGCTGACCAAGCGCATGGCCGAGGATCTCACGGACTACCTGCTCGAGCACGGGATCAAGGTGCGCTACCTGCACTCGGACATCGACACCCTGCAGCGCGTGGAGCTGCTGCGGCAGCTGCGGCTGGGCGAGTTCGACGTGCTGGTGGGCATCAACCTCCTGCGCGAGGGCCTCGACCTGCCGGAGGTTTCCCTGGTGGCCATCCTGGACGCGGACAAGGAAGGCTTCCTGCGCTCGACGACGTCGCTCATCCAGACCATCGGCCGCGCGGCCCGTAACGTCTCCGGCGAGGTCATCATGTACGCGGACAAGGTGACCGAGTCGATGAACAACGCCATCGAGGAGACCGAGCGCCGCCGCGAGAAGCAGATCGCCTACAACACCGAGCACGGCATCGATCCGCAGCCGCTGCGCAAGAAGATCGCCGACATCCTGGACCAGGTCTACGACAACGACGGCGACGGCGACGGGGAATCGGCCGCGGCCAGTGACCCGGCGGCGATGGTGGACAAGCCGGACGTGTCCTCGATGGCGGTCGAGGAAGTCGAGAAGCTCATCGACGATCTGACCGCCCAAATGGGGGAGGCCGCCCGCGAGCTCAAGTTCGAGCTTGCAGGACGTCTGCGCGACGAGATTGCGGACCTGAAAAAGGAAGCGCGAGGCCTCAAAGAGGCGGGCATTTAGAGGCTATACTAGGGCGGAAGCAAGCTGAATCTGCAAGAAAGAAAGAACATGCTTACCTATTCGAACATCGTCGTCGGCACCGACGGCTCGGCTACCTCCCTGCGCGCCGTGCGCACCGCCGCCTCCTTGGCGCGCGTCTACGAGGCCCGCCTCATCATCGTCTCCGCGTTCTTCAACCACTCCAGCTCCATGCTGGGGGCCACCGGCTCGGACAACACCGGCGTGCCGGTCATCAGCGAGGACATGGCGAAGGACTTCCTGGCTACCGCGCTGAAGGTCGCGGAGGAGGAAAAGGCCGACAACGTCGAGATCGTGGGCCGCTCCGGCGATCCGGTCAAGGCGCTGCTGGCGGCCGGCGAGGACTTCGACGTCGATCTCTTCGTCGTGGGCAACAAGGGCTTCAACTCCATGCGCGGCCGCGTCTTCGGCTCCGTGGCGAAGGATCTGACCCGCCGGGCACACGTCGATGTGCTTGTGGCAGATACCACTGACTAGCTCGCTGCACCAAAGCCCCGCCGGCTGGTTGTTACGCTAGAATAGGGTAAATACCAGAAGAATATTTTGCGGACTAAGAGTCCACAGAAAGGTCACCATGAGCGATTACAACACCATTGTTGTCGGCACCGACGGCTCCAACTCCTCCCTGCTGGCAGTGGAGCGGGCGGCCAAGATTGCCGCTGCGTTCGACGCAACCCTCATCATCGGTTGCGCCTACTACGAGAACAAGGAAGAGGCCTCCAAGACTCTGCGTCAGGAGTCTGTGACCATCCTGGGTGATGACAAGGCCGAGGCTAACCTCGTGGCCGGCCGCGAGCACGCTGAGAAGTTCGGCGTCAAGGACGTCAAGACCGCCGTCCGCCCGGGCACCCCGGTCCAGGCCCTGATGTCGATTGTCAACGACAACAAGGCTGACCTGCTCATCGTCGGTAACCGTGGCATCAACTCCCTGACCGGCCGCCTGCTGGGCTCCGTCCCGGCCGACGTTGCCCGTCAGTCCGACTGCGACGTCATGATCGTTCACACCGTCGCCTAAGCTGCGGCTAGCCGCCGGAGATTAAAAGGCCCTCCCCGCTGCGTCCCTTGCGATGCGGTCGGGGAGGGCCTTTCGCGTGCCCGGGCCACGGGCGCCGGAGGAGGGCCTAGTGAGTGCGGTGCTTTTCGACGCGCTCGAAGGGGTTGCGGCGGTAGACCGCCAGGAGGCTGTGGCCGTTGTCGCCCTGGATGAGCGGGACGTCGCTGCGCGCGCTGTCGCCGGCCTCGGCGAGCGGGGCGGCGGTTCCGTGCGAGAGCACGTGCTCCTGCGGCGACAGGTTGCGGATGGCCACGCCGGCGATGCGCTCGGGGTGCTCGTTGACTATGTCACGGTAGGTCAGCGGATCGTGCTGGCCGTCGTCGCCGACCAAGACCCACTGGATGTGGGGGAAGTCGATAATCAAATTTCGGAGCTGGACCTTCTTGTGTTCCACGCCGTTGCGGAAGAGCCCGGTGGGGGTGGGACCCCAGTCGGTCAGCAGCATCGGGCCGCGCGGCAGGCGGTGCGCGCGGACGAAATTCATCAGGGTGTCGAAGGTGTTCCACGCCCCGGTCGAGAGGTAGAAGACGGGTGCGTTCGGGTGGGCATCGATAAGCTCCGAGTAGAACGCGCCCATGCCCGGCACGGGCTGGCGGCGGTTGGTGCGCTTGAACCAGGAATTCCAGGTTGCCAGTAGGGCGCGCGGCAGCCAGGTGACCATGATCGTGTCGTCGACGTCGCTGATGATGCCGACGCGGGTCTTCTCGTCGACGATGAGGACTTCCGCGGTCACCGGCTCGGCGCCCTCGGCGGCAATGGTTACCTCGTGCCACCCGGGAGGCAAGCCGTGGTCCTTGACGAGCACGTCGATATAGCCGTTGTCGTTGGTGGAGGCGTGCACGGTCTGATCCCCGGCGGTGACCGTGATATCGATGCCCGCGACCTGGATGGTGAAAAATTGGCGGTAGCCGCGCTCGGCCCAGTTGCGGGCCGGTTTCTCGGGGTTTTCCATCAGAACGCGGCCCAGCACGCGGACTCGGTCCGGGCTGCCGTAGCCCAGGTAGCCGGTCACCGTGGGGACCCAGCCCCGAGCGTCGGATCGCTTCACGCTCCAGCGGTTGATATGGCGCTCGCAAAGGCGGGCAAAATCAGATAAAGCCATAATGACCAATCTATCCTAAGCGGGCAGCTCGCCGTAGACCGTAAGCGTCTGGGTGGCCCGTGTCAGCGCCACGTAGAGGTTCTGCAGCCCCTGCGGGGAGGCCGCGACGATAGCCTGCGGGTCGACGATGACCACGTGGTCGAACTCCAGGCCCTTGATCTCCTCGACGTTGCTGGCATCAATCACCGCGCGCAGGCGTCCGTCCGCCGTGCTGCCGATGCCGGCTGCCGGCCGGTCTGCTTCCTCCTCCGGCAGGCAGTGGTAGGCCACCGGCTCGCCGGGGCGGATGGCGGTGGCGGGCTCGGCGTGCGGGTCGATGAGTGTAAGCAGCCGGTTGGCGACCTCGGCGATGGGCTCCGGCGTGCGGTAGTTGACGGTCAGGCGGTGGTGGCGGAAGCGGCCGCCGACGAAGGGCTCGAGCGTGTCCGCCCAGGCGTCGACGCCGGCCGGGGCGCTGGTCTGGGCGGTGTCGCCGACCAGGGTGACCCAGCGCGAGGGGCTGCGGCGGAAGACCATCCGCCACTCCATGGCGCTAAGCTCCTGGGCCTCGTCGACGACGACGTGACCGAAGGCCCACGTGTGGTCGGCACGAGCGCGCTCGGCGGTGGTGCGGTGGTCCTGGACCTGCTGGCGCCGCGCCAGGGTCTCGGCGTCGATGACGTCGTGCGCGGAGAGGATCTCCGCGTCGAACATGTCGTCGTCGTTGTCGGTGGACTCGGAACTGCTGAGGATGTCCAGGGCGTCCTCGGCTTCGGCGACCTGCTGCTTCCAGGCCTCGCGTTCGGCCTCCTCGACGGCGGCCGGGTCGGGCATGCCGATTAAGACGGCGAGCTCGTCGAGAAGCGCAGCATCGCTGGCCGTCCAGGCCGTACCGTCGGCGCGGTAGAGTGCCCCCTGGGTTTCCTCGTCGTAGGCCGCGGCCGCCCGGGCGATGAACTCCCGGGAGCACAGCAGCTCGGAAAGTACCTGCTGGGGGCTGAGTTCCGGCCAGTAGGCGTCGATGAGCTCGCGCACGGCGGGGGACTCGGACAGGTCGTCGTGGAGCTGGTCGACGTCGGCGCGCGAGAGCAGGTTCTCGCCACCCAGCGGGTCCGCGCCGATGCGCTCCGAAAGCGCCTGGGCCAGGGACTCGGTGAGGTGCTCGGCGAAGGCCAGGCGGGCATCGTTGTGCGGCTTGCGGGAGCGGCGCGCGCGGGTGCGGGCGGCCTTGACCATGGCCGGGGTGACCTCAAGCGGCAGCTGCTCGACGGTGATCTCCTGGGCTTCGCCCGGCACCTGCTGGTAGTCCTTGACGGCGTTGGCCAGGATCTCCGCCATGGCCTCGGAGCCCTTGATCTCCCGGGCGAGGAGATCCTCCGGGTGGTTGCCCGTCACGCCGGGGAAGAGGTCGCCGATGGTCGAGAGCACGGTGCCGGTCTCGCCCAGCTCGGGCAGCACCTGGGAAATATAGTCCAAAAACGTCGGGTTGGGGCCCACGATAAGCACGCCGGTCGAGGCGAGCCGCTCGCGGTAGGTGTAGAGCAGGTAGGCCACGCGGTGCAGCGCCACGGCGGTCTTGCCGGTGCCCGGGCCGCCCTCGACGACGAGGACGCCGCGGGTGGAATCACGGATGATCTCGTCCTGCTCGCGTTGGATGGTCTCCACGATGGAGGACATATGTCCCGTGCGCGCCTGCTGCAGGGCCTGGAAGAGCGCCGACTCGCTGGCCACGCCGGCGGTATCCGTGCCGGCGCCGTCGCCGGAGAGGAACTCGTCGGTGAGATCCGTGACCTCCCGCCCCCGCATCCGGATGGTGCGGCGCTGTTCGACGCCCTCCGGGTGGGCGGTGGTGGCCAGGTAGAACGGGCGGGCCATCGGGGCGCGCCAGTCCAACAGCAGGGTGCGGTAATCGTCGGCGCGGTCGTCCATGCCCATGCGCCCGATATAGCGCCGGTCGAGGCCCGCCTCGGTCGGGTTGTCCCCGTCCGCGTCGATGTCGATCCGGCCGAAGACCAAGCCCAGCTGCGCCAGGTTGAGCTTGTCGAGCTTGGCCTGCAGGCCGTGGTATTCGGTCTCGCGGCGCACCAGCGCGTCCGCGTCGGGGGTCTGGGGATCGACATCCGCCTGCACGCGGGCCAGGGATTCGTTGGCGCGGGCGACGGCGTCGTCGAGGCGATCGAACAAGCCATCCACGTAGGCCTGCTCGGCGGCTATCTCGGCCTGGTGGGCCGCGGCCTGCCGCGGGTCACGTTCACCGGTCATTTGGTGGGCTTTCTGTCTTGTGCACGGGTTTGCGGGGTGGGCAAAAGAACAACGGCCCAGCATACTCGCTGGGCCGTTGCGTGAGAAAAGTAGCTGGAAGGAGAAAGCTTAGAGCTTGCCCTCGAGCTTCTTCATGGCCTTGGCGATGGCCTTGTCAGCGCGCTTTTGCAGCTTGTCAGCGTTCTTGGAAGCCTTCTTGGCGGCGCGCTTGCCGTTCTTCTTGTCGGCGGCGGAGCGGGCCTTCTCGGCTTTCTCCTGGGCGCGGGACGCGGCCTTGACGGCACCCTTGCGGGCGGTCTCGGCGTTGTCCTGGGCGGCCTTCAGCCAGTCGTCCTTGTTGTCGGTGACGAAGTCCTTGGCGTCGTTGACGTAGCCCTTAGCGGTCTCCAGCAGATCCTTGCCGCTTTCCTGCCAGTCGTCCTTGTTGTCATCGATGTAGGCCTGGACCTTGTCGGAGGTCTCGTTGAACCAGTCGGAAGCGCGATCCGAGAAATCGGAGGCGCGCTCGGTCACGTCGTCGGCGAACTTCTGGGACTCCGACTTGGTCGGCAGCGCCTGCTGGATCTTCTTGTTGGTGCGCTCACCGGCCTTCTGGGCGCGCCAGCGCAGGGACGGCTTGCCGGCGGTGTCCTGGGTGGTGATAAACAGCGCACCCAGCAGGGCGGTGTTGGTCAGCAGGCCGTTGCGCTTGGAGGTCTTCTCCTCGGCGCTGTCGGCCTCCCAGAAGTTGTTGCGGGTCAACATCGTCGGCAGGGTAGCAGCGGCCAGCACAGCGGCCGAGGTACGCGGAGCCTTGCCCAGGGCGAGCAGGGAACCGGCGCCAACCTTGGCGCCGCCCAGGCCGCGGGCAACCAGTTCCGGGTCGTTCGGGACGTAACCGGCGTAGCTACCCGGCAGCGCCTTGCGCAGGGTCTGCAGGAAGGACTCCGTCTCCTCCACGTGATCGGAGGTGTTACGGAGAGTGTCCACACCGTCGAAAACGAAGACCGAAGCCAACATCGGGCGGGCAATCTTGCGAATCATGTCTGAAATGCTCCTTTAGTGAAAAAGACCAGTAAGTCTAACCTAGAAGTTCTAAGCCAGAAATTTAACCTAGGGGTTCAAGTTTACGCACTTTTTCCGCGGCTGTGGGCCAGCCGGGGGAGACTACCAGCGGCGGTCCCACCATTCGCCGAGGTGCGGGCGCTCCTCGTCGAGGGTGGTGGGCTTGCCGTGGCCCGGCCAGACGACCGTTTCGTCCGGATAGATATCAAATACGCGTTCGGTCAGATCCTTGTACAGGCGGACGAAGTCCCCCTCCGAGGTGGTCTTGCCGACGCCGCCGGGGAAGAGGGAATCACCCACGAAGAGGTTGGGCACCTCGTCCAGCTCGGTGACCAGCGCCGCCCCGCCCGGGGTGTGGCCGCGCAGGATGATGACGGGCAGCTCGTGCCCGGCGAAGTCGATGGTGTCGCCGTGGTTGAGCTCGACGTCGACGGGCGCGGGCAGGGCGGGCGAGTCCAGGAAGGACGCGTAGTGGGTGGCGCCGGTTTCCTTCAGGATTTCCGGCAGCGCGCGGACGTGGTCCCAGTGGCGGTGGGTGGTAAAGACCGCGGTGATGCTGACGCCAGCCTGGCGAGCCATGTCGAGGATGGCGGGGGCGTCGTCGGCGGCATCGACAAGCAAGCCCTCGTCGCCGCAGGCCAGCAGGTAGCAATTGTTGTCCATGTCGGAGACGGAAATATGGTGTAGCTTGAGCTCTTTAGTCATGTTGACCAGTCTACGGGTAAATTCAAGCGAAGAGACCCGCAGTGAATAATCTGTAGCAGATCCATTAAGGAAGGTAGGCAAACTGTGGCTGATCGCCTTGTCGTCCGCGGCGCCCGCGAGCACAACCTGCAAGGGGTAGATATCGACCTGCCCCGCGACAAAATGATTGTGTTCACCGGCCTGTCCGGCTCGGGCAAGTCCTCGCTGGCTTTCGACACCATTTTCGCAGAGGGCCAGCGCCGCTACGTGGAGTCACTGTCTTCCTATGCCCGTATGTTTCTGGGGCAGATGGACAAGCCGGACGTCGATTTCATCGACGGCCTGTCCCCGGCCGTGTCCATCGACCAGAAGTCGACCAACCACAACCCGCGCTCGACGGTCGGCACCATCACGGAGATCTACGACTACCTGCGCCTGCTGTTTTCGCGCGCGGGCACGGCGCACTGCCCGAAGTGCGACGCCGTCATCGAGCGGCAGACCCCGCAGCAGATTGTGGACACGGTCCTGGAGCACGAAGAAAAGCTGAAGTTCCAGGTGCTCGCCCCGGTGGTGCGCAAGCGCAAGGGCGAGTTCGTCGACCTCTTTGCCGACCTGGCCGCCCAGGGCTTTGCCCGCGTGCGCGTTGACGGCGAGGTCCACCAGTTGTCTAATCCGCCGAAGCTGAAGAAGCAGATCAAACACGACATCGAGGTGGTCGTCGACCGCCTGCAGGTCAAGGCCTCCCAGAAGCAGCGCCTGACGGATTCGGTGGAAACGGCCCTGCGCCTGGCCGAGGGCCTGGTGAGCATCGATTTCGTGGACCAGCCAGAACTCAACCACACCTATTCGGAGAAGGCCGCCTGCCCGAACGGGCACCCGCTGACCATCGAGGAATACGAGCCGCGCGCCTTCTCCTTCAACTCGCCGTTCGGCGCCTGCCCGGTCTGCGACGGCCTGGGCACCCGCCTCAAGGTCGACGAGGACCTGCTCATCCCGGACCCGGACGCCCCGGCTGTCGATGCCGTCCAGCCCTGGCACTCCAGCCCCAATAGCCGCTACTTCGTCAAGCTGGTCGAGGGCCTGGGCAAAGCGCTGGACTTCGATCCGCACGCCCCGCTGAGCTCGCTGACCGACGAGCAGCGCGATGCCTTGATCCACGGCACCGAGCAGGAAGTCCACGTCCGCTACAAGAACCGTTACGGCCGCCAGCGCAACTGGACCGCCCCCTTCGAGGGCGCGGTGGGCTTTATCGAGCGCAAGCTGGAGACCACCGACTCCGACTCGCAGAAGGACCGCCTGCTGCAGTACACGCGCCAGGTGCCGTGCCCGACCTGCCACGGCTCCCGCCTGAAGCCGGAAATCCTGGCCGTGCGCCTGGCCTCGGGCGCACACGGCGAGCAGTCCATCGCGGGGCTGACGGCCCTGTCCATCGAGGACGCCTCCGAGTTCCTGTCCACGCTGCAGCTGGGCCACCGCGAGGAGATCATCGCCGGCGCGGTGCTCAAGGAGATCCAGGCGCGCCTGCGCTTCCTGCTGGACGTCGGCCTGAACTACCTGACCTTGGACCGCGGTGCGTCCACGCTGTCCGGCGGCGAGGCCCAGCGCATCCGCCTGGCCACCCAGATAGGCTCCGGCCTGGCGGGCGTGCTCTACGTCCTAGACGAGCCGTCCATCGGCCTGCACCAGCGCGATAACCAGCGGCTCATCGCCACGCTGCAGCGGCTGCGGGATATCGGCAACACCCTGATCGTCGTCGAGCACGACGAGGACACCATCCGCCAGGCGGACTGGCTGGTGGATATCGGACCGCGCGCCGGCGAATACGGCGGCCACGTGGTCTACCAGGGCGAGCCGGACGGCATCGAAAGCTGCGAGGACTCCCTGACCGGGCAGTACCTGTCCGGGGCTAAGGTCCTGGCGGTGCCGGATCACCGCCGCGAGATCGACAAGCAGCGCGTGCTGAAGATCGTCGGCGCCCGGGAGAACAACCTCAAGGGCATCAACGTGACCATCCCGCTGGGCGTGCTGGTCTGCGTGACCGGCGTGTCCGGTTCGGGCAAGTCCACCGTGGTCAACCAGATCCTGGCCAAGACCCTGGCCAACGAGCTCAACCGCGCGCGCCAGGTGCCCGGCCGCGCCAAGCGCGTGGAGGGCATGGAGCACCTCGACAAGCTGGTGCAGGTTGACCAGAGCCCCATCGGGCGCACCCCGCGCTCGAACCCGGCGACCTACACGGGCGTGTTCGACAAGATCCGCAACCTGTTTGCCGAGACCCAGGAGGCCAAGGTGCGCGGCTACAAAGCCGGGCGCTTCTCCTTCAACGTCAAGGGCGGGCGCTGCGAGGCCTGCCACGGCGACGGCACCCTGAAGATCGAGATGAACTTCCTGCCGGACGTCTACGTGCCCTGCGAGGTTTGCAACGGCGCGCGCTACAACCGCGAGACGCTCGAGGTCCAGTACAAGGGCAAGAACATCGCCGAGGTGCTGAACATGCCGATCTCGGAGGCCGCCGAGTTCTTCGAGCCGATCACCTCCATCCACCGCTACCTGCACACGCTGGTAGAGGTGGGCCTGGGCTACGTGCGGCTGGGCCAGGCGGCGACGACCCTGTCCGGCGGCGAGGCCCAGCGCGTCAAACTGGCCTCGGAGCTGCAGAAGCGGACCAACGGCCGGACCGTCTACATCCTGGACGAGCCGACCACGGGCCTGCACTTCGAGGACATCCGCAAGCTGATGCTGGTCATCCAGGGCCTGGTGGACAAGGGCAACTCGGTCATCATCATCGAGCACAACCTGGACGTCATCAAGGCCGCCGACTGGCTAGTGGACATGGGCCCGGAGGGCGGCAACGGCGGCGGCACGGTCGTCGCGGAGGGTACTCCGGAGCAGGTCGCGGCCGTCGAAGGCTCCTATACCGGGCAGTTCCTCGCCGACGTTTTGACCCCGGCCGGCAAGTAGCCGAGTTGGCCGCGGAAAGGGGAGCGGGGCCGCGATTTGGTGGGCCGCGGGTGGCGTGCTAATGTTGTTGGCACTACCGCCCGTGGTACCTTCCATAAGGTTTCCGGGTCACAAGCGGAGATTCTCCCACCCCCAGCCGCCTAGAGCAGGCAACGGGTCAAAAGGTAACCGAGCCCCTCGGGGCGCGGTATCTAGGTGAGACCTCCCGGCTGTCAGTTTTGGCAGGCGGGTTTCTTTGTTTGTGGCGTTGGTAGGCGAATTAACTATTGACCCTTCTCACTTAGGAGACACACAATCAGCGCTGAAGCTCGCATCAATGAGCGAATCCGAGTACCCGAAGTTCGTCTGATCGGACCCGAGGGTGAACAGGTAGGAGTTGTCCGTACCGACGACGCCCGCAAGGTTGCGTACGAAGCCGATTTGGACTTGGTCGAGGTTGCCCCGAAGGCGAAGCCGCCGGTGGCCAAGATCATGGACTACGGCAAGTACAAGTACGAGCAGGCCCAGAAGGCTCGTGAGGCTCGCAAGAACCAGCAACAGACTGTGGTCAAGGAGCAGAAGTTCCGTCCTAAGATCGATGACCACGATTACGAGACCAAAAAGGGCAATGTTGTTCGCTTCCTCGAAAAGGGCTCCAAGGTCAAGGTGACCATCATGTTCCGCGGTCGCGAGCAGTCGCGTCCGGAACTCGGTTTCCGCCTGCTGGAGCGGCTGGCTGAGGACGTCGCGGAGGTCGGCGTCGTCGAGTCCCGCCCCAAGCAGGATGGCCGCAACATGACCATGGTCTTGGGCCCGGTTCGCAAGGGTAAGAAGTAGACCACACACTAGGGATTTAAGGACTTAATTCTCATGAAGCAGAAGACCCACAAGGGCACCGCCAAGCGTATTAAGGTGACCGGTTCCGGCAAGCTGCGCCGTGAGCAGGCTGGCCGTCGCCACCTGCTGGAGGGCAAGCCCTCCAAGCGCACCCGTCGTCTGAAGGGCACCGAGGCTGTCGCCCAGTCCGACGTCAAGCGCGTCAAGCGCCTGCTCGGCCGCTCCTAGTAGCGCCGAACCCACCCCACCTCAATACCGTCGAGAAAGATTTAAGGAAGTACTACCGTGGCACGAGTAAAGCGCTCTGTGAACGCCAAGAAGAAGCGTCGCGCGATTCTGAAGTCCGCTAAGGGCTACCGTGGCGCCCGTTCCCGCCGCTACCGCATTGCGAAGGAACAGTGGCTGCACTCCATGACTTACGCTTACCGCGATCGTCGCGCCCGTAAGTCCGAGTTCCGCAAGCTGTGGATCCAGCGCATCAACGCTGCAGCCCGCATGAACGACCTGACCTACAACCGTCTCATCCACGGCCTGCGCCTAGCTGAGATCGAGGTCGACCGCAAGATCCTGGCCGAGCTGGCCGTCAACGACTTCGACGCCTTCTCCGCGCTGTGCGACGCCGCCAAGGCCGCCCTGCCGGAGGACGTCAACGCCCCGAAGGCTGCCTAAGCCTTAACGGCTCTCGGAGTAGTTTCACTACTTCGCCTTCCACCCCGCGCCCGCCACTGTTTAACAGTGCGCCGGTCGCGGGGCTTTTTGGTATCTGGGCCTGCGGTCCCCGTGCGGGTGGGTGGTGGCCTGACTGCTAGATTGGCGGGTATGACACTGGACTTTTCCCAACCTCTAACCGAACGCACGCCCCGCGTGGCCAAAGCCACGAAGCTGCACCGCGCCGCGGCCCGCCGGAAGGCCGGCGCTTTCCTCATCGAGGGCGAGAACGCCGTCGATGCCGCCGTGTCCACCGGCGCAGCCACCGACGTCTTCGCCACCGAGCAGGCAGCGTCGCGTTTCTCGGAGATCCTTACCGCCGCTGGCTATATGGACGTCTACGTCCACCCCATTACGGACAAGGCCGCCAAGTCGCTGTCCGACACCGCGACGACCACCGGCCTGTTCGCCGTATGCCGCCCAGTGCTGTGGTCGGCCGGCAAGATCCTGGCGGGCAAGCCCTCGCTGGTTTCGGTGCCGGTGCTGACCAGCGAGCCGGGCAACGCCGGCACCCTGATTCGCACCTCGGACGCGATGGGCGCCGACGGGGTCATCTTCGCCGGCGAGACCGTCGATCCGCTGGGCTGCAAGGTGGCGCGGGCCTCGGCCGGCTCGCTGTTCCACGTGCCGGTGGCGCGCGAGACCAACGTCAAGGACGTGCTGGGCCAGCTGCGCTCCCACGACCTGCAGATCCTGGCCACCGCCGCCGATGGGGAAGCGGATCTCGCGGACGTGGATCTCTCGCAACCGACGGCCTGGCTCTTCGGCAACGAGGCCCACGGGCTGGGCCGGGACCTACTGGACCAGGCGGACCTGCGGGTGCGGATCCCGATTCGGGGCCGCGCCGAGTCCCTCAATCTCGCGACCGCCGCCAGTATCTGCCTCTACGAGTCCGCCAAAGCGCAGAGCTAGCCCGAACTAGCCCGAACTAGCCGGGGTTGACGCAGGGATAAAATTCCCGCCCCGGCGCCGGTGTGCACGGTAACAGCGGGTAACATAGCCTGCGTTAGTTTAAGCGTGAGAAGAAGGTTGAAGCTACGTGTCAGATACCCCCGAGATTGAATTGACAGAGGCGGCCCTGGCCGCGGCCGCAGACGAGGCCATCGCCGCGTTTGAGGGCGCCGAGGACCTAGCCGGGCTGGCGCAGGCGCATCGGGAGCACTTGGGCGAGCAGGGATATATCCCGCAGGCCCGCAAGTCCTTGGGATCGCTGCCGAAGGACCAGCGCAAGGACGCCGGGAAGGCTGTCAACATGGCGCGCGGCAAGGCCGAGAAGCGCTACGCGCAGCTGAAGAAGGAGCTCGAAGAGCGCGCCCGCCAGGAACAGCTGGTCGCGGAGACGGTGGACGTGACCATCCCGACTACCCGCGCCCAGACCGGTGCGCTGCACCCGATTACGGCGCTGTCCGAGCGGATCGCCGACATCTTTGTGGGCATGGGCTGGGAGATCGCCGACGGCCCCGAGGTCGAGGCCGAGTACTTCAACTTCGACGCGCTGAACTTTAAGCCGGATCACCCGGCCCGCACGCTGCAGGACACCTTCCACGTCTCCGTGGAAGGCTCCAAGCAGGTGCTGCGCACGCACACCTCGCCGGTGCAGGTACGCACCATGCTGGACCGCGACGTCCCGCTGTACATCGCCTGCCCGGGCCGCGTCTTCCGCACCGACGAGCTGGACGCCACCCACACCCCGGTCTTCCACCAGGTCGAGGGCCTGGCCGTCGACAAGGGCCTGACCATGGCCCACCTGCGCGGCACCCTTGACCACCTGGCCCAGGTGCTCTTCGGGCCGGAGACCAAGACCCGCATGCGCACCAACTACTTCCCGTTCACCGAGCCGTCGGCCGAGGTCGACGTTTGGTTCCCGAACAAGAAGGGCGGCGCCGGCTGGATCGAGTGGGGCGGCTGCGGCATGGTCAACCCGAACGTGCTGCGCGCCGTCGGGGTCGACCCGGCCGAATACACCGGCTTCGCCTTCGGCATGGGGCTGGAGCGCACCCTGCAGTTCCGCAACGGGCTGTCCGACATGCGCGACATGGTCGAGGGCGATGTCCGCTTCACCCTCCCGTTCGGAATCCAGGCCTAGGCCGCTACCCAGACTCTTAGAAAGGAAGAATTCACCACATGCTTATTTCGCAAGGCTGGGTAACCCGCGTGCTTGGCACCCAGAACCCGGACTGGTCGGTCAGCGTTGAGGAGCTCGACAGCGGCTTTGTGCGCGTCGGCTTCGAAACCGAGGGCTACGCCGCGCTGCCGGAGTCGACCGGCCCGCTGGTCATCGGCCGCGTCGAGGAGATTGAGGAGCTGACCGGCTTCAAGAAGCCGATCCGCTACTGCCAGGTCAACGTGGGCGAGGCCAACGGCACCGGCGAGCTGCAGGGCATCATCTGCGGCGCCCGCAACTTCCGCGAGGGCGACTACGTGGTCGTCGCGCTGCCCGGCTCCGAGCTGCCCGGCGGCTTCAAGATTGCCGCGCGCGAGACCTACGACCACATCTCCAACGGCATGCTGGCCTCGGCCGCCGAGCTGGGCTTCGGCGAGAAGGCCGACGGCATCATCACCCTCGGGGAGGACGCCGGCCCGGTCGGCCGCGACGCCCGCGAGATCATCGGCCTGGACGAGACCGTCTTCGACGTCAACATCACCCCGGACCGCGGCTACGCGCTGTCGGTGCGCGGCCTGGCCCGCGAGGTGGCCTCGGCCTTCGACGCCGACTACCGCGACCTGGCCGAGGACCCGGCCGCCGCGGGCATCGATACCGCCCACGTACCGGCGGCCGACGATGCCGCCGGCGCCCTGCCGGTCGACCTGCGGGAGGAGACCAAGGCCCAGCGCTTCGGCCTGCGCAAGGTCACCGGCATCGATCCGCACGCGCGCACGCCGTTCTGGCTGGAGCGCGAGCTCATGCTCTCCGGCCAGCGCAGCGTCAATCTGCCGACCGACGTCACCAACTACATCATGCTGCTGCTCGGCTCGCCGATGCACGCCTTCGACGCCAACCAGGTCTCCGGCGGGCTGGTCATCCGCAACGCCCAGGCAGGGGAGAGCTTCCAGACCCTGGATCACGTAGACCGCACTCTGGACGCCGAGGACGTCGTCATCTGCGACGACAACGGCATCCAGTCCCTGGCCGGCGTGATGGGCGGAACCACCTCGGAGATCTCGGACGATACCACCGACGTCATCTTCGAGGCCGCCATCTGGGATCCGATCACCGTGGCGCGGACCTCCCGCCGCCACAAGCTGTCCTCGGAGGCCTCCCGCCGCTTCGAGCGCGGCGTGGACCCTGCCTTGGTAGAGGTCGCCCTGGACTACGCCTGCGCACTGCTGCAGCAGCTGGCCGGCGGCACCATCGAGGCCGGGCGCACGCTCATCGGCGAGGTCGCGCAGCCGGCCGCCATCGAGCTGCCCGTGGATATGCCCGGCCGCTACGCCGGCGTCGACTACTCGCTCGAGACCGTCGTTAACCGCCTCCAGGAGGTCGGCTGTCAGGTCGAGAACGCGGACTCCGAGACCTTGTCGGTTACCCCGGCTACCTGGCGCACGGACATCGGCATGGACGTCGACCTCATCGAGGAAGTCCTGCGCCTAGAGGGCCTGGCCGACATCCCGTCCGTCCTGCCGACCCCGCGCGGCGGCCGCGGCCTGACCCCGGCGCAGAAGCGCCGCCGGGCGATCGGCCACAGCCTGGCCTACTCCGGCTACGCGGAAATCATCCCGTCGCCGTTCGTGGCCAACGACACCTTCGACGTCTGGGGCCTGGCTGCCGACGATGCCCGCCGCCAGACCGTCGCCGTACAAAACCCGCTGGAGGCTGACAAGGCCCAGCTGTCGACGACCCTGCTGCCGAATATCCTGGAAGCGCTCAACCGCAACGTCTCCCGCGGCCAGGCCAACCTGCGCCTGTACGGCCTGCAGCAGGTCTCCTTCCGCCGCGCGGACGTCACGCCAATGCCCTCTGTCGAGTCCCGTCCGGACGACGAGACCCTGGCCGAGCTGCTGGGTACCCTGCCGGAGCAGCCGCTGCACGTAGCCACCGTCTCCGCCGGCTTCGCGGACAACCCGGGCCCGTGGGGCGAGGGCCGCGCCTACACCTACGCGGACGCCATCGAGTCGGCGCGCATCGTCGCGCGGGCGGCCGGCGTGGAGCTGGACGTGGAAGCCGCTAGCGAGCTGCCGTGGCACCCGGGCCGCTGCGCCGCGCTGAAGGTGGGCGAGAAGGTCGTCGGCTACGCCGGCGAGCTGCACCCGCAGGTGCTGGAGAAGCTGGGCGCGCCGGAGCGCACCTGCGCCATGGAGCTGGATGTTACGGCCCTGCCGCTGGACGAGCGCTTCCCGGCGCCGGTGCTCTCGGCCTTCCCGGCCCTGCACCAGGACATCGCTCTGACCGTCGCCGAGGACGTGCCGGCCGAAAAGGTCCGCCGCGTCATCGCGCAGGGCGCGGGCGATCTGCTCGAGTCCGTGGAGCTCTTCGACGTCTTCCGCGGTGAGCAGCTGGGCGAGAACCAGAAGTCGCTCGCGTTCAAGCTGCTCTTCCGCGCCCCGGACCGCACGCTGACCGACGAGGAGGTCAACGCGCACCGCGAGGCCGCCGCCGCTTTGGCCGAGCAGGAGCTGGGAGCGAAGATCCGCGCCTAGTTCCCGCCCGCACCTACCCCCGCCGCACCCAGCGGCGGGGGTTTATGCATTTTCGGGGGTAGTAAAAACGCTAGAAAACAGCGAAAGATTCGTGAATAACTTACATTCGAGTGCATATTCATCTATGCTCTTCGCTATGAGTATTCACGTCGCACTAGCTGGCGCCACCGGGTACGCCGGTGGCGAAATCCTCCGCCTCCTGCTGTCACACCCCGCGTACCGCCGTGGCGACCTGACCATCGGGTCGCTGTGCGCGCATTCCCAGGCCGGGGCTCCCGTGGCCGAGGCCCTCCCGCACCTGGCCGAGCTGGCCGACCGCACGCTGGAGGACACGACCGTCGAGACACTGGCCGGCCACGACGTCGTCTTCCTGGCCCTGCCGCACGGGCACTCGGCCGCCCTGGCCCAGCAGCTGCCCGAGGACGTCCTGGTCATCGACTGCGCCGCCGACTTCCGGCTGAAAAGCCCGGACGCGTGGGCGGACTACTACGGCACCGATCACGCCGGCTCCTGGCCCTACGGCTTGCCGGAGCTGCCCGGCCACCGGGAGGAAATTTCCGCCGCGCGCCTCGTGGCCGTGCCGGGCTGCTTCCCGACGGCCGTGACCCTGGCGGCCTTCCCGGCCCTGCAGGGCGGCATCGTGGAGCCGAGCTTCGACGTCGTCGCCGTGACGGGGCTTTCGGGTGCGGGCAAGAAGGCCGCGGTAGCCTTCAGCGGCTCCGAGACCATCGGCAACGTCAAGGCCTACAGCCCGGGCGGCACCCACCGGCACACCCCGGAGATGGTCCAGAACCTTTCCGAGCTGGTCCCTGGCGTCACCGTCAGTTTCACCCCGGTGCTCGTACCCATGACGCGGGGAATCCTGGCCACGGTCTCCGCCCCGCTAGCCGCCGATGTTCCCCAGGACGCGGCCGCCGTAGCGGACGCCGCCCGGCGCGCTTACGTCGCGGCCTACGCGGACGAGGCCTTCTGCCAGCTCTTGTCCGAGGGCGTCCAGCCGCAGGTCAAGCACGTCGTCGGATCGAATTTCGCCCAGATCCAGGTCCACGTCGACGCGGGGGCGCGCCGCCTGATTATGACCTGCGCTATCGACAACCTGACCAAGGGTACGGCCGGGGCAGCGGTACAGTGCCTCAACCTCGCCCTGGGCTGGGAGGAAACCGCCGGACTGACCGGCACCTCCGTCCTGCCCTAGAGCGGGACCAACATTCCCGCCACTAACCCTCGCCCCATCTTTCAAGCACCTTTTAGGAGAACCCCCATGCAGACTCACACCCCAGGACCTGACGCCGCCCCGGAAGAACTAGGCGTCGTGACCCCGGCCGGGTTTAGCGCTTATGCCGCGACCGCCGGCCTTAAGCCCTCCGGCAACCCCGATATGGCGCTGGTCGTCAACGAGGGCCCGTCCAGCGCGGCCGCCGCGGTCTTTACCCAGAACCAGGTCGTGGCAGCACCCGTCAAATACAGCCGGAAGGCCGTCGCTGACGGCAGCGTACGCGCCGTGGTGATCAACTCCGGCAACGCGAACGCCTGCAACGGCGCCCAAGGCGACCAGGACGCCGAGACCATGGCCCAGGCCACGGCGCAGGCCCTGGGGGTGGCGCCGCAGGAGGTCGTGGTGTGCTCGACCGGCATCATCGGCGAGCCGATGGATATGCCGGTGGTTGCCGGTGGCATCGACAAGCTGGGCGCTCAGGCAGCCCAGGGCGCGGGCGCGACGGCTAAGGCCGCGGGGCAGGCCGCGCAGGCCATTATGACGACCGACACGGTGCCTAAGCAGGCCTCGGCGCGGCGCGAGGGCTGGTCCGTGGGTGCTATAGGCAAGGGCGTGGGCATGCTGGCGCCCTCGCTGGCGACGATGCTCGCCGTTATCACCACGGACGCCGACGTCACCTCCGAGCAGCTTAAGACCGCGCTGGAAGCGGCGATGCCGAAGACCTTCAACACCCTGGACATCGACGGTTCGACCTCCACCAACGACACGGTGGTGGCCCTGGCCTCGGGCCGGGCGGGCATTACCCCCGACCAGGCAGAGCTCAACGCCGCCATCCACGAGGTCTGCGCCGCGATCGCCGCGCAGATGCAGTCCGATGCCGAGGGCGTGACCAAGCGCGTGCAGATCACGGTCACCGGTGCCCAGGACGATGCCGCCGCTCTGGTAGCCGCGCGCACCCTGGGCCGGGACAACCTCTTCAAGTGCGCGATGTTCGGCTCCGATCCGAACTGGGGCCGGGTGCTGGCCGCCGTCGGCATGGCGCCGGTGGCGATGGACCCGGACGGCATAGCCGTGCGCTTCAACGGCCATGCGGTCTGTGAGAACACCACCGGCACGCCGACCGCCCGCGAAGTGGACCTCAGCGGCACCGATATCGACGTCGAGGTCGACCTGGGCACGGGCGGCGCGGGGCAGGCGACGGTGCGGACGACGGACCTGTCGCACGCCTACGTCGAAATCAACTCCGCCTACAGCTCCTAGGTGCAGCGGCTTCGGATAAGCAGGAACAAGGACTAGGGGAGAAAGAAGAGCAATGAACAATCCCACTACGGACCGGCTCAGCGACGGGCAGCGGGCCCAGATCCTGGCGGAGGCGCTGCCGTGGCTGAAACACTTCCGCGACAAGATCGTCGTGGTCAAATACGGCGGCAACGCCATGGTCGACGATGCGCTCAAGGAGGCCTTCGCCGCCGACATGGTCTTCCTGCGCACTGTGGGCGCCAAGCCCGTGGTCGTCCACGGCGGCGGCCCGCAGATCAACGCGATGCTAGAACGCGTCGGCCTGCACGGCGAATTCCGGGGCGGCTTCCGGGTTACCACCCCGGAGGTCATGGAGGTAGTGCGGATGGTGCTCTTCGGCCAAGTCGGCCGGGAGCTGGTCAACCTCATTAACTCCCACGGGCCCTACGCGGTGGGCACGTCGGGGGAGGACGCCGGGTTGTTCCGGGCCCGTCGCCGCGAGGTCACCATCGACGGCAAGGGCTGCGACGTCGGCCTGGTCGGCGAAATCACCGAGGTCAACCCCGCGGCCGTGCGCGACATCATCGATGCCGGCCGCATCCCGGTGGTCTCGACCATCGCCCCTGGCGATAGCGGGGAGGTCTACAACATCAACGCCGACATCGCCGCCGGCGAGCTGGCTGTCGGGCTGGGCGCGGAGCGCCTTATTATGCTGACCAACGTCGAGGGCCTCTACACGGACTACCCGGACCCGGACTCGCTGGTCTCGAAGCTCGAGGCCAGCCAGCTCCGCGAGCTGCTGCCGCACCTGGACTCCGGGATGATCCCCAAGATGGAAGCCTGCCTCAAGGCGGTGGAAGGCGGGGTGAAGGCCGCGCACGTCATCGACGGCCGCCAGGCCCACACCGTGCTCTTGGAGCTGATGACCATGGGCGGCATCGGAACGATGGTGCTGCCCGACGATTACCAAATCAACAATTACCCGGCCGGAACGGTCTTTAGGAAGGACGACGCGAAATGAGCACCACTCCGCAGTGGAATGACGTCATGATGAACAACTACGGGACCCCGCCGCTGACCCTACGCAGCGGGTCGGGCGCCTGGGTGACCGACGACGCCGGGAAGGACTACCTGGATCTGGTGGCGGGCATCGCCGTCAACGCGCTGGGGCACGCCCATCCGGACATCGTCGCCGCGGTGAGCGAGCAGGTTGCCCGCCTAGGCCACGTGTCCAACCTGTGCGCCTCCGAGCCGACGCTCCAGGTGGCGGCCGCCCTGCGGGACAAGGTGGGCGATTCCAGCGCCCGGGTCTTCTTCTGTAACTCCGGCGCGGAGGCCAACGAGGCCGCCTTCAAGCTCGCGCGCCTGACCGGGCGCCGGCGGATCCTGGCCGCCCACGGTGGCTTCCACGGCCGCACCATGGGCTCGCTGGCGCTGACGGGCCAGCCGGACAAGCAGCGCGCCTTCCGCCCGCTGCCCGGCGGGGTGGAGTTTTTCACCTACAACGACATCGACTACCTGCGCACCCTGGTTGAGCAGGACCCGGCCGATACGGCCGCCATCATCCTGGAGCCCATCCAGGGCGAGGTCGGCGTGGTCCCGGCCACGCCGGAATTCCTGCGCGCCGCCCGCGCGCTCTGCGACGAGCACGGCATCCTGCTGGTTATCGACGAGGTGCAGACCGGCATCGGCCGCACGGGCTCGTTCTTCTGCCACCAGCAGGCGGGCATCCAACCCGACGTCATCACCCTGGCCAAGGGGCTGGGCGGCGGCCTGCCGATGGGCGCGACGATTGCCCGCGGCAAGGCGGCCGAGCTGTTCACGCCCGGCTCCCACGGCACGACCTTCGGCGGCAACCCCGTGGTCGCGGCCGCGGCCCAGGTGGTCATCGACCACGTCGACGAGGCCTTCTGCCAGCGGGTCCAGGACGCCGGAGCCGCCCTGCGCGAGGGCCTTTCCGCCCTGGAGCAGGTGGACTACGTCCGCGGCCAGGGCCTCTTGCTGGGCGTCGTGCTCAACCAGCCGCTGGCGAAGAAGGCCGTGCAGGCCGGTTACGACCACGGCCTGCTGCTCAACGCCCCCAACGAGTACGTGCTGCGACTGTGCCCGCCGCTGGTCCTGACCGACGCGGACATCGACTTCGCGGTCAAGCACATCGCCGCCATCCTGGGCGAGCTCAGCAAGTAGCGGCAACATCCGCGAGCCCATCCCTGCGGATTATGCACCAACCGCTATAAAATAAGATTCGTAGATACATCGAAAGGACAACGAACGATATGACTTCCGCCCCCAAGCTTCGGCACTTCCTTGCCGACGACGACCTGAGCCCCCAGGAGCAGGCCGAGGTGTTGAACCTGGCGCTGGAGATGAAAAAGGACCCGTACGGCTACCGGCCCCTCGAGGGCCCGCAGACCGTCGCGGTGCTATTCGATAAGACCTCGACGCGCACGCGCTTTTCCTTCGGCGCCGGCGTGCCGCAGTTGGGCGGCCACGCGGTGGTCTCGGACACCTCGGAGACCCAGATCGGCAAGGGGGAGTCCATCCAGGACACCGCCGCGGTGATGTCGCGGTTCGTCTCCGCCATCGTCTGGCGTACCTTCGCCCACCAGAACCTGGTGGACATGGTGGAAACCGCCACGGTCCCGGTGATTAACGCCCTCTCGGACGACCTGCACCCGTGCCAGATCCTGGCCGACTTGCTCACCTGCGCCGAGAACTTCGGTGGGGTAGAAAATCTCCGCGGGAAGAAGGCTGTCTACTACGGCGACGGCGCCAACAACATGGCCAACTCCTACCTGCTGGGCTTTGCCACGGCCGGCATGGACATCACCATCTGCTCGCCGGCACAGTTCCAGCCGGAGCAGCGCTTCGTTGACCGGGCGCGCGCTCGGGCGGAGGCCACCGGTGCTAACGTCGTTGTCAGCGATGACGTTGCGGCCGGGGCCGGCGCCGACGTGGTGATCACGGATACGTGGGTCTCCATGGGGCAGGAGGGCGACGGCAAGGACCGCCGCACCCCGTTCCTGCCGTATCAGGTCAATGACGACGTCATGGCGGCCGCGGCCGACGACGCCATCTTCCTGCACTGCCTGCCGGCCTACCGCGGCAACGAGGTCACCGCCGAGGTGATCGACGGGCCGGCGTCCCGCGTCATCGGCGAGGCCGAAAACCGAATGCACGCCCAGAAGGCGCTGCTGACGTGGTTGTTGGAACGAAAGGACAGCTAGATACATGACCGTGCCGAGTACCCGGAACGCGCGTCAGGCCAAAATCCTGGAAATCCTGGGCAAGACCCGGGTGACCAGCCAGGTGCAACTTTCCGATCTGTTGCTGGACGAGGGAATCGATATCACCCAGGCGACGCTGTCGCGGGACCTGGACGAGCTGGGCGCTAAGAAGGTCAAGCGCGACGGCGGGCGTTCCTTCTACAAGGTCGGCGGGGAGCACGAGGACTTCGATGACCAGGTCAACGGGCCCCGGGAGAAGCTGCGCCGCATGGTCGACGAGCTGGTGGTCTCCCACGACCACTCCGGCAACATCGCCATGCTGCGCACCCCGGCGGGTGCGGCCCAGTACCTGGCCAGCTTCATCGACCGCGTGGGCCTGCCGGACGTCGTCGGGTGCATCGCTGGCGACGACACGGTCTTCGTCCTGGCGCGCGAACCGCTAGCCGGCAAGGAGCTGGGGGAGCGGCTGACCGGGCGCAGCTCCACGAGCGAGTAGACCTGGCAGACTAGGGCCAGGGGTGAGGCGCGGGGTGGCGGAGTTTGTTCCCCGCGCTCCCGGTGTATAATATTTATCCAGATGAATTAATTGCAGACAACCGTGCTCAAGAAGGAGAAGATTCGCAATGAGTGCACGCGTAGTGCTGGCCTATTCCGGCGGCCTGGACACCTCGGTGGCCATCCCGTACCTGGCCAAGATGACCGGCGGCGACGTCGTCGCGGTGTCCCTGGATCTCGGCCAGGGTGGGGAAGACACGGAGTCGGTCCGCCAGCGCGCCCTGGACTGCGGCGCCGTCGAGTCCATCGTCATCGACGCCAAGGACGAGTTCGCTGAGGAGTACTGCCTGCCGACCATCCAGGCCAACGGCATGTACATGAAGCAGTACCCGCTGGTTTCTGCTATCTCTCGCCCGCTCATCGTCAAGCACCTGGTCGAGGCCGCCCAGGAGCACGGTGGCACCCACGTCTCCCACGGTTGCACCGGCAAGGGCAACGACCAGGTGCGCTTCGAGGTCTCCTTCCGCGCCCTGGATCCGTCCCTGGAGATCATCGCCCCGGCTCGTGACTACGCCTGGACCCGCGATAAGGCCATCGCCTTCGCCGAGGAAATCGATCTGCCGATTGAGCAGTCCGCCTCCTCGCCGTTCTCCATCGACCAGAACGTCTGGGGTCGCGCCGTCGAGACCGGCTTCCTCGAGGATCTGTGGAACCCGCCGACAAAGGACCTCTACGCCTACACCGAGGATCCGGGCCTGGGCAACGCCCCCGACGAGGTCGTTATCTCCTTCGAGAAGGGCAAGCCGGTGGCCATCGACGGCCAGCCGGTGACCGTCCTGCAGGCCATCGAGCAGATGAACCAGCGCGCCGGCGCCCAGGGCATCGGCCGCCTGGACATGGTCGAGGACCGCCTGGTGGGCATCAAGTCCCGCGAGGTCTACGAGGCCCCGGGCGCTATCGCGCTGATCAAGGCGCACGAGGCGCTGGAGGACGTGGCCGTCGAGCGCGAACTGGCTCGCTACAAGCGGCTTACCGATGCCCGCTGGTCCGAGGAGGTCTACGACGGCCTCTGGTTCTCCCCGCTGAAGAAGGCGCTGGACCAGTTCATCCAGTCCTCCCAGGAGAACGTCACCGGCGACATCCGCATGGTCATGCACGCCGGTTCCATCGTGGTCAACGGCCGTCGCTCGGGCCAGTCCCTGTACGACTTCGACCTGGCCACCTACGACACCGGCGACGCCTTCGACCAGACCGCGGCTAAGGGCTTCGTGCAGCTGCACGGCCTGTCCACGCAGATCTCCAACCAGCGCGACCGGGACGGCGGCTTCCGCACGGGGGCGAAGTAGATGCAGCCGCACAAGACGAACGAGGGCGCCCTCTGGGGCGGCCGGTTCTCCGGCGGTCCCTCTGAGGCGATGTTTGCCCTCAGCGTGTCCACCCACTTCGACTGGGTCCTGGCGCCCTACGACGTGCTGGCCTCCCAGGCCCACGCCCGCGTCCTGCACAAGGCCGGCCTGCTCAGCGATGCCGACTTCGAGACCATGATTGCTGGTCTCCAGCAGCTAGGTAAGGACGTCGCCTCCGGCGAGTTCACGCCGAACGCCCACGACGAGGACGTCCACGGCGCCATGGAGCGCGGGCTCATCGAGCGCGTTGGCCCCGAGGTGGGCGGCCGGCTGCGCGCGGGCCGCTCCCGCAACGACCAGGTTGCGACCCTGTTCCGCATGTGGGTCCGCGACGCCATCCGCGACATCACGGCGCAGATCACCGAGCTGATCGACGCGCTGGTCGAGCAGGCGGGCGCGCACCCGGAGGCCATCATGCCGGGCAAGACGCACTCGCAGGCCGCCCAGCCCATCCTGCTGGCGCACGAGCTGCTGGCCCACGCTCAGCCGCTGCTGCGCGATATCGAGCGCTTCCAGGACCTGGACAAGCGACTGGCTATCTCGCCTTACGGCTCCGGTGCCCTGGCGGGCTCCTCGCTGGCGCTGGACCCGGAGGCCATCGCCGAGAAACTCGGTTTCGACGCCGCGGCGGAGAACTCCCTGGACGCTACCGCCTCGCGCGACTTTGCCGCGGAGACCGCCTACGTTCTCACGCAGACGGCCATCGACATGTCGCGCCTGGCCGAGGAGATCATCTACTGGTGCACGCCGGAATACGGCTACGTCAGCCTGGATGACGCCTGGTCGACGGGCTCGTCGATTATGCCGCAGAAGAAGAACCCGGACGTTCCGGAGCTGACCCGCGGCAAGACCGGCCGTCTCATCGGTAACCTGACGGGCCTGCTGGCCACGCTCAAGGCGCAGCCGCTGGCCTACAACCGGGACCTGCAGGAGGATAAGGAGCCGATCGTGGACTCGGTCGCCCAGCTCAACCTGCTGCTGCCGGCGATGACGGGCCTGGTCAGCACCCTGGTCTTCCACGAGGACCGGATGCGCGAGCTGGCCCCGCGCGGGTTTACGCTCGCCACCGACCTGGCCGAGTGGATGGTGCGCCAGGGCGTGCCCTTCCGCCAGGCGCACGAGGCCTCCGGCGAGTGCGTGCGGATCGCCGAGGAACGCGGCGTCGATCTCATCGATCTCACCGACGCGGAGTTGGCGGGGGTCCACGAGGCGCTCACCCCGGAGGTGCGCGAGGTGCTGACCATCGACGGCGCGGTTGCCTCCCGCTCTACCAAGGGCGGCACCGCGGGTGTGCGCGTGGCGGAGCAACGCGAGCTGGTCGCCCAGCGCAATTCTCAGGCGAAGACCTGGGCGGAGACTCCGGTGATTCCCGGCGCCCAGAAATAGCACCGGCTAGCTGGCATAGCCACCATTAACGAACCGGCGCGGTTTCGTTGCCTCCTGTGGTGAGGCGACAAGGCCGCGCCGGTTTTTGCATCGGTGGGGCAGGGCTACCTCTTTCGGGGCTAGTGGTTCTCACCGTACGGCGTTCTGTTTTCTGTGGTGGTGGGGGTGTCTCCGGGGACAGTCTGAAAAACGAGACTAGCGAAGGTGCTGCCAGTCACACATCTTTGAAGTGTGTACTACAGTTCACTCAAGCGGATGTGATCCGTGCTACTTAATCGTGGACAGATTTAGAAAGCCAACCTATGACAACCAATCCAACGGGCTCCGAGTCAGCCCCCCACGAGGCAGAACGCAACGTCTACGCCTCCGAGGACCATGGCTTGCAACAGGGGATGGGCAACCGCCAGCTCCAGATGATTGCCATTGGCTCCGCTATCGGCACCGGCCTCCTTCTGGGCACCGGTGCGCGCCTCGAACAAGCCGGCCCCTCCTTGGCCGTGCTCTACCTCATTTGCGGTATGTTCGGCTACGTCATCCTGCGCTCGCTCGGCGAGCTCATCGTCTACCGCCCGAGCTCCGGCTCGTTCGTGTCTTATGCCCGTGAGTTCTACGGCGAGAAGACGGCGTTCGTGACCGGCTGGCTCTACTGGGGCAACTGGGCCATGACGCTGGTGGCCGACGCCACGGCCGTGGCCCTCTACATCAAGTGGTTCTCCCAGTACACCCACTGGATCGAAGACATCCCGCAGTGGGTGCTGGCCCTGCTGGTCATCGGCGGCATCCTGCTGTTCAACATGATGTCGGTCAAGATTTTCGGCGAGCTGGAGTACTGGTTCTCCATGATCAAGGTCGTCGCCCTGCTCATCTTCATGCTGGTGGCCATCGGCGTGGTCATCTTCGGCCACCCGAGCGGCGACCCGACCGGGTTTAGCCTGATTTCTGACGCCGGCGGCTGGCTGCCGAACGGCTTCATCCCGGCCGTCATCGTCATCCAGGGCGTGGTCTTCGCCTACGCCGGCATCGAGCTGGTCGGTACCACCAGTGGTGAGACTAAGGACGTCGAGAAGCATATCCCGCGGGCGGTCAACAACGTCCTGTTCCGCATCCTGGTCTTCTACTTCGGCTCCGTGCTGCTGCTGACCCTGGTCCTGCCGTACACCGAGTACATCGCGAACGTCTCGCCGTTCGTGACCTTCTTCGAGTCCCTGGGTATCGCGGCCGCGGCCCCGATCTTCCAGCTGGTGGTCATCACCGCGGCGATCTCCTCGCTGAACGCCGGTCTGTACTCGACCGGGCGCATCATGTACAACATGTCGACCGCTGGCTCCGGTCCGAAGTTCGGTGCCCGGATGTCTAAGTCGGGCGTGCCCTACGGCGGCATCGTTATGGCGGCCTTCGTGGGCCTGGCGGGCGTGTTCCTGAACTTCATTGTTCCGGAGGCGGCCTTCGAAATCGTGCTGAACCTGGCGGCGCTGGGCACGCTGGCATCGTGGGCAGCTATCGCCCTGGCGCACCTGAAGTTCGTGCGGCTGTCTAAGAGCGGGCGCTACACGCGGCCGGAGTATCGCTCGCCCTTCGGCGCGGTCGGGGACTGGGCCACCCTGGTCTTCATCGCCGTGGTCATCGTCCTGATGGCCTTCGACTACCCAATCGGCACTTACGCGCTGGGCGCCTCCATCCTGCTCATCCCGGTCTTCATGGTGATGTGGTTCGCCTGGCGCGACCGCATCCGGGCCATTGCCGATGAGCGCCGCGCCAAGCACCTGCCGACCTCTAGCTTCCCGGCTGCCCCGCAGTCGGACCTGCACCCGCGCGATCGAAAGTAAGTAAGATCTCTAACGGCTATGGCTGAGCGCTGGGATACACCCCGGCGCTTGGGGAAGCGACATCGTTAGTAAAAGGAAGGAAGATTAAGAAACTATGGTCAAATTCGTCGACGTTGAGAACATGGCGCGCTGGATCCAGCGCGACGGCGTAGAAAACATCATTACCGGCATGGTCGAGTACTTGGAGAGCGATTACCGCCGTTGGGAGCGCTTCGACAAGATCCCGCGCGTGGCCTCCCACACCCCGTTCGGCGTCATCGAGCTCATGCCGACCTCCGACGGCGAGGAGTACGCCTTCAAGTTCGTCAACGGCCACCCGTCCAACCCGGCCCGCGGCTTCCAGACCGTGACCGCCTTCGGCGTGCTTGCCGACGTGGACAACGGTTACCCGACCTTCGAGGCCGAGATGACCCTGCTGACCGCCCTGCGCACGGCCGCGACCTCCGCGATGGTGGCCAAGTACCTGGCCCGCAAGGATTCCAAGCGCATGGCCATGGTGGGCGCCGGTTCGCAGTCCGAATTCCAGGCGCTGGGCTTCCGCGGCGTACTGGGCATCGAGGACATCACCATCTACGACATCGACCCGGATGCCGTCGAGAAGTTCAAGCGCAACCTGGAGCCGCTGGGCTTCAACATCACCGCCTGCAACAGCGTCGACGAGGCCGTGCTGGGCGCTGACATTATCACCACCTGCACCGCGGACAAGGCTCAGAACCAGATTCTGGCCGAGCGCCACGTCGCCCCAGGCGTGCACCTCAACGCCGTCGGCGGCGACTGCCCGGGCAAGACCGAGCTGGAGGCCTCCATCCTGGACAAGTCCAAGGTCTTCGTCGAGTTCCCGGAGCAGACCCGCATCGAGGGCGAGATCCAGCAGATGCCGGAGGACTTCCCCGTCACGGAGTTCTACCAGGTCCTGACGGGCCAGGCGACCGGCCGCGACGACGACGAGCAGATCACGCTCTTCGACGACGTGGGATTCGCCATCAACGACTTCTCCGCGCTGCGCTACGTCCGCGACGCGGTCAAGGGCACCGAGCTGGAGACCGACATCGACATCATCGCCAACCCGGACGATCCGAAGGATCTGTTCTCCCTCGTGGCGAACGTTCCCTCCCTGATCTAGCCCACAGCGCACGCGGCTAAACCACGTGCGCAATTGCCTTCGCCCCGCCTCCCCGCGGCCTCGTACCGATGGGGAAGCGGGGCTTTGTCGCGTCCGAAGCCTCCACCGGCGACCGCAGCGGAGGACTCGCCGCCGGAAAGGGCGGGGCCAAGGCCGCAGGGTGGAAGCGCAACGGGTACGATGAGGGCCATGAGTTGTGACCCCGCCCTCCTAGACATTTTGGTTTGTCCGCAGGACAAAGGCCCGCTGGAGTATATCGAGGACCAGCAGGTCCTAGTAAACAAGCGCTTGGGGATCGCCTATCCCATCGAAGACGGCATCCCGGTCATGCTGGCCGACGAGGCCAAGAAATGGCCGGCCTAGGCCCAGTTCCAGGGGCGCCCCGAAACCAAAACTAAGAAGAGATCTACTAGAAGGACGACGATTTTCATGAATATCATCGATGAGTTGCAATGGCGCGGGCTGATCAACCAGTCCACGGATCTTGAGGCCCTGCGCGAGGCCTGCGAGCAGCCCATCACCCTGTACTGCGGCTTCGACCCGACCGGTGACTCCCTGCACGCCGGCCACTTGGTCCCGATGATCATGCTGCGCCGCTTCCAGGAAGCCGGCCACCACCCGCTAGCTCTGGCTGGTGGCGCTACCGGCTTCATCGGCGATCCGCGCGACGTCGGGGAGCGTTCCATGCTCTCCGAGGACGTTATCGAGAAGAACCTCGAAGCAATTAAGGGCCAGCTGCGTCGTTTCGTCGACTTCGACGGCGAGAACGCCGCAACCCTGGTCAACAACGCTGACTGGACGATGAACATGTCCGTCATCGACTTCCTCCGCGACGTGGGCAAGAACTTCTCGCTGAACACGATGCTGGATCGCGACACCGTCAAGCGCCGCCTGGAGGCCGACGGCATTTCCTACACCGAGTTCTCCTACATGCTGCTGCAGTCCAACGACTACGTGCAGCTGCGCCGCAACTACGACTGCGTTCTGCAGATTGGCGGCGGCGACCAGTGGGGCAACATCGTTTCCGGTGTGGACCTGAACCGCCGCGTCGACGGCGCCAAGGTGCACGGCCTGACCGTGCCGCTGGTCACCGATGCCAGCGGTCAGAAGTTCGGCAAGTCCACCGGTGGCGGCAAGCTCTGGCTAGACGCGGAGAAGACCTCCCCGTACTCCTGGTACCAGTACTTCCTGAACGCTGGAGACTCCGTGGTTATCGACTACCTGCGCTGGTTCACCTTCCTGACCCAGGACGAGATCGCCGAGTACCAGGAGAAGGTAGAGACCGAGCCGTACAAGCGTGAGGCTCAGCGCCGGTTGGCCCAGGAAATGACCGACCTGGTCCACGGAAAGGAAGCCACGAAGTCCGTCGAGCTCGCTGCCCAGGCGCTGTTCGGCAAGGCCAGCCTGACGGACCTGGACGAGGAGACCCTGTGCGGCGCGCTGTCCGAGACCGAGGTCGCCGAGATCGAGGCGGGCCAGCCCCGAACCATCGTGGATCTTCTGGTCGCCAGCGGCCTGGCTGATTCGAAGGGCGCGGCCCGCCGCACCATTAAGGAAGGTGGCGCCTACGTCAACAACGAGCGAGTCGAAGACTCGGAGTGGGAGCCGTCCGACAGCGACCTGCTGCACGGGGCATGGTTGGTTCTGCGCCGCGGCAAGAAGAACTTCGCCGGCGCCAAGTTCGTCTAAAACCCGCCGAAGGCAGTAACCGGCAGCGCCAAAAGTTAACCCGTCACCACCTGGTGGCGGGTTTTTATTGTCTAGCAGGGGATTTGTGGAAAATTAAAGGGGTGTGTAAATTAGTCCGAGTCGCCGCGAGAGCAGGTGACAGGGAGTTAAACTCCAGGTTGACTTTGGTTTAAAAGTTGGTCTAAGATTTAAACCCCAGTTACAAAACACGAACTTCGCTAGACAATAGCGCGGAACGGTTTTGCAA
>NZ_JAYWLQ010000003.1:0-296372 GCF_040946485.1 Corynebacterium sp. LK2537
TGTTCAACCTTACTCACAACCGTAAACAAAGTCAAACACCGTCACCACCCGTTAACCTCTCAGCTACCTCGCGGCGACTGGGATTAATTTACACACAGTCCCCGAAAGACACAAATCCGCCGGTCACCGGTAAATTCCGGGGCCGACGGATAGGGGCTTTGAGCGTTAGTACCGCTCCTCTTCCTGGGTCCGCTCCACCTGAGCGCCCAGCCGGTTCAGGTTCTCCACGAAGTTCGGGTAGCCGCGGTCGATATGGAAGACGTCGTGGACCACGGAGACCTCGTCCGCACACAGGCCCGCGAGAACCAGGCCGGCGCCGGCGCGAATATCGGAGCTCCAGACGTGGGTCGAAGACAACCGTTCCTGCCCCCGGACGATGACGTGGTGACCGTCGACTTGTGCGTCCGCCCCGAGGCGGAGCATCTCGTCCACAAAACGGAAGCGGGATTCGAAGACGTTCTCGGTGATCATCGTCGTGCCTTCGGCCACCGCCGACAGGCCAATGGCCATCGGCTGCAGATCGGTCGGGAACCCCGGGAAAGGCAGAGTGTTGAAGTTGACCGCCTTCGGGCGCCCGTCCATACGGACCCTAAAGCCGGTCTCGTAGGTCTCCACGTCGGCGCCCGCGGACTTGAGCTTTTCCAGCGGCAGGTGCAGGTGCTTCGGCGCAATCCCGCCCACAGTCAGATCGCCGCGGGTCATGGCAGCGGCATAGGCCCAGGTGCCGGCGACGATACGGTCGCCCACTACCTCGTGCTCGGTGGGCTGCAACTTGTCCACACCCTCAATGGTGACGGTCGACGTCCCCGCCCCACTGATACGCGCGCCCATGGAGTTGAGCATGTCACACAGGTCCACGATCTCCGGCTCGCGCGCGGCATTGTCCAGGACGGTGGTCCCCTCCGCCAGTACCGCTGCGGTCAGGATGTTCTCGGTGGCACCGACCGAGGGGAAGTCGAGCTTGATCTTCGCGCCGTGGAGGCGCTCCGCCTCGGCCACGACGGCGCCGTGCTCAATCCGGGTCTTGGCACCCATCTTCTCCAGGCCCGACTGGTGCATATCCAGCGGGCGGGAACCGATAGCGTCGCCGCCGGGGAGGGCCACCTTCGCCCGACCACAGCGCGAGGTCAGCGGGCCCAAGACGCAAACGGAAGCGCGGAACTGCCGGACGGCATCGAAGTCCGCGTCCGAACGCGGCTGGTCCGGGGTGTCGATGGTGACTACCGAGCCGTCGATAGTGACCTCGCAGCCCAGCCCCTCAAGAACCTTCTTCATGAGGGGTACGTCCAGAATCTCCGGACAGTTAGTCAACGTCGTGCGGCCCTCCGCCAGCAGGGCGGCCGCCATCAGTTTCAGCACACTATTTTTGGCGCCGTCGACCCGCACAGAACCCTGCAGGCGGGCACCACCGGTGACAATAAATTGGTCCTTCACACCGACCAACTTACAGCCTCTTAGGGCAGTGCGCCGATCCGGCGGGCGGCATTGACCGCCTCGTAACGGGTGTGCGCGCCGAGTTTACGCATCACAGAGCGCAGATAAGACTTCACGGTTTCGGCGCCGATGCCCATTTCTTCCGCGGCTTCGACGTTCGTGTGCCCCAGAGCTACGCAGGAGAGCACGTCGAGCTCGCGGGCGGACAGCTTGGTGGACTGCTTGACGCGGACCGGCGAGACCATCTGGTCGCACAGGGTCTCGAGCTCCTTGCGGAGATCGTCTTCGGCCACCCGGTTGGCCAGCATGCGCAGCTTCGAGTGGGTGGAACGGACCTGCTCCCACTCCGCACCGTTCATCACGTGGCCACCGCGACCGGCCCCGGCCTTGCCGCCGTCGGTACGGCGCAGCACCGAGTTGACCGCCAGGTCCTGCTCGAGACAGCGAGCGGTCATGGTGACTTCCTCGATGACCTTGTCTCCCAGGCGGACCGGCGAGTGCACGCCGACGTACAGGACGCCGCGGATTTCGCGCTGGACGATGACCGGCACGGCCACGATGGAGTGCAGTCCCTCGTCCTGGATGAGGCGGTCGTTTTCGTGGGAGATGGTCTTGGCGCGCAGGTAATCCGAGACACCCACCGCGCGGCGACTCTTGACGACGCGGCCACCGACGCCGACGCCGGCATCGATAGTCAGGTTCTGCAGGGCGGGGGTGCGCAGGCCGACCCACTGTGTGATCTGCAGGCGATTATCCGGCAGCAAGGTGCCGTACATCGTCACCGGGATACCAGTGGCGGTCTTCAAGGAAGACAATGCGGCCCGTACGGCCTCGTCGTCATCTTTAATTCGGTGCGCTTCCAAGACGTACTCCTACTCGGGGGTACCCATTAAGGTGCACCCAGGGGTGCCCCTTTTGAACGGGTGTATTACAACACTGTTTCCCAACTGTATCGGGCTAACGGGGGTAATTCTAAATCAGAACTCTCATAAAACACGAATCCGCTACCTAATTAAAATACAGGCGGCGGGGTTAACCACGAGCGCCAGCGCGCCCGAACTGGTATAAGCGCCCGTCACCCACGGGACAACCACCACCGCAGCCAGCGTTTCCCACTGAATAAAACTCGGTCTATTTCTTGCGTACTGGTCGGTCTAGACAACTAGTGTAGGGTGGGAAAAGCAAATCGGAAAACAGCTGCACAAGGAGTCCCGAATACCTATGGCAAAGATTTACGACAACATTCTCGAGACCATCGGCGGTACCCCGCTGGTTCGCGTCAACCGTCTGACCGAGGGCCTCAAGGCCGACGTCCTCGTTAAGGTCGAGTCCTTCAACCCGGCTAACTCGGTCAAGGACCGTATCGGCCAGGCCATCGTCGACGCCGCCGAGGCCTCCGGCGAGCTGAAGCCGGGCGGCACCATCGTGGAAGCCACCTCCGGCAACACCGGCATCGCCCTGGCCCTGGTCGGCGCGGCTCGCGGCTACAAGGTCATCCTGACCATGCCGGAGACCATGTCCAACGAGCGCCGCGTCCTGCTGCGCGCCTACGGTGCCGAGATCGTCCTGACCCCGGGCGCCGCCGGCATGCAGGGTGCAGTCGACAAGGCCAACGAGATCATCGAGCAGAACGAAGGCGCCATCCTGGCCCGCCAGTTCGCTAACGAGGCCAACCCGACCGTCCACTACAACACCACCGGCCCGGAGATCTGGAACGACACCGACGGCAACGTCGACATCCTGGTCGCGGGCGTCGGCACCGGCGGCACCATCACCGGTGCGGGCCGCTTCCTGAAGGAGAAGAACCCGGATCTGAAGACCGTAGCCGTCGAGCCGGCCGCTTCCCCGCTGCTGTCCGAGGGCAAGGCCGGCCCGCACAAGATCCAGGGCCTGGGCGCTAACTTCATCCCGGAGGTCCTGGACCGCAAGCTGGTCGACGAGGTCATCGCCATCAGCAACGAGGACGCTGTGGAAACCTCCCGCAAGCTGGCCGTCGCCGATGGCATCCTGGGCGGCATCTCCACCGGCGCTAACCTGAAGGCAGCCCTGGAGCTGGCCCAGCGCCCGGAGAACGAAGGCAAGACCATCGTCACCGTCGTCTGCGACTTCGGCGAGCGCTACGTCTCCACCATCCTCTACGAGGACATCCGCGAAGATTAATTTCACGCGTTAAGTGCCTGCTTGAGCCTTGTATAGCCAAGCAGGCACTTTTTCTTGCCTTTTGGGCGACCGGTTTTTAGTACGCTTTGGATATGAACATCCTCAGCCGAATCCGCGAAGACCTAGCTAACGCCCGCGACCACGATCCCGCTGCCCGCGGCGACGTCGAAAACGCCATCGTCTATTCCGGACTGCACGCCATCTGGGCCCACCGCGTTTCCCACTGGCTCTGGAAGCGCGGCCTGAAGGGACCGGCCCGCGTCCTGGCGCAGCTTAACCGCTTCTTCACCGGCATCGAGATCCACCCCGGCGCCACCATCGGCCGGCGCTTCTTCATCGACCACGGGATGGGCATCGTCATCGGCGAGACCGCCGAAATCGGCGACGGCGTGATGCTCTACCACGGTGTGACCCTGGGCGGCCAGGTGCTCACCCAAACCAAGCGCCACCCCACCATCGAGGACAACGTCGTCATCGGCGCGGGCGCCAAGGTGCTGGGCCCCATCACCATCGGCCACGGCTCCGCCGTCGGCGCCAACGCCGTCGTTACCAAGGACGTGCCCCCGGAGCACAGCGCCATCGGCATCCCGGCTAAGAACCGCCCGCGTCGCCACGAAGAGCGCATCAAGCTCGTCGACCCCGACTACTTCATCTAGCCGGAGCACAATACCGCGCAGCGCCGCGCACGCGGCCCTGCAGCCGCCGCCTAGCTCCCTCGGTAGCTTCCCCCTTAAGAACCCGCCTGCAACTCCTTGTAGGCGGGATTTTTGTCGATAAAGCGCGCCACGGCGGAGCAGGTCGGGCGCACGCGCTTGCCGGCCTCCCGCGCATCATCCAGCGCGGCCTGAATCAGGGGCTTAGACAGGCCCCGACCCTGAAAGTCCGGGTGGACGACCGTGTGGTCGAACTCGCGGACGTCAGCGTCATCGATGTAGTGCGCGTATCCGGCCTCGTGGCCGTCCACGGTGATGACGAACTGAGAACGATCGGTCTGCTTGGCAACGGAGTAGTTTTCCATGGCCCCAGTATGCCAAAAAGGCCCGTTCCCTTTAGCGGAAACGGACCTTGCTGGTGGCCAGAGCCAGGATCGAACTGGCGACCCCACACTTTTCAGGCGTGTGCTCTACCGACTGAGCTATCTGGCCGAAGACTACCGGAGTAGCCTTGGCGACCCTGACGGGACTTGAACCCGCGACCTCCGCCGTGACAGGGCGGCGCGCTAACCAACTGCGCCACAGGGCCATTATTTAATTTGCTGCATTCCAGGGCTTAGCACCCTGTCTTGCACGAGTTATTACTCTACACAGAACGCCGAAACATAGGCAAATCGCCTGCTAGTCATCCATATTCATAGAGAAAGCTCGCACCAGATGGGACACGTTCACAAGTCTTGCCAAACCCTGGCCGCTCCGCCGTCCCCGCGCCCGAAAGACGCGAAAAAGGGCCGAGGTAAAACCTCGACCCTTCTGGTACTGCGACCCTGACGGGACTTGAACCCGCGACCTCCGCCGTGACAGGGCGGCGCGCTAACCAACTGCGCCACAGGGCCAGCACGTCTAAGACGTACATGGTGAAGAAAAACTCTTTAAAAGAGGCCTTCTCCGTACCCCCAACGGGATTCGAACCCGTGCCGCTGCCGTGAAAGGGCAGTGTCCTAGGCCGCTAGACGATGGGGGCCTGCCGCGGTATTCAAGGCAGAAAACTCTCGCTTTCCCTTGCGCGACTTCTCAAAATATACTGGAAGAATCACTCAATACAAAATCGCGCCCTACCCCGGAGATAAAACCACCGCTATGCCCGAAAATCAGGAAGCCTGCTCGTGCCACGCACCGCATAAACACGGCTACAACGCGGACGCCGACTCCAAGAAGAAGTACCTGGCCAGGCTGCGCAAGATCGAGGGCCAAACCCGCGGAATCCACCGCATGATCGACGAGGATCAATACTGCATCGACATCATCACGCAGATCTCCGCGGTCACCTCCGCCTTGGAAAACGTCTCCCTCGCCCTCCTGGAAGACCACATCGCCCACTGCGTGGCCGGCGCCCGCAACGCGGACGGTACCATCGCCCAGGACAAGCTGGACGAGGCCATGCGCGCCATCAAGAAGATGGTCAAGAGCTAGCCCCCCTTCCCCTAGCGCGCCGTCCAACCAACAGCCCCTGCCGGCGATTTAAACGCCGCCTCAGCGGCTGCCAGGCCTTAATCCTTGTAAAGACATGAAAGAACCCGCTAACGGCTCTTAGAGCGCGCTAGCGGGCTGGTGCGTGGGCCCTGAGGGGCTCGAACCCTCGACCTGCGGATTAAAAGTCCGTAGCTCTACCAGCTGAGCTAAAGGCCCAATGCGTTCCTTATTCTAATAGGAGGCCACGACAGGAAGAAAATAGCCCCCGAACCGGGCCTCAAAGGCCCTGTTCATAGGGGCTACTAACTGCCTAATGAGCGTCGGCGCGCTTACTGGGGACGCATATCCCCGGTCTCGGCGAAGCGAATCTGGAAGTCGAAGGCGGACTTCAGATCGTGCGGGGTGTGGATGAACTTGCCCTGCTTAGCACGCTCGAAGTACTCCTCCAGCGCAGGACGGTAATCCGGGTGAGCCACGGCGATGACCTTCTCGGCGCGCTCGCGCGGAGCCAGGCCGCGCAGGTCAGCCACGCCGTACTCGGTGATGATGACCATGGTGTCGTGCTCGGTGTGGTCGGTGTGCGCCACGAAAGGCACGATGGCGGAGATCTTGCCGTCCTTGGCAATCGACGGGGACACGAAGGTGCTGATGTAGGCGTTGCGGGTGAAGTCGCCCGAGCCACCGGTACCGTTCATGATGCGGGTGCCGCCCACGTTGGTGGAGTTGATGTTGCCGTAGATGTCGCCCTCAATCATGCCGTTGGAGGAAATCAGGCCGACGCGGCGGATGACCTCCGGGTGGTTGGAGATCTGCTGCGGGCGCAGCACAATGTGCTTGGCGTAGCGGTCGGCCTCGGCGTTCATCTTCTCCGCGTACTCCGGGGACAGCGCGAAGGAGGTGGCGGAGGCGACGGTCATCTTGCCGGCGTCGATGAGATCCAGCATGCCGTCCTGGATGACCTCGGTGTAGGCCTGGATGTTTTCGAACTTGGAATCCAGCAGGCCGGCCATCACGGCGTTCGGGACGTTGCCCACGCCCGACTGCATGATGAACTGGTCGTATGCCAGACGGCCGGCGGCAACCTCGCCCTCGAGGAAGTTGATGAAGTTCGCGGCGATCTTCTCGGAGGTCTCGTCCGGGGCCTTGAAGGGGGCGTTGCGGTCCGGGGCGTTGGTCTTAACGACGGCGACGACCTTGTCCTTGGGGATCTCGATGTAGGTCTCACCGATACGGTCGCTGACCTTGGTGATCGGGATCGGCTGGCGGTTCGGCAGCTTCTCGATGCGGTAAATATCGTGCATGCCCTCCAGGTTCAGGGACTGCCACTCGTTGACCTCGAGGATGATCTTGTCCGCGGCCTCGATGTACTCGAGGTTGTTGCCCACGGCGGACGACGGCACGATGTTGCCGTCCTCGGTAATGCGGACGACCTCGATGATGGCTACCTGGAAGTCGCCGTAGAAGCCCTCCTCGACCTGCTGGCCCATGTGGGACAGGTGGACGTCCTGGTAGAGCAGCTCGCCGGAGTTAGCCTTGTTACGCAGCACCGGATCGGAGTTGTACGGGGCGCGGAAGCGCAGGGCGTCTGCCTCCGCGAGGACGCCGTCGCAGTCCGGGGCGGTGGAGGCGCCGGAAAAGACGTCAATCTTGAACTCTTCGCCCGCCTCGTGGGCCTTGGTGGCCTTCTCCGCGATAGCGGCCGGCAGCGCCTTCGGGTAACCGGCACCGGTGAAGCCGGAAATGCCCACTCGGTCGCCATTGTTAACGTACTTGGCTGCCTCCTCGGCGGAGACCACGAGGTCCTGGTAATACCCAATCCGCTCAGTCAAGTCTTTACCTCCTGTGATTGTCGCGGCGCGCGGGTGTAACGCACGCCGCATGGTTTTAGTTACACGCACCACATTAGCGAATATTTGCAACCTTTTCCGCAACTGTGCCAAAACTGTGAAGACAAGGTGCACCCGCCGTCCCGGTTTGCCAGCGTTTCTGCCCACAGTCCACAATGTAAAACGTGACTTTGCGCATCGGTTCTATCTCTCTCAACTCCCCCGTCATCCTCGCCCCGATGGCCGGGGTGACCAACGTGGCTTTCCGGACGCTGTGCCGCGAGCAGGAGCTCGCCCGCACCGGCACCGTGGCCGGCCTCTACGTCTGCGAGATGGTCACCGCCCGCGCCCTGGTGGAACGCAACGAGAAGACCATGCACATGACGACCTTCGCCCCGAGCGAGGATCCGCGTTCGCTCCAGCTCTACACCGTCGATCCGGAATACACCTACCGCGCAGCGAAGATGATCGTGGACGAGAACCTGGCCGATCACATCGACATGAACTTCGGCTGCCCGGTCCCGAAGGTCACCCGCCGCGGGGGCGGATCCGCACTGCCGTATAAGCGCCGGCTTTTCGGCAACATCGTCGCGGCCGCCGTCAAGGCCACGGAGGGCACCGACATCCCGGTGACGGTGAAGATGCGCGTCGGCATCGATAGCGAGCACCACACGCACCTGGACGCCGGCCGTATCGCCGTTGAGGAGGGCGCGGCCGCCGTGGCGCTGCACGGGCGCACCGCCGCCCAGCGCTACTCGGGTCAGGCGGACTGGTCGGAAATTGCCCGCCTGAAGGAGCACCTCGCGGACAGTGGGGTGCCGGTCCTGGGCAACGGTGATATCTTCAAGGCTTCCGATGCCGCCGCGATGATGGAAGCCACCGGCTGCGACGGGGTCGTCGTCGGCCGCGGCTGCCTAGGCCGCCCCTGGCTCTTCGCCGAGCTATCTGCCCACCTGCGCGGCGAGCCGGTGCCCGAGGAGCCGACGCTGGGCGAGGTCACGCAGATCGTCTACCGCCACGCGGAGCTGCTCGCGCACTACGACGGCGAGGCCCACGCCTGCCGCGATATTCGTAAACACATTGCGTGGTACCTGCGCGGCTTCCCGGTCGGCGGCGAGGTCCGTTCGCAGCTGTCTAAGGTAAACTCCCTGCCGGATCTGCGCGAGCTGCTCGCCCCCTGGGCCGGCTCTAATGCCCGGGCTGACGATGCCTCTGGGCCCCGCGGACGTCAGGGTTCGCCGGCCAAGGTCGCGCTGCCGGACGGCTGGCTGGACGACCCGGAGGACGAGGCGGTGCCCGCCGGCGCCGAGATCATGAACTCCGGCGGCTAAACCCGCAGCTTGTATACACCTATCAGGGTATTGAAAATTACTAGTTCTTGGCGGGCGTTCCCAATAAACGTGCACTATACTGTTGGGCATGCGAATTGCCTACAGAGAGAAGTTAGATAACTTCGCGCACGACCTGATCCTGATGTGCGACACGGTTCAGGCGATCATGTCTCAGGCTTCGCGGGCACTTCTGACGGCCGCCTTGCAGCCGGCCGAAGATGGTCTATCCCTATCCGACGAGCTAGAAGAGCTGCGCACCCGGTGCGAAGAACGCGCCGTGTCCCTCCTGGCATTGGAAAACCCCATGGCCAAGGACCTGCGCCAAGTGGTCTCCTCTATCTATATCGTGGAGGACCTCTACCGCATGGGCCAGCTGGCCAAGCACATCGCGAAGTCCGCGCGACGCCGCCACCCCCACCACGTGGTTCCGGAAGAGTTCATGGGGTACCTCGAAGAACTCGCCCGCCTGGTCGATGAGATGTGCTCGCGCACCCGCAACGCTCTTATCGATCCGGATCCCCAGCTGGCGCTGGAGCTGGCGAGCGACGATGACGCGGTGGACGACATCAACCACCACCTGATCACCATCCTGACCCAGCGGGATTGGAAGTACTCCACCCGCTCGGCCGTCGACCTGGCTATGCTCTCGCGCTTCTACGAGCGCTACGCGGACCACTGCGTCAACGTGGCCGCCCGCATCCTCTACCTGAGCACCGGCATGCTGCCGGACGAGTACCTGGCCCGCCGCGCCGACGAGGACCGCCGCCAGGACATGGAGGCCCACTTCGCCGCCCTGGAGCGCCAGTTCCGCCGCTAGCCGGCCTCCCCTTACTACTTGCCCGCCCCGCATCCCGCGCGGCGGGTTTTTCTACGACTAATCCCCCGGCACCAGGGCTCAACCTGGCGCCCGGGGGATTTAAGTCTTTAGCTCAGACAATCAAGTTTTAGCGCAGCGCGCGGTGCGGCCGCGCGCGGGGAGCCTCCTTAGCCGAAACGGCCGGAGATGTAGTCTTCGGTTTCCTTCTTTTCCGGGTTCTCGAAGATCTTGGTGGTGTCGTTGAACTCCACCAGGTGGCCCGGCTTGCCGGTGGCCTCCAGGGAGAAGAAGCCGGTCTTGTCGGACACACGGGATGCCTGCTGCATGTTGTGCGTCACGATGACGATGGTGAATTCCTGCTTCAGCTCGTGAATCAGGTCCTCGACCGCCAGGGTGGAAATCGGGTCCAGGGCCGAGCAGGGCTCGTCCATGAGCAGCACCTCGGGCTCGACCGCAATGGCGCGGGCGATGCACAGACGCTGCTGCTGACCGCCGGAGAGGCCGCCGCCCGGCTTGTCCAGGCGGTCCTTGACCTCGTCCCAGAGGTTGGCGCCGCGCAGGGACTTCTCCGCGACCTCCTTGAGCTTCTTCTTGTTCTTCTCGCCGGACAGCTTCAGGCCGGCGACGACGTTGTCCTCGATGGACATGGTCGGGAACGGGTTGGCCTTCTGGAAGACCATGCCGATGGTGTTACGCACGGAGACCGGGTCGACCTTGGAGTCGTAGACATTCTGGCCGTCCAGCAGGATCTCGCCCTTGACGTAGGCGCCCGGGATGACCTCGTGCATGCGGTTGAGGGTACGCAGCACGGTCGACTTACCACAGCCGGACGGGCCGATGAACGCAGTTACCGCCTGGGCCGGGATGTGCATGTTGACGTTCTGCACAGCGTGGAAGTCGCCGTAGTAGATATTGACGTCATTGAGTTCGAGTTTGGACATCTTGTGCTCCTGAGTATGAGAGTTGTCGGTGAAAGTTCGGGCCGGGCGAAGCAGGTTACTGCTTGACCGAGAACTTCGCGGAGATGATTCGGGCGGCAACGTTGAGCAGCGCGATGAGAAGGACCAAGGTGAAGGCGGCGCCCCACAGCTTGTCGAGGACGGCTTCGGTAACGCCGGCCTTGTACATGTCCAACATCATCAGCGGCAGCGAGGACATGGTGCCACTGGTCGGGTCCCACTTCAGGGCGCTGGTGGAACCGACCAGGATGAGGACCGGAGCGGACTCACCCATGATGCGGGCGATTGCCAGCATGACACCGGTGGCGATACCGGACAGTGCGGTCGGCAGAACAATCTTGGCGATGGTCTTCCACTTCGGCACGCCCAGGGCGTAGGAGGCCTCGCGCAGGTCCATCGGGACCACGCGGAGCATCTCCTCGGTGTTACGGACGACAATCGGAATCATCAGCAGCAACAGGGACCAAGCCAGGGCCAGACCGGAGCGGTCGAAGCCCATGACGCCGATCCAGGCGGCGTAGACGAACAGGGCGGCAACGATGGACGGGACACCGGACAGGATGTCCACCATGAAGGTGGTCACGCGGCCGAGCCACCCGCCACGGGAGTACTCCACCAGGTAGATGGCGGTGAACACGCCAATCGGGACGGCGATGATGGTCGCCAGGCCAGCCTGGATGATGGTACCGACGATGGCGTGCAGCGCACCGCCGCCGGGCTGGTGGTACATGACGCCCAGCATGTCCTCGGTCCACCACTCCACGTTCAGAGTGACGGGCAGGCCCTTGACGATGAGCTCCCAGAGCACCCACACCAGCGGGATGAGAGCGACAATCATGCACAGGTAGATAAGGACGGTCGCCGCGCTGTTGGCGAACTTACGCTTGCCCGAGATGTCGGTAAAGGCGTTGTGTGTGGTCGAAACGTCAGAAGCAGCTACAGCATTAGACATTGTTTGTTATCCTCACTCTTCTACTTCTTGGAGACGATCGCGCGGGCAATGGCGTTGACGATGAACGTCAGCAAGAACAGCACCAGACCGGCGGCGATGTAGGCGCCCGCCTTAATCGGGTTGTTGAACTCCGGTGCCGCGTTCGCAATCGCGGTTGCGAAGGTGGTACCGCCATCGAACAGGGAGAAGCGGAACTCGGACGACGGGCCGACGACCATGTACAGGGCCATGGTCTCACCGAGCGCGCGGCCCAAGCCCAGCATGGCGCCGGAGATGTAGCCCGAGAGGCCGAACGGCAGAACGGTCATGCGGACGACTTCCCAGCGGGTAGCGCCCAGGGCCAGGGCGGACTCGACCTGCCCCTTCGGGGTCTGGACGAAAACCTCACGCGCGGTAGCCGCGATAATCGGCAGAATCATTACGGCCAGCACGATGCCACCGGTGAACATGTTGCGGGCGGTGGCGAACGACGGCGAGTTCTCGTAGACGGTGAAGAGGAAGAATCCGCCGGCCCAGCTGTGAATCCACTCGTAGAAGCCCGACAGCACCGGGCCCAGGACGAGCCAGCCCCACAGACCGTAAACGATGGAAGGAACGGCGGCCAGCATGTCGACCAAAAAGCCCATCGGCTTGACCAGGCGGGCCGGCGCGTAGTTGGACAGGAAGATGGCCACGCCGAGAGCCACCGGCATCGCGATAATCAGAGCCAGCACCGACATGGTGACCGTGGCGGCGAACAGGTTCGGGATACCGAAGTACATTTCGTCCACGTTGGACGTGTCCCACGGACCCGTGTAGATGAAAAAGCCGAGGTAGCCTTCGGCGTTGCGGTTCAGCGCGGGGACGGCACGAATAATCAGGAAGATGCCGATAGCCGCAATGAAGACAGTGATGAGGGTAGCGGACGCGGTGGAGAGAATCTCAAAGACGCGGTCGCCCGGGCGCTTAACGCCGCCGGTCTTCACGCCCTCGGAAGCGCCCTGGGGTTCGTTATCGGGTTTGCCCGCGGCGGTGGTGGTAGCCACGGAGTGGCCTTCCACGTTGCGGTCATCGTCGAGCTTCTTATGCTCACCCGTTGTCGAGTTGTACTCAGCCATGTGGCGGGGATCCTTCAACTTGTAGGGTTTTTACGTTTGTCACATCTTCCCGCTTAACGGGAAGAACCCCCGACGGCGTAACGAGCGGCCGGCGGGGGAAATTCAACCATCTAGCCCATCATCCCGCGCTGGGGCGGGGTGATGAACCAGTCAGTATGAGGATGCTTTAGGACGCCTGGATCTCGTCGACAGCCGTCTTCAGGCGGTCCAGGTGAGCACCGGTGACCGGGATGTGGCCGGCCTCGGTCAGGCCCTCATCCTGGTGGTCCAGAGCGGTCTTCAGGAACTCCTTCAGCAGGGCCGCCTCGGACTCGTCGTAGCCAGCGGAGCAGACGATCTCGTAGGTGGTCAGGATGAGCGGGTAGGAGCCCTCATCGGAGGAGGAGAACAGAGCCTCGGAGTTCACGACCATGTCGTTGCCCTCGGTCTCGAACTGCAGGTTCTCCAGAGCGGTGCCGACGGTCTCCTCGGACAGCTCGGTCGGGCCAGCACCGAAGTCGATCTTGGCAACGCCCAGACCGGCCTGCTCAGCGTGAGAGTGCTCGACGTAGGTGATGCCGCCGTCGATGCTGGAGACCTGGGTAGCAACGCCGGAGGAGCCGTTGGCGCCCTCGCCGACCTCGGTCGGGAAGTTCTTGCCACCCTCGTTGTCCCACTCTTCGGTGGCGTCGTGCAGGAACTTCTGGAAGTTGTCGGAGGTACCGGACTCGTCGGAGCGGTAGACCACGGAGATGCGGGTATCCGGCAGGTCAACGCCCTCGTTGTCAGCCTGGATAGCCTCGTCGTTCCACTCGGTGATGTCGCCCTTGAAGATCTTGGCAACGTTCTCGGTGGAAAGGTTCAGCTCGTCAACGCCCTCCAAGTTGTAAGCGATAGCAACCGGGCCGATAACGAACGGCAGGTGCCAAGCGTCGTTGCCGTTGCAACGGTCCTTAGCAGCCTCAACCTGTTCCTCCTCCAGCGGGGAGTCGGAACCGGCGAAGGTGACCTGGCCGTCGACGAACTGGGTACGGCCGGAGCCGGAACCGGTGGCGTTGTAAGCCAGGCTAGCGTCGCCGCCAGTGGTCTCCTGGAACTTGGAAGCAAAGTAGTCCATAGCGTTCTGCTGGGAGGAAGCGCCCTCACCAGTCAGCTCGCCGGAAACCTCGGTCTCGCCCTCAGCGGAGGAGTCAGAGTCGTTGCAGGCGACCAAAGCGGTAGAAGAAGCCGCGATGATGCCGAAGATTGCAGCGGTGCGCTTGAAATTGCGAATCACGGGAAACCTTTCCTGTGGAGATCAGATTCAACTTGATTGTCCGAGCACCTTTACCCGCGCGCAGCCACCCCATGGGACGGTGGTGCCGGGCTGACCTCCGACGCGGTGGAACTGGCCTATAGCGGTGAACTAGTCCGCGGCGCAGTACCTCCGCGCCTAGAAGGCCTGGATACTCACAACGCTTAAAGCTATCCAGTCTTGGTTAACCGGAAAGGTCCCTTTCGGTTAACGCTGAGTTAACAATCGCCCCAACGCAGGTGATTCTTCTCACCTTTCACACCGATCCATGGTTTCCTACTGAGTTTTCTCAACGTTCTTCCTCAGGTTTTAGACGCCGTAGACGCAGTGCCGCTCGGCCACCTCGAAACCCGCCTTGTCGTAGGAGCGCACGGCCGCGGCGTTGTCCGCCTCCACGTAGAGAATGACCTTGTCAGCGCCTTTGTCCTGCATGCGCTTGAGCCCCAGCGCCAGCAGCGGCCGGGACAGCCCCTGGCCCTGGTAAGAGCTGGCCAGGCCGATGACGTAGACCTCGCCGAAGGACTCGTCCTCCTCGGTGGTCACCGGGGAGTGCCACTTGGTCCAGTGGAAGCCGGCCAGCCTCGGTTCCGCGCCGCGGGTGTCCCACAAGAAGAGCACGTCCGCGGGGTCGTACCAGGAGTTGTCCTTGCCGCGCGCCAAGCGCTCGGCGTCCCAGCCGCCCTGCTCCGGGTGCCAGCTAAACGCCTCGTTGTTGACGGCCAGCCAGGCGCTATCGACGGCCTCGGCTCCGAAGCGCTGGGCGGCCGCCGGGTAGTCCATGGCCTCCAGGCCCGGCGCGTCGACGGCGTCGAAGGCTGCGGCGGAGCGCAATGGGTCCCCCTCGAGCGCCATAACCAGCAGCTCGCGCTCGATGGTGCGGCCCGCGGCGGCGGCCAGGTGCTGGGCCGCGGGCAGGTTCCCGTGCGCCCAGACCGGCCGATCGCCGAGTTCGCCCAGCAGGGCCTTTCCCTCACCGTTACCGCGGTAGTCGGGGGCGACGAAGAGCTCGGCGCTGTCCCCGTCGTCGGCGGCCACCCCGGCCAGGTCCTCGCCGACCCACAGCAGGGTGTGGGTGTGGCCCAGGCGGGCATCGTCGAGCCCGGCCAGGAACTGCTCGGAGAGCGGCGCTACCCCGTCGGCCTGGGCGGCCTGGCGCGCTAAGGCGGCTACGGCGCGGGCCGTGGCGGCATCGTCGGGCAGGTGCGTGGTTTTAGTGGTAGTCGCTGTCATGGTTTCCAGGATAGTTTGCAACAATGGAGCATGTGACTGACGTTGTTGTGCCCGCCCGCGCCCGCAAGCCCCTCGCCTGGCTCCTGGGCATCGCCGCGGTGAGCGGAAGCCTGTTTGTGGTGGACTCCGGTTTCGCCATGCACGCGGAGCATTCCATTTCCCAGCGGGTCAAGGAAGAATCCAAGCTGGAAAACTCCCCCGAGGTCTACGTCGGGGGCATGCCCTACCTGGGGGCGGCGGTAACCAACGAGATCCCGCTGATCGAGGTCAAGTCCCTCGACGTGGAGGTGCCCCACTTGGGCATGATCAATGCGCAGACCACCCTGCGCGATATCACCGTCTCCGCCGACCAGCTGACCAGCGGGGACTTCGCCGGCGCACCGGTGTCGACCTTCTCGCGCGCCATCACCCTAGACGGCGTCGCGCTCGGGCGCCTGCTGGACATCACGGACCTATCCATTGCCAACCCCGACAACATCTCGCCTACCGGCGGCATGGCCTCCGAGGCCGAGCTCAGCGGCACCGTCGCCGGCGCGAAAGAGCCCACCCGGGTGCGCGTGACGCTGCGGCTCGTCGGCGAGCGCTTCTACATGCGCCCGGTGGAGATCCTGGAGCTGGCCGAGGGCACGAGCGAGGAAGAGGCCACCCAGGTCTTCGAGCTGGAACTGGATACCCGGCAGCTGCCCCTGCCCGCCCAGGCCACCGCCGTGCGCCTGCAGGGAGGCGGCATCACCTTCGAGACCCAGCGCCGCAACACCCACCTGCAGCCCGGCCAGCTTGCCCCCATCGAGATCGCCGGGGAATACGACTCCGACGGCCGCGAGGTCAACGACGAGAATTCCGGTAACTAGCCGCGCCTACTTAATCCGGATGAGGTCCAGTAGGATCTCTTTCACGCTCCGCTTGTGCGGCTCGCCCGCCTCTCGCGGGGCGAAGACCTCGAGGGCGTCCGGCACCGAACGCAGCTGGACCCGGGTATGCGTTCCTTCGGATTCCCCGTCCGACTGGAAGCGGTGCGGGGTCGGGCAGCTCAGCGTCACCGCGGAGGCGTCGTCGAATTGCAGGGTGCGCGCGCTGGTGACCTTGTTGAGCCAGCGGCGGTGGTCCACGCCAATCAGGTGCAGCATGCCCACCAGGCCGGACACGCCCTGCAGGCTGCTCAGCCCGAACAGGCCCAGGCCCTCGTCGAAGGAGTTGCGCGGGTTGGTCACCATGGGCAGCGGGCCTAAGAAGGTCCACGGGTTGGTATTCGACGCCAGCATCAGGGGGACGTTCTCGTGCTCCCAGCGTTTGCCGTCGTTGCCCTCCGCGACCACGTTGATGCGCGGCGGCCGGCGCAGCGCACGCGTGTAGGCGCGCACCCCGATGACCAGGTAGCGCAGCGGCGTGGCCGCAAAGCCGCGCTCGCGGGCCCGGTCCACCCGCGCCAGGACGTCCGCGTCCAACCCGAAGCCCGCGTTCACGGCGAACCAGCGGTCGTCCCAGGTGCCCAAGCAAATGGTGCGGGTGCTGTTGCGGTCGAGCAGCCGGGCCAGCACATGGGTCGCGTCCACGGCGCCGGCGGGAAAGCCCAGCGCGCGCACGAAGACGTTGGCCGAGCCGGTCGGGATGATCGCCAGCACGGGCAGCTCCTCCGGGCGGGGCCGCTGCCCGGGATCTGCGGAATCTTTCACCGGGCCGAGCAGGCCGTTGACGATCTCGTTGACGGTGCCGTCGCCGCCCATGGCGATGACCGCATCAAAGTCTGAACGGCGCATGCCGGCCACCATCTGCTCCGCATGCCCCGGGTACTGGGTCATCCGGGCTTCCATGGACAGCCCGGGCGCCGCCCGCAGCGCCGGCACGACCTGCCGCAGCAGGCCGGCGTTCTGGCTCGTAGAGTTCGGGTTCAAAATTAATAGGACACGCACACACCACACTCTATAGACCTGGCCCGGGTTTCGCTGCGCTTCTCCCCCGCCCAACCACGCAGTGCCGACGCACAGTTAGCTAGGATCGAGGGCATGACTGAGCGAAACGATCACTCCGAAACTCCCGAGAACACCACCCCGGCCGGCGAGCAGACCCCGGACACGGCCGCCGATGCCGCCGCAGCGAACACCGGCTCCAACGGCAAGCTCAACGGCAACGCCGCCGTGAACCACGCCGCCGAGGCCTGGAAGGACGCCTCTTCCCGCAACATCCCGGCCCCGGACTTCGCCGAGATCCCGGTCTCGGAGGACACCGCCAACCTGCGCCAGGGCCCGTCCCTGCACGACGGCCTGCTGGCCCTGCTGCCGCTGGTGGGCGTGTGGCAGGGCGAGGGTCAGGCGCACGGCACCGACGGCAACGAATACACCTTCGGCCAGCGCCTGATTATCGCCCACGACGGCGAGAACTACCTGTCCTTTAGCTCCCGGACCTGGAAGATTGATTCCGAGGGCACCCCGGGCGAGTCCGACGTGCGCGAGTCCGGCTTCTGGCGCATCTCCGCCAAGGACGAGATCGAGATGACCTACACGTCCTCGACCGGCATCGTCGAAATCTTCTACGGAGAGCCCTTCAACGAGCGCGCCTGGCAGCTCGAGTCCGCCTCGACCATGGTCACCGAGACCGGCCCGAAGAACCTGGGCCCGGGCAAGCGCATGTACGGTCTCATGCCCAACAACAACCTGGGCTGGGTCGACGAGCGCCTCGTCGACGGCGAGATGCGCCCGTACATGTCGGCCGAGCTTTCCCGCGTCGCCGGCTAGCTAATCGCGCTACGACGCCACCGCGGCGTCGATGAGCGCACGGATTTCCTCCGCGTTGTCCGGGGCCGCCAGCTTGGTCCCGTTCAGCGAGCGGACCCGCACCCCAGTGCGCACCGAGGAGACCAGCCAGACCGAGTCCGAGCGCTGCAGGTAGCCCAGGTCCATCTCCTTGGCCTTGCAGTTATAGCCGCGATCCTCGGCCAGCGCAAACAGCGCCGCCTGCGTGGTGCCCGGCAGGATCCCCGGGGCCTTGGGCGTGCGCAGCTTCTTCCCGCGCACCGCCACGACCGTCGAGGTGGCCCCCTCCAGCACCAGGCCGCTGTCCGGGTGGGTATAGATGACGTCGTCGTAGCCGTCGTGGCGAGCCTGGCGCAGCGTAGCCAGCGTCGCGGCGTAGTTCAGGGTCTTGGCCAGCACCTTGTCGTCCGCCTGCCAGCGCCGCGGGGTCGCCCACACCCGCACTCCCTTCGCCCGCTGGGCTAAAACGTCCGCGCCGATGGGCTGGACCGCGACCCACGCTGTCGGCACCCCGGTCGAGGCCCGCCCCCGTGAATAGGTCCAGGTGCACTTGGCTTCCTCCGCATCGAATTCGCTCGCAGCCAGCGCGGTGGCCTCCAGCCACTTGTCCAGGCACGGTTCCGGCAGCCCCAGGGCGCGGGCGGAGCGGGCGAAGCGCTGCGCGTGCCGCTCGGTGTTGCGGGCCTTGCCGTCCCTAATGAGCAGGGACTCGAAGACCCCGTCGCCCCGCGTGACGGCCGCGTCATCCCAAAAGACCAGCGGCAGGGAGGGGTTGTGGCGGCGGATCGATCCCCCGAAGGGCTCGACCACGTAGATTACGGGCGCAGGTTGTAGCATGCTCATAATTATGCCCGGTCCGACCTAGCCAAGCAGGCGAATGGAGCGTTACGATGGCAATTGTGAGTTATTCTTCTGTTCTTCTTCAGCGCTCCGGCGCTGCCGAATTCCAGTCAGAAACACCGCTCGATGCCGCCGGGGTCGCGTGGCATTACGGAAACCCCTTGGGTGAACAACGCGCCGCCCAGTCCGGCGCCATCGTCGTAGACCGCAGCCACCGCAGGTTCTTGCAGGTCAGCGGCCAGGACTCCGCGGAGTTCCTCAACAACCTCCTCTCGCAGAAGCTGGACGATGTCCCCGTCGGCTACAGCGCCACGGCCCTCGACCTGGACATCCAGGGCCACATCCTGCACCAGGCGGACATCACGCGGACGGAGGAAGGCTTCTTCCTTGACCTGCCCGCGGGCCAAGCAGACAGCCTGCGCGATTTCCTGACCAAGATGGTGTTCTGGTCCCAGGTAGAAATCACGGAGCCGGACTACGCCCTGCTGACCGTCCTGGGCGACGGTGAGGTAGCAGACCCCGCGGGCACCGTTTTTAGCCGGGAGGTCGACTGGCCGGGCATCCGCCGGCGCGACCTCGTCGTCCCGCGCGCGGAGCTAGCCACCGCCGTCGCGGAACTGGAAGCGGCCGGTCTCACCCTGGCCGGGCTGATGGCGTATACCGCCGAGCGCATCCGCGCCCGCGAGCCGGAGCTGGCCGTGGACTTGGACACCAAGTCCATCCCCCACGAGGTCCCGCAGTGGATCGGCCGCGGCGAGCAGGCCGGCGCCGTGCACCTGAACAAGGGCTGCTACCGCGGGCAGGAGACCGTGGCGCGCGTGGAAAACTTGGGCCGCTCACCCCGCCTGCTGGTGCTACTGCACCTGGACGGCTCGGCCCCGCAGCTGCCCGAGCCCGGCACAGGCATCACCTTCGGCGGCCGCCGCGTGGGGCGGATGGGTTCCATCGTCGACGACTGCGACTTCGGCCCCATCGCCTTAGGCTTGGTCAAACGTTCCGCCCTGGATTCCGGGCAACTGACCATCGGCCAGGCCGCCGCCAACCTCGATCCGGATTCCATCCCCACCACTGAGGGGCCGAAGGCTGGACGCGCGGCCATCAACAAACTGCGGGGGAAGTAGAGTCACCCGTTTAGAGACCTAGTGAGAAAACCTTAAGTCTCTCACTAGGCCATTTGCCCTGCCTTAGGGGGTCGTGCGGAATTTTTTTGACGCACAGGCTATTGTGTCTTACAGGAAGATACTCAAATGACAAGCCGATGGGGCCATCCGAAACCCTGGATCGTGCCCTACACACCTCAAGGGGGTCATGCACATGGGACGCGGACGCGCGAAGGCAAAGCAGACCAAAGTTGCACGCCAGTTGAAGTACAATTCTCCGGAGATGGACTTGGATTCGCTCCAGCGCGAGCTAGCCTCCAAGAAGCCGGGCGATGGATGGGGCCGAGAGGATGAAGAAGACGACCGCTACGAAGACCCATACGCCGACTACATCGACGACTGGGACGACGAAGCCAAAGGTTAACCCCTAAAAACGCCACTACGCCGCCGGCGACCAAGACTTGGTCACCGGCGGCGTTGGCGTAGGTCGGGCGCTAGAAGTTCGGGTGGTTGCCGGTCACGACGACGCGGGGCTCGCCCTCGGCAGACTTGCGCACCTCGCCCAGCTCCCAGGCATCCAGGTGGCGGGCCGTGAGCATGGCCAGCGCGCGGTCGCGGTCCTCGGCGGAGACGACCGCCACCATGCCGACACCCATGTTGAAGGTCTTTTCCATCTCGGACAGCTCGACCTTGCCCACCGAGGAGATAGTGCGGAAAATCTGGCCCGGGGTCCAGGTGGAGCGGGCCACGTGCGCGGTCAGCCCCTCCGGGATGACGCGCTCGAGGTTGCCGGCCAGGCCGCCGCCGGTGACGTGGCAGAACGTTGCCACGTGGCACTCCGCGGCCAGCGCCAGACAATCCTGGGCGTAGATGCGGGTCGGGATGAGCATCTCCTCGCCCAGCGTGCGGCCGAGCTCGTCCATGTAGCCGTCCAGCGGCAGGCCCGCCTGCTCCAGCAGGACGTGGCGGGCCAGGGAGTAGCCGTTGGAGTGCAGCCCGGACGAACCCATGGCGATGAGCACGTCGCCGTCGCGGACCTTGTCCGGGCCCAGCACGCTATCGGCCTCGACCACGCCCACGGCGGTGGCGGAGACGTCGTAATCGTCGACCTCCATCACGCCCGGGTGCTCGGCGGTCTCGCCGCCCAGCAGCGCGGCGCCGGCCTGCACGCAGCCCTCGGCGATGCCGGCCACGATCTCCGCGACCTTTTCCGGAACGACCTTGCCGACGGCGATGTAGTCCTGCAGGAAGAGCGGCTCGGCGCCGCAGACCACCAGGTCATCGACGCACATGGCCACCAGGTCGATGCCGATGGTGTCGTGCTTGTCCATTGCCTGGGCCACGGCCAGCTTCGTGCCCACGCCGTCCGAGCCCGCCGCCAGGATGGGCTCCTTGTAGTCGCCGAGCTTGAACAGGCCGGCGAACCCGCCCAGGCCGCCCATGACCTCCGGGCGGGTAGCGCGCTTGGCATGCGGGGCGAACAGCTCCACCGCGCGGTCGCCGGCGGCGATGTCCACGCCGGCGGCGGCGTAAGTGTTGTCAGTCGTATCGGTCATAGCGAAAGTTTCATTCCTTGGGGTCTTTTTAAGAGTTCTGGCTCATAAGCGTACGCACAGCTTCCGCGTTGGGGTTACCGGCCGGCAGGCCCAACGGGTAGTGGCCATCAAAGCAGGCGGCGCACAGCTGGCTGCGCGGCTGCTCGGTCGCCGCGATCATCTCATCGACGCTGACAAAGCCCAGGCTGTCGGCACCGATGGCCTCGCAGATGGTCTGGCAGACGACCTCCGGGTCATCGCTGGGCGCGACGTTGGCGATGAGCTCGCCCGGGGAGGCAAAGTCGATGCCGTAGAAGCACGGCCACTTCACCGGCGGGGAGGCGATCCGCACGTGGACCTCGGCCGCCCCGGCCTCCCGCAGCATGCGGATGAGCGCGCGCTGGGTGTTGCCGCGGACAATCGAGTCATCCACTACCACCAGCTTCTTGCCGGCGATGACTTCCTTGAGCGGGTTGAGCTTGAGCCGGATGCCCAGCTGGCGCAGGGTCTGCGTGGGCTGGATGAAGGTACGGCCCACGTAAGCGTTTTTGACCAGGCCGTGAGCGAAGGTGATGCCGGATTCGCGGGCGTAGCCGACCGCGGCCGGGTTGCCGGACTCCGGCACCGGGATGACCAGGTCGGCGCCCTCGGCGGGGTACTGGCGGGCCAGGCGGCGGCCGATATCCACGCGGGTCTCGTTGACCGAGCGCCCGGAGATCTGGGAGTCGGGTCGGGCCAGGTAGACGTATTCGAAGACGCAGCCGTGGCGGGTGGGCTCGACGAATTTCTCGGAGCGGATCCCGGTCTCGTCGATGGCGACGAGCTCGCCCGGCTCGATTTCCCGGATGAACTGCGCGCCCACGATGTCGAGCGCACAGGTCTCGGAGGCGACCACGAAGCCCTGCGGCAGGCGGCCCAGCGCCAGCGGGCGCACGCCGTGGCCGTCGCGGGCGGCGTAGAGGGTGTGGCCGTCGGTAAAGGTCAGGCAGAAAGCGCCCTGAACGCGGGGCAGCAGTTGGCGGGCGGATTCGAAGACGGAGGTCTCATCATTGACGCCGTCGCCCAGCAACATGGACAGACACATCGAGTCGGAGACCGACTCCTCGTGCGGTTTGATCAGCCCGCGGTCCACGGCCTCTTGGCGCAGCTCCAGGTAATTGACCAAGTTGCCGTTGTGGCCGAGCGCGATGTCTACCCCGTTGGAGGACGCGCCGAACATCGGCTGCACGTTGGACCATTCCTTGCCACCGGCGGTGGAGTAGCGGGTGTGTCCGACGGCCACGTTGCCCTGCAGGGAGCTCAGGATGGACTCGTCGAAGATGTTGGCCACGAGCCCCATGTCTTTGAACACCACGAGGCGGTCGTCGTCCCCGACCGCCATACCGGCGGCCTCCTGGCCGCGGTGCTGGAGGGCGAAAAGCCCGAAATAGGTAAGCTTGGAAACCTCTTCTCCCGGGGCCCAGACGCCGAAGACGCCGCATTCTTCCCGCGGAGAGGTCTCGCCGTGATCGTCGAGATTAGTGAGGCCAGTTGTCTGAAGTGAGTTGACGGCTTCCACGCCGGTTATCTTAGTCTTTTAGCCAGCGCGGCACTAATACTCGGCCGTCTTCCTGCCCGCTTGCGCGGCTTAGCGGCCCAGCGGGATGACGGGCAGCCACTCCGCGATTTCGGCGGCGCGGGAGCCGGAAGCATCAACCTGCCCTGCGTCGACGGCGGCTTGCCAGCTGGTATGCCCGGTGGCCAAACGCAGCCACGTGTGCGGATCCGTCTCCACGACATTGGGTGGGGTGCCGCGGGTGTGGCGCGGGCCCTCAATACACTGGACGGCCACGAACGGGGGTACCCGCAGCTCCACTGAGTGCCCCGGCGCGTCCTGCTCCACCAACCGGGCCGTGTTGCGTACCGCCTGCGCCAGCGTGGCCCGGGCCGGCCGCTCCGTGGTCTCCGGGTTGTCTTCCCGGATCCACTCTGCCAAAGCCTCGACGGCCGCGCGCGCCGCGGCGGGATCTGCCTTCTTTGCCATGCCGCCCAGTCTAGTCGCCGCCACCCCGGCGCTGCCCGCGCGCAGCCTTCTGGCTGTCCGCGACGCCACGTGCCCTAATCCTTCCTCCCGCCCTGGTAGCTTTATATATTATGACCACTACCCCGCAGACGCAGGATGCTCTCAAGTCCCCGCAAATCACCCTTCGTTTCATGGCTTCGCCTACTGATGTCCTGATGGCTGGCGCCCAGGGCATCAGCGGCGGCCGCGTTCTGGAGTGGATCGACAAGGCCGCCTACGCGTGCGCGGTCCAGTGGTCCGGCCAGTACTGCGTGACCGCTTACGTGGGCCACATCCACTTCACCCGCCCCATCCCCTCGGGCCACATCGTGGAGGTCCGCTCCCGCATCGCGATGACCGGCCGGTCGTCCATGCACATCGTCAACGAGGTGCTCTCCGCGGACCCGCGGGACGGCATCTTCACCCGCGCCTGCGACTGCCTGGTCATCTTCGTGGCCAAGGACGCCGAAACCAACAAGTCGACCCCGGTACCGACGTTCACCCCGGAAAACGACGACCAACGCCGCGTCGCCGAGGCCGCCCAGTCCCGTATTGAGCTGCGCAAGGCCATCGAAGAGGAGATGGAACAGCAGACCTACGACGGCCCGTCCTACGCCCCGCGGCTCATCAACCGCTTCCTGGCGAAGCCGACGGACGTCAACTGGGGCGGCAAGGTCCACGGCGGCACTGCCATGGAGTGGATCGACGAGGCCGGCACCGCCTGCACCATGGAATGGTCCGGCGAACACACCGTGGCCGTCTACGCCGGCGGCATCCGCTTCTACCGCCCGATTGCCATCGGCGACCTCATCGAGGTCGACGCCCGCATGATGCGCACCGACAACCGTTCGATGCAGATGTCCATCCACGTGCGCGCCGGCAACCCGCGCGGCGGCCGCAACAACCTAGAGACCGCCATCCACGCGACCGTGGCCTACATGGCCATCGACCGCGACTTCCAGCCGCAGGCCGCCCGCCAGTTCACCCCGGTCACCGAGGAGGACAAGCGCCTGGCCGAGCATGCCAACATCCTGCGGGAGCTACGCGGCAAGTACTCCCCCAAGCCGCTCATCGTCGCGCCCAACAACCAGCACATCGACTAAGCCCCAGCAGTCAGCGCCCACGCCGGCAACGCGCTAATCGGCGCCTGCCGGCCGGCGCAGCGTCTCCCAGTCCCGCACCAGAAAGTAAATCGGGCCGGCCCCTGCCACCACGGCCACGACGGTCCCCGCGATCGATCCGTTCAGCGCGAAGCCCACAGCCAGCATGGTAAGTGCAGCCAGGACCGCCACCCGGATTACGGCAGTTGCCTTTTCCTTTGCTTTCACGCGGTTAGCCTTCTCTCATGGCCTTGGCCCGGCTGTTAGTGCCCTCAACGGCACTTGCCGGGCCCGCACCCCTTGTCTTCACTCCCTATACTAGCGGCCTGCCCGTACTGCTAGCCGGCGCCGACGACCACCATCCACACGGCGACCAGGTGGACCGTGGCGGCCGCGATCGTCGCGGTGTGGAAATGCTCGTGGTAGCCGTAGATGCGCGCGTTGCGCCCCGGCCACTTAAACCCGTAGACCACCGCACCTAAGGAGTAAACCAGGCCACCGGCAAAGAGCAGCCAGACCACCGCGGGGCCTTCCTGCCGCCACAGGGTCGGGATGAGCGGGACGATCAGCCACCCGAGCACCAGGTACACGGCCACGGATAGCCAGCGCGGGTGCTCGATCCAGACCAGGTTGAGTATCACCCCGGCCACCGCGCCGCCCCAGGCCACCCCGAGCAGGATCCACGCGGTCACACCATTGAAGGCGATAAGCGATAGCGGCGTATAGGTCGCCGCGATGAACACGGCAATGGTGGCGTGGTCGGCCCGCCGCCACCACTGCACGGCCCGGAAGCTACCCCAGGGCCAGCGGTGATAGGTGGCGGAAACCGCGAATAGGCCAACCAGGCAGACCCCGTAGACCGTCACGCCGAGGGCCGGTGCCCAGCTCAGCGTCATCCAGGAATAGGTAATGAGGACCGTGGCGGCGACGAGGGCGGCCAGCGCGGCGAAGACGTGCCCCCACCCGCGGGTAAGCGGGCGCGGGCCACGGTCGGCCACTAGCCTGGTCCGTTCGACTAGGCCGTCCTGTACCGGCGCCATGTGTCCTCCTCTTAAGACTCAAGTGACGTAGTGCGCACCACTTCTAGCCGTAGTATAACCTACGGTAGCGTAACCCACGGCTGTGAAAATCCTTCGAATTCGTTGCTATATGGGTTATAGTCGAACGGTATTTAAATCTGTCTCCCTCCGCCGCCCCCGCGTACTAGCCGCCGCCTTCGCCGCGGTCGCCGCCCTGGGGTTCGGCCTCGCCAGCCCTGCCGCCCCGTCCGCCCAGGCCCAGTCGAGCCTCATCGACGGCACCTTCCAGCTGCCCGGCAACCAGAGCAAGCAGCCCTGGTTGGGCAACCAGCCGAAGATCGTGAACAAGCGCCACGTCAACGGCAACTTCTGGAAGGTGGACGTCTGGTCCCCGGCCAACCGCGCCGTTATCACCAATAACGTGCTGCTGCCCGGCGGCGACCAGCCGCGCGGCTCCTTCTACCTGCTGCCCGGCATCCAGGGCGGCGAGCAGGGCATGAACTGGATGAGCCACACCGACATCGGCCCGTGGTTCGCCGGCAAGAACGTGAACGTTGTCATGCCCATCGGCGGCGCTTATTCCCTCTACACCGACTGGAATACTGCGGATCCCATCCTGGGCGTTAACAAGTGGAACACCTACATGACCCACGAGCTGCCGCCGCTCATCGATGCCGAATTCCACGGCACCGGCCGCGACGCCATCGCCGGCCTGTCCTCCACCGGAGCCGCCGCCCTCGACATCGCCGGCCACGCCCCGCAGCGCTTCCGCGCCGCCGCCTCCTACTCCGGCTGCCCGGTCCGCTCCGACGCCCTGGGCTGGCCGGTCTCCAGCGTCATGATGGCCGCCGGCGGCGGCTCCTCCGTCAACGCCTGGGGCCTGCCCGGCTCCCCGGCCTGGGCCGACCACGACCCGAACGCCCAGCCGCACCGCCTGCGCGACGTCAAGGTCTTCGTCGCCTCCGCCTCCGGCACCCCGGGCCCAATCGACGGCAACTACGGCCCCGCCCAGCACCTGGGCCCGTCCGCAACCGAAAAGGTTGCCAACGAGTGCACCAATATCTACACCCGCAGCGCCCGCGCAGCCGGCGTCGACGTCAACCGCTACTACACCAACACCGGCTCCCACTCCTTCCCGCTGTTCTCCCACCAGCTCAAGGTCAGCTGGGCGCAGACCATCCAGCCAACCATCGGCGGCTAACCGTCGCGCTACCTTTGGCGCGGGCGACCCACAGTAGGCGGCGATCCCCGCAGCCAAAACAGCTGCGACGCCACCGCCCGCTACGAGGCCGCCCGCGCCTTAAACGAGGAAATCCATAGCACGGCGAAAGAGGCGCTGGCCGCGGCCGAGTCCGACCATCTCTTCCGCAAGACCCTTGACGGTTTAACGGAGCGCTCCAAGCCCCTCTACCGGCCCGGCGTCGAGAAGCTGTCGGATGAGGAGTTAGCATCGGCCTGCCAGCGGATCCTGGACGACTACGGCGCGTTCCCGCGCACAATCCCCGAGTTCAACCAGGGCGACGTCGACGACTTCCGCTTCTACTTCGCGAAGGACTACCGCGAAACCGACGCCACCGGTGTGCCGACTTACAACTAGCCGTTCCTGTCAGGTCGCGAACAAAAGATTGGACTCGCCCTAGCGCTGCAAAAGGCGCCCTACCTTGGTGGTCGTAGCAACGACAGACACAAGCGCTACTGCCAACAGCAGGAAACACGCGGTAATGCACCACGCCGCGAAGGTACTTTGGGCTGCCTTTGGAGAGAAAGTGAAAACTACGAACATCGCGACGGTGGGTAGCATAGCTAGCAATTGAGCGATATTGCCGCTCGTCCCAGCTTTGACTCGGGACAGGCCGGGGAACAGCAGTTGGATTGTCAGCCCAAGCCCAATGCCCATCGCCAGACATGGCCACGGTAGGACCAGAATCTTCCATAAGGAATCGGCAGCAAGACCTTTATGAGCGAGGAAGACTGCTGAGGCCCCGTAGAAGGCCAAAACCAGCACGAGTGTCGCAATAGCGGTGAGGAATACGGCAATTAGAGCGAGAGATAACACGATATCCCGCTTACCGTAACCCCGACTAAGCACGATTTCGATGGCACCCGACCGAACTTCGATATCCGCCATACCGATGACAGTATTTGCGCCAATAAGCCCCGCAAAAAGAGATGCAATGAGCGGTGCTTGGCTGATAACTGCCGCTACAAGAAGTGAGCTTTCAGGGCCTAGACTTGCTCGCGATTCTGCATCGATCTCATTCACCCCACTTTTGACGGCGCCTAGACTAGCCCCGGTAAGCGCATCTGGGAAGAAATACACAGTAGCTGCCAGCGCAAGCGCGACGACGAAGGCGAGTAAAGGCAAAAGCAGAAGTGCTTTCCACTGTTCCCGCCAAGCCTTGAAGAAATAAAAACGCAAGAGCACAGTTCTATCCTCGATAGTAAGTTTCCAGTCCTTGGAGGTCATCGATTGCGCGTATGTCGATTCCCTCTGATGACAAAAGCTCAACAACACGGGAAATCCCGAAACTAGGAGTAACATCAACAGCAATCCAACCGGAACTTTCGCGCTGCGGATTGCCTTCAACGAGCAACTGTAGGGCCTTTTCTGTTTTTGAATTATCAACGGACAGCCGAATTCGACGGTCGTCCAAGGCTGCCACAGCACTAACTTCTTTCTGGCTCACTTCCGCCGAGCCTGATATCTGAATGACGGTTGTCGCTAGACCTGAAACTTCGAGTAGGTCATGCGAAGTCACAACGACGCAAGCTCGTTCCCCGAGCCTGCGCACGACATTGTGAGTCAAACGCTTCATTGCTGGATCCATCCCAGCTGTCGGCTCATCCAAGAAGACCACGTCCGGCTGGCCCAAGAGAGCACGAGCTAGGCCCAGGCGTTGACGCTGGCCTTGAGAAAGTGTGGAAGCTTTCTGGCCGCCAATTTCAGACAAAGCAAGCTCATCCATGAGTTTTTGACAAGGAGACTGACCACTAGGGTCCAAGAAATTAGACCATTGTCGCAGGTTGTCTTCAACTGAAAGCTGCGAGTAGATTCCCGGAAGGTGCGACAAATAGCCGACTCGCCCATCAACCCTGACCAGTCCATCCAAAGGCGGAATCACCCCTGCCATAGTGCGAACCAAGGTTGTCTTACCACTACCATTCGCACCGGTAACGCAGTGAACGCCTACGGAAAGGCTGAGGCACACCCCCTTCAAGACAGGGTCACCGTCTGTCCACCCAACGGTAAGGTCTTCAGCAATCAAGCGCGCCATTAGGGTTCCTCCGCGACATCCGACTGTCCTGCAAAAGCACGGCCGCCCTGTCGTTCTATACGCGTGTTAGCACTCATCCGGCGAAGAATTACCCTTTTAACGGAGAGGGAGTCTTTCACAACCTGCTTGAGGCTACCTCTAACTCTAATCGTCAAAGGATTAGCTGCCTTTTGCGAGGCGAACTGCGCCCGCCCCGCCACATTACCGCTATTGGCCAAAACCAACGAACGAAATCCTGGGAGCTCAGACGCGGGTTGCCATTCCACGGACGAAGGGTTATCGACGGTATCCAACAAATCATCACAACGTCTTGCATCTGTAAAACGTTGCCAACTTTTCCAAGATGCACCAAGCATTTCATTGGTTAGAAAAAACGCACTTTCCCGTAAAGAACAAGAAAGTGCGTTTTCTCCAGACTCGTCACGGAAAGATACTACGACCATCCGCGCCGTGTCAGACGCGGCCGAGGAGGCTAGTTGAGACGCACCGTCAAGCCAGAACCGAATGGATACTTTTTCACCCATTTCAGCCCCAGCTCCTCCGATGTGAACGTCAATGCCAACAGGGATGCTGGAGTGCGAACCCCTGCCGCATAGTGTGTATTACCGATACTCGATACTACTTAAACCCCTTTGCCTTTGCAACCCATAACACTCTCTTATTCCACCACGGAGTTAGCCCCCACGGCGTGGCCGAAGAGGTCGGGCAGGGTGGCGGACCAGGCGTCGACCAGCTGGGTCAGCGGGACGGCGGTCTGGCCCAGGATGAGGCTGTCCACCGCGGTGGTCTTACCGACCTGGGCGGCCGGGATGCCCAGCTCCTGGGCGCGCTGGAGGACGGCGTCCGCCTTGTCCTTGGTCGTGGCGACCAGGGCACGGGAGGCGGACTCGGAGAACGCCGCTACGAACTCGTCGTCGTGGACGGCGGCGAGATCGAGCTCGACGCCGACGCGGTTGCGCTTGGCCATCTCGAACGCGGCGACGGCCAGGCCGCCCTCGGAGACGTCGTGGGCCGCGGTGATATCGGAGTTGCCGTGGAAGAACTCGGCCAGCTTGGCCTCGTTGGCCAGGTCGACCTGCGGCGGCAGGCCGGACAGGCCCTTGCCGGATACCTGCTGCCAGATGGAGCCGCCAAACTCGTCCTGGGTGGAGCCCAGGAGGATGAGGACTTCGTCCTCAGCGGTGCCCAGGTTGTGGCCGATGGAGGCGGCGACGTCGTCGATAACGCCCAGCACACCGACGACCGGGGTCGGCAGGATGGGTTCCTCACCGGTCTGGTTGTAGAAGGAGACGTTGCCGCCGGAGACCGGGATACCCAGCTCGACCGCGCCGTCGGCCAGGCCGTGGACGGCCTCCCGGAACTGCCACATCACATCCGGGTTTTCCGGGGAACCGAAGTTCAGGCAGTTGGTGACGGCCACCGGGCGGGCGCCGGTGACGGCGACGTTGCGGTAGGCCTCGGCCAGGGCCAGGCGAGCGCCCATGTTCGGGTCCAGCTTGGTGTAGCGGCCGGAGGCGTCCGCGGAGACGGCGACGCCGCGGCCGGTCTCCTCGTCGATGCGCAGCACACCGGCATCCGCGTGGTGCGACTGCACCGTATTACCGCGGACGTAGCGGTCGTACTGGTTGGTAATGAAGTCACGGGAGCACAGCGCCGGGGAGGCCACCAGCTGGAGGAGGGCATCGCCCAGCGGGGCATGATCCACGCCGCCGAAGTCCTGCAGCTTGTCCTGCCACTCCGGGCGGGCGTAGGGGCGCTCGTAGACCGGGGCCTCGTCGGCGATGGTGCCGGCCGGGGCGTCCACGACGACCTCGCCCTGGTGGCGGATGACCAGGTGCTTGCCGGTGGTGACCTCACCAATCTCGGCGCAGGTGACGTCCCAGTGCGCGCAGATCTCGCGGAAGCGCTCGACGTTTTCCGGGGCCACGACCGCGCACATGCGCTCCTGGGACTCGGAAGCCAGGATCTCAGCGGCGGTCATGTGCTCGGCGCGCAGCGGGACCTCGTCCAGGTTGATCTCCATGCCGCCGTCGCCGGAGGCGGCCAGCTCACTGGTCGCGCAGGCCAGGCCGGCGCCGCCCAGGTCCTGGATGCCCACCACGACGCCGGCGTGGTAGAGGTCCAGGCAGCACTCGATGAGGACCTTCTCCGCGAAGGGGTCGCCCACCTGGACGGCCGGCAGCTTGCGTTCCGCGCCGTCCTCGAAGGTGTCCGACGCCAGCACGGACACGCCGCCGATGCCGTCCAGGCCCGTGCGAGAGCCGAACAGCATGACCTTGTTGCCGGTGCCGGAGGCGAAGGCCAGCTTCAGGTCCTCGACCTTTAGCGTGCCCACGCACAGGGCGTTGACCAGCGGGTTACCTACGTAGGACTCGTCAAAGACGGTCTCGCCCCCAATATTGGGAAGACCCAGGCAGTTGCCGTAGCCGCCGATCCCTTCGACGACGCCCGGCAGGACGCGTTTGGTATCTGGGGCATCGGCCGGGCCGAAGCGCAGCTGGTCCATCACCGCGATGGGACGTGCGCCCATCGCCATGATGTCGCGGACGATGCCGCCCACGCCGGTGGCCGCGCCCTGGTAGGGCTCAACGTACGACGGGTGGTTGTGGGACTCCACGCGGAAGGTCACCGCGTTGCCGTCGCCGATGTCGACCACGCCGGCGTTCTCACCGATGCCGGCGAGGATCTTCTCCCCCATCTCTTCGGTCATGGTCTGGCCGAAGTAGCGCAGGTGCGTCTTCGAGGACTTATATGAGCAGTGCTCCGACCACATCACGGAGTACATGGTCAGTTCGGCATCGGTCGGCCTACGCCCCAGGATGTCCTTGATGCGCTGGTATTCGTCGTCCTTGAGCCCCAGCTCGCGGAAGGGCTGTTCCAGGTCCGGGTCCTGCTGGGCCTGGGAGACGGTGTCATTGTGTACGGTCATGTGCGCCTCCTAAACTGCGGCCGTCACGGCGTTGATAGCGGATACAAAAAGGCCCAGGCCGTCAGTGGACGGCCCGGTAAGCGGATCGATGGCGTGCTCGGGGTGCGGCATAAGCCCCACGACCCGGCCGGTCTCGTTGGTAATACCGGCGATCGCGTTGACGGACCCGTTGTAGTTGTCCGTGTAGCGGAAGACCACGCGGCCTTCCTTCTCCAGCTCCTCGACGGTCTCCGCGGCGGCCTGGAAACGGCCCTCGCCGTGCTTGGCCGGGATGAGGATCCGCTGGCCAGCCTCAAATTCGGTGGTCCAGGCGGTCTGCGCGTTCGCGACCTCCAGGTAGGTATCCGTGCAGTGGAAGTGCAGCCCCTGGTTGCGGGTCAACGCCCCGGGCAGCAGGCCGGCTTCGGTCAGGATCTGGAAGCCGTTGCAAATGCCCAGCACCGGCATGCCCTTGTGGGCAGCGTCGATGACCGAGCGCATGACGGGCGCGAGGGCGGAAATCGCCCCGGAGCGCAGGTAGTCGCCGTAGGAAAAGCCACCGGGGACCACGACCGCGTCCACGCCGCGCAGGTCGGCGTCGGCGTGCCAGAGGTTTTCCACCTCGGCGCCGGCCCGGCGCGCAGCACGATCCGCGTCGACGTCGTCGAGCGTGCCGGGGAAGGTAATTACTCCGATCTTGGCGGACACTACTTGACCTCCAGCCCGGTGACCTCGTAGTCCTCGATGACGGTGTTGGCCAGCAGGGTGGCCGCGACCTTCTCCAGCTCCTCGGCCGTCACGGAGTCCGCGACCTCCAGCTCGAAGCGCTTGCCCTGGCGGACATCGCTGACCCCTTCAACCCCGATTCGACCCAGCGCGCGGACAACAGCTTGCCCCTGCGGATCCAGAATCTCGGCCTTCGGCATGACATTGACAACTACACGAGCCATTAAATTTCCTTACTGTGCTCACGGCTAGGTCTGCGCGCACTAGTTTAGCCTGCCTAGGGCCGCAAAACCTACCCATCCCAGCGGTCACCCCCACACCAACGCCCGCTCCCCCAATCGGGGCCGGAAAGTAAACACCGGGTATCCCCCGCAAAGACGGAAACCAAATTCTAGGCCACACCTAGGCAAACCCCCTGCGGGCTTCGAACACGCGGCAGCGCTTGCTCCCGCGCGTGTCCGCTCCGTGTTCTACAACTGAGGGTAATGCGCTCGGAACGCATGAATTTGTCTGTCTTCTTCCCCAACTAAGGTGGTTCGTTCCCTATGTCTTCTCCCCAGTCCTCGCGGCGGGTGGCCCGCCGCCGCGGCGCGCTCGTACTCGCGGCCGTGACCTCTACCGTCGCCGCCGGTCTCGCCGTCCCCACTGCCTCGGCCGCCCCGTCCGGGGACAACGTCGTCATCTCCGAGGTCTACGGCGGCGGTGGCAACTCCGGCGCGGAGTACACCCACGACTTCATCGAGCTCTACAACCCGACGGATGGTGACATCAGCCTGGATGGTTGGAACGTCGAGTACTTCTCCGCCAAGGGCGGCTCCGGCGGCACTACCCAGCTGAACGGGACGATCCCGGCCGGGGCGCATTACCTCATCCAGCAGGCTCAGGGCAACGGCGGCAACACCGCCCTGCCGGCTGCCGATGCCACCGGCAGCCTGGCCATGTCCGCCACCAAGGGTTCGGTCCAGCTCAGCGACGGCGCGGGCGAGGTGGTCGACTTGGTCGGCTTCGGCGAGGCCAGCCTGTCCGAGGGCTCCCCGGCCCAGGCGCCGAACAACCGGAACTCGGTCCAGCGCGACGAGAACGGCACCGACACCGATGACAACTCCGCCGATTTTACGGCCGGCGCGCCCAGCCCGGCCGGCACCGGCGGAGGCGTGGCCCCGGAACCGGGCACCGATCCGGAGCCGCAGGATCCGCCCGCCGCGGGCGAGGCCGTGGCCATCGCCGATATCCAGGGCACGGGCCCGGCCTCCCCGCTGGTCGACCAGACCGTGACCACCGAGGGAGTCGTCACCGCCGTGTGGGAAGAAGGCGGCCTGAACGGCTACACCATCCAGACCGGCGGCGAATCCGCGGCCGGCGAGGCCAGCCACGGCCTTTTCATCTACGCCGGCAATGACGGCGCGTACCCGGAAATCGGCCAGTCCGTGCAGGTGACCGGCAAGGTCTCCGAGTACTACGGCAACACCCAGGTCTCGGCGCGCAACTTCACTGAGCTGGAGGAGCCGCTCGAGCAGGTCGAGCCCATCGAGATCGACGAGCTGCCCGCCGGCGACGAGGCCCGGGAGGCCTACGAGTCCATGCTGGTACTGCCCGGCACCCACACCGTCACCAACAACTACGCGCTCAATACCTACGGCGAGGTCGGCCTGGCCGCGGGCCAAGAAGCCCTGCGCCAGCCCTCCGATGTCCATGCTCCCTCGACGGATCCGAACTCCCCGCTCAAGCAGCTGGAAAAGGACAACGCCGAGCGCCTGGTCACCCTGGACGACGGCCGGACCCGCGACTACCTGAAGACCGATAAGGACACCCCGCTGCCGTATATCTCCCAGGACGGCGGCCAGACCATCAAGAGCCTGCGCACCACCGACCAGGTTAAATTCCAGCAGCCGGTCGTCGTGCACTACTCCCACGAGCAGTGGCGTTTCCAGCCCACTTCCCCGGTCACCGGGGAGACCGCCGGTGCGGATCTGCCGATTAGCTGGGAGGACTCCCGCGCCGCGGAGCTGGACGCCCTCGACGTCGAAGGCGACTACACCATCGGCGCCTTCAACGTCCTGAACTACTTCACCTCGCTGGGTGAGGAGTTCGGCGGCAGCTCCTACGACGACAAGGACGGCAACCCAGTCACCGTCAACCGCGGTACCACCCGCGGCGCCTATACCCAGGCCGCCTTCGAAGACCAGCAGGCCAAGATCGTCGCGGCCATCAACGGCTTGGACGCCGACGTCATCGCGCTGTCCGAAATCGAGGACACCTTCGGCGTGACCGGGGACCTCTCCCGCCGCGACGAGGCACTCAACCACCTAGTCGAGGAGCTCAACGCCGCGGGCGGAAACTGGAAGGCCGTCGCCTCCCCGTCTCAGGGCGTGCCGGAGGACGTCGACGTCATCCGCACCGCGTTTATCTACGACCCGGACCGCGTGCGCCCGGTGGGCGAATCCCGTATCTTCAGCGACGCCCGCTTCACGGGCACCGCCCGTGAGCCGCTGGCCCAGGAGTTCGCCCCGGCAGATGCCGGCGAGGACGCCGAGACCTTCGTGGCCGTGGCCAACCATTTCAAGTCCAAGGGTTCCGTGGTCAAGGATGACGCGGACCGCGGCGACGGCCAGGGCAACAACCCCAACGTGCGCAACGCGCAGGCCCAGGCGGTCCTTGACCACCTGGCCAAGCAGCCGGACTGGCAGGACAAGGCCACCTTCGTCATGGGGGATCTGAATACCTACACCCGCGAGGAGGCCCTGGACATCTTCCGCAACCACGGCTACACCGTGCCGGCGGAGACCTTTGATGCCGACGCCTCCTACCAGTTCAGCGGCCTGCTTGGCTCCCTGGACCACGTCCTGGCCAACGAAGTGGCTAGCGAGAACGTCACCGACGCGCAGGTCTGGAACATCAACGCGGACGAGTCCGTCGCCTTCGAGTACTCGCGCCGCAACTACAACGCGGTCGACTTCTACGACGACTCCCCGTTCCGCTCCTCCGACCACGACCCGGTCAAGGTCGGCTTCTCCCTCGGCGGGGATGACGCCGCCGGCGATGACGAGAACGGAAACGACGGGGACGACAACAACGAGGATGACGACCAGGGCCAGCCGGCGGGTTCGGGGGATGCCGGCTCGAGCGGTTCCTCGGTGGGCGGCGCTGTCGTGGCAGTGATTGCTGGCCTGGCCGCGGTCCTGGGCATCGGCACCGCCCTGGCCGGTGGCCTGCGCGGCGTGCTGCCGATGTTGCCGGCGGATGTCCGCCGCGTCATCGAGCGCCTGCTGCCCTAGTTCGGCAGGTAGATGCTGTAGTCGGCCGGCTCCGCGCCGGCCGCTGCGGCCTTGTGCACGGCCTTGACGAAGTCCTTGACCACCTTCCGGTCGTCGAGGTTACGGCCGGAGACCGAGAGTCGGACGGTGTTGCCGCGCTGGGCGGAGCGTTCCGCTGCGCGGATGATGTTGCGGCGCCACCACTTGGCCGCGCCGAAGCCCTCGCCGTAGGAGAGGTTGCGCGACTGGTAGAACTTGCCGGATTCCAGCTCGTGGATGCCGCGGGTGGATACGGCCACGTCGAAGCCGAAGGCCGGCAGCACCTTGAGGGTTCCCTCCGACATGCGCCAGCGCGGCGGGGCGAAGATGGTGGGGGTGAAACCGATCTTGCCCATCTGCCGGGTCGCACCGGCCAGTCGCAGCTTCGCCTCGTGCTCATCGAGGTTGGCGAATTCCGCGCGGCGGCCCTGGACGGCTTGGTCGAAGCCGTTGAGAATCAGTACCCGGCCGGCGTCTGCTTGCTCTTTGACCCAGCCCTTCGTCTTGGAGTCCTTCGCCAAGTGCCAATTGCCGTCAATATGCGGGGCGATCAGAAGAGACACAGGAATCCCCTCGGCATCCAGGATGCGGAGGAGATTCGAGGCCTGTTTCCGGGTGTCGTCGAAAATACTGGAAATCGAAACCAGGAGGTGGCCATGCATAAGAAGTATTATCGCACAGCCTTCTAGGTTCCGCGCGTCGAGAACTCTACTCGGTACACCCCGTGGCCTGGTTGATGATCCAGGCGTATTCGAAGGCGTTCTGGCGCCACTTGTCGTAGCGGCCGGACACGCCGCCGTGGCCGGCGACCATCTCCGTCTTCAGCAGGAACTGCCCGCCGCTGGCAACGGTGCGCAGCTTGGCGATCCACTTGGCGGGCTCCACGTAAAGCACGCGGGTGTCGTTCAGCGAGGTCGTGGCAAGGATGTTCGGGTAATCCTGCGCCGTGACGTTCTCGTACGGGGCGTAGCTGGCCATGTAGTCGTAGAAGGCCGGGTCGTGGTACGGGTCGCCCCACTCGTCCCACTCCACCACCGTGAGCGGGAGCTCCGGCATGAGCATGGAGGTCAGCGGATCGACGAAAGGCACGGCGGCCTGGATGGCGGTGAAACGGTCCGGGGCCATATTCGCCACGGCACCCATCAGCATGCCGCCCGCGGAGCCACCTTCCGCCGTCAGCCGGTCCGGGCTGGTCAGGCCACGGGCGATGAGGTCGTCGGCCACGTCGATGAAGTCGGTGAAGGTGTTCTTCTTCTCCATGAGCTTGCCGTGGTCGTACCAGCCGCGGCCCATCTCCCCGCCGCCGCGGACGTGGGCGACGGCGAAGATCATGCCGCGGTCCAGCAGCGACAGGCGGGTGACGGAGAACCCGGGGTCGACGCTAGTCTCGTAGGAACCGTAGCCGTAGAGCAGCATCGGCTGCGGCGCGGAGGTGTCCAGGTCCGCGCGGTGCACCACGGAGACGGGGATCTCCGTGCCGTCCTGGGCGGTGGCCCACAGGCGGTAGGCGGTGTAGTCGCCGGGCTCGTAGCCGCCCTGGACCTCCTGCTGCTTCAGCAGGGTGCGCTCGCCGGTGGCGACGTCGTATTGCAGGACCTGGGCAGGCTGCGTGAACGAGCCGTAGACCATGCGGATGACCGGGGTGTCCCACTCCGGGTTGCCGGTGGTGCCGGCGGTATAGATCTCCTCGTCGAAGTCGACCTGGGTGAACTCGCCGAGCCCCTCGCCCTCGGTCAGGGGCATGATGGCGATGCGTCCGATGCCGCCGCTGCGGTAGACCAGCACCAGCTGGTGCTGGTAGGTATCCACGCCCTCGATACGCACGTCCCCGCGGTGCGGGACCAGCACCTGGGTATCGCGCAGGGCGGGTAGGCCGGTGTCCTTCGTCAGCGCCGGGCAGACGGTGACCTCGAAGTTGGCGCCGGCGGCGTTGTGGGTGACGATCCAGCGGTCCTCGCCGTCGATGACGGCGTGGTCCACCTCGTATTCGACCCCGGATTCGCGCTCCCAGAGCAGCTGGAATTCGCCTTCCGGCTGGTCCTGCTCCAGCACCCAGAACTCCGAGGTGATCTTCGAACTGGAGACCAAGAACAGGTACTTGTCGCTGCGGGTGCCGCCCACTCCCACACTGAAGCGGGCGTCTTCCTCGTAGAAGATGCGCACGTCGTCTTCCTGCGGCGTGCCTACCTTGTGGCGCCACACGCTGTCGGCGCGCCAGGCCTCGTCGACGGTCTGGTAAAAGATGTAGTCCTCGCCGACCCAGGTCGCGCCGTAAAACAGGCCAGTCAGGTGATCGTCGAGCAGTTCGCCCGTAGCCAGGTCCTTGATGCGCAGCTCGAAGCGCTCGTCACCGCTAACGTCGACGGAATAGGCCAGGTAGCGCCCCGAGGTTGTGATGGAAGAGGCCCCGAGGGAGAAGAATTCGTTGCCTTCGGCCAGCTCGTTCAGGTCCAGTAGCACCTCTTCGCCTGCCGGGCGGCCCTCCTCCGGGATGACGGGCGGGAACCACGGGTCCGCGCCTTCCTCGACCGGCAGGCGGCAGGACAGGCCGTAGCTCTTGCCCTCTTGGGAGCGCCCGTAGTACCAGTAATCGCCCTGGCGCACGGGAACGGACATGTCCGTTTCCTTGATACGCGACTTAATCTCCTGGTAGATATTCTCGGTCAGCGTCTCCAGGTGCGCGGTCTGCGCCTTGGTGTAGTCGTTTTCCGCGTTAAGGTAGTCCAGCGTGTCCTGCGACTTCTTATCCCGCAGCCACTCGTAATCATCGACGAAAGTGCGGCCGTGGAATTGGCGCGAAATCGGACGGACGGGGGCTACCGGAGCATGCATGGATTCATCAGTCATAGGCCCCCATCCTACGTCACCGCGTCCCCCAGCCGGCGGGTCACTCCCGCCCGGAATTGCGCTGGTTGTCTTTAAGGATCCTGCCTAAGTAAAGAAATCCGAGCACCAAGATAATGGGGACTGTTAGCCCACCCAATCGATGAACTGCTGGCCCGACAGGCGCTCGTAGGCCTCGATGTAGCGCAGGCGGGTGGCGGAGACGACCTCGTCCGGCAGGGCCGGCGGGGTGGTCTCGGAGGCCTTGTCCCAGCCGGATTCCGGCGAGGTCAGCCAGTTGCGGACGTACTGCTTGTCGAAGCTGGGCTGGACCTCGCCCTCGACGTAGGAGTCGGCCGGCCAGTAGCGGGAAGAGTCCGGGGTCAGCACCTCGTCAGCCAGAACGAGGGTGCCGTCGCTGTCCAGGCCGAACTCGAACTTGGTGTCGGCCAGGATGATGCCGCGTTCTTCGGCGATCTGGGCGGCCTGGGCGTAGATGGTCAGCGTGGCGTTGCACAGCTGGGCGGCGCGGTCGGCGCCGAGGTCTTTCACGACGCGCTCGTAGGTAACGTTCTCGTCGTGCTCGCCCTGCTCCGCCTTAGTCGCCGGGGTGAAGATGGGCTCCGGCAGGCGGGAGGCCTCCACCAGGCCGGAGGGCAGCTCGATGCCGCAAACCGTGCCGTTGGCCTGGTATTCCTTCAGGCCGGAGCCGGTCAGGTAGCCGCGGGCCACGCACTCGAAGGGCAGCATCTTAAGCTTCTTGACCACAAAGGCTCGCCCCAGGACCTCTTCCGGGATCCGCTCGTCGTCGACCGGGCCGGCCAGGTGGTTGGGGAAATTGATGGCGTCGAAGAAGAACTGCGAGGTCGCAGTCAGCACCCGCCCCTTGTCCGGGATGGCGGGCTCCAGGGCGAAGTCGAAGGCGGAAATCCGGTCGCTGGCCACCATGAGCAGCGTGTGCTCATCGATGGCGTAGATGTCGCGGACTTTGCCGGATACGAGGTGCTGATAATCGCTAAGACGTGGTCGCATGCCCCACATCTTAGCGCGCCGGCAGGCTAAATAATCTCGCCCGGGCGGTACTGGGCGGCCTGGGGGTGCTGGTCCGCCTTTTCAGCAATCCGGGACAGAACCTGGCCTACCTGCGCTTCCGCAGCGCCGATGAAGGCGTGCTTGTCGTCGAGGGCCGCATCCAGAGCAGCCCTGTCAAGGGGGAGGCGCTCGTCGGCGGCCAGGCGCTCCACCAGGTCTTGGTCCGCGCCTTTTTCGCGCATGTTCAGCGCCACGGCGACGGCGTTTTCCTTGATGACCTCGTGGGCGGTCTCGCGGCCGACCCCGGCGCGCACGGCCGCCATGAGGATGCGGGTGGTGGCCAAGAAGGGCAGGTAGCGCTCGAGCTCGCGGTCGATCATGGCCGGGAAAGCACCGAACTCCTCCAGCACGGTCAGGAAGGTCTCGAACTGGCCGTCGAGGGCGAAGAAGGCGTCCGGCAGCGCGACGCGGCGGATGACCGAGCAGAAGACGTCACCCTCGTTCCACTGCTGCCCGGCCAGGTCGCCGACCATGGTGAGGTAGCCGCGCAGGATGACCTGGAAGCCGCAGACGCGCTCGCAAGAGCGGGCGTTCATCTTGTGCGGCATGGCAGAGGAACCGACCTGGCCTTCCTTGAAGCCCTCGGTGACAGTCTCATTGCCGGCCATCAGGCGGATGGTGGTGGCCAGCGAAGACGGCGCCGCGCCCAGCTCGACGAGGGCGGAGACCGCATCGAAGTCCAACGAACGCGGGTAGACCTGCCCGACGGAGTCGAAGATCCGGCTAAAGCCGAGGTAATCCGCCACGGAGGTCTCCAGGGAGGACAGCTTGTCGTGGGACCCGCCCATGAGATCCAGCATGTCCTGGGCCGTGCCCATCGGCCCCTTGATGCCGCGCAGCGGGTAGCGCCCGAGCAGTGCCTCGACGCGTTCGATGGCCAGCAGCATCTCATCGGCGGCGGAGGCGAAGCGCTTGCCCAGGGTGGTGGCCTGGGCGGCGACGTTGTGGGAGCGGCCCGCCATGACCAGGTGCTGGTACTTGTCCGCGTGCTCACCCATGCGGGCCACCACGGCGATGGCCTTGTCCCGGATGATCTGGAGGGAGCGGTAGATCTGCAGCTGCTCGACGTTTTCGGTCAGGTCGCGGCTGGTCATCCCTTTGTGGATGTGCTCGTAGCCGGCCAGCGCGTTGAATTCCTCGATACGCGCCTTCACGTCGTGGCGGGTAACGCGCTCGCGCTGGGCGATGGAGTCCAAGTCGACGTCTTCGACCGCTGCCTCGTAGGCGCTGATCGCCTCTTCGGGGATATCCACCCCCAGGTCTTTCTGAGCGCGCATGACCGCGATCCACAGCTGCCGCTCGAGCACGATCTTGTGCTCGGGGCTCCAGATTTCGGTCAGCTCCGCCGAAGCGTAGCGGGAGGACAGGACGTTGTTAATCTTCTTCTTTTCAGCCACAAGCCCTCATTATTCCACGTGACTAAGACGCGGGGGCAACCCAGATGGCGTCGGCGGCAGCTGCCCCCAAGTGTACGGATCCTTCCTGCGTCACCACCTCAACCGTCTCCGTGTAAGCCGCCCCCGCTTGGGTGCGCACCTCCACCCCGGCGCGCACGCCGTGGGCAGCCAGGAAGCGCAACAATTCGTCATCCGCGTCGGAGATGCGCTCCACGCGGGCCTTAGCCCCCACTGGCAGCTGGCTAAGCTGCACTGCACTCGGCTGGTCCACCACACCATCAGCGGTGGGAATCGGATCGCCGTGCGGGTCACGGGTGGGGCGGCCGAGCGCGTCATCGATGCGCGCTACCAAGAGATCGGAGACCGCGTGCTCGAGGACCTCGGCCTCCGCATGGACCTCGTCCCACGTGTACCCCAGCTTTTCCTGCAGGTAGGTCTCCAGCAGGCGGTGGCGCCGGACCATTTGGACCGCGAGCTCGCTGCCTTCCTCCGTCAGGTCAAGCGCCCCGTAGCGGGTGTCGGTGAAGAGCCCTTGCTGCGTGAGCTTACGAACGGCGTCGGACGCCGAGGACAACGTGACCCCCACGCGGGCGGCCAGCGCGGTTTTGGTGACCGGTTCGGGGGACCATTCCTTCAGCAGCCACGCGGCTTTGAGGTAGTTCTGCGTGCTAACCGGCAGGTCATTGAGCTCGATGTCCATGGGGATACTCTAACAAACTTGAAACTACGTCATACCGTAGTTTAGATTTGCCCCATGCCGTATTCTGCCGATTCGTTCCGGACGTGCGCGACCGATTTGATCTATTTTTCCTCCGCGTCCGAGAACACCCACCGCTTCGTAGCCCAGCTCAACCGGCCCGCCGCACGCATCCCCCTGCGCCTTAAACGCGAACCCATGCTGCTGGCCACGCGGCCTTTCGTTTTGGTCGTCCCCACCTACGGCGGCGGCAACCGCGCGCAAGCGATCCCGCGCCAGGTGCGCGCGTTCCTCAACGTGCCCGCCAACCGCGCCCTCTTGCGCGGCGTCATCACGAGCGGAAACACCAACTTCGGCGAGGATTTCTGCGTCGCCGGAAAACTGATTGCTGACAAGACCGGGGTCCCGGAGCTGTACCACTTCGAGCTTTTAGGCACCCCCTTCGACGTCGAACGCGTCAACGCGGGACTGGCCTATTTCTGGGCCCACTGAGCGGCGGCAATACGCAACGCTTTTACCCACCCCACCCACCAAGCCTTAAAGGAGAGCAAGAATTGTCCATTATCTCGCAGTCCGTCACCCCGCCCGAGCTCAAGCGGACGCCCTCAGCCCGCGTGCGGCCCATCAACTGGAACCGCACCCAGGATCCGAAGGACCTAGAGGTCTGGAACCGGCTGACTTCCAATTTCTGGCTGCCCGAGAAGGTCCCGCTGTCCAATGACTCGAACGACTGGCACGGGCTAACAGCCACGGAACGCACCCAGACCATCCGCGTTTTCACCGGGCTGACCCTGCTGGACACGCTCCAAGCCACGGTGGGCGAGGTCTCCCAGATCCCCGACGCCCAAACCGAGCACGAGGAGGCGGTCTACACCAACATCGCTTTCATGCAATCCGTGCACGCGCGCAGCTATTCTTCGATCTTTTCAACCCTGACCACCACGGAGGAAATCGACGCCGCCTACCAGTGGGCGGTGGACAACGACCTGCTTCAGCGGCGCGTGAAAATGGTAGCCCGCCACTACTTCGGCGCGGACAAGCTGAAGCGCAAGGCCGCGGCCACCTTGCTTTCCTCGCTGCTGCTCTACGCGGGGTTCTATCTCCCGCTCCACTTCGCCGCGCGCGGCACCCTAACCAATACCGCGGATCTCATCCGCCTCATCTTGCGGGACAAAGCGGTGCACGGCTACTACTCCGGCTACAAGTTTCAGCGGGGCCTGGAAAAGGCCCCGCACCGCGCCGCGGAGCTCGACAACTTCGTGCACGATCTGCTCGACAAGCTCTACGAACTCGAGCTGCAGTATTCGGCAGAGCTCTACGAGCCCTTGGGGCTAATGGACGGCGTGGCCACGTTCGTGCGCTACAACGCCAATAAGGCGCTCATGAACCTGGGATACCCGGCGCGCTTTGACTATTCGTCCACGGCCGTGGACTCGGCGGTACTGACCGCGCTGGCCCCCAGCGCGGACGAGAACCACGACTTCTTTTCCGGATCGGGTTCCTCCTACGTCATCGGCCGCGCCGAGGCCACCAACGACGCAGACTGGAGCTTCTAACGCTGGTGCCCGACCAGCCGGCCGCCCGTGCCTGCTAGCGGTTACGGCCGGGCACCTCGATGCGCCCTTCCTGGGCGGCCAGCGCGATGTCGCGGCGGTAGAAGCCGCCGTCCATGGTGATGCCTTCGAGCACCGCGTAGGCGGCCTCGCGGGCGGCGGCGAGGGTCGAGCCCTTGCCCAGGGCGTTGAGCACGCGCCCGCCGTCGGATACCACCTTGCCCTCGGCCACGGTGGTGCCCGCGTGCAGGATGCGCTCCGGATCCTCCAGGGCGTCGCCGGTTATTTCGTCGCCCTTGCGCGGGGAGGCCGGGTAGCCCTCGGCGGCCAGCACCACGGTCACGGCGAAGGCGGGCTCCCATTCCAACGGGCTGAGCTCCGCCAGCTTGCCGGTGGCCACCGCGTTGAGAGCTTCTGCCAGCGGGGAGGTCAGCAGGCTCAGCACAGCCTGGGTCTCCGGATCGCCGAAGCGGCAGTTGAACTCGATCACCGCCGGGCCCTCCGGGCCCCACGCCAGGCCGGCGTAGAGAAGACCCGAATAGGGGGTGCCGCGGGCGACCAGCTCGCGGGCGACGGGCGCGCAGACCTCGTCGACGATGGTGTTGACGCCGTCCTGCGGCAGCCACGGCAGCGGCGTGTAGGCGCCCATGCCGCCGGTGTTGGGGCCTTCGTCGTTGTCGTAGGCGCGCTTGTGATCCTGGGCGGGCAGCAGCGGCACGACGGTTTCGCCATCAACTAGGCAGAATAGGGAGACCTCCGGGCCGGGCAGGAAGGACTCGATGAGCACCGAGTTGCCGCCGTTGTGCACAGCCTTGATGTGCTCCTCGGCCTGCTCGCGGTCCTCGGTAACCACCACGCCCTTGCCGCCGGCCAGGCCGTCGTCCTTGACCACGTAGACCGGGCCGAATTCGTCGAGGACCCGGGAGATCTCGTCTTCCGCGGCGTCCGGGCCGATGGTCTCCGCGTGCGCGGTGCGCACGCCGGCCGCGTCCATCACGTCCTTGGCGAAAGCCTTGGAGCCCTCGATCTGGGCGGCCTCCTGGTTGGGGCCGAAGACCGCGATGCCGGCGTCCCGCAGGGCATCGGCGACGCCGGCCACCAGGGGAACCTCCGGGCCGATGACCACCAGGTCCGCGGCGATGTCCTGGGCCAGGCCCGTCATCTGGGCCGGGTCGTCTACCTGGGTATAATCCGCGTGCACGGTGGCGATCCGGTCCATGCACGGGCTGCCCGGCGCCACGTGCAATTCAGTGGTCGCCGGATCAGCGGCTAGTCCTTTCAAGAGGGCATGTTCGCGGCCGCCCGAGCCAATCACGAGAATACGCATGCCGTCTATCTTAACTTGCCGGTAGCCTGGGGCCATGGCTTCTGTATTTACCAAGATCATCAACGGAGAACTCCCCGGCCGCTTTGTCTACCGGGACGAGCAGTGCGTGGCGTTTTTGTCCATCGAGCCGCTGCGCTACGGGCACACCCTGGTCGTGCCGGTGCAAGAGGTCGACAAGTGGACTGACCTCGATCCGGAGACCTGGGGCCACCTGAACCAGGTCGCCCTGCGCATCGGCCAGGCCATCAAGAACGCCTTCGGCACCCCGCGCGCCGGCTACATCATCGCCGGCTTCGACGTCCCCCACACCCACATCCACCTCTTCCCCACCGAGAAGATGTCGGAATACGATTTCTCCAAGACCTACGCCGCCGAGGACACCGACCCGGCCGCCATGGACGAAGCCGCAGCCCGCATCCGGCAGCACTTGGGCACCGACGCGGAGGGCCGCCCGGCCTAATCCGCCGAAGCCGCTGGGTCGTCGGCCTCCGGATAGGCCGGCAGGCGCACGGTAAACACCGACCCCTCCCCCGGGGTCGAATCCACCGTGATGCTGCCGCCGTGCTGTTCCACCAGGGATTTCACGATGGCCAGCCCCAAGCCCGAGCCGCCCGTGTCACGCGTGCGCGAACTATCCTCGCGGTAGAAGCGCTCGAAGATGTGGGCGGCTACTTCTCTGTCCATGCCCTTGCCGTCGTCGATGACGTCGAGCAGCACGTCGGTCGCGTCCCGGCGCAGCTGCAGCGTCACCGCCGCGTCATCGCCGCCGTGGCGGATGCCGTTGGAAATCAGGTTGAGCAACACCTGGTGCAGGCGGTCCGGGTCGCCGTCGACCACGGGCACGGAATTCGACTTGTTGACCACCTGGATGTCCCGGCCGGGGAAGGCCGCCCGGGCCGAGGAGCCGACCGACAAGGCCAGCTCCAGCATGTCCACCGGCTTCTTGTCCAGCCGGTTGCCCTCGGCGCGGGTGAGCGAGAGCAGGTCCTCGACCAGCAGCGACATGCGGGTCGACTCGGAGTCGATCTTGGAGAGGACCAAGTCCACGTCCTGGGTAGCCCCGGAGCGGTAGAGCTCCGTGTAGCCGCGCAGGCTGGTCAGCGGGGTACGCAACTCGTGGGAGGCGTCGCCGACAAACCGGCGCATCTGGCCCTCTTTCATCTGGGCCTCCTCCACGGAGCGCTGCAGGTGCCCCAGCATGACGTTGAGCGCGGCCGCCAGCTGGCCGACCTCGGTGTGCAGCGGCCACTCGGGCACGCGCTTGTTCAGATCCCCGGCGGCGATCTCCGAGGCGGTCTTTTCCACCACCCGCAGCGGGCGCAGCGCCCACCGGATGGACCAATACCCGGCCAGCGCGATGAGGGCGATGACCAGGGACAGGATCAGCACCTGGACCACCGCCAGGCCCTGCAGGATGCTGGCCTCACTACCCAGGGACTTGGCCACGACCGTGACCACCCCGTCGGTCTCGAAGGCCTGCGCGCGCCACTTGACCTCGGTGACCGCAGAGTCGGTCGTGGACTCCACCGTCTCCGGGGAGCCGCCGATGTAGAGGCCGTCGACCCGCGGCATGGAGTCGAAGACGTTGAAGTATTCGATGGAGCCGTTGGGGTAAATCTTGATGACGCAGAAGTCCGTCGGCGGGCGCTGCGAGCGGTCGCCCAGGTTGAACAGCTCGGGGCTTTGCGCCCAGCCCTTGGCCGCGGAGGCGATGTCCTCATCCACGCGGTTGTACAACACGTCCCGCATGATCGAGGAGACGGCCACGGAGCTGCCGACCAGGCCCAGGCCGGAGACCACGACCAGCAGGACCACCAGCCAGGTGCGCAGGGGCATGGCGGTGGTCTTGAAGCGGCCCTTGAACACCCGCTTCACCTTGCCCCACGCGGAGGTAGGTGCTGCGGCCTGCCGGGCGCTAGTTTCGGTATCGGTCATGCTGGGGACGGGGCAATCTCTCTGGAAGGTCAGGGACGGGTTTTAGCTGCGCGGGGTACGCAGCACGTAGCCCACGCCGCGGACGGTGTGGATGAGCCGGGTGTCGCCGGTATCAATCTTGCGGCGCAGGTAGGAGATATAGGACTCGACCACGTTGCCGTCGCCGCCGAAGTCGTAGTGCCAGACGTTGTCCAGGATCTTGGCCTTGGACAGGACGACCTCCTTGTTCTGCATGAGGTAGCGCAGGAGGTTGAACTCGGTGGGCGAAAGATCGATGATCTTGCCCGCCTTGGTGACCTCGTGGGTGTCGTCGTTGAGAGTCAGGTCGGCGTAGGACATGGTCGCGTTGTTGGACTCGTCCTCCACGCTGGCCCCGCGGCGCAGAATGACGCGCAGGCGGGTGATGACCTCTTCCAGGCTAAAGGGCTTGGTCACGTAGTCGTCCGCGCCAATAGTCAGGCCGTGGATGCGCTGCTCGACGCTGTCCTTGGCGGTCAGGTAGAGCGCCGGGCCGTCGAGGCCCTCGGAGCGCAGCTTGCCCAGAAGCTCGAAGCCGTCCATGCCCGGCATCATGACGTCCAGGATGTAGGCGTCCGGGTTAATCTCGCGGGCAATCCGCAGCGCCTCGGTGCCGGAATTGGCCGTGCGCACGTCGAAGCCCTGGAATTTCAGGGACACGGTCAGCAGCTCGACAATATTGGGCTCGTCGTCTACGACGAGGATTTTAACGTTTTCGGTGCTCTTGTCGTCCATTGTTGTGACCATCGCTTTCTACTATTGGGACCTCTCAGCCCGCCGGTACCGTGGACCTACTCGAGGCGAAGTCCGCGCCCGGTGCGGGGCTGCTAGGAGAGAATCTGGTTCTCTCAGCTACTACACAGCAGTCTGCCACTTCAATTATCAAAGGTACTGACCGGTTACTGCAAGGACCCTGTGAGTTAGAAAAAGCGGGCCCAGCCATGCCGGGCCCGCAGTTTTCACCGAAAACGCGTGGTACTAGACCTCGAAAGCGCTAGACCACGGAGGCCGGGATGTTGCGCAGGTTGGACTTAGCCATGCCCAGCATCTTGCCCACGCCGCCGCCAAAGACGGTGCGGGTGGCGGCCTTGGAGAAGCCCAGCAGCTGCTCGAAGGTCAGCGTCGGCGGCAGGGACAGCGCGTTCGGGTCCGTGATCATGTCGATCAGCACCGGGCCGTCGAAGGCCATGGCTTCCTTGATCTGCTTGCGGGCCTTCTTCGGGTCCTCGATGCGGATGCATTTGATGCCGGCGGCTTCCGCGATCTTGGCGTAGTTGACCGGCGCGTGGTCGGTCTGGAACTCCGGCAGGCCCTGGACCAGCATCTCCAGCTTGACCATACCCAGCGAGGAGTTGTTGAACACGAACATCTTGACCGGCAGGTTGTGCAGCTTCACGGTCAGCAGCTCGCCCATCAGCATGGACAGGCCGCCGTCGCCGGAGAAGGTGATGACCTGCTTGTCCGGGTTGGCAGCCTGGGCTCCGATGGCCTGCGGCAGGGCGTTAGCCATGGTGCCGTGGCGGAAGGAGCCGATCTGCTGGCGCTTGCCGTTGGCGGTGATGTAGCGCGCACCCCAGACGTTGCACATGCCGGTGTCCACGGTGAAGATGGCGTCGTCGTCGGCCTCGTCGTCGATGATGTCCGCCAGGTACTCCGGGTGCAGCGGGGTCTGCTTGTCCACGTCCTTGGTGTAGGCCTCCACCACGTGGTTGAGCTTGCGGTAGTGCTCCTTGAGCATCTTGTCTAGGAAGGAGCGGTCGGTCTTTTCCTCGACGCTCGGCAGGATGTTGGCCAGCGTGGCGGCGACGTCACCGACCACCGGGTAGGAGATCTTAGTGCGACGGCCGATGTGGGCGCCGTTGATGTCGACCTGGGCCACATTGTGCTTGGGCAGGAAGTCGTTGTACGGGAAGTCCGTGCCCAGCAAGATGAGCAGGTCGGCGTCGTTGGTGGCGTCGTGCGCGGCGCCGTAGCCCAGCAGGCCGTTCATGCCGACGTCGAAGGGGTTGTCGTACTGGATGTACATCTTGCCGCCCAGGGCGTGGCCGATCGGGGCCTTGACCTTCTGGGCCAGCTCGAGAACCTCCTTGCGGGCGTCCTTGACGCCGGCGCCCACGAACAGAGCCACGCTCTTGGCCTCGTTAATGGCCTGGGCCAGGGCAGCGGCCTCGCGCGGGTCCGGGTAGACGACCGGACGGCCGGTGGAAATCACCGAGTCGGCGAAGGTGTCATCGTCGGCCTCCTGGGTGGTGACGTCGCCCGGGATAACCAGGACGGACACGCCGTTGCCGGCCATGGTGGACTGGATGGCGTGGTGGAGGACCACCGCGCCCTGCTCGGCGGAGTTAACCATCTCGCAGTAGCCGGAGCACTCCTGGAAGATGGCCTCGGGGTGGGTCTCCTGGAAGAAGGTGGAGCCGATCTGGCGGGACGGGATGTGGCTGGCAAGCGCCAGCACCTTGGCGCCGTTGCGGTTGGCGTCGTACAGGCCCTGGATGAGGTGGGTATTGCCGGGGCCGCAGGAGGCCGCGCACACGGCCAGCTCGCCGGTGGTCAGGGAGTCGGCCTCAGCGGCGAACGCTGCGGCTTCCTCGTTACGGACGTGCACCCACTCGATGTCCGACTGGCGCACGGCGTCGACGATCGGGTTCAGCGAGTCGCCTACCAGACCGTAGATACGGCGGATGCCCTGCTTTTCTAGCGTCGCTACCAACTGTTCAGCGTATGAACGAGCCATGATTCAACTCCTTTGGCTATTAATTAATCTCCTTCGCCATTGTGCTCTCAAACTGGCCAAATATCCATGTTCAGGGGTTATAAGGCTCGCCTTCTCACAAGCGGCGCGCCTCTATGATTTCCGCCACTCCCCACCCTCCGGGTTGCAAACAGTACCGAACGGTCGTTACAGTAATCGACATGCAAACGACGACGACTCTGCGCCCCGAGGAGACCATGTCTAAGGGCGCCCGCTGGTCCTTCTTCGCCGTTATCTCCTCCGGTCTTTTGATGGTGGGACTCGACAACTCGATTCTCTACACCGCGCTGCCCGCGCTCAACGAGCAGCTCCACACCGACTCCACCCAGCAGCTGTGGATCATCAACGCCTACGCGCTGGTGCTCGCCGGCCTGCTGTTGGGCACCGGCACGCTGGGCGACAAGATCGGCCACCGCCGCATGTTCGTGTACGGCCTGTGGATCTTCGGCGCCGCCTCCCTGGCGGCCGCCTTCGCCCCGTCGGCCTGGGCGCTGGTTGCCGCCCGCGCGGTCCTGGGCCTCGGCGCCGCCATCATGATGCCGGCCACCCTGGCGCTTATCCGCTTGACCTTCCACGACGAGGTGGAGCGCAACACCGCCATCGGCATCTGGGCCTCCGTCGCCGTCGTCGGCGCCGCCGCCGGCCCGACCGTGGGCGGGCTCCTGCTCGAGCACTTCTGGTGGGGCTCGGTCTTCCTCATCAACGTTCCCATCGTGCTCATCGCGCTGGTGGCTACCCGGCTGCTGGCGCCGCCGAATATCGCCAACCCGGACAAGCACTGGGACCTCATCTCTTCGCTGCTGGCCCTAGTCACCCTGTCCAGCCTGGTCATGGCCATCAAGTCCGCGGCCAGCACCGAACCGAACTGGGGCATGGTAGCCGGCACGCTCATCGTCTGCGCCATCGGCGGGTCCTTCTTCGCCCGCCGCCAGCGCCAGCTGACCGAGCCGCTGCTGACCTTCGACGTCTTCCGTTCGCCGGTCTTTACCGGCGGCGTCCTGGCCGCCGGCGGGGCCATGTTCGCCATGGCCGGCGTGGAGATGACCACCACGCAGAAGCTCCAGCTGGTCGATGGCTTCAGCCCACTCCAGGCAGGCCTGGTCGTCTCCGCGATGGCCATTGCCGCCGTGCCGACCTCGACGCTGGGCGGGGCTACTTTGCACCGCGTGGGCTTCCTGCCGCTTATCTCCGGCGGATTCGTCCTTATGGCCGCCGGGGTCGGGGCCGCCTTCTGGGCCGGCCGCCACGACGCCCTCTGGCTCTTCGTCGTCGCCATGGTCTTCGCCGGCATGGGCGCGGGCCTGGCCATGTCCGTGGCCTCGACCGCCATCATCGGCGCCGCCCCGCCGCACCGCTCCGGTATGGCCGCCAGCGTGGAGGAAGTCTCCTACGAGTTCGGCACCTTGCTCTCCATCGCAATCACTGGTTCCCTGGTCCCGCTGTTTATGGCCCAGGGCCTGCCCGCAAACATCGCCGCCCTCGGTATGGAGGCCCTCTACCAAGACTCCACCCACGCGGCGGCCGCCGTGGCCTACAATGACGGATACATGTACACGCTTTGTATCCTGGCCGCAGTCACCGTGGGCTTCGCCGCAGCCACCGCCTACTGCTTCCGCCACAACCCCAAGTCCGGTGGTTCCGTTGGCTCGCACTAGCAAGAAGGATCAGATCCTGGCCAGTGCCATTAAGATCATCGGCCAAGACGGCATCCACGCCGTGACCTACGACCGCTTGGCGGAGAGCACCGGGCTGTCCAAGTCCGGGCTCATCTACCACTTCCCCTCCCGGCACGCCCTGCTGCGCGACATCCACACCTATGGCGCCGCGCGCTGGGAACCCGAGCTGGAGGACTACGCCGGCGGGCGCACAGCCGATGAGCTCACCCCGGCCCAGCGCCTGCGCGCCCTGCTGAGCTCCCTGGCGAAAAACGATCCCCTCGCCGAGCTGCTGATGAATATCCACGCCCAGACCGACCCGGAGTACTCCGCCCCCTGGGAATCCGTCAGCCTGCGCTGGGGCCCCGACCCAGCCGCCGCAATCGCTAACGATGCCGACCTGACCGAACTCATCGCCCTCATCATGGGCGAGGGCCTCTGGATCCACGACCACATCACCGAGACCAAGCTCAGCGCCGACAACCGCGCCAAGCTCATCGAGTTCATGCTTAGCCAGCTGCCAGAGGAAAACTAAGTTCGGGAGTCGCGGCCAATTTTTGGACATTTTCTGGACACTCGGGCGCTCGGTATCCAGCTTCTGCTTCCGGAAAACGTCTTTGAGATGGCGTTTTTGGAGCTGGAGACGAGACTTGAACTCGCAACCTACGCATTACAAGTGCGTTGCGCTACCAATTGCGCCACTCCAGCCTTCGGCACGGGTGGGTTGCACTCCGTGACGACGTGTAAATGCTACCTTACGGGCTTTCGGGGGACGAAAAGAGCGGCGGCGATGGGGCTTAAGGGGTACCTAAAAGGCGCGGGTGAGGGCGGGTTATGCGTGAGCACTTTTAAGGCACTAGGCTTCCGGGTAGATTCCTTATTTCACCCGTTTTCACTCCAGCTCGCTAAAGGATAGCGCGTGTCAGTTTTTTCCAAGTTGCGCGGCATTTTTCCGGGCAACAGCAGCAATATCGCCACTATCGATGCGGCGAAGGCCGCGCCGCCGCCCTCCCCGCTGGCGCCCATTGATCTAACCGACCCGGCCCAGGTCACCGGCGTCATGGAGATCGCCGCCCGAATTGGCGATCTGCTGATCTGCTCGGGCACGTCGAACTCCGACACCCGCGCGCAGGTCTACCTGGCGGCGGCCTCCTACGGCCTGCACTACTGCCACGTGGGGATCGTGCTCAACACGATTACCATCCACACCAATATCGGCACCGGCTCCGACCGCCGGCCGGTGACCGTCTTCCGGGTCGCCAGCGGGCTGGACGTGAACTTCTCCCGGCTGGCGGCGGTGGACCGGCTCATCCGGTCCATCCACTCGGGCGCCACCCCGCCGGCGATGGCGGAGAAGATGCTCGACGACATCGAGGCCATGAAGCCGCCGCGCAGCGTGCGTTCCTCCCTGCTGGGCTGGGGCGTGATGGGCGGGACGTTCTCCGTCATGCTGGGCGGCGACATCTTCGTCGGCGTCGTCTCCTTCTTCGTAGCCCTGCTCATCATGTCCGTCAACGCGTGGCTGGGCAGGTTCCGATTACCGCCCTTCTACCAAAACATGGTCGGCGGATTCATCGCCGTCGTGCCCGCGGCGTTCTTCTACCGCGTGGCGTCGAATATTGGCCTGACCTTCTCCCCCAGCCAGGTCATCGGTATGGGCATCGTCGTCTTGGTGGCCGGCCTGACGCTGGTGCAGTGCCTGGTCGACGGCATCACCAAGGCCCCGGTGACGTCCTCCGCGCGCTTCTTTGAGGCCTTGCTGTCTACCGGCGCCATCATCGCCGGCGTCGGCGTGGGCATCCAGTTCGTCGACTACATCGGTTTTACCCTGCCGCCGCTGGCGACCATCGCCCCGCCGGTCTACCACGAGATCCCGCTGCTCATCCTGTGCGGCGGCGTAGGCTCGGCCGGGTTTGCCTGGGCCTGCTACGCCTCCTGGTCGGAGACCATCATCTCCGGGCTGACCGCCGCGGCCGGCATGTTCTTCTACTACTTCGTCATCATCCCCTTCGGGGTCTCCACGGTCATTGCCAGTGGCATCTCCGCCGTGGCCGTGGGCCTGGCCGGCGGCCTGATGGCCCGCCGCTTCCTAATCCCGCCGCTGGTGACCATGATCTGCGGCTACACGCCCATGCTGCCCGGCCTAACGCTCTACCGCGGCATGTACGCCGCGCTGAACGAGCAGATGATCACCGGCATGACCAACCTGGTCACCGCCCTGGCTATTGCCGGAGCGCTGGCCGCCGGTGTGGTCTTCGGTGAGCGTGGTGCGCGGCGCCTGCGTCGCCCGAAGTACTTCCGCCCCTATTCCGCCTTCAAGCGCCTGGGCCGGTACTCCTTCCACCAGGCCACGCGCCTGGCCAACAGCCGCCCGCGCATCCCGCGCGTGCCGCTGTCGCCGTTCGCTCCCCGCCAGGAGCGCCCGGTTCCCCCACCGGTGCACGGCCCGAAGCCGCCGACGGCCGCGCAGCAGGCGCGCCAGCGCCAGGACGAGACCGCCACCCAGCAGTGGCAGGCCCAGGTGGATGCCGGCGAGCTCGACGATCACTGGCCGCAGCGCACAGAGTGGCCGGCCCAGCCGCAGCCGCTGCGCGAGGAAACCATCTACACCACCCCGGGCACCGAGGAGTTCTACGCCGCCCACGCGGATCCCGACCAGCGCTGAGCCGGGCCGGTAGCGTACAATATACGGTCTGAAGCTACTAGCTTATTTAGCGCCGTCGCACCGTAGGAGGAATACGTGCCACCCAAGGTCACTGACACCCAGCCCAACGTTGAGCAGATGAACGCCGTGGAGGAAGAGACCGCCGCAGCCGCCCGCCGCGTGGTCGCCACCTATGCCGAGGATTTCCTGGACGGCGTGACCCTGATGTCCATGCTGGGGGTCGAACCGGACGGCCTGGTTCACAAGAAGGTGCTGGCCGAATACGGCGAGCCCGAGCCGAAGAAGTCGACCAAGAAGTCCACCAAGAAGGCCGGGAAGAAGTCGACCAAGAAGGCTTCCAAGAAGTCCACCAAGAAGGCCAGCAAGAAATCGACCAAGAAGTCCACCAAGAAGTCCACCAAGAAGGCTTCCAAAAAGTCCACCAAGAAGTCGACGAAGAAGTCTTAAGGACCCGCCATGGCCGGTACCAACAAGTTCGTGGTCGTGGCCAACCGTTTGCCGGTTGACCTTGTCAGCCACCCGGACGGCTCCCAGGAGTGGAAGGCCTCCCCGGGTGGCCTGGTCGCTGCCCTGTCCCCGGTCCTGCGGGAGCAGGAAGGCTGCTGGGTGGGTTGGCCCGGCGTGGCCGACGCCGCCCCGGAGCCGTTCACCACAGACGACGGCATCCACCTGCACCCGGTGCGGCTGTCCCAGCGGGACTACGAGGAGTTCTACGAGGGCTTTTCCAACGCAACCCTGTGGCCGCTCTACCACGATCTCATCGTGACCCCCGCCTACCACCGCGAGTGGTGGGCCACCTACCGCGACGTCAACCTGCGTTTCGCTAACGAGGTGGCCAGCGTCGCCGCCGAGGGCGCGACCGTGTGGGTGCAGGACTACCAGCTGCAGCTGCTGCCCGGCATCCTGGAGCAGCTGCGCCCGGATCTGACCATCGGCTTCTTTTTGCACATCCCCTTCCCGCCCGCGGATCTCTTCCGCCAGCTGCCCTGGCGCGAGGAGCTCATCCGGGGGTTGCTCGGCGCCGACGTCGTGGGTTTCCACCTGGAGTCCAACGTGCACAACTTCCTGGGCCTGGCCCAGGCCCAGGGCCTGCGGGTGAGCGGAAAGGTGGCCACCCGGCGCGCCAGCGCGCAGGTCGAAGCACCCGACGGCCGGTTCACCCGGGTCGGGGCCTTCCCCATCTCCATCGACATGGGGGACTTCCCGCCGGCGACCGAGGCGGACGTCGCCGAGGTCGCGCGCCTGCGCGCGGAGTTGGGCAACCCGGAAACCGTCATCCTGGGCGTGGACCGCCTGGACTACACCAAGGGCATCCTCCAGCGCCTGAGCGCTTTCGAGGAGCTACTGGAAACCGGCGCGCTGGACGCGGAGAAGGTCGTCCTGGTACAAATCGCCACGCCTTCGCGCGAGCGCATCGAGCATTACCAGCAGACCCGTTCCGCGGTGGAGGAAGCCGTCGGGCGCATCAACGGGCGCTTCGGGGGCATCGGCAAGCCGGTGGTCCATTACAGCCACCGTTCGGTGCCGAAGCCGGTGCTGCGGCAGTACTACCGCCTGGCCGATGTCATGCTGGTCACGCCGTTTAAGGACGGCATGAACCTGGTGGCCAAGGAATACGTCGCCTGCCACGGGGACGGCTCCGGTGCCCTGGTGCTGTCCGAGTTCGCCGGCGCGGCCGACGAGCTGGAGCAGGCCCACCTGTGCAACCCGTTTGATATCGAATCGGTCAAGTCCGCCCTCCGCCAGGCGGTGGTCGGGCTGCGCGAGAACCCAGAGACCATGGAGGCCAACATGAAAGCCCTGCACGCCCAGGTACGCGACCACGACGTCCAAGTGTGGGCGCAGGCTTTCCTGCAGGCCCTCGGGGAGGCCAAGTCCGAATGAAGCCTATGACCCAGGCCGGGACCTGCCTGGCCGCCGCCGCGCTGGTGCTGGCCGGTTGCGGGGACTCCGAGCCGCCGGCGCCGACCGCCCCCGGCGACGAGCGCATAGTCGGCAAGGACTGGCAGGTCACCGGCATCTACACGGATCCGGAGGCCCTGTCGACCATCTCCGAGGCGGTGACCAACGTGCCGTCCATCAGCTTCGGCGAGTCCACGGCGGTGGGCACCACCGGCTGCGCCCGGTTTGTGGCCAAGGTCTCCTACGTCGAGGGAGAGGACGCCGCCAACGTGCGCGACGCTGATTACCTGCGCTTCGACGAGGTCAGCTACGACGAGCGCAGCGAGGACTGCACGGGCGAGGCCGCCTGGGCACACAACAGCCTGTCCCGGCTCATTGCCACGGACCGCGAGTTCGACATCTCCATCAACCCGAACAACCAGCTGGTGCTCACCCTGCGCGACGGCAAGGTCGACAGCCCGGCGGTGGAATTCGTCTCGCTCTAGCCGGCGAGCCGCGCGGTAGATTGGGGGCATGGATTATGCCTTTGCTCTCGACCGCCTCGCCACCACCGATCAGCTGCTGGTAGTCAGCGACTTCGACGGCACCCTGGCCGGTTTTGCCGCCGATATCTACGCAGTCACACCCCACCCGGATTCGCTGGCCGCCCTGGAGCGGCTGGCCCGGCTGCCGCGCACCACCGTGGCAGCGCTGTCCGGCCGCCATCTGGCCGGGCTCAAGCAGGTCTTCCCTTTCAAAGCCCCCGTGCTACTGGGCGGTTCCCACGGCGCGGAGACCGAGGGGATGGACAACCCGGCCCTGGCGGACGCGGCTGCCAAAATCGCGGTCATCGACGAGCGGCTGGAGGCGGTGTCCGCCCAGTACCCGGGCACCTATATCGAATACAAGCCCGTCCACCGCGTCTTCCACGCCCTCGAGCTCTCCCAGCGCGACCCGGACGCGGCAGCGCGCGCCCTGGGCACCGCCCTGCGGCTGGAGGCGCCGGGACTGCACGTGACCGAGGGTAAGAACGTGGTCGAGTTTTCCGCCTCCACCGCCACGAAGGGCTCCTGGATCGCTGAGACCCGCCGCCAGCTGGGCGCTACCGGCGTGGTCTTTCTGGGCGATGACGCCACGGACGAGACCGGTTTCCGCGCCCTCGACCCGGCTACGGACGTGGGCGTGAAGGTCGGCGAGGGGGACACGGCCGCGCAGCTGCGGGTGGCGGATATCGACGCGGTGGCGGCCTTCCTAACCGAGCTGGCCGACCGTCGTGCCGGGGCTGTAGGTCGTTCCTAGGATTTTGCGCGGGCGGGCCACCGGCTCCCCCGCGATGAGCCGGGCCAGCAGGTGCCCGGCCGCCGCGCCCTTGGCCTTGTTCGGCTGCTGGACCGTGGCCACCCCGCGCAGGCGGGCGACCTCGATGCCGTCGAATCCGGTCACGGAGAGATCCCCAGGCACGCTCCAGCCGCGCTCGGCGGCGTAGTCCAAAACGCCAAGAGCCATGGAGTCCGTCGTGCACAGCACGGCGGTCAGCCCCGGGTTGCCCTCCAGCAGTCTCGCCGCGGCCTCCCGGGCGGTGGCCGGCGTGTTGAGGTGACGGGTCACCACGGGCACCCCCGCGGGATCCACGCCGGCGCCGGCGAAGACCTCGAGCGCGCCCTGCACGCGGGAGCGCTGCACGTGCATCTCGGCCGCCTCCAGGTCCGCCGGGCTCACGGGCCCGTCGAGGCGCGCGCGGCGCAGGCGGATGGACAGGATGCCGATCCGGCGGTGGCCGGCATCGATAAGCGCCTGGGCCGCTGGGGCGATGGCGGCGCGGTCGTCGATGCCGACGAACGGCAGGCCGGTGTCCACCGGCTGGTCACAGACCACGACGGGCAGCCCGCGGGCCCGCGCGGCGGCCAGGTAAGGATCCCCCGCGGCCACCGAGTAGATGACGAAGCCGTCGACGCTCGCGCGGCCGAGCAGCTCGGCGGCGCTGGCCTCGCGTCCGGTGGTGTCCGGCCCGGCGGGGATAAGAGTCAGCGAGAAGTCCGTCCCGGTAGTCGCCTCGGAGAGTCCGGCCAGAAAGTCCACGGAGGCCATATCTTCGAAGGCGTAGGACAGGTGCTCGGTCAGCACCACTCCCCAGGACCCGGCGTGGCGGGTGCGCAGGCTGCGCGCCGTCGGATCGGGGCCGGGGTAGCCGCGGGCGGCCGCGGCGGCCAGGATGCGCTGCCGGGTGGCCGGGGCCAGCTGGTCCGGCCGGTTGTAGGCATTCGAGACCGTGGTACGGGAAACGCCCAGCTCAGCGGCTAGTGATGCCAGCGTCTTGCGCTGCGGGCTGCGTTTGACCATGCCTCCTACCCTACCGCGACGCATCCCCCTGCCCGCCGCCAGTCGATAACCGATGTTTTCATCTCATTTCCATTTGACAACGTTTTTCAACAAGTGCAGACTGGGGAACATGCATGTTGCCAAGAACAAACTCGTCCCCGTCGCCCTTCTCGCCGCCGGCGCGCTGACTTTAAGCGCCTGCTCCGGCCCGGGCGCGGACGGCAACGACGCTGACACCTTGAAGGTGGTCGCCTCCACCTCCATCTGGGCGGACGTGGCCCAGGCGGTGGCGGACAGCTCGCCGGAACTGGACGTCGAGGTCCAGGCCCTAGTCGAGGGCAACGACGTCGACCCTCACCACTTCGAACCCACCGCCGCGGACCTGGCGCGGGCCAACGAGGCCGACGTGGTCATCGCCAACGGCGGCGGCTACGACGCCTGGATGTACCAGGCCTTGTCCAACCAGGACGACATCATCTCCGCGCTGCCGCTGACCGACCACGGCGCCCTCGACGAGGAGCCGGACGTCATGACGGCCGCCGAGGCCAAGGAACACCCGGGCGAGGTGACCAACATCGAGGGCAACGAGCACATCTGGTACGACGCCGCCGCCATCGAGAAGGTCGCCAAGGAAACCGCCGACCGCCTCAACGAGCTCTCCGAGACCAAGGACGCCTCCGCGGACACGGTGGTCCAGGAGGCCGAAGCCATCCAGGACAAGCTGGCAAGTATCGGTTCATTCCGCTACGCGCAGACCGAGCCGATCGCCGACTACCTGATGAAGTACACCCCGGCGACCGACGCCACGCCGGACGGGTACCGCAAGGCCACCGTCGCCGAGGGCGAGCCCACCGCCGCGGACCTGGCGCGCTTTTTGGGCGAGGTCAACGAGGACAAGGTCGACGTGCTCATTTATAATCCTCAGACGGAAACGGATCTCACCACCCGCATCAAGGACGCCGCCGAGGACAAGGACCTGCCCATCGTCGAAATCGGTGAGACCCCGCCGAAGGACACGAACTTCTTGGAGTACTACGAACAGGTGGTGGATGATCTCGCCGCGGCGAGCAAATAAATGGCGCTAGTTAGCTTCACCGACGCCGCGGTTGACCCGCTGTGGTCCGGGCTCAGCCTGGACATCCAGCCCGGCGATTTCATCGCCCTGCTGGGCCCGAACGGCGTGGGCAAATCCACGATGTTGGGAACCATCCTGGGCACCCGCCAGCTCACCGGCGGGCGCGTCGATGTCAACGCGCGCGTGGGGTTTATCCCGCAGCAGCGCATGTTCCCGGCCGAGCTGCCCATGCGCGCGCGGGACTTGGTCTCCCTGGCGCTCGCACACGGGGTGGTCCGCAACCGGCGGGCCGACCGGGCCCGAGTGGACGAGCTGCTCGCCGCGGTGGGCGCCACCGGCATCGCCAACCGCCGGGTCGGCCGCCTGTCCGGTGGCCAGCAGCAACTGGTGCGCCAGGCCCAGGCCCTGGCCCAGGACCCGCAGCTCATCCTAGCGGACGAGCCGCTGCTCTCCCTCGATCCCGCCCGGCAGCAGGCCACGGTGGCCCACCTGCAGCGCCTCAGGAAAGAGCGCGATACCTCCATCGTCTTCGTCACCCACAGCATCAACCCGGTGCTCGACGTGGTCGACCACGTGCTCTACCTCGCCCCGCAGGGCCACGTCTTCGGCACCGTGGACGAGGTGATGCGCTCCGAGGTGCTCTCCGAGCTTTACGGGGCGGAGGTCAAGGTTGTTGAGATCGACGGAAGGATGCTGGTGATCTAGATGGATTTCTCCCGCTTTGTCGAGGACACCCAGTACCTGCTCAGCGTCGATTTCGTCCAGAATTCCCTGGTGGCCTGCGCCCTGCTGGGCGTGCTGTCGGGCGTGATGACCTCGCTCATCGTGCTGCGCCAGATGTCCTTTTCCGTGCACGCGACCTCCGAGCTCGCCCTGATGGGCGCGGCCGCCGCCCTGCTCTTCGGGCTGAACATCGGCTTCGGCGCGGTGGCCGGCGCCATCGTCGCGGCCATCGTGCTGGCCACGCTCGGGTTCAAGGGGCAGCAGGACAGCGCCATCGGCGTGGTGATGAGCTTCGGGCTGGGCCTATCGGTGCTCTTCATCCACCTCTACCCCGGCAACGCCACCACCGCGATGACGCTGCTGACCGGGCAGATCGTCGGCGTGTCCCAGGCCTCGGTCTGGTGGCTGGCCGGCACCACCGCCCTGGTCGTCGGCGCGGTGGCCCTGTTCTGGCGCCCCCTCCTCTTTGCCTCCGCGGACCCGGCCATGGCCGCGGCCGCCGGCGTGCCCGTGCGCAGCCTTTCCGTCCTCTTCGCCATCCTGGTGGGCCTGGCAGCCTCCCAGTCGGTCCAGATCGTCGGCTCCCTGCTGGTCATGGCCCTTTTGATCACGCCCGGCGCGGCGGCGGTCCAGATAACCTCCTCGCCCGTGCGCGCGGTGCTCTGGGCCACCGTCTTCGCCGAGATCTCCGCCGTCGGCGGCCTGGTGCTCTCGCTGGCGCCGGGCCTGCCGGTCTCCGTGTTCGTGACCACCATTTCTTTTGTCATTTACCTGGCCTGCCGGGCCATCGGCTGGCGCCGCGGGCGCCACGCCCAGCGCGACGAGACCGCCGTCCAGCAGCACTGTTCGGCGCAGGACTAGGGACTAGACTGGCAAGCTATGGGATACACGCTGCACCGGGAAGAACTAGAACACCAATCGAGGACGCGCAAATATCTGCTCATCGAGCCCGATAACCTCCCGGACAACCCGGACATCGTGCTGTATTTCCACGGCTCCTTGCAGTCTGCCAACGTCTCCCGCCGGTTCACCAACGGCACCTTCGACGAGCTGGCCGAAAAATGCGGCTGCCTGGTGGCCTACCCGGACGGCGTGGACCGCCATTTCAACGACGCCCGCGGCATCCTGCCGGTCACCGCGCGCGAGGAAAACGTCGACGACGTCGGCTTCACCCGGGCGCTGGTCGAGCGCCTGCGCCGCGACTACTCCGCCGGGCGCGTTTTCGCCTGCGGGTACTCCAACGGCGGGCAGATGGTCCTGCGCCTGCTCTTCGACGCCCCCGGGCTGCTCAGCGCCGCCTGCATCTTCGCCTCGACGCTGGGCCGCGGCGACAACCACCGCCCCAGCAACCCGGACTCCGCCCTGCAGCCGACCCCGGTGTTGCTGCTGCACGGCACCGAAGACCCGTATGCCCCCTACGCCGGCGGCACGGCCGGCTTGGACGCGCGGCGCACCCGCGGCGAGGTGACCTCGGCTGCGGAGACCGCCAACCGGCTCGCCGAGCTCAACGGCGCTTCCCCCGAGCCGGAGACCAGCCGCCCTTACCCCGGCGTGCGCGCCGAGACCTGGGGCGGGGATTCCCCCGTGGTGCTGTGGACCATGGAGGGGCTGGGCCACGTGGTGCCGTCTGGCAACGCGGTGGACCCGCGGCTGGGCCCCAACACCCAGGAATTTATCGCGGCCGAGGTGGCCGCGGATTTCTTCGGCCTAGCGGGCCGCGCGGCGCTGCCGGGCGAACTCGGATAGCACGGCGCCGGCCGCGACAGACGCGTTGAGGGATTCCACGCCCGGGGACATCGGGATGGACATGATGACGTCGCAGTTTTCGCGCACCAGACGGGAGATCCCCTTGCCCTCGGAGCCGATGACGATGACCACCGGGTCGGTGCCGCCGTCGTAGCTGTCCAGGGTGTGCTCGCCGCCGGCGTCGAGGCCGACGACCTGGTAGCCGTTCTTCTGGAACTGCTGCACCGTGCGGGTGAGGTTGGTGGCGCGCGCCACCGGCAGGCGGGCCGCCGTGCCCGCGGAGGTGCGCCAGGCCACCGCGGTGACGGATGCCGAGCGGCGCTCCGGGATGATGACGCCGTGGCCGCCGAAGGCCGCCACCGAGCGCACCACCGCGCCCAGGTTGCGCGGGTCGGTGATGTTGTCCAGGATGACGAACAACCCGGTCTCCCCGGTGTCCTGGACCTGCTGCATAAGATCCTCGACCTCGGCGTACTTGTAGGGCGGGATCTGCAGGCCGATGCCCTGGTGCATGCCGTTGCCGGTCATGCGGTCCATCTCATGGCGCGGCACCTCGTGGATGGGCACGTTCCGGGTGTTGCACATGGCCACCGCCTCGGACAGGCGCTCGTCGTTCTTGGTGCCCTGGGCGATGTAGAGCGCCGTGGCCGGCACGCGGGCGTGCAGGCACTCGATGACCGGGTTGCGGCCCACCACCATCTCCGGGGTCTCCTTGACGTGGCGCCCGGAGTCGCGGCGCTGGCGGGCCAGCTTCGCCTTGTGCTTGGCGTGGTAGACGCGGTCCTCCGCCTTGGGCGTCGGGCCCTTGCCCTCCAGGCCGCGGCGGCGCTGCCCGCCGGAGCCTTTAACCTGGCCCTTCTTGTTGGTCTTGCGGGTGCCAGCCCCGCCGCGACCGTGCGTGCGTGCCATTGGTGGTCCTTCCTAGGTATTCAAAAGTCTTAAGACAGCTGCCAGGTGGCGCCGTCGGGAGTGTCCGTGACCGTAATGCCCGCCGCGGCCAACCGGTCGCGCACCGCGTCCGCGGTGGCGAAGTCCTTGTCCTTGCGGGCCTGGGCACGCCGGTCCAGCTCGGCCTGGACCAGCTGATCCAGGGCGGCATCGGCAGCCGAAGAGCCCGCGCCCGCCGCCCACTTCTCATCCAGCGGGTCGAAGCCCAGGACCGCGGCCATGGCGCGCACGGATTCCGCCAGCTTCCTGGCGGCGCCCTCGTCGCCGGCGGCCAGCTCCTTGTTGGCCGCGCGGACGGTGGTGTGGATTTCGGCCAGCGCCTTGGGCACGGCGATGTCCTCGTCCATTGCGGCGCCGAAGGCCTCGGTCCACTCGCCCAGCGCCAGGTCCGGGAAGCGGTTGACCAGGTCCTCGATACGGCGGTAGCCGGCGGCGGCCTCGGTGAGCGCGGCCTCGGAGTATTCCAGCACCGAGCGGTAGTGCGCGGAGCCTAGATAATAGCGCAGTTCCACGGGCCGGACTAATTCCAGCATGTTGTCCACACTGAGCACGTTGCCCAGGGACTTCGACATCTTCTCGCCCGCCATGGTCACCCAGTGGTTGTGCATCCAGTACCGCGCGAAGCCGTCCCCGGCCGCATGCGACTGCGCCATCTCGTTCTCGTGGTGCGGGAACTGCAGGTCCAGGCCGCCGCAGTGGATATCGAACTCGGAGCCCAGGTAGTAGGTGGACATCGCCGAGCACTCCAGGTGCCAGCCCGGGCGGCCCTTACCCCACGGGGTGGGCCAGGCTGGCTCGCCCGGCTTGGCGGCCTTCCACAGCGCGAAGTCCAGCGCGTTGCGCTTGCCGGCGTTATCCGTCTCGCCCTGCTCCATCTCCTCGACGCGGTTGCCGGACAGGCTGCCGTAGTCGGAGCCTTCCGCCTTGGTCCAGGCGTTAACGTCGAAGTAGACCGAGCCATCGGCCGCGTAGGCGAAGCCGTTGTCGATGAGCCGCTGCATGTAGTCGACCATCTGGGTCACGAACCCGGTCGCGCGCGGCTCCACGGACGGCGGCAGCACGCCCAGCATGTTGTAGGCGGCCGTGAACTCGCGCTCGTAGGTGGACACCCACTCCCACCAGGGGCGGCCGTTTTCGGCGGCCTTGGTCAGGATCTTGTCATCAATATCGGTCACGTTGCGCACGAATGCCACGTCCCAGTCCTTGGCCAGAAGCCAGCGACGCAGGATATCGAAGGCAACCCCCGAGCGCAGGTGCCCGATGTGCGGCTTGGCCTGCGGGGTGGCCCCACACAGGTAGACCGACACATGGCCGGGGCGAAGCGGCTCAAAATCGCGGAGGTTACGGGTAGCAGTGTCATAGATACGCAAAGTCACAACAGTGATTCTACCTAACCGTATCTGCCGTCCTAGTTGGGCTTATTCGCCTCCGCGAACTCGTAATATTCCCGGTTGCGCAAACCACTCGCGGCGGCCGCGTCCACCACCACCGTGGCGTGCCGGTGCCACTGCAGGATGGAGGCCGGGCAGGCCGCGCTCAGGGGCCCTTCCACCAGCCCGGCGACCGCGTCCTGCTTGTTTGCACCGGTGGCAATCAGCAGCAGGTGCCCGGCGCGCTGGATGGTGCCCAGCCCCTGCGTGACGACGTGGCGCGGGACCTCGTCCGCGGAGGCAAAGAAGCGGGAATTGTCCGCCACGGTCAGCGGGTGCAGGGTTTTCCAGCGGGTCAGGGAGTTGAGCGAACTGCCCGGCTCGTTGAAGCCGATGTGCCCGTTTTGGCCCACCCCCAGCAGCTGGCAGTCGATGCCGGCGGCCGCCGCGATCTCGTCTTCGTAGCGCTCCGCCGCGGCCGCGTCCGGCACGTGCAGCCGCGCGGGCTCGACCCCGAGCGGATCGATGAGCTCGGTACGCAGCGTCTGGTAGTAGCTCTGCGGGTGGTCGTGGCCCAGCCCGACGTATTCGTCCAGGGCGAAAAACTCTACTTCGCTGGTCTCCAGGCGCCCGGCCCGCGCGCGGGCGATGAGCTCGGCGTAGGTGGCCAGCGGCGTCGATCCCGTGGCCACCCCAATGACCCCGCCGGGGCGGAAATAGCCGGACAAGATATCCGCGGCCGCCGTCGCGACCTCCGCCGCGGTCTTCCGGATGATGACTTCCATGCTGCTTTCCTCCAGTCCTGCCTCAGCGCGGTGCTTTAGCCCTATTATCCCCGCAATCGCTGCCCGCCGGCGAAGACGGTGCGAACGTCCCCGGCGGGGTCGAATTCCACGAATTCCGCGGGGTGGCCCACCTGCAGGCCACGCGCCTGATCCAGGCCCAGCAGGCGGCCGGGGTTAACGGAGGCTGCCCGCGCCGCGGCGGGCGCCCCGTGGCGGGCACTAAATCGCGCGAACTGCTGGGCCAGGGTGCTCGTCCCGCCCGCGATGGCGCCGTCCCCGCCGGCCAGCCGCGCCACCCCACCGGCGACGACGACGTCGAGCGGGCCCAGCCGGTAGGCCCCGTCCGGCATGCCGGCGGCCTCCATCGCGTCAGTGACCAGGACCAGGCCTTCCCCGGCGCAGGCGGCGATGACGTCCACGGTCCCGTCGGCCAGATGCACGCCGTCGCCGATGGCCTCGACGGCCACCTCGCCGCGGGCGGCGGCCGCGAGCAGGGCTCCCACGGCCCCGGGCTGGCGGTGGTGCAGCGGCGGCATGGCGTTGAACAGGTGCGTGGCCGTGACCGTCGCCCCGCGGGCGACCGCGTAGTCGAGGATCTCGGCCGTGGTGGCGAAGTCCGCCGTGGTGTGCCCCAAGGAGACGATGACACCGTACTCGACGCAGGCGTCCACCAGCGCCCGGGCGTGGGGCGTTTCCGGGGCGAAGGTCAGCTGGCGGACCGCACCCGCGCCGCGCTCCAGGATGCGGCGCAGCATGGCCGGGTCGCCGTCCTGGATGCGGTCCGGGGCCTGCGCCCCGCACTTGGCGGTGTGGATGAACGGGCCCTCCAAGTGGATCCCGTCCACCACGCCCTCGGCCACCAGCGGCGCCAGCACGCCGACCTGGCGGGTCAGCTCCTCCTCCGTCCCGGAGACCAAGCTCGCCAGGAGGTGGACGCTGCCCTGCTGACGGTGGAATTCGGCCGCCTGCCGGCATTCGGCGAGCGTTCCCGTGGGGAAGGCCCCGCGCGCCCCGCCGTGGTTGTGGACGTCCACCAGGCCCGGCGCGATAATACCCAGCTTATCGGGGGAAGACTCGAGGCGTTCCACGCTTTCGATAACGCCCTCAGCATCCACGCGCACCTGCGCGGGGTAGGGCTCGGCCTGGCCGTCGGTGAGCCGGGCGGCGACGGTACAACCGGCCATTAGCGGTACTCCACTTCCATGACGTGCTGGCCCACGGCCACGTCCCCGGTGCGGATCAGCGTGGTCTCAGCGACTTTCTTCTTGTTGGTCACGACCACCGGGGTGGTCAGGTCGATACCGCGTTCGCGCAGGGCGGCCGCGTCCACGCGCACCAGCGGGTGGCCCGGCTCCACCGCGTCCCCGCGGCTGACCAGGACCTCGAAGCCCGCCCCGCGCAGGCCCACGGTGTCCAAGCCGATGTGGACCAGCACGTCCAGGCCCTCGGCGCTGCGCACCGCGACCGCGTGCTTGGTCTTGGCCACCATGGTGACCTCGCCGGCTATCGGGGAGGCCACGACCAGCTCGTCCTCGTTGCCCGGCACGATGGCAAACCCCGGGCCCACCTGGCCGCCCGCGAAGGCCGGATCCGCCACCTCCTCCAGCGGGATGGCCTTGCCCTCGGTGGGCGCGGACAGCTCCGTCATGCCCGCCTTCTCCGGGGACGCGGTCGCGACAGCCGGAGCGGGAGCCGAAACCGCCACCGGGTGCTCCATCTGGCGCCGCACCTCGTCGTGGACGAACTGCACGTTGGGCCCGATGATGACCTGCACGCCCTTGGCCGAAGGCCGGTATACCCCGGCCACGCCCGCGGATTTGAGCGTCTGCTCCTCCACCCGCTGCGGGTCGTGCACGGTGGTGCGCAGGCGCGTGGTGCAGTATTCCATCGTGTTGAGGTTTTCCGCCCCGCCGAGGCCGGCCAGGATCCGGGCGGCCTGCGCGGCCAGCTGGTCGTCGCCTTCCGCGCTGTCACCACCGTCTTCCGGCGCGTCTTCCTCGTCGTCGCCGCGGCCCGGGGTCTTCAGGTTGAATTTGCCGATGAGGAAGTAGAAGAGGCCAAAGTAGATAAAGAAGTAGGCCACGCCCATCACCAGCAGCATCCACCACTGGTTGGCCAGCGGGTTCTGCGAGGACAGCAGCATGTCGAAGAAGCCGGCGGAGAAGCCGAAGCCCGCCGTCCAGTCGAAGAAGGAGGCGATCGCCATGGAAATGCCCATCAGGATCGCGTGCACCACGAACAGCAGGGGTGCTGCGAACATGAAGGAGAACTCGATGGGCTCGGTGACACCGGTGAGGAAGGAGGCCAGCGCGCCGGCCAGCATCAGAGAGCCGACCACCTTGCGGCGCGACGGCTTGGCGCGCAGCGTCATCGCCAGCGCCGCGCCCGGCAGGCCGAACATCATCACGGGGAAAAAGCCCGCCTGGTACTGGCCGATAACGCCGATGACCTCGCAGTTGGCGCCGTCCCAGACGCCCGGGCAGGAGGCGGCATCGCTAGCCGCCTGGGCGGCGACCAGGGTGTCCGCACCGCCCAGGAACTTGCCGATGTCGTTAATTCCGACCACGTCGAACCAGAAGATGGCGTTCAGCGCGTGGTGCAGGCCGGTCGGGATGAGCAGGCGGTTGGACACGCCGTAGACGCCGGCGCCGATGGCGCCCATGCCCTGGATCCACTGGCCGAAGTTGAAAAACGCGGTGTAGAGCACCGGCCAGAGGAAGTAAAAGGCCCCGGCCAGCGCGATGGAATACAGGGAGGTCAGGATGGGCACCAGGCGCCGTCCGGAGAAGAACGCCAGCGCATCCGGCAGCTTGGTGGCGTGGAAGCGGTTATAGGTCCAGGCGGCGAGCACGCCGACGAAAATGCCCAGCAGCACGTTCGCCGGGCCGACCGCGTCCCAGCCCTGGGCCGCCCAGTCGAGGGCCTGCTGGCCTTCCAGGGCGGCAGGATCCTCGATGCCGCGGTAGTTGGCCACGGCCTCCGGTCCGACCAGCTTGGTCACGGTGAAGAAACCGAGGAAGCCCGACAGCGCGGCCGCGCCGTTGGAGTCCTTGGCCAGCCCGAAGGAAATGGCGATGGCGAAGAGCACGCCGAGGTTATCCAGCACCGCCCCGCCGGCCTGCTGAAAGACGGAGGCCAAGAAGCTTAAGCGTTCACCTCCCCGGGCGTCGAGGAAATAGCCGATGCCCGTCATCAGCGCCGCGACCGGCAGCACCGCCACCGCGCCCATCAGCGCCTTTCCGAGCTTTTGCAGCGGTCCCATGACCTTGTCCATGGCGCTTTTACTCCTTAGCTTTGTGACAACCGGGCAGGTTTAGCCCCGGTCGGAATACACCAGGGCGGTGGCAATGGCCGCGCGGCCTTCCTTGCGGCCGGTAAAGCCCAGGTGATCGGTGGTGGTAGCGGAAACGCTCACGGGAGCGCCCAGGATCTCGGTGAGGGTGCGCTCGGCCTCCTCGCGCCGCGGGCCCATCTTCGGGGTCTGCCCGATAAGCTGCGCGGACGCGTTGCCAATCCGGTAGCCGTGCGCGGCCAAGAATTCCCGGCACTCGGTGAGCAGGCGGGCCCCGGATACGTTGTCGTATTCGGCCCGGCCCACGCCCACAAACGAGCCCAGGTCCCCCAACCCCGCGGCCGACAGGAGGGCGTCGACCAAGGCGTGGGAGACCACGTCCCCGTCGGAGTGGCCCTCGCAGCCGTCGTCGGCGGCGAAAAGCAGGCCGGCGATCCAGCAGGGCTTGCCGGCTTCGATCTGGTGGGCGTCGCTAGCGATGCCCACCTTGGGCAGGATCGGTTCGTTCATTAGGCACCTCAAATACTGTGGGTTCAGCCTCAGATACTACGGCCTGAGCCAACCGCAGATCTATAGGGGTAGTGATTTTAAATGCCATGGCATCACCTGTCACAGTCACGACCGGGCAGCCGAACCATTCCATGAGGCTGGCGTCGTCGGTGGCGACGAAGTCGCGAGAATCGGTGGCGAAATAAGCCTCGTTGGCCTGGCGCAGGGTGGCCAGGTCGAAGCCCTGCGGGGTCTGGACCGCGCGCAGCAGGCTGCGGTCCGGGGTGGAGAGCACCCGGGAAGTATCCGCGGCCGCCACCTCTTTAATGGTGTCGGCGACCGGCAGGACCGGGATGACCGCCGGCGCCCCGTCGAGCACCTTGCGCACGGCCCGGCTAATCATCCCCGGGGGCGTTAACGCGCGGGCGGCGTCGTGGACCAGCACCACCGCGTCCTCGTGCTCGATGGCCTGCAGCCCGGCCCAGACCGAGTCGGCGCGCTCGCCGCCGCCGGCGACAAAGCGCAGCGGGATCTCTTTAGCCTGGCTAGCCAGGGCGCGCTCGGCGTGGGCGCGCATGACCGGGTTGATGAGAACGACGACCTCGTCCACCACGGCGGAATTAATTATCGCCTGGACGGAGCGTTCCAGCAGGCTGCGGCCGGCCAGCTCGACGTAGGCCTTCGGCAGCTCGGCGCCCAGCCGCGTGCCGCTGCCGGCGGCGGCGACGAGCGCGATAACCCGGCGAGTCACTAGTCTTCGTCGTCGAAGGACAGGTCGCCCAGGTCGACGTCGTCCGTGTCGACGTCGGTGGTCACCGAATTGTCCTCGATCAGGCCGGCGGCGCGGTGGCGCTCGATGGTGGCGTTGATTTCGTCCATCATCTTGTCCGCCTTGGCGTCATCGACCGGCTTGGCCAGGGCCAGCTCGCCGACGAGGATCTGGCGGGCCTTGACCAGCATGCGCTTCTCGCCCGCGGACAGGCCGCGGTCCTGATCGCGGCGCCAGAGGTCGCGCACGACCTCGGCGACCTTGTTGATATCACCGGAGGCCAGGCGCTCCTGGTTGGCCTTGTAGCGGCGAGACCAGTTGCCGGCCTCTTCCACGTCCTCCTCGCGCAGGACGGAGAAGACCTTTTCCAGGCCTTCCTTGCCCACCACGTCGCGCACGCCGACCTTCTTGGCGTTCTTGGAGGGCACGCGGACAACCAGGTCGGACTGGTTGATGTGGAGCACCAGGTACTCCAGCTCTTCGCCGCCCATCACGCGCTGCTCGATGTCTTCGATCACCGCGGCGCCGTGGTGCGGGTAAACAACCACCTCTCCGACCTTGAACTCCATTGCCACTCCTTGCTCGATTGTTAAAGAGGTACCCCTAAAGCCTGCCTGGCAGGCACATAGGACAAATATTCTACCACGCGCCACCTCCCCCGGCGCCGGCCGGCCACATCCCCCAAAAGTACACCCCCAATTGCCCTCCCTAGAGCGGGGGCTAGGTCACGTTGAGGTCGAAAACTGTGTACTTGGTTGGAAAAAATACTAGGCTTGATGATCGACAAATCCCTGTGATCTTTAGTTGATGGAGGACAACCCAAAGTGAAGTCCCTGAAGTCTGCCGCCCGTCGCGGTGTCATCGTTTCGGTTACCGCTGCGTCCGCGCTGGCGCTGGCTTCCTGCTCCGCCGGCCATGTCACCCAGACCGCCGACCAGGTCGCTGCCGTTGACGGCTCCGAAGCTTCCACCGAAGATGGCCTGATTGCGGTGCGCGACGTGACCATCCTGGTCGAGCCGGACAACCAGCACGCCTCCCTGAAGTTCACCGCCGTGAATCAGGGCTACGAGGACCAGGCAGCCGAGCTGGAATCCATCACCGTGGACGGCCAGGAAGTCCAGCTGCAGCCGGCTTCCGTCGAGCCGATCAACCGCGATCAGCGCCTGGTGGGCGACTCCCAGGAGAACCTGGACAACATGCCGCAGGCTGAGTCGGACGACATCCAGTACGTCGCCACCACCATGCAGGATGACGACTTCGGCTACGCCGGCCACCGCACCGTGGTCTTCCAGTTCTCCAACGGCGACATCGAGGTCAACGCCACCGTCGCCGCCTCCCAGAAGGAAGCCGGCAAGTACAACCGCGACGTCGAGTCCACCGAGGGCTACACCACCGAGGAGCCCTCCGGCCACTAAGCGCTAAAACTCCTCATCTCCCCTGGCTACGGCCGGGGGTTTTGTTGTCTCTGCGGGAATGTCCGGGGTGTGTTTTAAGCTAGGGTCATGGCAAAGAAGCAGCGTCCCATCCACACCTGTACCGAGTGCAACTACGTCTCCCCGAAGTGGCTGGGGCGCTGCCCGGAGTGCGGGTCGTGGGGCACGTTCCAGGAATCCACGCCGGCCAGCCCGACGGCCGCGACCGCCAGCAAGCCCCAAGGGCTCACCCCGTCCAGCCCGGCGCAGCCGATGACCAAGATCGCCGCCTCGGCCACCCGCACGCGGAAGACCGGCATCTCGGAGCTGGACCGGGTGCTCGGCACGGGCATCGTCCCGGGTTCCGTGGTGCTCATGGCGGGCGAGCCCGGCGTGGGCAAATCCACGCTGCTGTTGGAGGTCGCCTCCCGGTGGACTCAGCAGGACCGCACCGCGTTATATGTCACCGCGGAGGAGTCGGCGGGCCAGGTCCGCGCCCGCGCCGAGCGCACCGGCGCGCTGCAGGACACCCTGTACCTGGCGGCCGAGTCCAACCTGGACGTCGTCTTCGGGCACGTGCAGCAGACCCAGCCCTCGCTCATCATCGTCGACTCGGTCCAGACCATGCAGGCGCCCGGCGTGGAGGGCGTGGCCGGCGGCGTGGCTCAGTCCCGGGCCGTGACCGCGGCGCTGACCACGCTGGCTAAGTCGACGGGGATCCCCATCCTGGTGGTCGGCCACGTCACCAAGGACGGCAACGTGGCCGGGCCTAGGGTGCTCGAGCACCTCGTCGACGTGGTCTTGAACTTCGAGGGCGACAAGCAGTCCAGCCTGCGCATGCTGCGCGGCATGAAGAACCGTTTCGGCGCCACGGATGAGGTCGGCTGCTTCGAGCAGACCGCCACCGGCATCCGCGAGGTCGCCGACCCGTCCGGCCTCTTCCTCTCCCACCGCGGGACCACCCCGGACGGCTCCGCGGTGACCGTGGCCATGGACGGCGTGCGCCCCATCCTGGCCGAGGTCCAGGCCTTGACCGTGGACCCGGTGGCCAAGAACCCGCGCCGCGTGGTCACCGGCCTGGACACCAACCGGGTGCCGATGGTGCTGGCGGTTCTGCAGGCCCGGGCCGGGCAGCGCACCAATGACAAGGACGCCTACGTCGCCACGGTCGGCGGCGTGCGTATTTCGGAGACCGCCACGGATCTGGCAGTCGCGCTGGCCACGTGGTCCTCCCTGCACGAGCAGCCGCTGCCGCCGCGCACCGTCGTTATCGGCGAGGTCGGCCTGGCGGGCGAGCTGCGCCCAGTGCCCAACCTGGCGCGCCGGCTGAGTGAGGCCGCCCGGCTGGGCTATGAAAGCGCCATCGTCCCGGCCACGAAGAACTTGGAGACCAACCTGCAGGTGCGCCAGGCGCAGACGCTACGGGAGGCGATCGAGCTGGTCAGCCCCTAGGACAGGTTGAAGGTGTGGGCCGCCGACGGGTTGTCGCCGATGACGGCGTGGAGGTAGTAGCCGCCCGGCTCCACGGCGGAGCGGTTGTTGCACTGCTCCGGGGCGGAGGTCTGCCGCGACCAGGTCGCCTGGAAGTGGCGCTTCTTGCCAGACTCGAAGGTCTGCTCGCCTTCCTGCACCGACGGGTAGCAGTCTGTGTCCGCCCACATCCGCTGGTTGGTGCCCAGGTTGTAGACCTCGAAGCGCAGCTCCTGGTCGTCGAGGTTGATCTTGCAGTCGGCCTTGGTGGGGTTTTCCACCGTCATGTAGAAGGTGGGCAGCTCTCCCTCACCGTAGGTGGCCTTGTCGCTGCTGGCGGTGATCTCCAGATCGGAGAGCTGACAGGTGTCCTTAGCGTCGGCCGCGACCGGCTCCGAGCTCGCTTCCGCGTCCTCGCTCTCGCGGGCAGATTCCGACTCGGTCTCAGACTCGGTTGCCGTTTGAGATTCCGACTCGGTTTCTGATTCCACCGCGGTCGTTTCGGTCTCCGCTGCCGGGGTTGACTCCGAGGTGGTCTCGGCGGCCGGCTCGGTCGCCTCGTCGTTGCTGGAACCGCCGACCATGCTTAGGACCCAGACCAGCAGAACGACGACCACGACGATGATGACCAACGCCGCGACGCGGCGGCGCTGGTAGATCTCGTTGGGCAGGGGGCGCTTCTGCTGGGGTTTACGGTTAGTCACGGCTTATAGTTTATTGCCTTAGCAGCGGCGACGGCTGGCACCTTCAGGGGTGTGTCTTCGATTGGCCGGCGGTTTCGCAGCTCAGTCCAGCCCGTGGGTCACCAGGGTCTCGACGGTGGAGTCCTCCAACAGGTAGCGGGCGCCGACGACGCCGACGGTCCCCTCCTCGACCTTGTGCTGCAGGACCGAGAGGCTAGCCACGAGCTGATCGACGGTCTCGCGCACGTGCTGGCGTTCGTAGTCGTCGGTGCTCGAGCTGCCGGCGCGCTTGGACTTCAGCGTCGACAGCGCGACTTTCTCGATGATCGCGCGCTGGAAGCCGGCGGGTAGCTCGGCGTGCTGGTCCACCACCGCGGCGGTGGCGGCGACCGCGCCGCAGGACTGGTGGCCCAAGATAACCACCAGGTTGCAGTTCAGGTTCTCCAGGGCGTATTCCAGCGAGCCCTTCACCGCGGTATCCAGGATGTGCCCGGCGGTGCGGATGACGAAAGCATCCCCCAGGCCCAGGTCGAAGAGGATCTCCACGGGGGCGCGGGAATCCGAGCAGGACAGGACCACCACGCGGGGATCCTGCCCGCCGCGCAGGCCGGCCCGCCGCTCCTCGTCGTTGTGCGGGTGCAGCGGAGAGTTGTCGCGGAAGCGCGCGTTACCGGCTTGGAGGGTCTCCCAGACTTCCCGGGGGCTTTGCTTTTTATCTTTCAGTGGCATGGCTCAAATTATAGTCCTGCGCACCGCTCCTATTAGACTCCTGCACAGATATGGATACTGGTGCTTTGCTCGAATGGTTCGCCCACGCCCGCCGGCCCCTGCCCTGGCGGGAGCCGTCGACCACCGCGTGGGGCGTCCTAGTCAGCGAGGTCATGAGCCAGCAGACCCCGGTGGCCCGCGTCGCGCCCGTCTGGCAGGAGTGGATGCGCCGCTGGCCCACCCCCACCGATTTCGCTGCCGCCAGCCGGGACGAGGTCCTGCGCGCCTGGGGCAAGCTAGGCTACCCCCGCCGCGCCCTGCGCCTGTGGGAATGCGCCCAGGTGGTCCGCGACGAGCACGGCGGCGAGGTCCCCGACGGTGTCGATGATCTGCTCAGCCTGCCGGGCATCGGCGACTACACCGCCCGCGCCGTGGCCTGCTTCCACTACGGCCACAACGTCCCGGTGGTCGACACCAACGTGAGGCGCGTGGTCGAGCGGGCCGAGAACGGCAATTTCTTAGCCCCCAACCCTTCCAAGAAGGAGCTCGCCCAGGTCGCCGAGCTCCTGCCGGAGGACAATGGCCCCACCGTCTCCGTGGCCCTGATGGAGCTGGGCGCGCTAGTCTGCCGCGCCAAGTCCCCAGACTGCCCCGCCTGCCCGTTGAAGGAGTCCTGCGCCTGGCAGGCCGCCGGCTGCCCCAGCCCGAGCGCCGAGGAGCTGACCAAGGCCAAGAAGCGGGTCCAGAAATTTGCCGGCACCGACCGGCAGGTGCGCGGCAAGATCATGGACGTGCTGCGCGCTGCCGATGCCCCTGTCCCCCAGGCCGACATCGACGTCGTCTGGCCGGACGCCCCGCAGCGCTCCCGGGCACTGGCCTCGCTTCTGGCCGACGGCCTCGCCGAACAGGACGAGCAGGGCCTTTTCCACCTGCCGCGCTAGGTCCGGATGGAAAAATCGATGAGCCGGGTCAGCGCCCAGTCCGGGTCCGTGAACAGCCGGGCCAGGACCAGGCCGGCACCAATGGAGGCGACCACCATCATGCTGGTGGCCAGGTTAGCCAGGGCCTGTTCCATCTGCCCCTCGTTGAGGTAGTAGACTGCCCGGAACATGGTCACCCCGGGGATCATGATGACCGCGGCCGGCACCGTCGTGGTAATCCGCGGCAGCCGCGCCTTCCGGGAGGCCAGCGCGCCCAGCAGGCCGATGACCAGCCCGCCGCAAAACGCCGCGAAATACCCGGTGGTGCCCAGGTGCAGCAGCAGAAGGCGCGCCGCGTTCGCCACGGTGCCCACCATCGCGGCCACCAGGATCATCCGGCGGGAGGAATTAAACAGGAAGGCGAAACCGGCGATGCCGAAGAAGCTGGCCAGGACCGCCATGGTGTACCAGGTGGCATCGGTAGCCGGCACCGGCGGGGCCGGGTTCAAGTCAGTCAGCCAGCTGACCATGGCCACGGTGAAGGTGGCGGCGAAAATGACGGTGAAGGCATAAGCCAGGCGCACCATGCCGGCATCAAAGTCGAAGCGCGCGATATCAATCAGGGCGGAGAACAACGGGAAACCCGGGATCAAAAAGAGCACCGCCGCCACGTAGCCGGAGGAAAAATCCCCTGGGTCGGCCAGCCCGAGCGCCCCGACGAGCTCGGTCACGAGGAAGAAGACCAGGCTGGCCGTCGCCCCGCCGGCCACGATGCCGCCGATCTGGTGGACGTGGTTGCTCAGCACGAAATGGCGCACGAATTGCCCGCTAAAAGCGGCCAAGGCGACGATGCCCACCGCCGCCAGCGGAAAGAAATTCAGCAGCGCGAAGGCCGCGCACGCCACGGCCGCCGCAGCCGAGAGCACCCAGCCGTTCCAGCGCTTGCGCACGTTGTGCTCGATCCGGTCGAGCTTTTCCGCCAGCTCCTCGGCGGTTATCCCGAAGTGCAGGTGGTGCCGCGTCAGATCCTCTAGCGCCTCAATGCGGGAGGCGTCCACCGCCGGCGAATGCTGCCGGGAAATGACCGTGCGGAAAAGCTCGCCGCGGTGGAAGGTACAGGTAATCTGCGTGAGCCCGACCGTCGCGTCCAGCCGGTCGAAGCCCAGGGCCCGCGCCGCGCGTTTCATCCCGCGCAGGACACGGTAGCCCGACGTGCCCGCCCCCATGAGCAACATTCCCAGGCGCAAGACCACGTCGGCCTCTACGCCCATGCGGCGGTGCTTTTCGTATGGCGGCGGGGTCACTTTAGCGCCAGCGTCCCCGCCAGTTGAGCCCGCCGGGCAGGTTCACCCAGAACCCGCCGCGGGAGTTGAAGGTCACCGGACCAATCTTGGTCGAGGCCGAGGCCCCGCGGCCGGAAAAGTTAATCCAGCTGTTCTTGCCGGTCTTCTTACGTGAGCGGTATTGCAATCCCATGCCAGTGATTCTAACTCACTCTAAGTTACCGGTTTACAGGCACTAGAAAAGCAGCCTCCCGCAGGAGGCTGCTTCATCTCTTTAGCGGCGTCTTACATCGGCTGGCCGGCTCCGGCCGGGCCGTCCTCGTCGCCGTGGTCCTCAGGAGTCTCGGGCGTCTCCGGCAGGGTATCTGCGGTTACCTGCTCCGGCTCCTCGTTCTCACGGACCTCGTCCTCGTCCAGCTCCTGCTCGAAGGTGCCCTCCGGCAGCGGCTTCGGGCGCGGGCTGAAGGTGAAGGTGGCCTGCGAGTTGTCCTTGGACTCGCCGTCCCAGTTCTCCACGTCGACGCTGATGATCTCACCCGCGCCGATCTCGCCGAAGAGGATCTTCTCCGAGAGCTGGTCCTCGATCTCGCGCTGGATGGTGCGGCGCAGCGGGCGCGCACCCAGCACCGGATCGAAACCGCGCTTGGCCAGCAGGCGCTTGGCCTTCTCGGTCAGCTCGATGTCCATGTCACGCTCCTGCAGGGACTTGGACACGCGGCCGATGAGCAGGTCGACCATTTCCATGATCTGCTCTTCGTTGAGCTGGTGGAAGACCACGACCTCGTCGATACGGTTCAGGAACTCCGGGCGGAAGTGCTTCTTCAGCTCGTCGTTGACCTTGGCCTTCATCCGCTCGTACTGCGCGTCCTGATCCGAGGCCGCGTCGGCGGTAAAGCCCAGCCCCACGGCCTTGGAGATGTCCTGGGTGCCCAGGTTCGAGGTAAAGATCAGCACGGTGTTCTTGAAGTCCACCACGCGGCCCTGGCCGTCGGTCAGGCGGCCGTCCTCGAGGACCTGCAGCAAGGTGTTGTAAATCTCCTTGTGGGCCTTTTCGATCTCGTCGAAGAGCACCACGCTGAACGGCTTGCGGCGGACCTTCTCCGTGAGCTGGCCGCCCTCCTCGTAGCCGACGTATCCCGGAGGGGCACCGAACAGGCGGGAGGCGGTGAAGCGGTCGTGGAACTCACTCATGTCGATCTGGATGAGGTCATCATCCGAGCCGAAGAGGAAGTTAGCCAGCGACTTCGACAGCTCCGTCTTACCCACGCCGGACGGGCCGGCGAAGATGAAGGAACCGGAAGGACGGCGCGGATCCTTCAGGCCCGCCCGCGTACGGCGGATGGCGCGGGAGACGGCCTTGACGGCCTCGTCCTGGCCGATGATCCGCTTGTGCAGCTCATCTTCCATGTGCAGCAGTCGCGAGGACTCCTTCTCCGTGAGCTTGAGGACCGGGATGCCGGTCCAGTGCGCCAGCACCTCGGCGATCTGATCCTCGCCGACCTCGGCGATGTCCTCGAGCTCACCATTGCGCCACTGCTTTTCCTTCTCGGCGCGCTCCTCGCCCAGCTGGCGCTCCTTGTCGCGCAGGCCGGCGGCCTTCTCGAAGTCCTGGGCGTCGATGGCCGCTTCCTTCTCCTGGCGGACCTCGGCGATCCGGTCGTCGACCTCGCGGACAGAGTCCGGGGCGGTCATGCGCTTGATGCGCATGCGGGCGCCGGCCTCGTCCAGCAGGTCCACGGCCTTATCCGGCAGGAAGCGGTCGTTGATGTAGCGATCCGACAGGGAGGCAGCCGCCTTCAGGGCGTCGTCGGTGTAGGACACACGGTGGTGCGCCTCGTACTTGTCGCGCAGGCCCTTGAGGATCTTGATGGTGTCCTCCAGCGAGGGCTCTTCCACCTTCACCGGCTGGAAGCGGCGCTCCAGCGCGGCGTCCTTCTCGATGTGCTTGCGGTATTCCTCCAGCGTGGTCGCGCCGATGGTCTGCAGCTCGCCGCGGGCCAGCTTCGGCTTGAGCAGGGAGGCGGCATCGATAGCACCCTCGGCGGCACCGGCACCAACCAGGGTGTGGATCTCATCGATGAACAGGATGATGTCGCCGCGCTGGTTAATCTCCTTGAGCACCTTCTTCAGGCGCTCCTCGAAGTCACCGCGGTAGCGGGAACCAGCGATCAGCGAACCCAGGTCCAGGGAGTAGACCTGCTTGTCCTTCAGGGTCTCCGGGACCTTGCCGTTAACGATGTCCAGGGCCAGGCCCTCGACGACGGCGGTCTTACCGACGCCGGGCTCACCGATGAGCACCGGGTTGTTCTTGGTGCGGCGCGAGAGCACCTGCATGATGCGCTCGACCTCGGACTCGCGGCCGACGACCGGGTCCAGCTTGCCGTCCTTGGCGGCCTGGGTCAGGTTGCGGCCGAACTGGTCCAGCACCAGGGAATTAGAGCGTTCCCCGGAGTTGCCCTGGGAACCGCGCCCGCCGGCACCGGCGCCCACGGGGCCGCCGCCCTTGTTGCTGTTGTCGTTTTCCTGGTTGTTGCCCTCGTAACCGGACAGCAACTGAATAACCTGCTGACGCACGCGCGGCAGGTCTGCACCCAGCTTGGTCAGCACCTGCGCGGCGACGCCGTCGCCTTCGCGGATAAGGCCCAGCAGCAGGAACTCCGTGCCGATGTACTTGTGGCCCATCTGCAGGCCCTCACGCAGGGACAGCTCCAGGACCTTCTTCGCGCGCGGGGTAAACGGGATGTGCCCAGTGTGCGGCTGGGTTCCCTGGCCGATGATCTCCTCGACCTCGCGGCGCACGTCCTCCAGGGAAATCCCCATGGACTCCAGCGCCTTGGCGGCTACGCCTTCACCCTCGTGGATAAGGCCCAAAAGGATGTGCTCGGTGCCGATATAGTTGTGGTTGAGCATGCGTGCCTCTTCCTGCGCCAAGACAATGACGCGGCGGGCACGGTCAGTAAACCTTTCGAACATCTGCTATCTACCCCTTGTGGTTTTTCCTAAATTCTCTATCCACTCTAACGCGCTTTCCCCAGCCTCCATTCTCACTTTCTGCGCCAAGGTAGTAAATCAGCCGCTTTTAGCAGGTCATGAACCTGTACGCCGGTAGCGAACAGGCGAATTTAGCGGGGTGAATTACCCCGCACTAGGCTTTAGGGAAAAGTCCAATTATGAAAGGCTTCGTGAACATTTCCCACCGCTCGGCGCTCCGGCACTACCACGCCGCCGCGGGCCAATCCGCGGGTCGCATTATCAATTACTATTCCACCAGTTTCTCGTGGAGTACCCGGCTTTTCCCCGCTGCGATCCGGCGCGATATCCAGGCCCTGTACGCGGTGGTACGCATTGCGGACGAGATCGTCGACGGCGCGGCCGCGGAGGCCAAGACCGCCGACATCCGCGCCCTGCTGGACGGCTACGAGGAGCAGGTCGTCCACGCTGCCGATGCCGCCTTCCACACCGATCCGGTCCTCCACGCGTGGGCGAACGCGCAGCGCCGCTGCCAGTTCTCCGAAGACCACATCCGCGCGTTCTTCGCCTCCATGCGCAGGGACTTGGACCCCTCCCCGCATGACGCGGCGAGCCTCCAGCGCTACATCCACGGCTCGGCGGAGGTCATCGGCCTGATGTGCCTGGATATCTTCCTGGTCGGGCGCCACCCCGCCGAAGAAGACCGGGCCACCATGGCAGACGGGGCAAAGGCCCTCGGGGCGGCCTTCCAGAAGGTCAACTTCCTCCGAGACCTCGCCGAGGACACCGACTGCCTGGGGCGGGGTTACCTCCCGGAGCTGGATGCCTCCACCAAGCGCCGGTGGTGCGCGGAGATCCGCGACGAGCTCGCCCGCGCGCGCCGCGCCGCCCACCTCCTGCCGCCCGGCGCACGTAGGGGAGTCCTCGCCGCGACGGGCCTGTTTACGGACCTAAACGAGCGCATCGACAGCGCCAGCGTCGACGAGCTGTACGCGCGCCGGATCCGGGTGCCCGCGCCCCGTAAGGCCCAGATCCTGGCCGGCAGCCTCTGGAGGAATGCATGAGTACCTGCGTTGTTATCGGCGCGGGCGTGGCCGGCCTGGCCACCGCCTGCCTCCTGCAGGACGAAGGCTACGAGGTCACCGTGGTCGATCGCCTCGCCGAGCCGGGCGGCCGAGCGGGAAGATTCACCGACTCCGGTTTCCAGTGGGACACCGGTCCGTCCTGGTACCTGATGCCCGAGGCCTTCGAGCGTTTCTTCGGCCGGCTGGGGCACCGCACCAGTGATTTCTTCGAGCTCACCGAACTGAGCCCCGCCTACCGGATTTTCAACGAAGCCGGCCACGCCGCGGACATCGACGGCACCGTGGTCGAATTTTTCGACCAACGCACGCCCGGGCAGGGCGCTCGCCTAGGCGACTACCTCGCCACCGCCAGCGATACCTACCGGATGGCGCTCAAGCACTTCCTCTACACCACCTTCAGCCACCCCTCGCAGCTCCTGCACCCCGATATCCTGCGACGCCTGCCGCGCCTGGCGAAGCTCCTGGGCCAGTCCCTACAAAGCTACGTCGGCTCGCGTTTTAGCGATCCCCTGCTGCGCCAGGTCCTGACCTACCCGGCGGTCTTCCTGTCGACGGAGCCGGCCGCCGCCCCAGCGCTGTATTCCCTGATGAGCCACGCGGATCTCACCCAGGGCGTGCGCTACCCGCAGGGCGGCTTCGCCGCGGTAATCGACGCGTTTTTAGACCTCGCCACCGACCTGGGCGTGCACTTCCAGTGGGAGGCCGAGGCCACCGCGATCGTCACGCACGGCAAGCACGCGACCGAAGTCACCACCACCCGCGGCACCCTGCCGGCGGACCTGGTGGTCTCCGCCGCGGATCTCCACCACACCGAGACTCGCTTGGTGCCCGCCCACCAGCGGACCTTCTCCGATAGGTTCTTCGCCCGCCGCGATCCGGGACTGTCCGCCGTGCTGGTGCTGGCCGGCGTGCGCGGTCCGCTGCCCGAACTGGCCCACCACAATTTGTTGTTCAGCCGCGACTGGGACCCCGACTTCGACGCCGTTTTCCGCGGCGGCGGCGCCTCGAACTCCATCTACGTCTGCAAGACCTCGGCCAGCGATGCCTCCGTGGCCCCGGAAGGGTGCGAAAACCTTTTCATCCTGGTGCCCGCTGCTGCCGATGCCGCCCTCGGCCACGGCAGCGCCTACGGGGAGGAATCGGCAACGGTCGCCGGCATCGCTAGCCGGGCGCTCCAACAGCTGGCCGAGTGGACAAACGTTCCGGATCTGCACGGGCGTATCCTTACCCAGCACACCATCGGCCCCGCCGACTTTGCCGACCGCTACCATTCGCTGTCCGGCGGAGCCATCGGGCCCGCGCACACCTTGTTCCAGTCCGCCTTCTTCCGCGGGCGCACCCAATCTAAAAAGATTGACAACCTGTTTTATGCTGGAGCCACGACCGTTCCCGGAGTGGGGGTACCTATGTGCCTCATTTCTGCCGAAAATGTACTGACAGCCGTGAAGGAATTTAAACTAAAGGTGTAGGCCCTATCTCTCTCGAAGAGGAAACCTCACCATGCCACGGTTCAACTTCAATATTCGGCAGATCATCTCCGCTGTACTGTCCCTGCTCACCATTCTGGGGATCATCATCGGCGGCATCTCCTCCGGCAGCTCGATTCCTGCCGCGCCGCCGGCCGCAACGTCCTCGGCCAGCCAGCAGGCCGTCCTCGACGCGACCAACGACTTCCGCGCCCAGAACGGCCTCGCCCCGGTCAAGGCCAACGCCGCGCTCAACGACTTGGCCCAGGACTGGGCCGAGACCATCGCTCGCACCGGCGAGTTCAAGCACCGCGCCAACTACTGGGAGCACTACCCGGCGAATATGCGCCCGGGTGGCGAAAATATCGCCCAGGGCAACCGCGGTGACTCCGGCCGCGTCTTCGTCAACCGCTGGGCCAACTCCCCCGGGCACCGCAAGAACATGTTGGATCCGGAAGCTAAGTCCCTCGGCGTGGGCGTAGCCCAGGCTGCCGACGGCAGGCTCTACGTCGTCCAGAACTTCGGCCACGACTAGAACCTAAAAAGCAGACCAGAGAGCGGATTCACTCTCTGGTCTGCTTTTTCTTGCCCTTTTTAGCTCTGCTCAGGCTTAACGATGGGGAATAGCACCGTCTCGCGAATGCCCAGGCCGGTCAGGGCCATCAGCAGGCGGTCGATGCCCATGCCGGTGCCGGCTGTCGGCGGCATGCCCTGCTCCATCGCGGCGAGGAAGTCCTCGTCCAGGACCATGGCCTCCTCGTCGCCGCCGGCGGCCAGGCGGGCCTGATCTTCGAAGCGCTCGCGCTGGATGACTGGGTCGATGAGCTCGGAGTAGCCGGTGGCCAGCTCGAAGCCGCGCACGTAGAGGTCCCACTTCTCGGTAACCCCGGGCTGGGTGCGGTGCGAACGGGTCAGCGGGGAGGTCTCCACCGGGAAGTTCTTGACGAAGATCGGGCCCTCGAGCTGGTCCTCGCAGAGCACCTCCCAGATTTCCTCCACCAGCTTGCCGTGGCCCCAGCCGGTGCCGACCTCGAGGCCGATGACGTCGGCGATGCCCTTGAGCTCCTCCACGGAGGAGTCGATGGTCACCTCCGGCTGGCCCGGGAACTTGCGCGCCAGCGCCTCGTTCAGCGAGGGGTACATCTCAATCTCCGGCCATTCCTCGCCGCCGAAGTCGTACTCGGTGCCATCGGCCAGGGTGACCTTCTGCGAGCCGAAGACCTCCTGGGCCACCGCCTGGATGGACTCCCGGGTGGTGCGGGCGCAGTCGTTGTAGTCACCCCAGGCCGCGTAGGTCTCGAGCATGGCGAACTCCGGCGAGTGAGACTTGTCGATGCCCTCGTTGCGGAAGTTGCGGTTAATCTCAAAGACGCGATCGATGCCGCCGACCACCGCGCGCTTCAGGAACAGCTCGGGGGCGATGCGCAGGTAGAGGTCGATGTCCAGCGCGTTGGAGTGGGTCACGAACGGGCGAGCTGCCGCGCCGCCGTGCAGGGTCTGCAACATCGGGGTCTCGATCTCGTTGAAGCCCTGGGACTCCAGGTAGTTGCGCAGGGCGCGCACGACCTTGATGCGGATCATGGCATTGTCGCGCGCTTCCTTGCGCACGATGAGGTCGTTGTAGCGCTGGCGCACGCGGGTGTCCTCGGCCATGTCGGCAAACGAGACCGGCAGCGGGCGCAGGGACTTCGAGGCCATGGTCCACTCGGTGGCCATCACGGACAGCTCGCCGCGGCGAGAAGAGATGACCCGGCCGGTCACGGAGATGAAATCGCCCAAGTCGACGTCCTGCTTCCAGGCATCGAGGCGCTCCTTGCCGACCTCGGCCTGGGAGAGCATGGCCTGCACCTGGGTGCCGTCGCCGTCCTGCAGCGTGGCGAAGCACAGCTTGCCGGTGTTGCGCATAAAGATAAGGCGCCCGGCGATGGAGACGACGTCCTCGGTCTCCTCCCCTACCGCCAGGTAGGTTACGCCTTCTTCCGAACCGGCGGCCTCGTCCTCGGCCAGCACGCGGTACTTGGCGCGCAGGTCGGCCAGGGAGGTGGTTCGGGCTACCGACACCGGGTAAGCCTCGGTGCCGTCAGCGAGCAGGCGGGTGCGCTTGTCGCGGCGGATCCGTAGCTGCTCCGGGATGTCTGGGGTCTCATTCTTCTTTTGCTCGCTCACGCCCAACAGAATACCGCATGCCATCTGCGGCGGTGTTAACCCGTACTTCATGAAAACGTCGTCCAATATCAATCTGAATCTAAATATCCAGTTACTTCACCGAACTAAGTTCTAGGCGCAACTTTCCATGACTTTCTATAATCGATTTTGGAGCATTCACCCATGGCACTGAAGGGCCGTAATCTTCTTAGTTCCTTGTTTACTTCCTCCCGTTCCAGCCTGACCTGCACCTACAAGTGCGGCAACGCCTGCTTCGGGGAGGCAGACAACCCGACCTCCAACCCGTACTTCGGCGATCAGTTCAGCCGCCGCACCGCGCTGCGCGCCGGCGGCCTGGGCGTCGTCGCCGTCGGAGGCAGCGCCGCCCTGGCTGCCTGCTCGGCCCCGGAGGAGAACACCGGCAGCGCCTCTACCACCACCACCGAGGCCGACGTCGAACTGACCTCCGCCGAGGGTATGAAGTTCGAGCCGGTCGAGCCGAACACCAAGGACGAGGTCGTCGTACCTAAGGGCTACCAGCAGTCCGTGCTCATCGCCTGGGGCGATCCGGTCATCGAGGGCGCCCCGGAATTCGACGTCCACAACCAGACCTCCCAGGACGCGGAGAAGCAGTTCGGCTTCAACAACGACTTCGCCGGCCTAGTAGAGCACCCGAACGACCCGGAGCGCTTGGTCTACGTCTGCAACCACGAGTACACCACCGAGCCGCAGATGTTCCCGGACTACGACGCCGAGAACCCCACCGAGGAGCACGCGAAGATCGGCTGGGCCAACCACGGCCTGACCGTGCTGGAGGTCTCCAAGGCTGAGGGCGGCAACCTCAAGCGGGAGTTCGGCCCGCTCAACCGCCGCATCACCCTGACCACGCCCTTCCGCCTGACCGGCCCGGCGGCCGGTTCGAAGTACGTGAAGACGGACAAGGATCCGGAGGGCACCACCATCTCCGGCACCATGGCTAACTGCTCCGGCGGCGTTACCCCGTGGGGCACCATCCTGTCCGGCGAGGAAAACTTCGACGCCTACTTCGCCAACGCCAAGGTCGACGACGAGCGCGCCCAGAAGTCCCTGGACCGCTTCGGCTTCGAGGACGAGCCCTCCCAGCGCAAGTGGGAGCGCTTCGACGACCGCTTCGATATCTCCAAGACGCCGAACGAGCCGAACCGCTTCGGCTACGTCATCGAGCTGGATCCGCTCGACCCGCAGTCGAGGCCCATTAAGCACTCCGCCCTGGGCCGCTTCAAGCACGAGGCCGCGAACGTCCACGTCACCGACGACGGCACGGTGGTCACCTACTCTGGCGACGACGCCCGCTTCGAGTACATCTACAAGTTCGTCTCCTCCCGCAAGATCAAGGAGGGCGACGCCCGCCACAACATGACCATCCTGGACAACGGCAGCCTCTACGTCGCCGAGCTGAAGGGCAACTCCCCGGAAGAGGAGATCGACGGCTCCGGCGTCCTGCCGGAAGACGGCAAGTTCGACGGCACCGGCGTGTGGAACAAGCTGCTGACCGTGGACGGCGACAAGGCCGAGTCCCACGTGGAGGGCTTCAGCGCCGAGGAGGTCGCCATCTTCACCCGCGAGGCCGCCGACAAGGCGGGCGCGACCAAGATGGACCGCCCGGAAGACGTGGACATCCACCCGCAGACCGGCAAGGTCTACGCCGCCCTGACCAACAACTCCTACCGCGGCGCCACCGGCGAGGACGCGGAGAAGAACCAGGAGGACCCGAAGGAATGGGCCCCGGTCAAGGAGAACAAGAACGGCATGGTCATGGAGATCTCCGACGACCACGCCGGCGAAAAGTTCACCTGGAACCTCTTCCTGGTCTGCGGCGATCCGGCCACCGCGGACTCCTACTTCGGCGGCTTCGACAAGGAGAAGGTTTCCCCGATTTCCTGCCCGGACAACCTGGCCTTCGACTCCCACGGCAACCTGTGGATCTCCACCGACGGCAACGCCCTCGAGTCCAACGACGGCCTGTACGCGGTCACCACGGAAGGCGAGACCCGCGGCGAGCTCAAGTGCTTCCTCACCGTCCCGACTGGGGCCGAGACCTGTGGGCCCATCGTCACCGACGAGCGCGTCATGGTCAACGTCCAGCACCCGGGCGAGGATGACGAGGCCGCCTTCGACGAGCCCTCCTCCCACTGGCCGGACGGTGGCAACTCCACCCCGCGCCCGGCCGTCGTAGTCGTCTGGAAGGAAAACGGCAACATCGGCGTATAGGGTATACTAACCTAACTGTGTTCAGGTTTAGGTTAGTCGCACCCTTGTGCCTCGCGCTCGTGGTCGCCCTGTGTCTGGCAAGCCTCTTTGTCGGCGCGCGGGCGACCACGTTCTCGCAAGTATGGGAGGCCATCCCGGGCGGTTTCCGCTACGCTTTCGACCCCGGCGCGCCCGCGGACGAATTCGAGATGCTCCTGGGCATCCAGCGTCTCCCGCGCACTCTTCTCGCGCTCATCGCCGGCACCTGTCTCGGTGCCGCGGGCGCGCTCACCCAGGCTTTTACCCGCAACCCGCTGGCCGATCCCGGCATCCTCGGCGTGACCGCCGGGGCGGCCGCGGCGGTGGCGCTGGCCGTGTCGACCGGCGTGACGGATTCCTTCGTCTGGCCCGCCATCCTGGGCGCGGTCCTAGTGACCAGCCTGCTGTTCGCGCTTAACTCCAGCGGTAGCCCACTGACTTTCGTGCTCGCCGGCATGGCCCTGTCGGCCGTCCTCATGGCGCTGGTCAACGCCCTGGTCCTCACCAACGACGAGGTGCTCGACGCCATCCGGCAGTGGGCCACCGGCTCGGTCGCGGGTCGCGACTTCGGGACGGTAGAAGTCACCGCGCCCATCGGCATCGTCAGCCTGGTGGCCGCCATCCTGCTGTCCCCGCTGGTCAACCTGGTACTGCTCGGCGATGCCACCGCGCAGTCCCTAGGCGTGCCCGTCTCGGCGGTCCAAGCTGGCGGGGTTATCGTCATCGCCGGCCTGACCGGCGCGGCCGTGGCGGCGGCCGGTCCGGTGGCGTTCATCGGCTTGGCCGCCCCGCACATCACCCGTCGGCTAGCCGGCGTGGACTACCGCCTGATTGTCCCCCTGTCCGGCCTCGTAGGCGGGGTGTGCGCCCTCTTGGCCGACATCCTGGGCCGCCTGCTTGCCCGCCCCGGGGAGCTGCCCATGGGCATCGTCCTGGCGCTGCTGGGCGTCCCGATCTTCATCCTCCTGGTGCGCGGCAACAAGATTGGAGGCAACCTATGATTCGCTGGTTGACTCTCATTGCCCTGGCTGTCCTCGGCGTGGTCGTCTCCGTCATGCAGGGCGATTTGGCGCTTTCCTTCTCCGACGTGGTGGCCGTTTTTACCGGCGGCGGCTCGGCCGCCCACCGCGCGGTCATCCTGGAATTCCGGCTCGGGCGCGCCGTCGTTGCCCTGGTGGTCGGCGCGGCGCTGGCCTACTCCGGCGCGCTCACCCAGTCCGTCGCTCGCAATGGGCTGGCCAGCCCCGACATCCTGGGGGTGACCAACGGGGCATCGTTAGCCGCGGTGGCCGCCATCGTCTTTGGTTGGGGCATGACGCCGGTAGCCGCCATCCTCGGCGCGGCTCTTACCGCCGTGGCCATGGTCTTTTTGGCCGGCCGGGGCCGCAGCATGGTGCAAATCGTGCTGGTCGGCGTGGGCCTGTCGATGTTTTTGTCCTCGCTCACCACCTGGCTTCTGGCCTACGCGCAGCTGGATCGCGCGGCCAGCGCCCGCATGTGGATGGCCGGCTCCCTTAACGGGAGGGACTGGCACCACGCGTGGGTTCCCCTGGCCACCGTGGTCATCGCCGTCGCGCTGGCCGGTTGGCTTTCTTTCCAACTGGCCGCGCTCAGCCTCGGCGACGCCACCGCCCACATCCTGGGGCACAACGTCCGCCTGGCCCAGCTCATCCAGCTGCTGGTGGCAGTCGTGCTGGCTGCCGTTGCCGTCGCGGCCGCCGGTCCGATCGGCTTTTTAGCTTTCGTGAGCCCGCACGTGGCGCGAATGGTCTCCCGCGCCCCCACCCCGCCGCTGCTTTTCTCCGCGGCGGTGGGTGCTACCGCACTGTTGTGGGCGGACATCGTCGCCCGCGTGGTGCTGCCGTGGCCGCTGCCGGTGGGCGTGGTCACCGCCTTCCTGGGCGCACCCCTGCTGTTTATCTTGGTCCTGCGCACCCGAGCAAAGGAAACTGTGTGATGGATATCTTTTCTTTGGACAACGTCAGCGTCGGCTACGGGAACAAACCCGTGGTCACGGACCTGAACCTGCGCCTGCCGGAAGGCGGCATCACCTGCCTCATCGGCCCGAACGGCTGCGGAAAATCCACCCTCCTCAAGTCCCTGTGCGGACTCTTGCCCCACACTGGAAAGCTGGAGTTTTATAACCGCGATCTGGGCAGCTGGAACCGGCGGGAGCGCGCCCGCTACCTGAGCATGCTGCCGCAATCCCCCGTGGCCCCGGAGGGGCTGACGGTCGGCCAGCTGGTCGCGCGCGGGAGGCACCCCTACCAGACGTGGTACCAGCGCTGGTCTGCCGGCGACGACGCCGTCTACACCGACGCAGTCACCACCACCGGCCTAACCGATCTCACGGACCGGCCCCTCCACCAGCTCTCCGGCGGGCAGCGGCAACGCGCCTGGATCGCTATGACCATCGCGCAAGATACCCCAGTCATGCTGCTCGACGAACCCACAACGTACCTCGACCTGGCGACGTCCGTCGACGTCCTGCGCTTGGTCCGGCAACTAGTCGATGCCCGGGGCAGCACCGCCATCATGGTCCTCCACGATCTGAACCTGGCGGCCCGCTGGTCCGATCGTCTAATTCTGCTCGGCGCGGACGGAAAGCTGGCGGCCCAGGGCTCCCCGACCGAGGTCCTCACCGAGGACCTTTTGGCCGCAGTTTTCGGCCTCGAGGCGGTCATTGCTACTGACCCCATAAGTGGGGGACCCTTGGTGGTGCCGCGATAGGTTAGGCTAACCTCCTAGGAGGTAGTCCACTACCTAGGAGGCACCCTTGCCCGTCGCACGACGCATCCTCGCCCTGTCCGCCACCGCAGCTCTTTCGCTCGGCCTCGTCGCTTGCAGCGACAACGCTGAGAATTCGGAAAACGCAGAGAACTCGGAGGCCGCTTCCTCTAGCACCGCAGACAGCACCTTCCCGCGAACGATCCAGACGCAGGACAAGGACCGCCAGGAAACCGATCTCACCATCGAGTCCCAGCCCACGAAGATCGTCTCCGCCTCCGTCACCCTGACCGGCGCCCTGCTCTCCCTCGACGCGCCCGTCGTCGCCTCGGCCGGCGGCAACCCGGACGCCCCGATGTTCGCCGACGGCACCGGCTTCGGCCTGGCCTGGGACGAGGTCGCCCAGCAGAAGGGCATCGACTCCATCTACACCATCGGCTCCGCCTCCGCCGAGGCCGTCCTGGCCCAGGATCCGGACCTGGTGGTCATGTCTAACGTCGGCAACGACTCCGGCGTCGAAATCTACGACCAGCTCAAGGACATCGTCCCGGTCCAGGTCATCGACTACTCCGACCAGTCCTGGCAGGACACCACCCGGGAGGTCGCCGAGGCCGCCGGACTGGAGGACAAGGCCGATGAGGTCATCGGGGACTACGACGCCGCCGTGGAGAAGGCCAAGGGCAACCTGGACATCGAGCAGCCCGTCAACATCGTCTCCCCCACCAAGGACGGCATGAACTTCTTCACCGAAGAATCCGCCCAGGGCCAGATCTTCAGCGACCTGGGCATTGAGGTCGCCACCCCGGCAGAGGACCTCGTCGGCACCTCGGCGCAAGGCTCCAAGCGCGGCGACGTCAAGGCCGTTAACACCGAAAACCTCCCGCTCGCCCTGGACGGCAAGAGCGCCTTCGTTCTCAACCTGGGCGGCAAGCCGGCCGATGAGAAGGTCCGCAAGGATCCCCAGCTGGCCGACACCGAGTCCGTCCGGAACAACCACGTCTACCCGCTGGACGGCGAGTTCTTCCGAATTGACGCCTTCTCCGCGAAGGACCTGGTGGACCACCTGCAGGAAGAATTCGGAAAATAATTCGTACATTTTTTCGAAAAAGGGTAGCGCAATGTCGGACGGTTGCGTATTGTGTGGGTTAGTTAGAACAGATTAGCTAACTCACAACCGGGGGAATTATGCAGCCCTACTACACTGTCAATACTCCCTACTGTCCGACTGCTACCGCCTGTACCACCTACCGCCGCAACTACTACTACCTCTGGCAAGACCTCCGCCCTGCTCGCAGCGCTGACGACGAGCTCGCCATCAAGCGCTTAGCCCTAAAAACCGGTCTCTCCTTCACGCGCGCACGGGATTATTGCGAGAGCCTAGAACGGCTCGACACCTTGCCGAAGTTAAAACACTTAGTCGAAACCCTGCACCACCTCGAGTTCAAACAACTCACCCTCATTGATTCCGTCCTCAACAAACTAGGCGCCACCCCGTCCCCGGAATCGCTCGCGCGGATCGATACCGAACTCGCCGACTACCTGACCCCAACGCAGCCCGCCCAGGTCCTGCCCTCCCACGAAAATCTCCGCCGGAAGCTTAACCGGCTCGTCAACGCAGAATTGGAACTTACCCAACCACCCCACGAGCCTCCCCCCGCCGCATTATTCCGCCGGGCCCGCCGGCTCCAACCGCGGCGAGATCGTCGCGGAATACGACGCGGAGACCACCGCCGCCATGGACGCCGCCATCCGGAAGGTCGCCAAAGACAACAACGTCAGCCCGGCCAAAGCGCTGGCCGGGCTCGTCCTGGGCAAGTATGGCTCGCCGCGCGTCGTACTCAACATGTTCATGGCTCAGGACCTCCCAGAAAGCGGCGGGTTCATCGACGGCTACGGCTGGGTCGACGCAGACACCGCCGACCACATGGCCGAAAAATCCGACCATCAGCGCGACATGGCAGCCGCGGCCGAAAAACGCAGCTCGAACTACCAGACCCCGGAGGGCATCAAGGCCTTCCTCAACGGCCGGGACGGCTGCTGCCGGTACCCGGGCTGCAGCATCCCCGCCATCAGGTGCCAGAAAGACCATTGCAAAGACTTTCACGACGGCGGCCCCACTGCCGCGAGCAACCTGGTCAACCTCTGCCAGCACCACCACAACATCAAGACCGACGGCCGGGTGACTTATATCCTCGACCCGCGCACTGGGACCGTGGTGTGGCTTTCCAACGACGGCACCTGGGAGTCCACGTCGCCGGAAGGCCCGCTGTCCGCGAAAAACGTTAACTGGATGCGGACCATGGCACAGGCGCAGCACTCCCGCCGCGACCGCGCGCACACCAAGGCCACCTCCCCCGTTTTGGAAAACCAGCCCCTACACGAAACTTTCGTGCCACAATAGTGATTCATTGCACACTTCCACGGAGGGTATCATGAACTCACTCATACTCGCTGCCATCGGCGTCGCGATGATGGCCGCCGGGTACCTGCTCTATTCCCGTTTCCTCGGAAACCGAATTTTCCGACTTTCCCCTAACTACGCCACCCCCGCGCACACCATGCGCGACGGCGTCGACTACGTGCCCACCAACAAGTACGTCCTGTGGGGGCACCACTTCACCTCTGTTGCCGGCGCGGCCCCGATCATCGGTCCGGCCGTGGCCGTCATCTGGGGCTGGCTGCCCGCGTTCCTGTGGGTGACCATCGGCACCGTCCTCATGGCCGGAATGCACGACCTCGGCGCGCTGTGGGCATCGCAGCGTCACCGCGGCCAGTCCATCGGTACGCTGTCCGGCCGTTACATCGGCTCGCGCGGGCGCAACCTCTTCCTGGTCGTTATTTTCCTCCTCCTGCTGATGGTCAACACCGCCTTCGCGGTCGTCATCTCCAACCTGTTGGTCTCCACCCCGACCGCGGTCATCCCGACCTGGGGCGCCATCGTCGTGGCATTGTTGATCGGTCAGGCAATCTACCGCTTTAACTGGAACCTGCCGGTGGTCTCCATCGTCGGCGTCGTGGCCCTCTACGCGCTGATGATCATCGGCGACCGCGTGCCGGTGGTGCTCCCGGAGACCGTGCTGGGGATCCCGGCCAACGGCGTCTGGATCATCGCGCTGTTCATCTACGCCTTCGCGGCTTCCCTGCTGCCGGTCTGGGTGCTGCTCCAGCCGCGCGACTACATCAACGGCCTCCAGCTTTTCATTGGCCTGGCCATCCTCTACGGCGCCTTCCTGTTCACCGCCCCGGACATCGTCGCCCCGGCGCTTAACGATGCCGTCCCGGACGGCACCCCCTCCATCTTCCCGCTGCTGTTCGTCACCATTGCCTGCGGCGCGATCTCCGGATTCCACGGCGTGGTGGCCTCGGGAACCTCCTCGAAGCAGCTGGACAAGGAAACCGACGCCCGCTTTGTCGGATATTTCGGCGCCGTCGGTGAGGGCCTTTTGTCCCTGGGCACGATCATCGCGACCACGGCCGGGTTCAAGACCATCCAAGATTGGGAAGAGATTTATCACGAGTTCAACGCCGGGGGCGTGGACGCCTTCGTCGCCGGTGGTGGCTCGTTGATGAACGAGGGCCTCGGTATCCCCACCTCGCTGTCGGGGACCATTCTCGCGACCATGGCCGTGCTCTTCGCCGCCACCACCATGGACTCGGGCATCCGCCTGCAGCGCCTCGTGGTCCAAGAAATCGGCGAGGTCGTCGGGGTGCGGATCGGCGCCCTGGTGGCTACCTGCATCGCGGTCGGCGTGGCCTTCGCGCTGACCTTCTCCCAGGGCACCGACGGCTCGGGCGGCATGACTATCTGGCCGCTGTTCGGCACCACCAACCAGCTGATGGCCGGCCTGACCCTGGCTATCCTGGCCGTCATCCTGACCTACCTGCGCCGGCCGACCCTGCCGGTGCTCATCCCCTTCGCCTTCCTCATGGTCATGTCCGTCTGGGCGCTGATTATGCAGCTCGGCACCTTCTGGCAGGAGCAGAACTGGCTGCTGCTGGTCATGGACGTCATCATCCTCATCGCCGCCCTGTGGGTCACCGTCGAGGCGCTCGCTTCCCTCCAGCGTGCGCGGCGAAGCCCGGCCATTACCTGGACCGACGAGGACGTCGACGCCCCGGAGCCGGTCCGATGAGCCTGCGGCAGCTGCTCCAGGATTACTACGCCGGCCCCTACCGGGCGACCTTCGCCAAAGCCAAGCAGGAGGAGGATGACCTGTTCCTGCTGCTGGTGATGTCGGAGGCGCTCGGGGTTCCCAACCCGGCGACCTATTACACCCTGGAATTGCTGCCGGTCGTCTACGACGAGTTCCACGCCTGGCATCGGCGTATGGGGATGGATCGCTCCCCGCTGGAGGGCATCTCATGCTGCTAAAACCGGTGACGTTTTTCGGCGGCAAGGGCGGCGTCGGCAAGACCACCCTGGCGGCCGCCGCGGCGTGGAAGGCCGCGCAGCAGCATTCGACGCTGTTGGTTTCGACGGACCCGGCGCACAACCTGGGGCACCTCTGGGACGTCTCGCTGGGCGATACCCCCACGCCAGTCGCCGACCGCCTCGACATCGTGGAGATCGACCCGGCCGAGGTCACGGAAAAACACCTGGCCGAGGTCCGGCACACGATGCACAAGATGATGCCGGAGCGGCTGCACTCCCAGGTCAACCGGCACCTGGACCTGGCCCGGCAGTCACCGGGGACGCACGAATCCGCGCTGCTGGAGCGCATGGCGGACCTGGTCGATACCGACTACGAACGGATCATCTTCGATACCGCCCCCAGCGGCCACACCGCCCGCCTGGTGGAGCTGCCCGAAATTATGCAGGCCTGGACCGACGGGCTGTTGGAGCGGCGGGACCGTTCGGATCGTTTTAGCTCCCTGGTCCGCGGGCTCGGCGGGGAGGCCGGTTCCGAGCAGGTGGATAAGCGCAACCAGGAGATCCGGAGCATCCTCTGGCGCCGCCGGGAGCGTTTCGTGCGGCTGCGGGCGACGTTGCAGCAGGACTCCGAGTTCTATCTGGTGCTAACCCCCGAGAGGCTCCCGGTGCTGGAAACCACCGAGTTTTATCACCAACTCCGGGACAGTGGGATGATCGTGGGCGGGGTTATCGTCAATCGCCGGTCACCGCAGGGGCAAGGCAGCTTTATGGAGGCCCGCCGGCGGATCGAGGACGCGGCGCTTAGCGGCTTGGCGCTGCCAGTCCCGACCGTGGAGGTGCCGCTACTTCCCGCGGACGTGGGACCGGAGCAACTCGGTTTCATCGCGGAGCTGCTCTGACTGGTACTCGTCCCAGTTCTTAAAGCCCACGCCCAGCGGCAGGCCGACGTTGTCGATAAGGCGTATTCCGCCCAGGGTGGCGGCGACGAGGAGGCGGGCATCGCCCTGCTCGGGCGCGGGGCCGAGGTCCTTGCCGCGCACGGCGACGTAGTCGGGATCCACGCCGGCGGAGCGAAGGACGGACTCGGTGACCTCGAGGACGTGCTCGGCGCCGGCTTCTGCCGCGTGCGCCCCGGCGGTCAGCGCGGCGGAGATCGCGGTGGCAGCGGTGCGGTACTCGGCAGGCAGGCGGGTGTTGCGCAGGCTCATCGCCACGCCCTCGGCGGTGCGGACGGTGGGCACGCCGTGGAGGCTCACGCCCAGGTGCAGATCGCGCACGGCCTGGTTTAAGGCCAGGTTGTATTCGTAGTCCTTCTCCCCGACCACGACGTCGGAGGGACGTAGCGCGCTGATGAGCGCCAGCGGCAGCGCCAGATCCTGGACGGGTTCCAGGCCCCGGTCGGGGGTCGGAACGGTGATGGTTTTTCCGTGCGGCCAGAGGGTCTCGGCATCGTAGTGCCAGACCACGTCGGCGTCGGGGGCGTCGCCTTCCCGCAGCGCAACGACCACGACGGCCGAGCGGATGGCGCGGGCCGCGCGGATGAGCGCCTGGTGGCCGGCGTGCACTCCGTCGCCCAGGATAACCAGCACGACGGGCCGGCCGGTCTTCGCGTACGCGCTACCGACCATGCGGATCTTGGCAAAGTCACTGGTTTCGATCATTATTCCCCCAGAATTCTAGGTCGATGTCCCCGCGCAATTCTGCCAGCCGGCGGGCATAGCTTAGGTAGGCGGGTTCCCCGTTGTAACCGGCCATGATCTGCTGCGCGGAAAGCAGCGTGTAGTCGTTGCCGCCGCCCTCCCGGGCGAGGATCTCGCGCAGCATTTCCTGCTTGTAGAGCCCGGCGACGAAGCCGGGGCGGTCGGCATCAGCGAGCAGCATATACTTCCCACGCGCCTCGAAGACCAGGAGCGTGGCGACGGTCTCGCCGAGCTCGTCTAGGGCATCGACGGCCCAGGCCTCGTCATCGACCGGGCAGACAGCGGCGACGATAGCGCCGCGGGTCTCCAGGGCATCGAGGGCCTGCGCGCCCCGGGTCAGGCAGGTGTGCATGACGATGGTGCCGGAGCGGACGATGCCGGCTGCCTCGTCGATGGCCCCGGGCAGCCGGTCTTCCTCCACCGCCAGGATGAGGGCTTCCGCGTCCGCGGCGGTGCCGAGCTTGTGGCCGGCTTCGGACAGGCGTTCGGCGAAGAGCTTTCCGGGGGCGGAGTCACCGATCACCCCGATGCGCATGCGCGGTGCGTCCACGGCTACTTCTTTTTCTTCATCTCGGCCATGAGCTCCGCGACGGAGACCGAGCCCTCGCGGTGAGCGTCCTGGCGGCGGCGGCCGCGCTTTTCTTCCTTCGGCTTGCCCACTTCCGGATCCCCGCCGCTATCCCAGCGCACGGCCTGGAAAGAGTCAGTCTGGAAGGTGGGGCCTTCCTTCTTTGGCTCCTCGGCTTCCTGCTTTTCCTTGATGATCTCCTCGAGCGGGGTCTCCTGCGGCGTCTGATTGCCCAGGCGGCCGGCGATGGCGTCCTCGGAGGGGGCGCCGGCGGAGGTCTGCTTGAAGTTGTCTTCCAGCTCCATGATGCGGCGGGCCTCGGCGCGCAGGGCGGCCGGCTCGTAGCCGAACTCGCGGCCCGACAGATCCTCCAGCTGCTTGCGGATGGTGCTCAGCTGCTCACGGATCTCGGCGAGGACCTCCGGCTCTTCGGCGGTCTGTGCCTTTTCCAGCTCCGCCTGGTGGAGCTTCTCGCGGTAGGCGAGCTCGTCCTCGCTCTTCTGGGCCAGGCGGCGGTAGCGGGTGACGAGGAAGAACCCGACCACAGCGGCCCACAGAGCGGCGAGAAGTGCGATCTTTAGCGCGGCGTCGGAACCGGCAATGAGCATGACGATGCTGGCAACAATTGCGAGCACCACCAGCACTGCGAGCCCAATCTGGCCGCGATCGGTCTGGTTATTCATGGCTACTACTCTAACGCGTCCGATCCCGTTTCGGGCGGAGGGACTTCGCAGTATCGCTCCAAAACCACTCCCGCAATCGCCATGGCCAGCCCACCCAGGGCGGAGGCCAACACGCCGGTCAGATCGTCGGAGGCGGCGGCCAGGCGGCCGGCGTTCGGGACGACGTAGCAGGCAATGCCTGCGTACGCGCCGCCGACGATGGTCCCGGTCCACGCCGAGGCCTTCGCCACCAGCATGAACTGGGCAATCGTCAGGGGGTTCAGCTGGGTGCGGTCCAGGCCGATGCCGTCGTCGTTTTTGGCCTGCCGCACCTTCCACGCCAGGCCTAGGCAGAGCGCGGTCATGACCCACAGGGTGATAGACACCGTCGCGGGGATGGCCAGCATGGAGCCGTAGAAGCGGCCGGTCAGGATCGCGGCCGCGGCGGCCACGAAGAGCCCTACCCCGACTAGCGTTCCAATGGAGGTGCGTTTCACTTAGCGTTCCTTGATCTCGGCGACCTCGGCCGGGTCCAGCTTCGCGATCAGATCGCGGACGGGCACGCCGCTCAGGCGCGCGTCCGGGTCGGCCGCCAGCCACGGGACGAGGACGAAGGCGCGCTCGTGGGCGTACGGGTGCGGCACGGTCAGCGCGGGGTCGTCACTGACGTAGCCGTCGATGTCGACGATGTCGACGTCCAGGGTGCGCGGGCCCCAGTGCCGGATGCGCTGACGGTCGGCGGCCTGCTCGAGCTTCTGACCGCGGCGCAGCAGCTCGATCGGGGTCTCCTCCACGTCGACGATGAGCACCGCGTTGAGGAATTCGTCCTGGTCGGTAACGCCCCACGGCGGGGTGGAATAGACGGGTGAGGCCGCCACCGTCTGGTCCGCGAACTCGCGGAAGACGGTCTCCAAGAGTTTTTCTCGGTCGTCCATGTTGGAGCCGATGGATAGTACCGCGCGCATTAGCCCCTCCGGATGGTCTTCTTCGAGCGCCGGGCGACGACGGCGACGTCACCGAAGGTGCGCTCGATGGGGGCCTGCGGCTTGTGCACGGTCACCTCGACGGCGAAGAGCTGCTCGTAGGCTTCCATTGCGGCGTCGGCAATCCGGGAGGCGACGGTCTCGATGAGATCGTAGGGCTCGCCCTCGACGATCCCGGCGGCGAGATCCGCCAGCTCCGCGTAGTTGATGGTCTCGGCCAGGTCGTCGCTCGGGCTGAAGCTCAACCAGCAGGTGATGTCGACGAGGAACTTCTGGCCGTCCCGCTTCTCGTGGTCGAAGACCCCGTGGTAGCCGTAGCACTCCAGGCCGGTGAGCTCAATGCGGTCTGCCATTAGTTCCCCTGGTAATCCGCGCCGAGCTTCCAGGCGGCGGCGACATCGACGGCGTCGCGGGAAACGGCCACCTCGTGCACGCGCACGCACCACGCGCCCAGCTGGGCGGACAGCGCGGTCACGGCGGCGGTCGCGGGATCGGCTTCAGTCGGGCCGGCCGGCAGGTCGCGGTTTTTCCGGATGCCGGTCAGGAAACGCTTCCGGGAAGCGCCGACGAGCACCGGGTAAGGCCCGTCGATGAATTCGGGCAGGGCTTTCAGCAGCGCCCAGTTATCCTGCGGGGTCTTGGCGAATCCCAGGCCCGGGTCGATGCTGATGTTGCTCTCGCGCACGCCGGCCTGCAACGCCTTGCCTACCAGATCGTCCAGGACGTTGTGCACGTCGCGCACGACGTCGCCGCCGTGGTCGGCCGCGCCCGCGGCGTCGCCGAAGCGGACGGTGCGCCAGTGCATCAGGCACACGGGCAGGTCGGTCTCGCCCATCACGCGGAACATGTCCGGATCGGCCAGGCCGCCGGAGACGTCGTTGAGTAGATCCACGCCGGCCTCGGCGGAGGCGGCCGCCACGCTGGCGCGCATGGTGTCCACGGAGGTGAGGATCCCGTCTTCGTGCAGGGCCTTGATCACCGGGGTGACGCGGTCGCGCTCGACGCCCGCGTCCACGCGGGTAGCCCCCGGGCGGGTGGACTCGCCACCGACGTCGATGATGTCCGCGCCCTGGGCCACGAGCTCGTGGGCGTGCGCGATGGCGTCGTCGACGGCCAGCCACTTGCCGCCGTCGGAGAAGGAATCCTCGGTCACGTTGACAATCCCCATGACCAGCGTGCGGCCGGTCGGGGCGGACAGATCTGCAATCGACATGGTATTAGCTCCGGATTAGGCTCATGACCTCAGCGCGTGAGGCCGCGTTGGTTTTGAACCCGCCGCGCACGGCGGACGTCGTGGTGGTCGCGCCCGGCTTGCGGATGCCCCGCATGGCCATGCACAGGTGCTCGCACTCGATGACCACGATAACCGACTGCGCGCCCAGGGTATCGGTCAGCGCGTCGGCGATTTGGGTGGTCAGGCGCTCCTGCACCTGGGGGCGCTTGGCGTACATATCCGCCAGGCGGGCCAGCTTGGACAGGCCGGTGACGTGCCCGTCCTTGCCGGGGATATAGCCGATGTGGGCCACGCCGTAGAAGGGCACCAGGTGGTGCTCGCAGGTGGAATAGATCGGGATATCGCGCACCAGGACCAGCTCTTCGTGGTTCTCGGCGAAGGTCTTGTGCAGCACCTCGGTGGGATCCACGTGCAGGCCGGCGAAGATCTCCGCATACGAGCGGGCCACGCGGGCCGGGGTCTCCTGCAGGCCCTCGCGGTCCGGGTCTTCGCCCACGGCCAACAGGAGTTCGCGGATAGCCGCCTCGGCGCGCGGCTGGTCGAAGGAATTAGTCATCGTCGCGGTCCTTTTCGTAGTCCCCGGCGTGCTCGCCGAAGTTGAATCCGTACTCGCCGGACGGGGTCTCGCCGGCCTCCCGGCGCTCGCGGGCCGCGCGGGAGGCGTCCAGCAGTGTCATGCGCTTGGGCAGCTCCTCGCCGCGCTCCTTGGCCAGTTCGACCGGCGTCTTGACCGGCTCGCGGCCGGCCTGCTGCGGGAAGCGCACGTTCTCGCCCGGGAAGACGTCGTAGGACTCGCGCGGGACGATGTCGGTAAACAGGCGCTCCAGGTCCGGGCGGCGCAGCGTTTCCTTCTCCAGCAGCTCGGTGGCCAAAGCGTCCAGGTAGTCGCGGTGCTCGGCCAGGATCTCGTAGGCCTGCTGGTGGGCGCGGTCGAGCAGGTAGTGCATCTGCTCGTCGATCTTGGCGGCGATCTGCTCGGAGTATTCGCTGGTCCCGCCCGGGCGCCCGCCGAAGGGATCGCCCTGTTCCTGGCCGTACTTCACGGTGCCCAGCTCCGGGGAGAAGCCGTATTCGGTGATCATGGCGCGCGCGATCTTGGTGGCCTGCTCGATATCGGCGGAAGCGCCGGTGGTCGGGTGGCCGAAGACCAGCTCCTCGGCGGCGCGGCCGCCCATGGCGAAGACCAGGCGGGCGAACATCTCGTCCCGGGTGTACATGCCCTTGTCGTCTTCCTGGGCGGTCATGGCGTGGCCGCCGGTGCGGCCGCGGGCCAGGATGGTGACCTTGTAGACGCGCTCGATGTCCTTGAGCGCCCACGCGGACAGGGTGTGCCCGCCCTCGTGGTAGGCGGTGACCTTCTTCTCCTGCTCGGAGATGATCTTGGACTGGCGGCGCGGGCCGCCCACCACGCGGTCGGTGGCCTCCTCCAGGGCGTCGGCGGTGATCACGTTGCCGCCGATGCGGGCGGTCAGCAGCGCGGCCTCGTTGAGCACGTTGGCCAGGTCGGCGCCGGACATGCCGGCGGTGCGTTTGGCCAGCTGGGTGACGTCCACGTCCTTGCCCAGCGGCTTATTCTTGGAGTGCACGCGCAGGATCTGCTCGCGGCCGGCCAGGTCCGGGGCGGTGACCGGGATCTGGCGGTCGAAGCGGCCCGGGCGCAGCAGCGCCGGGTCCAGGATGTCCGGGCGGTTGGTCGCGGCGATGAGGATAACGCCCTCGCGGTCGCCGAAGCCGTCCATCTCCACCAGCAGCTGGTTCAGGGTCTGCTCGCGCTCGTCGTGGCCGCCGCCCATGCCGGAGCCGCGCTGGCGGCCGACGGCGTCGATCTCATCGACGAAGATGATGCACGGGCTGTGCTCCTTGGCCTGCTTGAACAGGTCGCGCACGCGGGAGGCACCCACGCCCACGAACATCTCCACGAAGTCCGAGCCGGAGATGGAATAGAAGGGCACGCCCGCCTCGCCGGCCACGGCGCGGGCCAGGAGCGTCTTACCGGTGCCGGGCGGGCCGTAGAGCAGCACGCCGCGCGGGATCTTCGCACCCAGCTCGTGGTAGCGGGTCGGATCCTCCAGGAAGTCGCGGATTTCTTGAAGCTCGTCGACGGCCTCGTCCGCGCCGGCCACGTCCTCGAAGGTGTTGGTCGGCATGTCCTTGGTGAGCTCTTTGGCCTTGTTGCCGCCGATGCCGAACATTCCCCCGCCCTGCTGCATGCGGGACATGAAGAAGAATAAAAGGCCAAAGAGCAAGAGCATGGGCAGCAGGAAGCTGAGCATGGAGCCCAGGAAGGATTCCTGGGTCACGTTGGTCTCGTACTTCTCGGCGTCGGTGTCCTTGACCGCGTTGAAGATCTGCTCGCTGGCCCGGGCCGGGTACTTCGCGACGATCTGCTCGACGCCCTCGCGGTCCTCGACCGTGATGGGCTTTTTCAGCTCCAGGCGCAGCCGCTGTTCGCGGTCGTCGATCTGGGCTTCCTTCACATTGCCGTCCTGCAGCTGCTGGATGGCCACCGACGTATCCGCCGGCTCGTAGCCGCGGGTGTCGTCGGTCAGGAAGGTAAAGGCGTACAGGGCGATGAGCAGGACCGCCGCGATGCCGCCGTAGCGGAGGATTTTCTGGTTTTTCATCAAGGAATAAGTCTAGTTGTTGCTGTAGACACTGGGGTGCAGGGTGCCCACGAACGGCAGGTCGCGGTAGCGCTCGGCGAAGTCGAGGCCGTAGCCCACCACGAACTCGTTGGGGATGTCGAAGCCGACGTCGAACAGGTCCAGCTTGGCCTTGACGACCTCCGGCTTGCGCAGGAGGGAGACCACCTGCAGCGACTTCGGGTTGCGGTTTTCCAGGTTGCCGATGAGCCAGGACAGAGTCAGGCCGGAGTCGATGATGTCTTCGACGATGAGCACGTCGCGGTCCGCGATGTCCCGGTCCAGGTCCTTGAGGATGCGCACCACGCCGGAAGAAGAGGTGGAGTTGCCGTAGGAGGAAACGGCCATGAACTCGAGCTGGGCCGGGATGGACAGCGCCCGGGAGAAGTCCGTGAGGAAATAAGCCGCGCCCTTGAGCACGCAGACCAGCAGCAGCTCGTTCTCGGCGTCGCGGTAGTGTTCGGAGACCTTGTCGGCCATTTCTTGGACGCGGCGGGCGATGTCGTCTTCGGAGAGGAGGACCGCTTCCACATCAGAGCCGTACCGCTTGTCCGGCACGGAGTAGTCCTTGGCCTCGTGCAGAGTCATGGTGGGGTGACCTTTCTTCTTCGCTTCTACCAGTGACAGTTTGCCACCTCGGCGCAGCACTTCCAAGCTCTGCACCGCCACCGGACCCTGGCCGTGCCAGTCGGTGCACAGCTTGTCGATGCCCCGGATGGCCGCCCGGCTCACCGGCACGCCGTGCGCGTTCAGCCAGCCGGCAATCGCGCGGCGGCGCTGCGGCTCGGCCAGCGCGGCCAGCTCCGCGCAGTCGTCGGTTAGGCGCGCGGGGCTAAGCAGCTCGTCGTCGGCGGCGACGTCCGCGGCCGCCTGGGCCAGCGCCGGGGTGGGATCCCCGCCGATGATGTCGCGCAGCAGCGGCAGGACCTGGGTGCGGATGGCCACGCGGCGGAAGCGGGCATCGGCGTTCTGCGGATCCTGCCAGGGGGTATAGCCCAGCTCCCGGCACGCGCCCGCGGTGTCGGCTCTCCTGATACTAAGGAACGGCCGCCAGAGGTTGTTTTCCACCTTTCGCATGCCCGTCGCCTTGCCGCGCAGGGCTCCCAGCAGCAGGGTTTCCGCCTGGTCGTCGGCGGTGTGGGCGACCAGGACGGGCCTTTCGGTGCCGAGCGCCTGGTACCGCGCGACCCGGGCGGCGGCCTCGGTGGGCTCGGGCACGTCGACGGTAACGATCTCCCCGGCCACGCCCAGCTGCCGCGCCGCCTCCACCGCGCGTTCGGATACCTCCCGCGAGCCGGACTGCAGGCCGTGATCGACGGAGACGGCGGTGATTTTGTCTTTGTGCTCTCCGTACTCGGCCGCCAGGGCGGCGGTCAGGGCGAAGGAGTCCGCCCCGCCGGAGAGCCCGACGGTGACAGCGGGATAGCCCTCCGCGAAGGGCCGCACCGCGGTGCGGCAGGCCAGAAAGTGCGGGGATTTCCGCGGCCAGAAGGGCTCGGCCATGGCTAGTACTTGGCCAGGATGCTGGTCAGCGCGTCCTGGTTGGCGCGGGCGGACAGCAGCTCGCCGTCGTTGGTCAGCAAGGCGAAGGCGTAGATGCGGCCGGACTGGCCCTGGGCGGTGCCGGCCAGGGCGGCGGTGCCCGTGAGGGTGCCGGTCTTGGCGCGCACGTAGCCCTTGCCGGAAAGGTCGCCGTAGCGCTCGTAAAGGGTGCCCTCCCCGCCGGCGACCGGCAGGTAGGTCAGCAGCGGGCGCAGGTCCGCGTCCTCGGCGGCGTGCTCGACCAGGTGGGCCAGCAGCTGGGCGTTAAGGCGGTTGTCCGGCGAGAGGCCGGAGTTGTCCTCCAGGTGCGCCCCGCTCAGGTCGTAGCCGGCTTCCTGCAGGACCTCGAAGGTGGCCTCGGTCGCGCCTTGGAAGCTGGCCGGCTTGCCCTGGTGGAGGGCAAGCTCGCGGGCGATGGCTTCCGCGGCGACGTTGTCGGAGTGCTTGACCATCTGCTCGGCGCGCAGGGACAGCGGCTCGGATTCGATGGTGGCCACGACCTGCGCTCCCTCCGGGGCGGTACCCTCGCCGGCCTCTGCGCCCAGGCGATCGGCCAATTGCTGGGCGACATCGCGGGCCGGTTGGTGGCTGCGCGGCACGTCGCCCTCGGTAGCGCCCAGGCGCCCGCCGTAGATCATGGACGGCTGCATGGGGGCGACGTAGCCCTCGTCCACGTTTTCCGGGTCCCAGCCGGTGGCCTGGTCGGGGCCGGACCAGACGGAGTTGTCGATTAGCACGCGGGAAGCACTTCCGATCTCTTCCGCGGCGCGCTCCAGCTGCTCGTGGGTCATCCACACGTCGCCGGCGGATTTAATGATGACGTCGTCACCGTCGCGCACGATATCGGTGCGCAGCCGCTCGTTCTCGTCCAGGGCTAGCGTGGCCGCGGCCGTGGTCAGCACCTTGGTGGAAGAGGCGGGGACGAGGGCCTTGCCCGCGTCTTTTTCCCACAGCACCGCCCCGTCCGTGGTGTCGATGATCTGCGCGCCGTAATTGGCCAGGTCTTCCTTGTCCAGGGCCTCGATTTCCCCCGTGAGCGCGGCAGCGTCGATGTCGCCCGGGGTGGCCGGGGTGAGCGCGTCTCCAGGGGCGGAGTGGGCATACGCCTCGCCGTGGTCTAGGTCGCTGTAGGCCTGCTGGACCGTGATACCCACCGCCGCGGTCGTGCCCACTGCCGCGGCGGTGACCACCGCAGCCAAGGTCCACCACACATGTTTTGCCTTCATCGCCTAATACCCTACCCCGGGCGCACGCTAGGATGTTCACTAGAATCATTACTGCCAATCTGCATTTCTTTTCATGGAGGTACAACGTGAGCGTTGAAGTAACCATCGAGATCCCGAAGGGCTCCCGCAACAAGTACGAGGTGGACCACGAGACCGGCAAGATCTACCTGGATCGCTACCTGTTCACCCCGATGGCCTACCCGGCGGACTACGGTTTCATCGACCACACCCTGGGCGAGGACGGGGATCCGCTCGACGCTCTGGTTCTCCTGCCGGAACCGGTCTTCCCGGGCGTCATCGTGGAAGCCCGCATCGTCGGCGTGTTCAAGATGACCGACGAGGCCGGCGGCGACGACAAGCTGCTGGCCGTGGTCGATGACCCGCGCTGGGAGCGCTACCAGGACATCGACGACGTCCAGCAGCACATCAAGGACGAGATCGAGCACTTCTTCACCCGCTACAAGGACCTGGAGCCCAACAAGGAGGTCACCGGTTCCGGCTGGGGCAACAAGGAAGAGGCGGAAAAGATCCACGCCGCCGCCATCGAGCGCTACCAGGGCTAGTCCTTATTATGCGTAACGTTAACCCGACTGAGGTCCCCGCGGGCGCCCAGCTCATCGACGTGCGGGAGGACAGCGAGTGGGCCACCGAGCACGCCGCTGGCGCCACCCACATCCCGATGGGCGAAATCATCGACCGCGTGGGCGAGCTCGATAGCGCTGAGCCCGTGTACGTCATCTGCCATTCCGGTGGGCGCAGCCTGCAAGTGGCCGCCTATCTGGAGCAGAACTTTGGTCTCGACACGGCGAACGTCGTCGGCGGGACCGATAACTGGAAGGCCAGCGGTTGCGAAATGGCCTAAATAGTTGGCTGACGCCAATCATTTAGGTTTTCGACCTTAGGGGCGCTACTATGATGGAATGACCTCAATACCCACCGAATTGCTAGAATCCCCGTCCTTCCAGTTGGAGCGCCTCCGCCGCCGCACCCGCGACGGCGTGGAGGCCGCCTTGTCCACCAAGCAGACCACCCTGCGCGAGTACTGGGTGCTGACCTGCTTGGTGGATTCTTCTGCCACCTCCCAGTCCTCCCTGTCCGAGCTTTTGGCTATCGATGCCTCGGATATGGTCCGCCTGCTCGACTCGCTGGAAAAGCGCGGCTGGGCCAAGCGCGAGCGCGACCCGCAGGACCGCCGCCGCCAGATCGTGGCCTCCACCAAGAAGGGTGCGAAGGCCCAGAAGGAACTGGCCCAGCTGGTCGACTCCGCCGAGGAAGAGGCCTTGGACTCTTCCACCAACAAGCAGCTCAAGCACCTGCGCAAGCTGGCCAAGTCGATCATTGCCGCGGACGAGGAAGAAGCGTAAATGGTCCCGCAGCACTACCTAGCCAGTGCCCTAGCCCCGCGCCCGCGGACTCTCTGGGACGTGCTGTGCACCACCGCTGAACTCTTCCCGGAAGCAGCGGCCATCGACGACGGCGAGGTGATGACCTACGCCGAACTCATCGACAGCGCCCGCGCCTGGGCGGCCGAGCTGGCCTCCCAGGGCATCCGCCGCGGCGACCGCATTGGCATCCGCATGACCTCGGGCCACCGAGAGCTCTACCTGGCCATCGCGTCCACCCTGGCGGTGGGCGCGGCCTACGTGCCGGTGGACGCGGACGACCCGGACGAGCGCGCCGAGATGGTCTTCGGCGAGGCCGACATCGACGGCCTGTTCACCGACGCCGGCTTCCGCCCGTTGCGCCGGGGCGAGCCCGTCCCGCTGGAGGAGCCGCAGCCGGAGGATAACGCCTGGATCATCTTCACTTCCGGCTCGACCGGCAAGCCCAAGGGCGTGGCGGTAAGCAACCGCTCTGCGGCGGCCTTCGTTGATGCGGAAGCCGCGCTCTTTTTGATCGACAACCCGCTCGGCCCGGACGACCGCGTGCTGGCGGGCCTGTCCGTGGCCTTCGACGCCTCCTGCGAGGAGATGTGGCTGGCCTGGGGCCACGGCGCCTGCCTGGTGCCGGCTCCGCGCTCGCTGGTGCGCTCCGGTATGGATCTGGGCCCCTGGCTCATCCGCCGCGACATCACCGTCGTCTCTACTGTCCCGACCCTGGCCGGCCTCTGGCCCGCCGAGGCCCTAGACCACGTGCGCCTGCTCATCGTGGGCGGCGAAGCCTGCTCGCAGGAATTGGTCGAGCGCCTAGCCACCGAGGACCGCGAGATGTGGAATACCTACGGGCCCACCGAGGCCACCGTGGTCGCCTGCGCCGCGCAGCTCAAACCCGGCCAGCCCGTCTCCATCGGCCTGCCGCTCAACGGCTGGGATCTGGCCGTCATCGACGGCTCCGGCAACCCGGTGGCCTACGGCGAGGTGGGCGAGCTGGTCATCGGCGGCGTGGGCCTGGCGTCCTACCTGGACCCGGTCAAGGACGCGGAGAAATACGCTCCGCTGGAGACCCTCGGGTGGCAGCGCGCCTACCGCACCGGCGATCACGTGCGGCTAGAGGAAGACGGACTCTACTTCGTCGGCCGCGTAGACGATCAGGTGAAAATCGGCGGCCGCCGTATCGAGCTCGGCGAGGTCGAGGCGGCAGTCGCCGCCGTCGATAACGTCTACAACTCCGCCGTCGCCGTGCAAAAGACCCCCGGCGGCGAGTCCGTGCTGGTGGGCTACGTGAGCCTGGAAGACCCCGCGCGAGCCTTCGACGAGCGCCGGGCGCACGAGCGACTAGCCGAGACCATGCCGGCGGCGCTAGTGCCGCGCATCTGTGTCATGGATGAGCTGCCCGTGCGCACCTCCGGCAAGGTGGACAAGAAGGCCCTGCCCTGGCCGCTGCCCGGCGTGGGCGTGGACAGCGCCGGCCTGACTAGCACCGAGGCCTGGTTGGCCCAGCTGTGGGTCGACGTGCTGGGCGTGTCCGTGGAGGATGAGAACGCGGACTTCTTCTCCCTGGGAGGCACCTCCCTGGCCGCCGCGACCCTGGTCGGCCGGATCCGGGAGCGCTACCCCACCGTGGCCGTGCGCGACCTTTACGACCACCCGCGGCTGGGCTCGTTGGCCGAGCACCTCGCCGGCGCCGAGCCGCGCCCGGCAACCCACGAGCCGCGTTCGGTGGCCCCGGTGGGGGCCGGGACCCGCATGGTCCAGACCCTGACCAACGTGGTCACCATGACGCTATCGGGCATGACCTGGATCGCCTGGCTGCTGCTGGGCTCGAACCTGGCGAAGGCGGCCGGCGTTGATTTCGCCGTGCACACCAACTGGTGGCTGGTGGCCGTCCTGCTGGTCGTCTTCGCGACCCCGCTGGGGCGCATCCCCATCGGCGCTTTGGGCGCCCGCGCGCTCACGGCCGGGATCGACCCGGGCGACTACCCGCGCGGCGGCTCGGTGCACCTGCGCATCTGGGCCGCGGAACGCTGGGCGGACGCCTCTGGCTCCCGGGGCATCGCGGGCGCTACCTGGGTCAACAACTACGCCCGCCTGCTCGGAGTGAAAATCGGCAAGTCCGTGGACCTACACACCCTGCCGCCCGTGACCGGGCTGCTGACGGTGGGTAAGCACGCGGCCATCGAGCCGGGCGTGGACCTGTCCGGCTACTGGGTGGACGGGGACATCGTCCACGTCGGCGCCATCGACATCAAGGAGGGCGCCCGCATCGGCGCGCGCTCGACCCTGCTGCCCGGCGCGGTCATCGGGGCTTACGCCCACGTGGAGACCGGCTCCACCGTGACCGGGGCCAAGAAAGTCAAGGCGGAGCAGCGCTGGTCCGGCTCCCCGGCGCGCAAGGTCGGCCGCTCCAAGCACCGCTTCCCCGATCACCCGCCGGCGCGGCGCTCCGGCTGGGTGCCGGTCTACGGGCTGACCTCGGTGGTACTATCCCTGCTGCCGATCATCGCCTTGGCTGCCGGCGCCGCGCTGGTGGTCGGGCTGGTTAACGGCCCGGGCAACCCGGCGGTCGGCGCCATCCTCTTCGCCCCGCTGGGCGGGTTGGTGGCCTTCGCGACCTACCTGGCGCTGACCTGGGCGGGCGTGCGGTTGTTCTCGCTGGGGCTTAAGCCCGGCACGAACCCGGTGCGCTCGGCGGCCGGCTGGCGCACGTGGACCATCACCCGCCTGATGGACGACGCACGCACCCACCTCTTCCCGCTGTACGCGGGCCAGCTGACCCCCGCCTGGCTGCGCAGCCTGGGCGCGAAGATCGGCTCCGACGTGGAGGTCTCCACCGCCGTGATGGTGCCCAAATTCGCGGACGTCAAGGACGGCGCATTCCTGGCCGACGACACCCTGCTGGGCGGCTACGAGCTCGGCGGCGGCTGGATGCTCACCGGCGTGTCCAAGGTGGGCAAGCGCTCCTTTTTGGGCAACTCCGGGGTGACGGGACCGGGCCGCAAGCTGTCCAAGAACTCCTTGGTGGCCGTTCTCTCCTCGACGCCGAAGAAGTCCAAGGCCGGCGCCAACTGGTGGGGATCCCCGCCGGAGCGCATGCGCCGCGTGGAGGCCCACGTCTCCACCGGCGAGTCCCGCACCTACCGCCCGGGGATGGGCGTGAAGGTGGCCCGCGGGCTGGTGGAGACCCTCCGCCTGCTCGCGCCGATGGCCTCGGCCATGCTGGCCGCCGGCGTGCTGGCCACCTTGCTGTGGCTGCTCAAGGCCGCCAACCTGGGTGTGGCGATCGCGCTGGGCGGCCTCGTCCTCATGGCCGCGGGCGCGGTCGCGGTGGCGATTGCCTGGGTGGCCAAGTGGGTCTGCGTCGGCCGGCACCGCACCGCGGATCACCCGCTGTGGTCGGCGTTCGTCTGGCTCAACGAGCTCCAGGACACCTTCGTGGAGGTCGTCGCCGCACCCTGGTTTTTCAACCACACCACGGGCGCGGGCGAAATCAACCTGGCGCTGCGTGCGCTGGGCGTCAAGATCGGCCGCGGCGCCTGGATTGAGACCTACTGGTTCCCGGAGACGGACCTGTGCGTGGTCGGCCGGGGCGCGTCCGTGGGCCCCGGTACGGTGGTCCAGACCCACCTTTTCCAGGACCGCGTGATGAGCCTGGATACCGTCACCGTCTCCGACGGGGCCACCCTGGCCGCCCACTCGGTCGCGCTTCCGGCCGCCACCATCGGGTCCGGCGCGACCGTCGCTCCCGGCTCCCTGGTCATGCGCGGCGATGCCGTGCCGCGCGACTCGGTCTGGCAGGGTAACCCCATCGAGCCGCTCGCCTAGCGCGGGAAGTCCTGGTACTTCAGCATCTTTCCGGCCTGGAAATCCCAGGCTTCCACGCGCACCCGGTCCGGGTAGACCTTGACCCGCAGGCCGGAGGATGCCTCGTCCTTCTCCTTCACGATTTTCTCGTCGTGGTCGCCGTCGGGCAGGTATTCGTTGAGGATCGCCCCGGTATTGACCACCGGGAAGGCGGCGTCCTTGTAGCGGTAGGTGCCCCACCAGTTGTTCTGCCGCAGCGAGGAGTGCGAGTGGCTGGTAAAGGCTACGATGTTCGGGTGCCGGGCGAGCACCTCGCTGAGTGCCTCCAGATCCTCGAAGTCGTTCTGGTACCACGCGGAGTGCGACATCGACACCGTCTGCGGCAGTAGCGGGTGGGTAAACACCAGCGGGGTTATTCCCTGGCTCTCCCAGTAGCCCAGGCGCGACTCCAGCCAGCCCAGCTGCTTTTCGGACAGCCGCTGGAAAGGCTCCTTGCCGCCGCGGTCGCGGTCGGAGTAGTACTCCGTGTTGATAGAAATCAGCGGCACCCCGCCAGCCATGACCTCCGCCCACGGCTCCGCCTGTCCGGAGTGTTCAAGGAAGCGCTGCAGGTACGTCTCGGAGCCCTCGGGCCCGTACATCTCGTGGTTGCCGATAGTCCACAGTTCCGTGCCGGAATCATGCGGCTGCGCGCGGTGCGCGGCGAGGAATTCATCCCACTGCGCTTCGGAGCCATCATCGACCAGGTCCCCGTTGAGCACCAGCGCGTCCGCTTTATCCTCCATGCCGTTGAGCTGGCGGACCGCGTCCTGGTAGTCCTCCGGGTCACCCTGCACGTCGGAGAGTACGTCCACGACCGCCTCCGGCGTGCCCACCTGCCCGAGCGGCCGCGTGACCTGAACGTTGTCCAGCGCCCACCACCAGTCATCGTTGCCGTTGCGGTAGACGAATTCCACCTGCATGGTTTTAGCACCTTCCGGCACGTCGAGCTCCAGGCTCTCGTGCTTGGAGAAGACATCCTCGGAAAAGACCGCGGCCTCGTGCGCCTCGCCGCCATCGAAGGCCACGCGCACCACCGCCGACTGCTCCGGGGAGCCTTGCCGGTAGTGGTGGTCGAATTCCAGATTTACCGTTTCCCCGTCGACGGGGATCTCCGGGCTGCGCAGCGCCGTGGTCATGGAGTCGGTCTCATTGAGGCGCTGCTGCTTGCTATCCACGATGGCCACGTTCCCATGCGCCTGCGTGAACCAGTGCCGCATGTCCGTCCCGGCCGCCCAGGTCCAGTCCCGGATGGTGGACAGCGCCCACCCGTTCCAGCGCGCCTCTCCGGAGCTGACCCCGGACGTCGACACCGACCAGCGCTCCGGCACGTTGTGCGTGAACTTCGCGGGGTTGGCGACCTCGTCGAAGCCCTCCGACCACAGCACCCGGTCACCCGAGTCAGCCGCAGAGTCAGAAACAGAAGAAGAACTCGACGACAACGAAGATAAAGACGATAAAGACGAAGTAGAAGACAGAGACGACTGTGCATGTGCCACCGGCGCGGCAAGGGCCGCAGTGCACATCAAGCTAACGAAAAAACGGGAAGAGTTATTCACCCCACTAACTCTTCCCTACCCCCATCACCGCAGGGTGACGACGAGATTAACCCTGAGGAAACTTCTGCTAGTCACCAATCTGGTCGCGGCCGCGCTTGACGATGTTGTCGTCCACCTCGCCGACGACGGAGTGGTCCTTGTTCGTGTACTCGAACTTGGACAACACGTAGCGCATGGCGTTGATGCGGGCGCGCTTCTTGTCATTCGACTTGATGGTGATCCACGGCGACTCGTCCGTATCCGTGTAGCGGAACTGCTCTTCCTTAGCGCGGGTGTAGTCATCCCACTTGTCCAGGGAAGCCAGGTCCATCGGCGAGAGCTTCCACTGACGCACCGGGTCGATCTGGCGGATGGCAAAGCGGGTGCGCTGTTCCTTCCGCGTCACGGAGAACCACAGCTTAGTCAAAGAGATGCCGGAGCCCAGGATCATGTTCTCCAACATCGGCACCTCGCGGAGGAACTCCGCGTGCTGGGATTCGGTGCAAAAGCCCATGACGCGCTCGACGCCGGAGCGGTTGTACCAAGAACGATCGAAGAAGACGATTTCCCCGCCCGCCGGGAAGTGCTGGATATAGCGTTGGAAGTACCAGGAGGTCGACTCGCGCGGGGACGGCTTTTCCAGCGCCACCGTGCGCGCACCACGGGGGTTGAGGTGCTCGTTGAAGCGCTTAATGGTGCCGCCCTTGCCCGCGGCGTCGCGGCCCTCGAAGAGGATAATGTGGCGCTGGCCCGTTTCCTTGGTCCAGTTCTGCCACTTCAGCAGCTCGATCTGGAGCGCACGCTTGGTGGACTCGTACTCGTCGCGCGTCATACGCTCGTCATAGGGGTAGTTTTCCCGCCAGGTCTGCACCGGCGAGCCATCCGGCATAATCAGCGCCGGGTCGTCCTCGTCAGAGTCGTCGACGACGTAGCCGTCGGTCTGCGCTAGGTCGATCTCGGGAAGTTCGTCGTCTTTGTGTTCAGCCATGTATTAAGTGTAACCTGCCCACCCCATTCTGGCGCGCCGATCTAGACATCTACTTTGCACAAAAGAGCAAAAAAGACCCCGTCCGAAGACGGGGTCTGATGCCGACTGCGTCAAGCAGTCAGAGCGGTGTTCTTAGACGAACATACCAATGAGCTGGGAAACGCCCTTAGCCAGCTTGACCAGCGGCTCCATCCAGTCGGTGACGCGGCCCAGATCAGCAGCGAAAGCGGAAGAGCCCTCAGCGAAAGTGTTGAAGCCTTCGTTCTCGAACATAATGTTTTCTCCTTTGAGAGTCGGATTAGATTGTGGGAGGGCTTAAAGCCCGTGGTTAGTGGCCGAGATAGCCACTAACCGATGGAATTACTTAGGCAGCAGCCTCTTCAGGATTGACTACCTTGTCGGTATTCGGGAAGAAGTCAGAGCTGCCCAGCTCTTCCCGACCCAGGAAGTTGACCAGACGGGCCAGGCCCTGGAAGATGTCATCAACGTTGCCGAAGACCTTGCCCCAGCCTTCCCAGGTGTCAACGAAGTTGTCGATGTGAGTCTGGATGAGAGAGAGATCCATGTTGAACTCCTAATCTAGTTCCGACTTACGCCGGAGAGGGTTTGCGGTTTTGCAGACACCCTGCGGGCGTCACACGAAGTAATTTTGCCACATTTCTTCCCGGCGTCAACCGGAACATGTTTGCACATTTTATTCACGCCCTAGAACTTGCGCCCCACCCGACCCGACAGAAACAGACACTACAACAGTTCCACCCCCACTCTTCCTGCGGTTTTGGCTCTATACGTACGCTTTTTTGTAATCTTTTTCGCCCAATGTAACGGACAGTTGTCTCGTCACGATAAACCTTCGCCTATTCTACGCGTTCTGATTGCTAATTCTTCTCAGCTAGACACCCCTAATGCGGGGGTAACCTTTAACAATCATTACCTGCACAGAGCTGGTAATATCTATATTCCCGACGGACTAAAAGATAGCTGTGCGGAACCTAAAGACTCCGCGCTCTGGGTGTGCGAGAGCACAAAAGGCCGCCTCCCGTATGGGAGGCGGCCTTAGGTTTGTGGGATGCTGGCTGGCTTAGAAGCCGCCCATGCCACCCATGGCATCGGCAGCAGCTGCGGCGTCGCCCGCACCGGCCGGCTGCGGCTTGTCAGCCACCACAGCCTCGGTGGTCAGGAACAGGGCGGCGATGGAGGCCGCGTTCTGCAGGGCGGAACGGGTGACCTTCACCGGGTCGTTGATGCCCTTCTCCATCAGGTTGACGTACTCGCCGGAGGAGGCGTCCAGGCCCTCACCAGCCGGCAGGGAAGCAACCTTGTCGGCCACCACGCCCGGCTCCAGGCCAGCGTTGTGGGCGATCTGCTTCAGCGGAGCGGACAGGGCCTCACGGACGATCTTGACGCCGGTGGCCTCGTCGCCGGTCAGGTCGGACAGGCTGTCCAGGGCAGAAGCGGCCTGCAGCAGGGCCACGCCACCGCCGGCGACGATACCCTCCTCGACGGCTGCCTTCGCGTTACGGACAGCGTCCTCGATGCGGTGCTTGCGCTCCTTGAGCTCGACCTCGGTGGCGGCACCGACCTTCAGGACGGCCACGCCGCCCGACAGCTTGGCCAGGCGCTCCTGCAGCTTCTCGCGGTCGTAGTCGGAGTCGGAGTTCTCGATCTCGGCGCGGATCTGCTTGATGCGGCCGTCGATCTGCTCCTGGGCGCCGGCGCCCTGCACGATGGTGGTGTCATCCTTGGTGACAACGACCTTGCGGGCCTGGCCCAGCAGCGGCAGGTCGGCGGTCTCCAGGGACAGGCCGACCTCCTCGGAGATGACCTGGCCACCGGTCAGGATAGCCATGTCCTGCAGGGTGGCCTTGCGGCGGTCGCCGAAGCCCGGGGCCTTGACGGCCACAGACTTGAAGGTGCCGCGGATCTTGTTGACCACCAGGGTGGACAGGGCTTCGCCTTCGACGTCCTCGGCGATGATCAGCAGCGGCTTGCCGGCCTGCATGACCTTCTCCAGCAGCGGGACCAGGTCCTTAATGTTGGAGATCTTGGAAGAAACCAGCAGGATGTACGGGTCCTCCAGGACGGCCTCCTGGCGCTCCATGTCGGTGGCGAAGTAGCCGGAGATGTAGCCCTTGTCGAAGCGCATGCCCTCGGTGACCTCGAGGTCGACGCCGAAGGTGTTGGACTCTTCCACGGTAATGACGGAGTCCTTGTTCACCTGGCCGTTGCCCACGGTGTACATGGCCTCGGCGATCTTCTCGCCGATAGCCGGGTCTGCAGCGGAGATGCCAGCGGTGGTAGCGATCTGCTCCTGGGTCTCGACCTCCTTGGCCGAGGACAGCAGGGAGTCCACGACGGCCTTGGTGGCGGACTCGATGCCGCGCTTGATGCCCATCGGGTTGGAGCCAGCCGCGACGTTGCGCAGACCCTCGCGAACCAGAGCCTGGGCCAGGACGGTAGCGGTGGTGGTGCCGTCACCGGCAACGTCGTCAGTCTTCTTCGCTACTTCCTTGACCAGCTCGGCGCCGATCTTTTCGTAAGCATCTTCCAGCTCAATTTCGCGTGCGATGGAAACGCCATCGTTGGTAATGGTCGGAGCGCCCCAGGACTTCTCCAACACAACGTTGCGGCCCTTCGGGCCCAGGGTGACCTTGACGGCGTCGGCCAGGGTATTCAGGCCGCTTTCCAGGCCGCGGCGGGCCTCTTCATCGAAGGCGATAATCTTTGCCATGGTGTTTGTGCTCCTCGTTTATTAGATAGGACGACACTCACGTCGGTGTTTGCATGGACGCCCGCGACGGCATGATTGGCGAGTGTTAGACCAACCTCAACCATGCAAACCAAGATTTCTAGCACTCGCCTTCTGCAAGTGCTAAGCACCATTCTGGCACTCGGGACCCCCGAGTGCAAGGACGCCGCCTACCACGAGCTACCCGAGCTCAGGCTGCTGGAGTTTAGGCTGCTCGAGCCGGTATTCGGTTTCGCCTCCTCCCGGGCGCTGACGTAGTCCGGAAAGGCCCTCGGCTCCTCCAGCGGTTGCTTTGCCGGGGCCATGTCCAGGCCGAGGTCCTTAGCGAAGACGACGCGAGTGGACTCGTATACCTCCGAGGCATCCAGGTTCAGATCGAAAACCCGCGCGCCGCGCAAGGTGTGCATCGCCGGCGTGCCGTCCCGCAGACCATAGGGGCCAAAGCCGGTACCCGGCGCATAACCCAGCTCCACGCCGAAGTAGTTGCCTTTGTACGTGTTGATGTGGTCGTGGCCGCAGTAGATGCCTTTCACGTCTCCCCGGTTAGCCACCGCGGCGTAGATACCGGAGTTGAACGCGCCCTTATAGACGTCCTCGTTCTTCTCGCCAACTATCTGGTGGCGCTCCTTGGCCTTCCCATGATCGGCCAAGGCGTTATTGTCGGGGCCGCCGAACCACATATCGCGGTGCTCGTAGGTCGGGATGTGGAAAAACATTAATCCTGGGACCTTAGTACCCGCCTCAGCCTCGAGCCGCGCAGAGTGTTCCTCGTACCAACGGATCTGCGCCGGGCGGAGGTAATCATAGGCCGGCATACCCTCCAACGCTTGCCCGGCCACTTCCTCACCGAGGTACGCGCCGGAGTCCAACAGCCAGAGCGCAAACGCCGGAGTCTTTCCATCCAGCACGGGAATCAGCGTGTTCGAAACCCCATAGCCCTCCGCCGTGGCCGGCGCGTTGTGGTTGTGGCGGTATTGCCGGACAAAGCGGGTCATCTCCGGCTTCCGCACGGTGACCGCCCCGACCTCCTCGGCCGGGTCCTCGTCGTGGTTTCCGAAGGTCACCGCCCAGGCGATGCCGCGCTCTTCCATCGGCAAGACCACGTTGTTGATGGCCTGGTAGACCTGCTCGTTGGTGGCCGGCCCGGCCGCGATGACGTCGCCGTTAATCAGAGCGAAGTCGGGTTTTTCGGCGTCCAAGACCTTGTCCATAAACTCGATGGTCCGCCGATCGGTCAGGTGATCGTCCTGCGTGTCGTTGAACTGGATGACCTTGCAGCGGCGCTCGGCGTTAAAGCGCAGCGGCTTTAACGCTGGGGCCGCGACGGCGGCCGGCTGGTGGGTGGTGGCGGCGGCCATCCCCAGCGCGCCGGTGGCGGCCAAGAGCGTACGCCGGTTGAAGGAACTCACGGGCTTTTTCTCCTTTAATATACGAATGCAAAAGAAGAGCCTACGCAGTCGAGATAGCCCGTGAGTTAATACTGCGTAAACTCTGCTTCTAGTCTTCTGAGCGCCTTAGGCTTCCTGCGACTTCTTCGCGGTGTAGCGGTAGACGAAGGCGAGCACGACCACGAAGAGGAGGGCGCCGACCCAGTTGGCGGCGGGGCCGCCGTTGCAGATCTCCAGCGGGCTGTCACCGCCGGAGGCGGCGATGATGGCGGCGTTGACCACACCGAACAGGGACTCGCCGACGATGAGGCCGGTGGCGGCCAGGGTGCCCAGCCGCTTCTTGGCTTCCGCGCCGTCCTGCTGGCCGGCCCAGCGGTTGTAGAAATACCCCAGCAGGGCGCCTATCGGGATGGTCACCGAGAGCGTGGCCGGCAGGTACATGCCCATGCCGGCGGCCAGCGGCGACAGGGACTTGTTCGCGGTGGTGCGCTGCAGGGTCTCGTCAATGGCGATCAGGATGGCGCCGATGCCGGCGCCCAAGAAGATGAGGTTCCAGTCCAGGGAGCTGTCGAAGATGCCGGAGGCGACCGAGGACATCAGCGCGGCCTGCGGGGCGGCCAGCGCGTCCTCGCCGGCGCCCTCCATGCCCTGGAAGCCAAAGCCGGTCAGCATGACCTGCAGGATGGGCGGGATGACCAAGGAGCCGAAGACAACGCCGATAACCAGGGCGACCTGCTGCTTCCACGGGGTCGCGCCGACCAGCTGGCCGGTCTTAAGATCCTGCAGGTTGTCGTTGGAAATCGTGGCGATACCGAAGACGATCGCGGCGGTGAACAGGGTGTAGGCCACCAGGGAGAGCGGATCCGCGCTGGTGCCACGGGTAACCGCGGCGATGATGAGGGACGCCGCCAGCACCGCGATGATACCGATGGAGGAGATCGGCGAGTTCGACGCGCCGATAAGGCCCGCCATGTAGCCGCAGACCGAGGCGATGATGAGGCCGGCCAAGAGAGTAAAGAGCACGGAGACGGTAATCAGCACGCCCATGTGCTCGTGGATGTCGGTGCCCTGCACGAAATCCCACAGCAGCAGCCCGATGGGCAGCATCAGCACCACGATGGTGGTGGCCACGTACGGGAAGGGGATGTCGCGCTCGGTGACGTCGACGGCCTGGCCGGCCTTCCGCAGGCGGGAGGAGGCGAGGCTTTCCCCGATGCCTTTGGCGATGGGTCCGATGATTTTCAGCAGGGTCCAGATGGCGGCGATCGCCATCGCGCCCACGCCGATGAAGCGGATCTCGTCCGAGAAGACGGTGTCCACCACGTCCGGCAGGCTGGCCGTGGCCGCTATGTCCCCGGTCTTCCAGGGCAGCAGGATGAAATAGGAGATGCCGACGCCGACCAGCATGGCAATACCCACGGGCAGGCCGACCAGGTGGCCGACGCCGATGAGCGCCGGCGAGAGGCTCATGCCCAGGGTGGTCGCGCCCGCGCCCAGCTTGAAATAGCTGCCCAGCGAGGAGGCCGCGGCCTTCATGGCCGCCAGCAGGCTCATCCCCGCGGAGACTAGGCCGCCGACCAGGATGACGCGCAGGCCGCGGGCGTTTTCGGCGTGGTTGCCGTTGTCGTCGCCGACCTTGAGCACCTCAGCCGCGGCGACGCCCTCCGGATACGGAAGGTCGGAGCCGGTGACCAGCGCGCGGCGCAGCGGGATGGAGTACATAACACCCAGGATGCCGCCGATGGCGCAGACCGCGGCGGTCTCCAGGAAGGAAAAACCAGTCCAGTAGCCGACCATGACCAGGCCGGGCAGCACGAAGATGATGGCAGACAGGGTGCCGGCCGCCGAGGCGATGGTCTGGACGATGTTGTTTTCTTTAATATTGTGCCCGGCGAATTTGCGCAGGATAGCCATGGAAATCACGGCCGCCGGGATGGAGGTGGCAAAGGTCAGCCCCACCTTCAAGCCGAGGTAAACGTTGGCGGCGGTAAAGACTAGGGTGATCAGCCCGCCGATGATGATGCCGCGGAGGGTCAGCTCCCGCAGGCTCGCCTGTGAACCGGCGGCGGTTTCCGTTGTCGCCATGCCAGGTCCTTTCTAGCTAGTATGGAGGTTTTTCGCCCGCGCCCGTGGGGATTACTGCCAGAACCTGACAGGGTAGGAGTCCTAGCAGGTAGTTTCCTGGTTGCGAGTTAACGAAATTCTAGTACTTGACAGGTTGATTCCCTAAACGAGCCTCCCAGTAGGCGGGACGGGTAGTTTAGAGGGCATGACCGAAAATATTTCCGCACAGCAAGCACTCGAATTCGTCACCGGCGACCGCGAGCAGATTTTTAAGCAGCTTTCCGAGCTGGTCGGCTTCAACTCCGTCCACGGCGATCCGGAGCTTAAGGACCAGACCGAAAAGGCCGCCGCCTGGGCCGCCAACGCCCTGCGCGAGCTGGGCGCCGAGGTGGAAGAAATCTCCGCGGTAGACGGCTCCACCGCCGTGGTGGGCACCCGCGCCGGCAAGGAGGGCGCGCCGACGGTGCTGCTCTACTCCCACTCCGACGTCGTGCCGGCCGGCGACCCCGCCGCCTGGGACTCCGATCCCTTCACCCTGACCGAGCGCGACGGCCGCTGGTACGGCCGCGGCGCCGCGGACTGCAAGGGCAACGTCGCCATGCACCTGGCGGCCCTGCGCGCCGTCGAGGCCCTGGGCGGGACCGACCTGAACCTGAAGTTCCTCATCGAGGGCTCCGAGGAGCAGGGCGGCGAGGGCCTGTCCCACCTCATCGAGACCCGCCCGGAGCTTTTTGCCGCCGACGCGATCATGATCGCCGACGCCGGCAACGTGAAGGTCGGCCAGCCGACGCTGACGACTTCCCTGCGCGGCGGCGGCCAGATCGTGGTCCGCGTGGACACGCTGTCCTCCCCGGTGCACTCCGGCCAGTTCGGCGGCGCCGCCCCAGACGCGGTCAAGGCCCTGATGCGCGCCATCGACTCGCTCAGCGACGAGCAGGGCCGCCTGGTCATCGACGGCGTCGACACCCGCGCCAAGTGGGAGGGCCGGGAGTACTCCCGCGAGGACTACCGCGCGGACGCGCAGCTGCTGGACGGCGTGGACATCCTGGGTGACGAGACCGACGCCGTGGCCGACTTCCTCTGGGCCCGCCCGGCCGTGAGCGTGACCGGCTTTACCTCCACCCCGGTCGCCGAGGCCGTCAACGCCGTGCCGGCGACCGCGCAGGCCAACCTGAACGTGCGCGTGCCGGCCGATATGGACCCGCGCGAGGTCATCGACGGCATCGTCAGCCACCTTAAGGCCCACACCCCGTGGGGCGCGCATATCAGCTGCGAGGTCCCGGAGGTCAACCGCGGGTTTACCACCGATCCGACCAAGCCAGCCCTGGCCACCCTGGGCGAGTGCCTGGGGGCCGCCTACGGCGCGGAAGTCGCGCAGGTCGGCATGGGCGGTTCCATCCCGCTGACCGTGGAGCTGCAGGAGGCCCACCCGAACGCGGAGATCGCGCTGTACGGCGTCGAGGATCCGCAGGCGGCCATCCACTCCGCTAACGAGTCCGTGGACCCGACGGAGATTGAGCGCATCGCCACCGCCGAGGCGCTGTTCCTGCTGCGCTACGGCAAGTAAACCCCCGCTGGCACCGCCAACTGACCCCATATAATACCGCCAACTGACCCCATATAATACTGAGTGGAAAAATTTAGGTTTAAAATCCAGCACTTTAACGGTAAAGTGGGGAAACGTTGGCCGCGCCATTCATGACGCCGCCTCAACGCTGGACGCTCCCGCCTGGTGGTGTCGCTTGTGTTTCTCAGTGAAAATCAGATCGGTTCCGCCGCCATCCTCAAGCGCGGCGAATGAGTGCAGACTGCCGCTGGGGCAGCACCGTTGTGCGTCGACATGGACCCTTTACTCGCGGCACCCTGTCCTATCCGCGACTTACACGTAGGGAGCACTCGTCTCACCGTGCTGATTCTGCTTTGCGCACTGCTAATCGCCTCGATCAGTGCGCCTATCCTCATTCACTATCTGGGTAGACCCGCGTTCGGTTTGCTCGCCCTAGTCCCCGGCGCCGGCTTCGTGTGGGTGCTCAGCCTCTTTGCTAACGGGACGTTTAGAAACGGCGGTTCCGTCGACGTCACCGTCGAATGGATGCCCGCCGCGCACCTAGCCTTCGACTTACGCTTGGACTCCCTAGCCGGGCTGTTCAGCCTGATCGTGCTGGGCGTGGGGGCGCTGGTCCTGGTCTACTGCTGGGGTTATTTCGACCAAACGCCGCGCCGCCTCTCGATGTTCGGCGCGCAGATGGTCGCCTTCGCCACCGCCATGTTCGGCCTGGTGGCCTCCGACTCCATGCTGCTGATGTACGTCTTCTGGGAGATCACCTCCCTGCTGTCGTTCCTGCTGGTCTCCTACTACGGCGAGCGCGCTTCCTCCCGCCGCGCCGCCCAGCAGGCACTCATGGTCACCGTGCTGGGCGGGCTGGCCATGCTGGTCGGCATCATCCTCTTCGGCCGGCAGACCGGCATCTGGCACTTCTCGGAGATCTCCGGGTTCGAGCAGATCGAGCTGACCCCGTACATCACCGCCGCCATCGTGCTGATGCTCTTCGGCGCGCTGACCAAGTCCGCCATCGCCCCGGCGCACTTCTGGCTGCCGGGGGCTATGGCCGCGCCGACGCCGGTGTCGGCCTACCTGCACTCCGCGGCCATGGTCAAGGCCGGCATCTACCTGGTCGCCCGCCTAGCCCCGGACCTGCAGGTGGTAGACACCTGGCACCTGGTCATCATCCCGCTGGGCGTTATCACCATGCTGCTGGGCGGCTGGATGGCGCTCAAGCAGAAAGACCTCAAGCTCATCCTGGCCTACGGCACGGTCTCCCAGCTGGGCTTTATCACCGCCGTGGTGGCCATCGGCTCCCGGGAGGCCATGCTGGCTGGCCTGGCGCTGACCTTCGCCCACTCGCTGTTTAAGGCCCCGCTGTTCATGGTGGTCGGCGCCATCGACCACACTGCCGGCACGCGCGACATCAACGAGCTGTCCGGCCTGGGCCGCCGCCACCCGGTGGTCTACGGCCTGGCGATTGTCTCCGCGCTGTCCATGGCCGGCATCCCGCCGCTTTTGGGGTTCGTGACCAAGGAGGCGGTCATCGAGTCCGTCATGCACGAGCAGCTGCTGGTCGGCATGCCGCGCAACATGCTGCTGGTCGGCGTGGTCTTAGGCTCCATCCTGACCATGGCCTACGCGCTGCGTTTTCTGTGGGGAGCCTTCGCCACCAAGCCGGCCAGCCACCCGACCGGCGGCGGCACCTCCGAGGCGGTGGAGAACATGCACGCCATCGGGCCGATGCTCTGGTTCCCGCCGGCCGCGCTGACCGCCTGCACGGTGGCCTTCGGTATCTTCCCGCGCCCGCTGTCGGATCTCATCAACCAGCACCTGGACAACGTCTACGGCGCGGACCCGGAGGCGACCTACCTGGCGCTGTGGCACGGCTTCAACGTGCCACTGGCCATCTCCGCGCTGATTATCGTCTGCGGTGTTGCCATGCACTGGCAGCGCGGCGTGGTCGCCAAGGCCCAGCTGGAGCACCCGGCCCTGGGCTCGGCCGACGTGGCTTACGATGCCACCATTGACGGCATCCGCAACCTGTCGCTGCGCACCACCGCCTTTACCCACCGCGGCTCGCTGCAGATGAACCTGACCATCATCTTCGCCTGCCTCATGCTGCTGCCGGCGGCCGCGATCGTCTCCGGCGGGCTCAACGACGTGCGCATGATCGTGGCGGAAAGCCCCTGGCAGGCCATCGCCGCCATCATCATGATCGTCGCGGCCATCGCGGCGACCGTCACGCACAACCGCCTGTCGGCCGTGCTGATCGTCGGTGTGTCCGGCTACGGGCTCTCCGCCGTCTTCGCCCTGCAGGGCGCGCCGGACCTGGGCCTGACCCAGCTGCTGGTCGAGACCCTCATTGTGGTGCTGTTCATGCTGGTGCTGCGCAAGATGCCGGCCAACGTCGAGTGGCGCCAGGGACCCCAGCTCAACCGGCTGCGGGCCTGGCTGTCGGTGGGCGTGGGCCTGACCGTGACCATCGTGGGCATGTTCGCCATCAACTCCCGCACCGCGGATCCCATCTCCGAGCCCATGCCGGAGCTGGCCAAGGAGATCGGCCACGGCGCGAACGCCGTCAACGTCCTCCTGGTCGACATGCGCGCCTGGGACACCATGGGCGAAATCACCGTGCTGGTCATCGCCGCCATCGGCGTGGCCTCCCTGATTTTCCGCACCCAGTCCTTCGAGCGCGACTCCCGCCGCCCGACGCTGCGGGTGACCGGCCGGCGCTGGCTGGCCGCGGAGGTCGAGACGGAGCAGGCACTGAACCGCTCGCTCATGATCGATGTCTCCACCCGCATCCTCTTCCCGCTGATGATGGCGCTGAGCTTCTACTTCTTCTTCGCCGGGCACAACGCCCCGGGCGGCGGGTTTGCCGGCGGCCTGGTGGCCGCGCTGGCGCTCACACTGCGCTACCTGGCCGGCGGCCGCGAGGAACTGGAGGAGGCCCTCCCAGTCGATCCGGGCCGACTCATGGCCACGGGCCTGTTCGCCTCCCTAGCCGCGGCCATCGTGCCGATGTTCTTCGGCCGCCCGCCGCTGGCCTCGGCCTACGGCTCGCTGGACATCCCGCTCATCGGCAGCGTGTCCTTCCCCTCGGCACTGGTCTTCGACGTGGGCGTCTACCTGATCGTCATCGGGCTTATCCTGTTCATCCTCTTCTCCCTGGGCGGCAAGCTCGACGAGGAGGAAGAGGTCCGTAAGCAGCGCGCCCGCGACCGGGCCCGCTCGCTGGCCCGCCGCCAGCGCCAGCGCGAAAACGCGAAAAACAAGAAGGCCGCGGCGGCCCGCAGCCAACCGGCCAAGGCGGCGGCCCACCACCAGTCCACCGCCAACGACATCACCAACCGATCCACCGGAAAGGAGAAATAAATGGAAGCGAACCTGTTCTTGCTGCTCGCCACAGGCGTGCTGATCTCCGCCGGCGTCTACCTCTTGCTCGACCGCGCCATGACCAAGATGATGCTGGGCCTGCTGCTCATCGGCAACGGCGCCAACCTGCTCATCCTGCAGGCCGGTGGTTCGGCCGGCTCCCCGCCGGTGATGGGCCGGGAATCGGCCCAATACGGCGAGAAGATCGCCGACCCGCTGGCGCAGGCGATGATCCTGACCGCCATCGTGATTTCCATGGCCATGACGGCTTTCATCCTCACCCTGGCCTACCGCCAGTACCGCTACCGCACCGCCGACGTCATTGAGGACGACGCGGAAGATGCCGCAATCGCCAAGATCGCGGCCCGCCCGGGCAACGCGAAGGCCGCACCGGACCACGACGCCTCCGACGACCCGACCACCGGCCGGGCCACCAAGCACGGCGACCAGTTCGGTCCGAAGTTCTTCGAGGAGCCCGTGAAGGGGGCCAAGGATGAGTGAGACTTTCCAGTCCATCGTTGACTGGGCCCTGCCGAACATGGGCTACATCATTCCGCTGCCCATCCTGATCCCGGCCTTGGCCGCCGCGGCCGCGATGATGTTCGCCAAGAAGCCGGGCGTGCAGCGCCAGATCGCGTTCTTCTCGCTGCTGGTGACGGCCGCGGTGAACGCGGTGCTCATCATCGTCGCCGACGCGGAGGGCATCCAGACCGTCCAGATCGGCGGCTGGGACGCGCCCGTCGGCATCACGCTGGCCGCGGACCGACTGGCCTCGGTGATGCTGTTTACCTCCTCCATCGTGCTCTTTAGCGTGATGTGGTACGCCATCTCCCAGGGCGTGCGCGACGGCTCCAAGGACGAGCCGGTGGCGGTCTTCCTGCCGACCTATATGTTGCTGACCATGGGCGTGAACGTCTCCTTCCTGGCCGGCGACCTGTTCAACCTCTACGTCGGCTTCGAGATCTTCCTGGTGGCCTCCTACGTGCTGCTCACCCTGGGCGCCTCGCCCGGCCGCGTGCGCGCCGGCGTGGGCTACGTGATGGTCTCCATGGCCTCGTCGATGATCTTCCTCTTCGGCATCGGCATGGTTTATGCCTCCGTGGGCACGGTCAACCTGGCCCAGATCGGCATGCGCATGGAAGACATCCCGGCCGGCACGCAGACCGCCATCTACGGCGTGCTGCTCATCGCCTTCGCGATCAAGGCCGCCATCGTCCCGCTGGACGCCTGGCTGCCGGACTCCTACCCCACCGCCCCGTCGCTGGTGACCGCGGTCTTCGCGGGCCTTCTGACCAAGGTCGGCGTCTACGCGATTATCCGCATGCGCACCACGGTCTTTACCGACGGCCGCCTGGACACGCTGCTGATGTGGGTCGCCCTGGCCACCATGGTGCTGGGCATTTTGGGCGCTATCGCCCAAAGCGATATCAAGCGTTTGCTGTCCTTTACCCTGGTCAGCCACATCGGCTACATGATCTTCGGCGTGGCCCTCGGCACGGCCCAGGGCCTGTCCGGCGCGATCTTCTACGCGGTCCACCACATTCTGGTGCAGACCTCCCTGTTCCTGGTGGTCGGCCTCATCGAGCGCCAGGCGGGCACGTCGTCGCTGCGCCGCCTGGGCTCGCTGATCTACTCCGCCCCGCTGATTGCGATCTTGTATTTCATCCCGGCGGTCAACCTGGGCGGCATCCCGCCTTTCTCCGGCTTCATGGGCAAGATCCTGCTGCTGCAGGCCGGCGCGAACGAGGGCTCCTGGCTGTCCTGGGTGCTCATCGCCGGCGCCGTGATCACCTCCCTGCTGACCCTGTACGTGATGATGCTGGTCTGGTCCAAGGGCTTCCTGCGCGACCGCGCCGATGCCCCGGAGGGCAACGTGGCCATGGCCCGTCCGTCCCCGCTGGGCGATATCACGGATGAGGTCGCCTACTCCGACCGCGAGGACGTCGGCAAGCTGCCGCTGGGCATGGTCGGCTCCACCGCGCTGCTGGTGGCCGCCTCCACGGCGATCACCTTCCTGGCCGGCCCGATCTCCGGGATCACCTCGCGGGCGGCCGAGTCGGCGCAGGATACCTCGATTTACCAGTACACGGTGCTGGGCGACAACGCGGACAACCCGACCCGGCACCTAGACCAGCGCGAGCGCTACCACGGCGGCCAGGACTCCCTGGAGTCGCGCACGCACCCGCTGCCCGAGCCGGAGCCGGGCATTGCCACCAGCCCGAACGACATCGACGAGTCGGAGGAGGAAGAGTAAATGACTCATCCCATTAAACCCACCTTTTCCCGCCGGCTCAGCTACCGCTTCCGCCCGGGCTTCCTGCTGGCCATCACCATCATGTGGGTGTTGCTCATGGGCGAGGTCTCCTTTGCCAATATCGTGGCCGGCATTGGCGTCGGGCTCATCATCATGGTGATTTTCCCGCTGCCGGCGATGCCCATCAACGGCCTGTCGGTGTCCTGGGGCCGGCTCATCAAATACGCCTTCACCTGGACCGGGGAGCTATTCCAGGCCTCGCTGAAGGTCGGTTGGTTGGGCGTGCGCCCCCAGCCGAAGCCGCGCAGCGCCATCTTGAACGTCCCCATGCGCGTGGAGAGCGAATTCGTTCTATCCTTTGCGGTGATGCTCTACAACCTGCAGCCAGGTGGCACGATTACGGATATCGACATCGCCAACCGCATGCTGACCGCCCACGTGCTGGACGCGGACTCGGAGGACGACATCGCCCGCGAGATCGCCGACATCCGCAAGCTGGAGGCGCACATGATCGATATCTTTGAAAGGAAGGTGCGCTAGATGGACCCGACAATCTACAACATCGTCTTGGCGGGCGCCGCCGTGCTGTTCATGGCCGCATTCCTGATGACCACCTGGCGGATCATCGTCGGCCCGAACTCCATGGACCGGCTGATCGGCATGGACGGGTTTGTCGCCATGTTCCAGTGCGCCATGGCGGTTTATATCTGCTGGACGCTGAATACCACCGTGGTCAACTCCATGCTGGTCGTGGCCCTGCTGGGCTTCATTTCCACGGTCTCGGTCACGCGCTTTAGGAAGAGGGATAACCAGTGACTTATTCGCTCATCGCCGATATTGTCTCGCTCATCCTCATCGTCTGCGGCGCGCTGCTGGTCTTCTCCGCCGCCGTGGGCGTGGTCCGCTACAAGGACACCATGTCCCGCGTCCACTTCGTGACCAAGCCCCAGACCGTGGGGCTCATCCTGACCATGCTGGGTGCCCTCATTAGGGTGACCGGCTCCGAGACCTTCGGGGTCGCGGAGCGAGGAGACCTCGGCATGCTCTTCCTGCTGGTACTCTTTGCAATGATGACCAGTCCCGTTACCGCGCAGCGCATGTCCCGTATTGCCCGGCGTGAGGGTCTGTACGGAAAGGAAGACGATATGACGCGCAACGACCGACCGGCAGGCAAATCCATGCGCCGGAAGTAGCAGGCACGCCACCGTGAAGAAAATCTACGGTCTGCCCACCGTCGGGCTGGTCTTTTTGGCCCTGACCTGGTGGGCATGGCACCAGATCGCCCCAGTGCGAGAGCAGTCCGCCTTCGTGTGGCGGATGCCCCTGGATTTGGCGATCTACCTCAAAGGCGGCGCGGAGGTCGCCCAGGGCCAGCCGCTCTACGACGGCCCCCTGATTTTCGACCTCCCCTTCACCTATCCCCCGTTCGCCGGCGTCGTTTTCGCCGGCCTCGATCCCTTAAGCGACAACGCGACCATGGCGCTGTGGCACGGCGCGACCTTCCTGGCGCTTTTTGCCGTCGTCGCCCTGGCCCTGCGGGAGCGCGGCCTACGGCTGGGGGTGCTCGGGATCCTCGTCTTCTTGGTATTCACCCTGACCACGGTCAACCTGGAGCCCATTCACGGCACGGCCTACTACGGCCAGATCAACGTCTTTTTGATGTTTTTGGTCGCGCTCGATTTCCTGCCGCGGAAGTTCCGCCTGGCCGGCATCGGCACGGGCCTGGCCGCCGGGCTGAAGCTCACCCCGGCGTATATGGGCCTGATTTTTGTCATTCAGCGGCGCTGGTGGCACGCGGTGATCTGCGTGCTGACCTTCCTGACCACCGTGGTGGTGGGCCTGGCGGTCGTGGGCGACGGCATGCGCTTTTGGACGGAGTCGATGTTCGAGTCCTCGCGCGTGGGCGCGCATACCAACCCGGGCGCGCAGGCGCTGCGCTCGGTGCTCGAGCGCGCCTTCGGCGTGGCCGGCGGGCCGGTCTGGCTGGGCGTTATCGTGGCCGTTTTCGCGCTGACCTGCGCCGCGGTCTTCCTGGCCAGCCGCAGCGGGAACAACACGCTGGCGCTGGCCTTTACGGGCTTGAGCTCCTGCCTGGTCTCCCCGTTTAGCTGGTACCACCACTTCGTCTGGGTGGTGCCGCTGGGCATCGGCTTTTTCGCCTGGATCAACCAGACCCTGGGCCGCAAGTGGCGCGGCACCGTCCTGCGCGAGCAGGTAGTCGGGCTGGTCTCCGTCGCCGGCCTCTGCCTGATCCTCGCGCCATTCGTGGGGCAGCGCAGCTTCCCCTGGTTTGCCTACCGCACTCTGGACGGGCTCGAGGCCACCTGGCCGGCGCTGGTGTTTTCCTGCTCGCCCATCGTCTTCATGCTGGTCTATGTCATCTACCGGCTCATCCCGCGCACCCCGGTCGACGAGGGCCCGGACACCCAGGACCTGCCCGTGGTCACGGGCCGGCACCGCGCGGCCTAGCGCACCGGGCGCTTGTTCTCCATCTCCTGGCAGGCCAGGTCGACCGCGCCGACCCAGCTGCCGGTGGATTCGAAGATGGCGCGCTGGCGCTCGTAGCCGGCGCCGCCGTCGATGATCTCGCGGATAAGCAGCAGCTCCTCCTCACAGCCCAGCTCGCGGCTTAGGTCGGCCAGCTCCTCCATGAGATCGGCCAGCTCGTCCTTGACCCAGCGCTCGTCCGTCTCCCGCGAGGTGATGACCAGCGCGTCCATGCCGTAGCGCGCCCCGCGCCACTTGTTCTCGGCCACGTGCCACGGCTGCAGGGTGGGCAGCGCCTCCCCGGCCTCCAGCATGCGGTCGTAGTGGACCACCAGACAGTGGGTGAGCGCGACGATGGCGGAAAGTTCGCGCAGGTTGCTCGTGGCGTCGGAGACGCGCACCTCGACCGTGCCCCACTTGGAGGCCGGCCGGATGTCGAAGTGCATGGAGCCGGTGTGGTTGATGACCCCGGAGATCGCCTGATCCCGCATGTAGTCCTGCCACTGGGACCAGCTGGTGAACTGATACGGCATGCCGGCGGTGGGCAGCTGCTGGTAGAGCATGGTCCGGTTGGAGGCGTAGCCGGTGTCAATCCCCTCCCAGCCCGGGGAGGAAGCGGAGATGGCCAACAGGTGCGGGTACTTGGTCATCAGCGCGTTGATAATCGGCCAGACCTTGTCCTCGTGGCTGATCCCGACGTGGACGTGGGTGCCCCACAGCAGCATCTGCTGGCCCCAGTACTGGGCGCGGTTGATGATTTCGCTGTAGGCCTGCTTTTCCGAGACCGGGTTTTCGCGGAAGTCGGAAAACGGGTGCCCGCCCGAGGACCACAGCTTGACCCCCATCTCGTCCGCCACGGCGCGGACCTTGTCCAGGGTGCCGCCCAGATCCGCCATGGCCTCCGGCACGGTGTGGGTAATGCCCGTGACCAGCTCGACGGTGTTTTGCAGGAATTCCTTTTCCAGGCGGACGTCCGGGTGCGCGGCGCGGACCCGGTCAATGAGCTCGGCGCCGCGCGGGACGAAATCCCGCTTTTCTGGATCCACCAGCGCGATCTCCCACTCCACCCCCAGGGTGGGTTCGGCGGAGCGCGCGAATTTTTCTTCCGGGATCTTCACGCGTCAATCGTATCTATTCAGCGTTAGAATCCGTTAGCTGCCGCGCCTTTTAATTCTTTATTTATCCGTGGCTAGGCGTCGGTGAGCACCACGGTCAGGCCGCGGCCTTCCGTGGCCTTGTCCGGCAGGCTGTCAATGTTTTCGCGGGCGATGCCGCCCAGCTCCGAGGCGATCTTGCGGGCCTCGGCCTCCGCGGCCGCGTCGCCCTTGGGGAAGAAGACGGTGGTCTCCGGCAGGACTTCCTCCGGGAAGTTGCCGACCTCGCCCAGCTCGTAGCCCTTGCCCTCTAGGTCGCGGGAGACGCGATCGGCCAGGCCCTGGGTCATGGAGTTGTTCAGCACGCTGACCTTCTTCGGGGCCGGCTGCTCGGCCGGGGCGGGGGCGGCCTGCTCCGGCTGGCCCGCCGCCGGGGCGGCTTCCTCCCGGTTGCTGTCCTCGGCGGGCGCCGGGGCCTCGGTGCTGTGCTCGGCGTCGGCGTCCTTCTCCTGGCTGGGCGCGGCCGCGGAGGTGGTCGGGCCCTCCGCGCCGCCGGCGGGGGCGGAGGAGGTGGCGGCGGCCGGGGTGGATTCTTCGTCCCCGCCGCCCTGGGTCAGGGCGTAGAGGGCCCACAGGCCCAGCACGACGGCGACGGCGATGAGCACCATCGCGAAACCGCGCAGGGGCAGACTGGTCGAGGTGGCGTCGTTCTTCTCCTGATTCACATTAGTCACAGAACTTACTTTAAACCCCAGGAGTTTCATTTTGTTGCGCGGCGCGCCGGATTTCTTCGCGTTGGCTGCGCACCCGCCGCAGCCGGCCCACCAGCACCGGCGCGTATTCCTGCGCCGCCGGCAGGTCCAACAGCGCGTTGAGGCGTTGGTGGTAGCGCACCGGCGTCAGGTCCAGCTGGGCGCGGATGGCCTCTTCCTTGCGCCCGACGGCGCGCGGGGCGTGCGCCTCGAAGTCCAGAATGGCCACGTCCTGCTCGGATAGGCCAGACAGGTCGGGTAGGTCAGATTGCGCGGACATGCTTAAACTGTAGAACATGAGTATTCGCCCCATCGTGATCCACGGCGACCCCGTGCTGCATCACCCCACCGAACAAGTCACGGAAGACATCTCCAGCCCGGAGTTCCAGCAGCTGATTAGCGATATGCACGAGACCATGGACGCCGCCCACGGCGTCGGGCTGGCCGCCAACCAGATCGGCATCAACAAGCGCCTGTTCGTCTACCACTGCCCGGACACCGACGGCCCGGACGGCACGGAGAAGGAAGACGGCGGGATGCGCCGCGGCTGCGTCATCAACCCGGTGCTGGAGACCTCCGAGATTCCCGTGACCATGCCGGCGGACGACGGCTCCGACGACGAGGGCTGCCTGTCCGTGCCGGGCGAGTCCTTCCCCACCGGGCGCGCCGACTGGGCGCGGGTGACCGGCCAGGACGAAAACGGCAACGACATCACTGTCGAGGGCTACGGTTTCTTCGCCCGCTGCCTGCAGCACGAGGTCGGCCACCTGGACGGCTACGTCTACACCGACACCCTCATCGGCCGCTACAAGCGCGCCGCCAAGAAGGCCATCAAGCGCGAGGGCTGGAACGTCGCCGGGCTGACCTGGACCCCGGGCGTGGACGAGGATCCCTTCGGACACACGGACGGTGAGGACTAGGCCGTGGGCTTCGCGTTTCGCTCCGACGCGGTGGAGGTAGGCGACCGGGTCGTGGCCCGGCGCGAATACGCCGGCGGGGTCAAAAGCGACGTCATCGGGCACGTGCAAAGCCTCGACCCGCTGGTCATCCGCCCGCAGCAGGTGGGCGGCTACCCCTCCGACAAGGAGGCGGTGGAAATCGCGCCGGAGGAGCTGAAGATCATCAAGAAGCTCTCCCCGCGCACCATCCGCAACTCGGATATCCGCCACGTCGAGGAGGCTATCGCCGACGCCTACCCGGACCCGCACGAGCAGTGGTCGGCGGACGGGCAGTGGCTAATGCGCGCCTCCGGCTCGGTGCCGCTGGGTCCCTCGGCCGGGTTCACGCCCCTGCCGGCCACCGAGATCCTCGATAACGCCGGCCCGCGCCTGCTGCTGCCGGAGCGCATCGGCAAAAACGGCCTGCCACACTCCCGCCCCGTGGGCCCGGAGCAGGTCTGCTACGTCGGGGAACTGCCCGACGAGACCAGCGCCGAAAGCACCGACACCGCGCCCGCCGCCCTGGGCACGGCCGGCGACGACACGGTGTGGGTGGTCGTGCCCACCGCCCCGGCCAGCGCGGCCGAGCTGCGCGAGAAGCTGCGCTGGGGACGGGCCCAGGGCGCGACCCGTGCGGTGGTGGTCCTGGAGGTCCCGGACGCCGCCGCCCGCGCGATTGCGTCCGAGTGCGGCCTGGATGAGCACCATCGGCGGCGGTTCGCTACCCTGTAAATCATGCGCATAGCCACCTGGAACATCAACTCCGTCCGCACGCGGGCCGAGCGCGCGCTGGCCCTGCTGGACGCCCACGACATCGACGTGTTGTGCCTGCAAGAGACCAAGGTGGCCGATGACAAGTTCCCGACCCAGGTTTTCGAGGACGCCGGCTACCACGTGGCCCGGCACGGCCTGAACCAATGGAACGGCGTGGCCATTATCAGCAAGCAGGCCCCGGAGGAGACCTACGAGGGCTTCCCCGGCCAGCCCGGCTTCGCCAAAGACCCGGACAAGGAGCAGGCCCTGGAAGCCCGCGCGCTGGGAGTGGTCATCCGCGGCGTGGAGATCTGGAGCCTGTATTTCCCCAACGGCCGCGAGATCACCGATCGCCACTACGACTACAAGCTGCAGTTCTACTACGCGCTGGCGCGCTACGTGGAGCAGCGCTCCCACCGCAAGCTGCTGCTGACCGGGGACTTCAACGTCGCCCCGCGCGACGAGGACGTCTGGGACCTGTCCGTTTTCCGCGGCAAGACCCACGTGACCGAACCGGAGCGCGCCGCCTTCCAAATGCTGCTGGAGGCCGGCACGCAGGAGGTCACCCGCCAGTTCACCCGCGAGGAGCGCTGGACCTACTTCGACTACAAGGGCATGCGCTTCCAGAAGGGCGAGGGCATGCGCATCGACTTCCAGCTGGCCTCGCAGCCGCTGGCCGAGCGGGTCCAGTCCGCCGCGGTCGACATGGCCGAGCGCGCGGAGAAGGGCACCTCCGACCACGTGCTGCTGATGGCCGACTACGACCTTCCGGACTTCGACGCGGTGCGCTAATGAGCCTCAGTATTGATCTGACCTTCTGGCAGGCCTTCTTCATGGTGCTGGACTACGCCATCAAGGCCGTCGCCATCGGCATCGTCCCGGAGGGCCGCCGCCCGTCCAGCTCCAATGCCTGGCTGCTGGCCATCCTGTTGCTGCCCTTCGTGGGCCTGCCGCTGTTCCTGTTGATGGGCTCGCCGTATATCAACCGGCGCCGCCACCGCATCCAGCAGGAGGCGAACGAGATGATCGACGACATCACCGCCGCCACCCCGGATCACCCGGAGGACCGCCTGCCCTCGGAGGTCGAGTCCCTCATCCACCTCAACCGGGAGCTGACCGGTTTCCCCTGCGTGGTCGGCCACAACCAGGGCCTGCACGCGGACTACGACGAGTGCATCCGGGCGATTGCCCGCGCTATCGATGCCGCCGAGGAATACGTCTACGTCGAAATCTACATCCAGTCCTGGGACGAGGCCACCGACGTCTTCTACCAGTCCCTGGCCCGCGCCCGGAAGCGCGGGGTGGAGGTCAAGCTACTGCTCGACCAGATCGGCAGCATCAAGTACCCCGGTTACTTCAGCTTCGGTAAGAAGCTCAGCGCCATCGACGTCGACTGGCGCCTCATGCTGCCCATCCAGCTGCACAAATTCCGCTTCCGCCGCCCCGATCTGCGCAACCACCGCAAGATCGTGGTCATCGACGGCCACACCGGCTTCCTCGGCTCGCTGAACATGATCAAGCGCCAGTACAAGACCGACGACCGCGCCTGGATTGACTACATGGTCGAGCTCACCGGCCCGGTGGTCACCTCCCTGGCCGCCGTCTTCGCCGTGGACTGGTACCTGGAATCCAACGAGACCCTGGGGCTCAAAGAACTGCCCTACGACGACGCCTGGGACGCCGACGCCAACTTCTTGCAGCTCATCCCCTCCGGCCCGGGCTATACCACGGAGCCGAACCTGCGCATGTTCAACTCCGTGGTGCACCACGCCAAGGAACGCCTGGTGATGGTCTCGCCCTATTTCGTCCCGGACGAGTCCCTCATGGAGGCCGTCACCACCGCCTGCTACCGCGGTGTACGGGTGGAGCTCTACGTCTCCGCCAAGGCCGACCAGTTCATGGTCAACCACGCCCAGTCCTCCTACTACCAGACCCTGCTAGAAGCCGGCGTCCACATCTACCAGTTCCTCGAGCCCTACGTCCTGCACTCCAAGTTCACCCTCGCCGATCCGGACGAGCCGGCCAATACCTCCACCTACCCGCTGGCCATGTTCGGCTCATCCAACATGGACATGCGGTCTTTCGGCCTGAACTACGAGTCCACCATGCTGGTAGCCCGCGGCGACCTCATCGACCAGCTCAACCAGCTAGCCGCCAACTACCGCGGCGTCTCCCACGAGCTGACCCTCGAGGAATGGAACACCCGCGGCTTCTTCCGCCGCTACGTGGACAACGTCATGCGGCTGACCTCGGCGCTGCAGTAGCCGCCCGTGCGTGACACATCAACATTGCTAGAGTGGGGAGCAGAAAGTTCAATCACCGATCGCTTTTTAAGGAGCATCATGTCCAAGTCTTCCAAGCCGACCCTCGGCCACCGTCTCGCCTCCGTCGCCCTGCGCGCTCTCCCGGGCGCTTTCATCCTCAACTCCGGCATTGGCAAGCTGGGCCTGCGCGGGGAAAACGCCGCCGGCCTGCGTGACTTCGCCGCCACCGGCATCCCGGCCCTGGGTGACATGGATCCGGACGACTTCGGCAAGTTCATCTCCTACTCGGAGATTGGCGTCGGCGGCGCCCTGCTGGCCCCGTTCATCCCGAACCGCCTGGCGGGCCTGGCCCTGACCGGCTTCTCCTCCGGCCTGCTGACCCTGTACTTCAACAACGACAACATGACCCAGGACGACGGCATCAGCCCGTCCGAGGACGGCACCGCCATCGCCAAGGACAGCTGGATCCTGTCCATCGGCCTGGCCCTTATCGCCCTGGGCAAGGGCAAGAAGTAAAACTACTCACCCACATGCCAACGCGTGGCGGCAAAGGCGGCGGCCACCGCCACGCCCGCGCAGACGCACATGCCCAGTGACATCGTCAGCAGACGATCACTGCCCAGCCCCATCAGCGGGCTGACCAACCCGCCCAGCAGCGACTGGACCCCGCCCATCACGGCCGAGACCGAACCGGCCTTATCCCGGCGCAGGCCCGTGGCCAGGGCCGCGGAATTGCCCATGATGAACCCGGTGGGCGCGACGCAGAAAAACAACGCGACCAGCACCACCCCGCCGCCGGCCCCGAAGGCGATGGTGGCCAGGAGCACCGCGTTCGCGCACACGCTTAAAATCACCCCGGCGCGCAGCATCACCTTCGGTCCGTGGCTATCCACCAGCCGCATATTCACCAGGTTCGCGGCCAGCAGGCCCAGCGAATTCACCGCGAAAACCAACGAGTAGCCGGCCGGGCTAAAGCCCAGCACGTCCTGGATGACAAAGGGCGAGGCGGAGATATAGCAGAACATCGCGCTAAAGCCGAAGGACATCGAGCCCAGGTAGCCCAGGATCGCCGGGTGGGACAGCACCGTGGCGTAATTGCCCAGCACCTGGCCCAGCAGGCGGCCCTGCCGGTTCCGGCCGCCGGTTTCCGGCACGACCAGTCACGCCAGGAGCAGCTGCACCACGTGCAGGCCCACCAGCACCCAGTAGATGCCGCGCCAGCCGATGGGCTCGGCCAGCAGGCCGCCGATGATGGGGGCGAGCGCCGGCGCGATGGCCTGGATGGCCATGAGCAAAGAAAAAGCCCGGGCCGCGGCCTTGCCGACCAAAAGGTCCGGCACCACCGCGCGGGAGAGCACCACGCAGGCCCCGCCGCCCAGGCCGTGCAGGAAGCGGGCCGCGATCAGCACCCCTATGTTGGGGGCCAGCGCCGCTAGCACCGATGCGGCCACCGCCCCCACCGCGCCGAGCAGGAGCAGGGTCTTGCGCCCGAGGGCATCGGAAAGCGGGCCGATAAACAGCTGGCCCGCCGCCAGGCCGACGAAGAACGCGGTCAGCGTGAGCTGGACCCACGCATCCGCCACCCCGAACTCCGCCGCGATGGCGGGCATGACCGGCAGGTACACGTCCGTGGCGAAGGCGGCCGTGGCCGACAGCAGCGCCAGGGACAGAAGAAGTGAATAGGGCACGGTTTCCTAGACTAAACCGTGCGGGCTTTAGGCGTCGCGCTTTTGCAGCAGCAAAACGCCCAGCAGCCACAGGCCACCGGCCCACAGCAGGAAGATAACCAGGTTCATCCAGTTGGCGTCCCACATCGCCTTTTCCGGCACGGTCTCAAAGATCCAGTTCTGCAAGGCCGTAAACGGCATGAACGGGGCGATGTGCTCACCAATCTTCGGCAGTCGCCCGATGAGCTGGTCGATGCCCAGGTTCAGGATCAAGCAGATGGCCACGGTGCCGGCGGTCTGCCGCAGCAACAGGCCCATGCCCTGGGAAAACAGCACCATCGCCGCCATCACCAGCGGGTAGACCCAAAGGAAGCGCCGGGCGCTCTCACTGTTCCACGGGTCATAATCCGGGGCGACCTCGCCGGCAATGGCCTGGGTGAGCAGGTAGACGCCCACCAGCGCGATGAATACCAAAAGAGCGGAAATTACCGCGTACATGACCAGCTTGACCACCGCCACCATCGGGCGGTTCGGGTTGGCCATGTAGACGTTCGTCTGGATGTTGTAGCGGTATTCGGTGGTGATGATCATGATGGACTGGATCATCAGCACCGGCAGGCCCAGCATCCAGACGGCGGTGGCCGAGGACTCCGGAGTCAGGAACATGGCGGTCTCCGGCGTCTGCCGGGCAACAGATGCGTTCAGGGCGCTCCAGCCCCAGGTCAGCAGGAAGAACACGGCGCTGGTGAGCCAGAACGACCGCGTGGTAATCAGCTTGGTCCACTCTGCGCGCAAAGTATTAACGAGCATCGTCAGCCCCCTCAATCTGGCCGTGGTATTGGACCGCGTGGCCGGTCATTTCCATGAAAGCGTCCTCCAGCGAGGCGCGGTGCAGCGTGAGCTCGTTCAGCGGCACGCCCACCGAGTACGCCAGCTGCCCGATAAGGTCCGTGGCCTGCTCTGGGATAACCAGCGTGGGCCGGCCCTCCTGGTCCTGGCTGTACTGGTAGGTGATGTTCTCCTCCTCCAGCGCGTTGGTGAACGCGTCCAGGTACTCGGAGCGGACGATGACCTGCGAGGCGGCGTGCTCCTTGATGAAGTCGTAGGTGGACTGGTTAGCCACCAGCTGGCCGCGGCCGATGACCACCAGGCGGTCGGCGGTCATGGACATCTCCGACAACAGGTGCGAGGAGACCAGGATGGTGCGGCCTTCCCGGGCCAGGGCCTGGAGCAGGTCGCGCACCCAGCGGATGCCCTCCGGGTCCAGGCCGTTGACCGGCTCGTCCAGGATCAGCACGCCCGGGTTGCCCAGCAGGGCGCTGGCCAGGCCCAGGCGCTGCCCCATGCCCAGCGAGAAGCCGCCGGCCTTCTTGCCAGCCACGTCGGACAGGCCCACCAGGCCCAGCACCTCGTCCACACGACGGGTGGGGATGCCGTTGGACTGCGCCATCCACTTCAGGTGGTTGGCCGCCGAGCGGTTCGGGTGCACGGCCTTCGCGTCCAGCAGCGCGCCAACCTCCCGCAGCGGGTTCTTCATCTCCCGGTAGCTTTTGCCGCCGATGCGAGCCGTGCCCGCCGTCGGCTTATCCAAGCCCAGGATCATGCGCATGGTGGTGGATTTGCCCGCACCGTTGGGTCCCAAGAAGCCGGTCACCATTCCGGGGTTGACCGTAAAACTTAAGTTATCGACGGCGCGGACCGACTTATACTGCTTAGTCAGCCCGTTCACTTCAATCATGCCCACTAGCGTGCCACAATTCGGGCGGTTTTACCTGCCCAAGGCACGCGCCGCCCGGCACAAATCCGCGTAAGCGGAGCGGAAGGCGGACAGCAGCGGCAGCTGCTCGACCTCGCCGAGCGGCACCCAGCGCAGCTCCAGCGACTCCTCGTTGGGCACGGTGTCCAGCGGGTTTCCGGTCTTGGTCCGGGCCAGCACCGAGGTATAGGTCCAGCCGCCGGGCAGGTCCGGGCGCGCGGGGTTGGCCGGGTAGGGGCCGGCGGTAACAATCTCATCAATAATTTCTATGTCCGCCGGGTCGATGGTGCATTCCTCGACCGCCTCGCGCACCGCCGCCTGGCTGGCGGTTTCGTGCAAGTCCCGCGCGCCGCCGGGAATCCCCCAGGTGCCGCCCTGGTGGGTCCACTGCGCGCGGTGCTGGAGCAGGACCCGCGGGCCCTCGGCCAGCAGGAAGAGGCCGGCCGCGCCGTAGAGTCCCCAGGCGGGTTTGCCGCCCGGGCCCGCTGCCCAGCCGTCGCCGCTTTCGGGTTTGCCTGCCACATTCATCACCCTCCATGCTATAACTTTTGGCAAAACCCCGCGGTCAGGTGGCGTAGCACACAGCGGAAAAGCTATTCTAGATGAATGACCGGTTCCGGGGCACCCAGCTTGATGCGGCCACGCCGCAGGAAACCTAAGTCGACCCAGCCCACCGAGCACGACTCCCAGTTCGCCGGGGGCGACCACTGGCTCGACGACCTCACGGCCCCAGCAGACCCTGCCTTCAACCCGGCCACCCACCTGGCGATGTCCACCTTCGCCGGACCCGCGCGCCTGGCCCGCCGCGTCTGGTCCTTCCTGGAGACCACGCCCGGCAAGCTTTTCACCGTCACGGTGATTCTGACCCTGGCCATCGCCGCGGCCGGCATCTCCATGTCCAATTCTTCGGCCGCCCGGCAGGACAACCTGGACACCCTGCTGTCCACCACGGAGCCGATGTCGAACTCGGCCCACAACCTCTACACCTCCCTCTCCCTGGCGGATACCGTCGCCACCACCGGTTTCGTCCAGGCCGGCGTCGAGTCCGGCGAGAACCGGCAGAAATACAACGACGCGATCGACCGGGCATCGGTAGCCGCCACCGAGTCCATCCTGGGCACCTCCGACGACGACCAGCGCATCCGCGACCTGGTCGGCTTCATCCAGCGCGAGCTGCCGGTCTATACCTCCATGGTGGAAACCGCCCGGGCCAACCACCGCGCCGGCAACGCCGTGGCCAGCGCCTATATGTCCAATGCCTCGTCGCTGATGCGCGAGGAGATCCTGCCCGCCGCCGACGAGCTTTTCCAGCTGACCAGCCAGAAGGTCTCCGACGAGCGCCGCGAGCTCACCCGCCCCCAGTGGGTTCCGCTGTCCGGCCTGGTGGCCGCCGTCATCTTCCTGGTACTAGCCCAGTGGTGGCTGTGGCGGCTGACCCGGCGCCGCTTCAACCGCGGCTTCGTCACCGCCACCAGCCTGCTCACCCTGGCGGTGCTGTGGGTGGGCCTGTCCAACCTGGCGACCTGGTCCGCCGGCATGCAGGGCTTCGAGGACGCCTCCCGCCCGTGGGACGCGCTGACCAATTCGCGCATCGCCGCGCAGCAGGCCCGCACCTCGGAGACCCTGGCCTTGGTCAACCGCCAGTCGGAGCAGGAAACCGCCGTGACCTTCGACGAGACCACCGAATCCATCTCCCACGCGCTGGAGGACTACGCGGCCTCCGAGTCGATCACCACCGAGTCCGAACTCGACCGCGACGACCTCATCCGCGGCGCCCAGCACTCGCTGGAGCGCTGGACCCAGTCCCACGAGGCGCTGCTCAACGCGCTGAGCGAGGGCCGCTACGACGACGCCATCTTCCTGGCCACCGATCCCAACCCGGGCGACACGCTGCCCGGGGAGACCTCACCCACCAGCGCCGCCAGCTCCTTCAACGAGCTCGACCGCACCCTGGACCAGCTCATCGCCGACGCCCGGCGCGCCATGCGCCTGCATATCCAGGAGGGACTGACCGCCATGACGCTGGTCTCCAGCGCGGTCATGCTGCTGACCGTGGCCGCGGTGATTTCGGTCTGGCTGGGCATCCGCCCCCGAGTGCAGGAGTACCTCTAATGCGCAAGAAAGTCCTGCCCGCGCTCGCCATTCTCCCGCTGCTGCTTACTGGCTGCGTGACGCACTCTTCCGAGCTCGCCCCGACCAACGAGATCGACCGCATCCTCCCCGAGCGCACGCAGGAAGAACAAGCCGGCCCCCCGCTGCCCGCCGGCGCCTACTACGAGCCCGCCGATGCCGAAGCCGCCGACGCGGACTCCCGCGGCAACCCCGCCGGTTCCTGGCGCCCCGACGACAAGGACGCCAAGGAGCGGGTGCCCGAGATCGTCAAGCGCGGCTGGGTGATTGTCGGCGTGGACCAGTCGCACAACCTGCTCAGCTACCGCGACACCACCACCGGGCAGATGAGCGGCTTCGAGGTCGACCTGGCCCACGAGATCGCCCGCGATATCTTCGACGATCCGTCCAAGGTGGATTTCCGCTTCCTGTCCTCGGCCGAGCGCGTGGACGCGCTGGAGTCCGGCGAGGTCGACATGGTGGTCCGCACCATGACCATCAACGAAGACCGCCAAAAACAGGTGGAGTTTTCCACGCCCTACCTCGACGCCTCCACGCGCCTGCTGGCGCTGAAGTCCAGCGGCATCGACTCGCTCGAGTCCACCGCCGGCAAGCGGGTCTGCGCCACCGCGGGCTCGACCTCGCTCAACCAGGCCCGCCTCCACCTGCCCGACGCCCAGCTTTTGATCACGCACTCCTGGGGCGACTGCCTCATGGCCCTGCAGCTGAGCCAGGCCGACGCCGTCATCACCGACGACACGCTCCTGTCCGGCATGGTGGATCAGGACTCCTACACCGAGATCGTCGGCGAGCCCATGTCCACCGAGTCCTACGGCGTAGGCATCAAGAAATCCCGCCCGGGGGCAGACACCCGCCCGCTGGTCCGACAGGTCAACTCCACGCTGGAGCGGCTGCGCCGCGACGGCACGTGGGCGCGCCTCTACAACGAGTGGTTCGGCCCCTACCTCGCCCCCGCCAGCCCGCCGGCCCTGGACTACCGTAGCGAAGACCCCGACGACGACTCCGAGGAGGCACGCAATGACTGATCGCTCCGATCACCTGGAACCGGGCCCGGATTCCGACCTGGACGCCGCCACCGCGGCCGTGCCCTTCGATCCCTTCGCCGACGACGAGGAAGGCGAGACCGGCACCGCCGCCGTGGCCTTCGATCCCTTCGCGGACGACGACGAGGACGACGAATTCGCCGCCGACTCCGACAACATCGCCGCGCTGATCAAGGACCTGGGCAACCTGCGCGACAAGAAGGCGCGCGACGCGCAGCAGGTGGCGGATACCTCGCAGCGCTCCCGCCAGAAGGCGCTCGACACCTTCCGCTCTAGGCGCGCGACCCGCCGCCGCGACCGCGAGGTCGCCGACGGCATGGTCCACCTGCCGTTCGTCTCCCCCAGCAACCCGCGCCAGGCGCTGCTCGACGTGGACGAGGTCGTCGAGCGCAAGAAGATCCCCCGCCCGCAGCTTAACCCCGGCGACATGGTGGCCAGCCAGTACGAGATCCTGGGCGTTATCGCCCACGGCGGCATGGGCTGGATCTACCTGGCCAACGACCACTTCGTCTCCGGGCGCGTGGTCGTGCTCAAGGGCATGCAGGCCCACAAGTCCGAGGACGAGACCGCCGCCGCGGCCGCCGAGCGCGAGTTCCTGGCGGATATTACGCACCCGGGCATCGTGAAGATTTTCAACTTCATCGACGACGCCCGCGTGCCCGGCGGCTTCATCGTGATGGAATACGTGGGCGGGCCCTCCCTGCGCAGCCGCCGCAACGCGCAGCCGGGCAAGGTGCTGCCCATCGACATCGCCATCGCCTATATCCTGGAGCTTTTGCCGGCCCTGGACTACCTGCACTCGCGGGGGGTGGTCTACAACGACTTGAAGCCCGACAACATCATCGTCACCGAGGACCAGGTCAAGCTCATCGACCTAGGCGCGGTCTCCGGGATCGGCGCCTACGGCTTCATCTACGGCACGCAGGGCTTCCAGGCCCCCGAGGTGGCCACCCAGGGCCCCTCGGTAGCCAGCGATATCTACACCATCGGCCGCACCCTGGCCGCGCTGACCATCGACCTTCCCAGCGAGGACGGCATCTACCTGCCCGGGCTGCCGAGCCCGGCAAAGGAACCGCAGTTCCGCCGCCACCTGTCCTTCTACCGGCTGCTGCTGCGCGCCACCGACCGCGACCCGGACAAGCGCTTTAACAACCTGGGCGAGCTGCGCACGCAGCTCTACGGCGTGCTGCGCGAGGTCATCGCCGTCCGCGACGGTGTCCAGCACCCCTCCCAGCACTCGCTGTTTTCGCCGCAACGTACCACCTTCGGCACCAAGCACCTGGTCTTCCGCACGGACCAGCTCATCGACGGCATCGACCGCACCGTGCGGACCACCGCCCCCGAGGTGGTCTCCGCCCTCCCGACCCCGCTGCTGGACCGCAGCGACGTCGGCGCCGCGCTGCTGCAGGGCGCGTCCTATACGGAGCCGCAGGAGGCCCTGGAAACCCTCCGCCAGGCGATGCAGACCGACGAATACGAGCAGTCCGCCGAAATCCCCCTGGGCGTGGTGCGCTCCATGATCGACCTCGGTTACACGGGTCAGGCCCGCAGCTGGCTGTCCTCGCTGGAGCAGCGCCTGGGCGGCGACTGGCGCTTCGAGTGGTACTCCGGCGTGACCGCGCTGCTGCTGGACGACTACGCCGAGGCGCAGAAGCACTTTTCCACCGTGCTCAGCCTCCTGCCCGGCGAGGCCGCGCCGAAGCTGGCGCTGGCCGCCATCAACGAACTGCTCCTGCAGCAGCTGGGCTACGACGGCTCCTCCCTGCTCATGCCGAAGGTCGCCCGCGCCTGCGCGGTCCAAGAGCTCAGCTTGGGCGACCTGCCCGACGAGGACTTCGCCGGCCAGCCCGAGCTCTGGGAACACATCACGCAGGACCCCGGCGTCCTGCGGTTTAACTCGATGCGCCTCTACGGGCTGGTCTGGGCCACCAACCCGACCACGGTCTCCTCCGCCTTCGGGCTGGCCCGCCAGCTGCGCACCGAGCACCAGGTGGAGATGGCCGTCAACACCCTCGACCGCGTGCCGAACGCCTCCCGCCACCAGCGCATGGCGCGGCTGACCACGGTGTTGCAGCTCATCTCCCACTCCCTGACCGAACCCCGCGTGCGCCGCGCCGCCCGCCGTCTGGAAGAGATCCCCACCAACGAGCCGCGCTTTTTGCAGATCAAGGTCGCCGTGCTCTCCGCCGGGCTGACGTTCCTGCGCGATCACCAGCTCACGCACGCCGCCAGCCCGAACGACCTGTTCGAGTACGCCTTCACCCAGCGCGGCCTGCGCTACGGGCTCGCCGACACGCTCCGCGCGCTCGCCCGCCAAGCCCCCTTCTCCCGGCACCGCTACGCGCTGGTCGACCTGGCGAACCAGGTCCGGCCGGTGACGACGTTTTAGGTTCGGTGGGTACTGGGGCCGGGTCCGGGGGAAATATCGACCCCTGCCAGCGGGTTGGTCCGCGGATTTCACCTTTAACGCGTTGACCAGCGGTTTTACGGGTCGGAAATATCTGCCTTTGGGCAGAGGGCGATATTTTCCGCGGATTCTCCTCTGCCCCGGCCGAAAATATCTACTTCTACCGCCCAACCTCCCCGCAGCCGACACGCACAAAGTCGTGAACAGCGGTTTTAGACACCGGAAATATCGGCTTCTGTGCAAAGGACGATATTTTCCGCCCAGCGCCCGGCACCCAGCGCCCGGCGCTCGTCGCCCTACCTCCCCGCCCGCCGCAACGTGGTGGTCAGCATCTCCATGAACTCGGCGTATTCGTAGAAGAGTTGCCGCGGTGTCACGCGACGGACCACGAAACCCTGGTTTTGCAGGTAGGCCTCGCGGTCGCGCTCGGAGCGGATGACGTCCTCGACCGCGCGGCCGTAGGTCTGCCCGTCGTATTTGGCGGCGCCGTCCACCTCGAGGACCAGCCATCCGTCGATGAGCAGGTCCACGCGGAAAGCGCCGATCTGGGCCTGGGCCTCGACGCGGTGGCGCTTAGCCAACCCGCTATGGATTAGCAGTCCGCGGGCAAGCGACTCGTACGGCGACTCCGAGTTGCCGATCGCGGCACCGATGACCTGACGGGCCTGACCAATCCCCCGGGTGCCTTTGAGCCTGCCGGCCACGGCCATCAACTCGGCGCGCTCAAAACCGCGGGCCAGGTAGCTGTCGGCGGCGACTAGCCCGCGCACGAAGCCGTGCAGGCGGGCCAGATCCACCACGGTGCGGGCCGGGCTGGTGGCTCTGACGCTGGCATCACTTTCCGCAACCGCCACCGAGACGATATCGCCCGGCGGCAGCTTCATCTTGTGGTAGCGCCACCCGGGCGGGACCTGCGCGTTAGGCGGGGCGGTGCCGCCGGCCAGGGCGAGTTCTATGTCCTCGCCCCCGCGGGCGCTGAGCACCCACAGCCGGTGGATGCGGGCGGCCGAGCGGGAGGTCAGCACCGCGCGGTGGGCGCTCAGCGCGGCGGCCAGGCAGCGCAGCCGGGCCTGTTCGTGGGCGGGCAACGACGTGAAATCCTGCGCGTCGGCGGTTACCTGCGGCGCGAGGCGGGTGCAGTGGTTATCAGTGGTACGGGGTCTTAGTCAGTTTCATACCGCCATCCTGACCGCCCACGCAAACACCGGTCTAGGCCGCCCGGGCCCAGATACAGCAAAACTGTGGATAACTGGGCGCGGGCCCTAGTTATCCACAGTCGCAGGCGCACTCAAGTGGCGCGCGGCAGCACGAGGTGCTAGTACAGGCCGGCCTCGCGGGCCATGGCGGCGATATCGGCAGACTTCTGCGCGATGGCCAGTTCCTCGTTGGTCGGGACGACGAAGACCTTGACCGGGGAGTCTGCGGTGGAAATCATGCGCGGCTCCTTGGAACGGACCAGGTTGGCTTCCTTGTCAAAGTGGATACCGTACATGTCCAGGTTGTACAGGGAGTCCTGGCGGACCTCGGTGTCGTTCTCACCGACGCCGGCGGTGAACGTGATGGCGTCGACGCGGCCGAGCGCAATCATGTAGGAACCGATGAAGCGGCGCAGCTGGTGGATGTAGATGTTGTACGCCAGCCAGGCGTCGGAGTCCTCGTTCTCGATGCGCTCGCGCAGCACGCGGAAGTCATTGACGCCGGAAATGCCCTTCACACCGGACTGCTTGTTAAGCAGCTTGTCGATCTCATCGATGGTCATGCCCGCCTGGCGGGACAGGTGGAAGATGATGCCCGGGTCGATATCACCGGAACGGGTACCCATGGCCAGGCCGGCCAGCGGGGTCAGGCCCATCGAGGTGTCGATGGCGCGCCCGTTGGAGATCGCGGCGGCGGAGGCGCCGTTGCCCAGGTGCAGCGTGATCTGGTGGGTGTGGCCCGGGTCGCGGCCCAGCAGCTTCGGGACCTGCTGCGAGACGAACTCGTGGGAGGTGCCGTGGAAGCCGTAGCGGCGGATGTCGTACTTCGTCGCGACTTCCTTGTTGATGGCATACAGCGCGGCGGCCGGGGCCATGCGGTTGAAGAAGGCGGTGTCGAAGACGGCCACGTGCGGCAGGTCCGGCAGGATGGCGCGCGCGACGCGGATGCCGTCCAGGTTGGCCGGGTTGTGCAGCGGGGCCAGCGGGATGAGGTCCTCGATCATGGACTCGATCTGCTCGTCCAGCAGCTGCGGCTCGCTGAAGAGGCGACCGCCGTGGACGACACGGTGGCCGACGGCGATGAGCTCCAGCTGGGTGGGGCCGACCTGGTTGTCCTCCATGATCTCGAAGGCGCGCTTCAGGCCCGCGGTGTGGTCCGGGATTTCCAGCTCTTCGCGGATCTTCTCGCCGTTGACGGTGACGTTGATGGCACCGTTCGGCTCGCCGATCTGCTCGACCAGGCCGGTGACCAGCGGAGCGTCGGTGGCTTCGTTCTCCGGGTTCACCACCTGGAACTTGATGGAGGAAGAGCCGGAGTTAAGTACTAGAACGTAGGCCATTTAGGCGTTGCCTCCTGCCTGGATAGCGGTAATAGCGACGGTGTTGACAATATCGGGAACGGTAGCGCCACGGGACAGATCGTTGACCGGCTTGTTCAGCCCCTGCAGGATCGGGCCCACGGCCAGGGCGCCGCCGGTGCGCTGCGCGGTCTTGTAGCCGATGTTGCCGGCTTCCAGGTCCGGGAAGATGAAGACGTTGGCCTGGCCAGCGACCTCGGAGTCGGGCATCTTCTTCTTGGCCACACCCGGGTCGCAGGCGGCGTCGAACTGCAGCGGGCCGTCGACCTTGAGGTCGCCGTTGATCTGAAGGGCGGCCTCCACGGCGGCCACGGCGCGGTCCACGTCCGGGCCGGAGCCGGAGGTGCCGGTGGAGTAGGACAGCACGGCCACGCGCGGGTCGATGCCGAACTGGGCCGCGGTCTTCGCGGAGACGGCGGCGATCTCGCCGAGCTGCTCGGCGGTCGGGTTCGGGTTGACCGCGCAGTCGCCGAAGGCCCACAGGCGCCCGCGCATGACCATCAGGAAGATGGAGGAGACCACGGAGGCCTCCGGGGTGGTCTTGATGATCTGGAAGGAAGGCTTGATGGTGTGGGCGGTGGTGTGCGCCGCGCCGGAGACCATGCCGTCGGCCAGGCCCTTGTGGACCATCATGGTGGCGAAGTAGGAGATGTCCTGCATGGTCTCGCGGGCCTGCTCGAGGGTCACGCCCTTCTTCTTGCGCAGCTCGGCGAAGTCGGCAGCGAATTCCTCGGCCAGCGGGGAGGTCAGGTGGTCGATGATGGTGGCGTCAGTCAGATCCACGCCCAGCTCGCCGGCGCGGGTGGCAATGGAGTCCGGGTTGCCCAGGATGGTGAGCTTGACGATGCCCTTTTCCAGCAGCTGGCCAGCCGCCAGCAGGATGCGGTCGTCGTCGCCCTCCGGCAGCACGACGTGGGCGCCGGCGGCCTTGGCCTGGCCCAGCAGCTGCTGCTCGAAGACGGGAGCGGACATGACCGGCTCGACGTTGAGGTTAATCTGGCGGGCCAGGGCCTCGCTGTCCTTGAGCTGGTCCGGCGTGACAACGCCGGCGACGGTCGCCTGCACGTCCTTGGCGTGGCGGACCGCGAGTTCGGCCGCGCCCTTTTCCTGCTCGGCTACGAACAGCAGCGGCACGCCGACGGCGGCGGCAGCTACGGAGTCGAAGTGGGTGTCGCCGGTGCCCTGAATAACTACGGGGCCGTCGGCGGTAAGTTCCGCAGCGACGACGTCGGCGAGCTTCGGGTTGAGCTCATCCAGAGTGCGCAGCTGCGCGTCTAGCTGGTGGGCAGTTTCCGCAAGGTTGAGGTCGGCAAAATCACGACCTACGACACTGACAAGGACAGAACGAGCATTAGACATGCGACGAACCTTTCATTCGCTGTCACGGGGCAATATCCACAGCAAAAGTGCTGTATATCACTCAGTAATTTGTTTAGTGACCTCCTCTACCCTACTTCAGAATGCCCATTTTTTCCGATTCGCGTAGATGTAAAACAGGTCACTCATGACTATAAGTTTTGGGCAGAATCCGCGATTGCGCGTTTAACCGCAGCTACGGACTTTTCTAAGGCCTTCGTTTCCCAGTCATCCAGCTCCACTGTCAGGCGCCGGAGGACCCCCGAACGCCCGATCAAACATGGCAGGGAGACCGCGACGTCGCCGTCGTAGCCGTATTCGCCGTGCAGGGTGGTCGAGACCGGGAAGATGGCGCGCTCATCGAGCAAGACCGCCCGCGCCAGGCGCATGGCCGAGGCGGCGACGCCGGCGTTGGTCCAGCCCTTGGAGTGGAAGACCTGGTAGGCGGCCTCGACGACGCGCTCGGCCAGGTCCGCCGCGTCGAGCCGGACGCCGGGGAAGTATTCGCCGAGCCGGGCGGCGGGAATGCCGGCCACGGACAGGTGGGACAGGACCGGGAAGGCGGCCATGCCGTGCTCGCCCATCATGTAACCGTCGACGGAGTCGGGGCTAATCCCCAGATCGTCGGCGACCAGGCGGCGCAGGCGGGACGAGTCCAGCATGGTGCCGGTGGCGAAGAGCTTGTGCTCCGGGTAGTCGAATTCGTTCTGGGCGATCCAGACGATGGTATCGGCCGGGTTGGTGATGAAGATGAGCACGGGGCCGGCGTCTTTGTCGGCCACGTTGGCGCACACCTCGCGCATGATGCCGCGGGTGATGTCGCCGTTGACGGGCGCGAGCGCCGCGCGGTCCGGGTTGGCGTCGGGGTTGTCGGGGTCCACGATCATCGACGGGCCGGCGGCCGAAATGACGACGTCGGCGTCCGCGCACTCGGAGTAGTCGCCGCGGCGCACGCGCGGGACGAAGCTACCGGGCACGCCGGTCAGGTGGTGTTGGTCGAGGGCCTCGCCGCAGGCAATGTCGGGGTCGCTATCGATGACCACAATGTCGGCAAACAAGCCGGAATGTACCGCCTCTGCCAGCACGTAGGAACCTACGTGGCCCGCTCCGGTGATAACGAGCTTGGCTGGTCGGTTCATGATTTTCCTTTCAACGAGTAGTAAAACAGTACGGGTTCTCGGCAAGCGAAAACCGCCGACCTCGAGTGTAGGCCGGCGGTAGCAGCGCTTACAGGGAGTGGAAGATGGAGAAGAAGATGGTTGCCACGGCCACCAGGCCGATGAAGGTGACGAACCAGTTGGACGGCTTGCCGCGGAAGCGCTTGAGCGCGTCCACCTTGTGGATGGCCCACATCGGAATCAGGAAGAGCAGGACGGCAATGGCCGGGCCACACAGGGTCTCAATCATGCCCAGGATGGACGGGTCGGCCCAGGCGACCAGGATGCAGGTCACCAGGATGAAGATAAGCGAGCCGGTCTCCAGCGCGCGGCTGTGAGTGAACTTGGTGTTGCCGGCGACGTGGTTGCCGGTGACCACCAGACCCTCGACGGACTCGGCCGCGCCTAGGTAGTGGCCCAGGAAGGACTTGCAGATGGCCACCAGCGCCACGATGGGGGCTACCCATTGCAGGAAGGGGGCATCGAAGTGGTTGGCCAGGTAGGACAGGATGGTGATGTTTTGTTCCTTGGCCTCGGCCAGGTTTTCCGGCGACAGGGACAGGGCGCAGGAGAAGACGAAGAACATCACGACGATGACCATGAGGCCTTCGGCCGCCGCCAGGACCTGGCCGGTCTTCTTATCCGCCCACTTGTCGCCGTATTCCTGGCGCTTCTCGGAGGCGAAGGAGGAGATGATCGGCGAGTGGTTGAAGGAGAAGACCATCACCGGCACCAGCAGCATCAGCGTGGTGGCCAGGCCGTTGCCGGAGGCCTCCCGCGCGACGTCTAGGTCGAAGGTAGAGAAGAAGGCGGTGTTCCAGCGCGGGATGAGGTAGAGCGCCAGGAAGATCAGCACGGCGATGAAGGGGAAGGCCAGCGCGGACATCACCTTGACCACGATTTCCTGGCCCATCTTCACCACGAAGATGAGGCCGCCGACCAGCAGGGTGGCTAGCGCCCAGCGCGGCCAGGGTTCAACGTGCAGCTGGTGGATGAGGAAGGACTCCAGGGTGTTGGTCAGCGTGACGGCGTAGACCAGCACCAGCGGGTAGACCGCCACGAAGTAGAGGACGGTCATCACGACGCCGGCGTTGGCGCCGAAGTGCTCCTCCATGACGTCGGTCAGGTGGGACTTCGGATCGGAGCCGGACAGGACCAGGCGGGTCATCGCACGGTGGGCCCAGAAGGTCATGGGGAAGGCGATGATGGTCATGATGATCAGCGGGATAATGCCGCCGATGCCCGCGTTGATGGGCAGGAACATGACGCCGGCGCCGATGGCGGTGCCGAACAGGCTCAGCGTCCAGATGGTATCGGTTTTGCCCCAGCCGGGGGCTTTGTCAGCGCTGTCGGGGCTACCCGGCGCCGTGGTGGTTGGTGCCCGCCGGGCGTCAGCGGCCTCGGGAGGGATGACGGACATGGTGTGTTCGACCCTTTCGACGTGTTCCCCGCAGCCCTACGCGAAAGAACGGGCCGATGGAGAACTATTTATCACTTCACGCTCCATCCTCCGGAAAACCCCCGCAGGATGCTATGAGCAAATTCACATTTGATGATTAATTATTATCACATCACCAAAATGAGAACTTTTCCGCAGGGATCCGTTATAGTAATTAGCCACACTCGGTTCTGACATAGTTTTTACCTAGTAGCCAACAGGAACCACCGGAAAACCCGCCCAGGCTGCACCGACCCCAAACGCCCCCTGAAAATCCCCTAGGGAAACGGTGTTTCACCCTAAGGCCGCACCTCCCCCGCCGGATGCCCCCGACTATTGGGCATGTCACGGAAAAACCGGGCACTATGACCAAAATCAAAGCCCTTTTGCCCAGGTCAGAGAACTTATAACATCGGAGGCATGAGCACTACAGTCCAGACCCCGCTCGTCACCGCCGCCGAAATCGAGGCCGCCCACGAGCGCATCCAAGATGAAATCAACCGCACCCCACTGCGCTACAGCGAACGACTGTCCCAACTGACCAACTGCAACGTCTACCTCAAGTGCGAGGAACTGCAGGACGTGCGCTCCTACAAGATCCGCGGCGCGCTCAACAGCATCAAGAACCTGAGCGACGAGGAGCTGGCCGCCGGCATCGTCACCGCCTCGGCCGGCAACCACGCCCAGGGCGTGGCCTACGCCTGCAAGACCATGGGCGTCCAGGGCAAGATCTTCGTGCCGGTGTCCACCCCGGCCCAGAAGCGCGACCGCATCCTGGCCCACGGCGGCCGCTTCGTGGACCTGGTCGTGACCGGCGAGTCCTTCGACGAGGCCTCCGCCGCCGCCCATGAGGACGCCGCCGAGCGCGGGGCCACCTTCATCGAGCCCTTCGATGCCCACGACACCGTCGTCGGCCAGGGCACCATGGCCAAGGAAATCCTCGAGCAGCTGGCCGAGGAGGGCAAGGAGCTGCACGCGCTGATCGCCCCCGTCGGCGGCGGCGGCCTGCTCTCCGGCCTGACCAGCTACGTCGCGGAGAAGGCCCCGGAGGCCCAGATTTACGGCGTGGAGCCGGCCGGCGCGGCATCGCTAGCCGCAGCCTTCCGTAATAATGGCCCGATGACGCTGCCGACCGTGGACCCGTTCGTGGATGGCGCGGCCGTCAAGCGCATCGGCGCGCTGCCCTACGAGATCCTCTCGGCCAACAAGGACCGGCTGGAGCACTTCGCAGTCAGCGAGGACGACGTCTGCATCGAGATGCTCAACCTCTACCAGAACGAGGGCATCGTCTCCGAGCCGGCCGGCGCGCTGTCCGTGACCGGCCTGACCAAGCTGGACCTGGCGCCGGGCTCGACCGTCGTCTGCGTCATCTCCGGCGGCAACAACGACGTCATCCGCTACACAGAGATCATGGAGCGCTCCCTGGTCCACCGCGGCCTGAAGCACTACTTCCTCATCAGCTTCCCGCAGGTCCCCGGCCAGCTGCGCATCTTCCTCGACGAAATCCTCAACCCCGGCGACGACATCACCCGGTTCAAGTACCAGAAGCGCAACAACTGCGTGCTGGGCACCGCGCTGGTGGGCCTGGTGCTGGAAAAGCCCGAGGAAATCGACCAGCTCATCGAACGTTTGGACAACTCCAAGTTCGAGTACGAGTACCTCAAGCCAGGTACGCCTGAATATAAGATAGTCGGATAAGCCCTTCTGAGGCTGATTTGGGGAGCAGGCTTGTTACCCTATCTAGTACGTTGCTCGCATCCGAACGTATGATGAGCTCAGATTAGACAAGTAACAGCCACTCCCCCAAGAATCAGTGAGGACACCGACATATTATGACTTCCCCTCTGCGCGTTGCAGTCGTTGGTTCCGGCCCGGCCGGCATTTACGCATCCGATCTTCTGGTTAAGTCCGAGGTCGACGTCCAAGTCGATCTGTTTGAGAAGATGCCCGCCCCCTTCGGCCTGATCCGCTACGGCGTGGCCCCGGACCACCCGCGCATCAAGGGGATTGTTCAGTCTCTGCACAACGTCATGGAAAAGGAAGACATCCGCTTCCTGGGCAATATTGAGGTCGGCCGTGACGTCACCGTCGAGGAGCTGCAGGACTACTACGACGCCGTCATCTTCGCCACCGGCGCCACCGCAGACCGCCTGGTCAACATCCCGGGCGAGGACCTCGAGGGCGTCCACGGCGCCGGCGAGTTCGTGGGCTTCTACGACGGCAACCCGAACTTCAAGCGCGACTGGGACCTGTCCGCCGAGTCCGTGGCCGTCATCGGCGTGGGCAACGTCTCCCTAGACGTCTCCCGCATCCTGGCCAAGACCGCCGATGAGCTGCTGGTTACGGAGATCCCGGACAACGTTTACCAGACCCTGAAGACCAACCGCGCCAAGGAGATTCACGTCTTCGGCCGCCGCGGCCCGGCCCAGGCGAAGTACACCCCGAAGGAGCTCAAGGAGCTGGACGAGTCCCCGACCATCGAGGTCATCGTCGATCCGGAAGACATCGACTACGACGCTGCCTCCGAGGAAGCTCGCCGCGCCACCAAGTCCACCGACCTGGTCTGCCAGACCCTGGAGGGCTACGCCATGCGCGAGACCAAGGGCGCCCCGCACAAGCTCTACATCCACTTCTTCGAGGCCCCGGTGGAGATCCTCGGCGAGGACGGCAAGGTCACCGGCCTGAAGACCGAGCGCACTGAGCTCGACGGCACCGGGCGGGTCAACGGCACCGGGAAGTTCACCGAGTGGCCGGTCCAGGCGGTCTACTCCGCCGTGGGCTACCACCCGCAGGACGTCAAGGGCGTGCCCTACGACGAGGAGAAGGCCGTCATCCCGAACGACGGCGGCCACGTGCTGCGCGATAACGGCGGGGAGAAGATCCCGGGCCTGTACACCACGGGCTGGATCAAGCGCGGCCCGGTCGGGCTTATCGGCAACACCAAGTCCGACGCGAAGGACACCACCTCCATGCTGCTGGCCGATCACCTGGCCGGCGAGCTCACCGAGGCCACTAAGCGCGACCCGCAGGACATCCTGGACCTGCTGGCCAGCCGCGAGATCGCCGTGACCACCTGGGAAGGCTGGCACCGCCTGGACGCGGCCGAGCGCGCCGCCGGCGAACCGCAGGAGCGCGAGCGCGTCAAGATCGTCGAATGGGACGACATGGTCCGCTACGCCGGCCCGCAGGAGGACTAAGCCCGGCCGCTAAGCTGGTGGGCGTGACTAAAGAATCTTTTAACCCCACCATCACCGCCGCGCCGCTCGCGGCGCTGGCCCCGCTAGACGTCCACGCGCTCTACAAGCTGCGCGTGGACGTCTTCGTGCATGAGCAGGCCACCCCTTACGCCGAAATCGATGACACGGACGCCCAGCCGTCCACCATCCACCTTTTGGCCTGGGACAGTCCTGCAGCCGAACAAGAACGAGCGCAAGCACAAGAACAGACCCAGGATCCCACCTCCCGGCTCCTGGGCACGGCCCGCCTGTTCCCGGCGACCATCCCGGACCCGGACGCCGCAAAGCAAGGCGAGCCCGCCGACGCCCCGACCATCGAGGTCGTCCAGTTCGGCCGCTTCGCCCTGGATCCCGCCGCCCGGGGCACGGGGCTGGGCCGGCAGCTTATCGATGCCGCCTTGCAGTTCGCCGCCACCGCCCGTCCGGGCACGCCGGTCTACCTGGAGGCGCAATCGCCGCTGACCGGCTACTACGGCCGCTTCGGCTTTAGCGTGTGCGGCGAGCCCTTCGACGAGGACGGCACCCCGCACACGCCGATGATTAAGCGCGCCACGGCGAAGTAGCTAGGAGGCAGGCTCCTACTTCCGGCCCCACAGGGTGGTGTTTTCGACCGCGGCTTCCTCCTCGTCATCGTCGATGCCGCCGGTCAGCTCGGGGTTGACTCGCACGAGCGGCTCGTCGAGCAGCACCACCTTGTGCAGCTGCGGGATATCCGGGGTCTGGGAGTCCTCGACGACCTCGGCCGCGGTCGGGGTGCCGCGCACCTCGATGCGCGCGGCCGCCACGTTGGCCCTATCGCGGGCCTCCTCGATGTCCTCGCCCGTGGAGACCACCAGGCCCATGCGCCGGCCCTTGTAGGCGCCCGGCTTGCCAAACAGCGTCACGTCGGTCTCCGCGACCGCCATCGCCTGGCCCACGCCCTGGTAGGCCACGTCCTCGATGTCGTCGTCCGCGTGCAGCATATAGGACGCACCGGGGGTTACCAGGGTGACGTCGATCGGGTAGCCCAGAATGGCCCGGGCTTGCAGCTCGAACTCGGAGAAGCGCTGGGTGTAGCCGGTCAGCATGGCGGTATCCGACGGCCGCGGGGAGACGGAGGAGAAATACACGTCGTCGCCGGCGACGAAGAGCTCCACCCCGTAGACGCCGCGCCCGCCCAGCTCGTTGGAGATTCGCGCGGCCACCGAGCGGGCGTTTTCCAGCGCGCGCTGGCTCATGGGCATCGGCTGCCACGACTCCACCAAGTCGCCGTGCTCGTGGCGGTGCCCGATGGGCTCGCTAAACCACGTGGCCATCTCCTTGGTGGACGGGTCGATGGAGCGCACCGCCAGCAGCGTGACCTCGTAGTCGAAGTCCACGAAGCGCTCGGCCACCACGCAGTCCGAGTCTGAGGACACACGGCGGACCTTCTGCCAGGCGCTGGCGATTTCCTCCGGCTCGCGGACCAGCATGTGCCCCTTGCCGGAGGTCGACACGTCCGGCTTGATGATGCAGGGAAAGCCCAGCTCCTCGACCGCGGCGACGAGCTGCTCCTCCGAATTCGCAAAGCGGTAGGCCGTCGTGGGCAGGCCCAGCGACTCCGCCGCGCTGCGGATCGATTCCCGGTCCCGGGTGAGCTCACAAGCGCGTGCGGTGGGCACTACCACGGCATCCGTTTCCGCCTCCAGGCGCGACAGGGCATCCACGGCCACCATCTCCACCTCAGGCACGACGAAGTCCGGCTGGACCTGGGAGGCAATCTCCCAGACCGCCTGCGGGTCGGAAATCTGCGCCACGTGCGCCACGTGGGCGATGTGCAGCGCCGGCGCCCCCGGGTAGGAGTCCACCGCGTGCACCTCCAGCCCCAGGCGCTGGAACGCAGCCGTCAGCTCCTTGCCGAGCTCACCACCGCCGAGCAGCAGCACCTTGGTGGCGTTGGATGTCAGCGGCGTTCCGATATGTTGTGCAAAGTCCATAGATTGTTCCTCCAGAAGCTGTGAGACACCACAGCAAACTCTGCGACCATTATCGCATAGCGCCAGCTATCTGCCGCATTGGAACAGGCCATAACATTGCGCAGGTACCGGTCCCGCAACGCACAAACTCCCGCCCAGCTGCCATCACAGCATTCGACGGGAGTGTGTGTTCTATTGGTTTTCTGCCTGCTTAGGCGTCCTCGAGGACGTCGTGGCGCACGATGGTCTGGTCGCGGCCGGGGCCGACGCCAATGTAGGAGATGCGGGTGCCGGACAGCTCCTCGAGGCGCAGGACGTAGTCCTGGGCCTTCTGCGGCAGTTCCTCGAAGGTCTGGCAGCGGGTGATGTCCTCGTCCCAGGCCGGCATGGTCTCAAAGATGGGCTCGGCGTGGTGGAAGTCGGACTGGGTCATGGGCATCTCGTCGAAGCGCTTGCCGTCCACGTCGTAGGCCACGCAGATGGGGATCTCCCCGATTCCGGTGAGAACGTCCAGCTTGGTCAGGAAGTAGTCGGTGAAGCCGTTGACGCGGGTGGCGTACCGGGCGATGACGGAGTCGTACCAACCGCAGCGGCGCTTGCGGCCGGTGTTGACGCCGATCTCCCCGCCGGTAGTCTGCAGGTACTCGCCCCACTTGTCGAAGAGCTCCGTGGGGAACGGGCCCGCGCCCACGCGGGTGGTGTACGCCTTGATGATGCCCAGGGAGGTGGTGATCTGCGTCGGGCCCACGCCCGAGCCCACCGAGGCGCCGCCGGCGGACGGGTTGGAGGAGGTCACGAACGGGTAGGTGCCGTGGTCCACGTCCAACATGGTGGCCTGACCGCCCTCCATGAGGACGTGCTTGCCGTTGGACAGGGCATCGTTGAGCTCGAGCTCGGCCTCGATGACCATCGGGCGCAGGCGCTCCCGGTAGCTCAGGAAGTACTCCACGACCTGCTCCGGGTCGATGGCCTTGCGGTTGTACATCTTGACCAGCATCTGGTTCTTGATGTCCAGCGCGGAGGTAACCTTCTGGCGCAAGATGGACTCGTCGAAGATGTCTTGGACGCGGATGCCGATGCGCGCGACCTTGTCCGCGTAGGCCGGGCCGATGCCGCGGCCGGTGGTGCCGATGGCGCGCTTGCCCAGGAAGCGCTCCTGCACGCGGTCGAGCGTCTGGTGGTACGGCGCCACCAGGTGCGCATTGGCGGAAATCTTCAGGCGGGAGGCCTTCGCGCCGCGGGCTTCCAGCCCGTCGATCTCGTCGAAGAGGGCCTCCAGGTTAATCACGACGCCGTTGCCCAGGATCGGGGTGGCGTTTTCCGACAGGATGCCGGCGGGCAGGAGCTTGAGCTCGTACTTCTCGCCGCCGACCACGACGGTGTGGCCGGCGTTGTTGCCGCCGTTCGGCTTGACAACGTAGTCGACCTTGCCGCCGAGGATATCCGTCGCCTTGCCCTTGCCTTCGTCGCCCCACTGGGCGCCAACAATGACGATTGCTGCCATGGTTGCTAGTTCACTTCCCCATTTAAATTGGAGTCAAATACGCACTAACTCTACCTGGTTAGCCATCCGCGTGGGCTCTCCTACCCCGGCGAAGTAGCATAGAAAACATGCGTGTGATGATCTTACGCTGCGGTGCGCCGCAGTTTGCCCTGTCCTCCGCTCCGGACTCCAACTGGGAAATCCTGGACTGCGAGGCCGTACCCACGCGCAAAGAGCTCAAGGCGCTAGACGCCGCCGCCCGCGAGATCCTGCCCGAAGACCCCACGCCGTCGCTCGATGAAATCGCCGCCCAACCCGACGTGGCGCACCTAGGCGCGCCAGCGCCCGCGCCCCAGCCGGTACCCGAAGCGCTGCGCGTGATCGTCATCGGCACGGACGCCGCCCTGTCCGCGGTGATTACCCGGCTCATGCGCGCCGACACAATGTGGGTCGAGGTCGCCTACGTGCCGGTGGAAGACACTTCCGCCGCCGCCCAGAACTGGGGCCTGCCCCAGAATACGAACGATGCCTTCCGCCTGGCGCTGGAAGGTGTAGTCGCGCCGGTACCCACCATCCGCAACGACGCCGGCCAGGCCGTGGCGGGCTCGGCCACCATCAGCCAGTGGAACCCCGGGGCCATGACCGGGGAGATCATCGTCGACGACCACGTGCTCGTCCGCCAAGACGGCGAGGCCCTACGCGGGCCCCAGGCGGGCGTCTACGGCGCCAAACTGGTGCCCATGGTGGACGCCCCCGGCATCGTCGCCGCGGCGGCGCCAGTGGCCCGCCAGGGGGTGCTAGGGCGCCTGCGCCGGAAGCCGGCCGCGCCGCAGCCCGGCCCGGTCGATCCGTCCACCGTGGCCACCGGGCGCGCGGTCCAGGCCGGCGGGCCGGAGCTGCGCGTGACCGTGGACGGGGTCTCCCGGCCCCGCCCGGTCGACCGCGTGACCTTCTACCGGCACCTGCGCGACCTGCAGGTGGTGCGGGTGGCGCGCCCCTAGCGTTTAAAGGTCGTGCTCGTCCTCGTCGTAGATCTCCGGCGGGTAGGCCGGGGTCTGCGAGGTCGGGATGAGCACCGCCACGGCGGACTCGCGGGACATACCGCAGATCATTAGCAGATCCACCACGATGGAGCGCGTCTGCGCCAGGATGGCGTAGGCCGACAGCTGGCTGCGGCCCTCCACGATGTCCATGCTGGCCCTAGCGCCCGCCCGGCGCAGCCGCTGGACCAGGTGGGGCAGCTCCTGGGCCTCGTTGAGGCCGCGCCGGCTGCCGTAGATTTCGGCCAGCTCCTCCATCACCGAGCACAGCTCCTCGATGAGCTCAATCTGGACCGGGGAGACCTTGTCCCCGTCCTCGGTGATCACCAGCGCGCGGCGGGAGAGCACGCGCACCCCGCGCACACCGTTGTCCACGGGCACGAGGATGCGTTCCAGCGAGCGGATATTGCGCCTAGAACCCCACATGATGGGCGAGACCTCGGAGGCCTCCCGGCCCTGCTTGGCGGCATCGGCCAGCTTCTCGATATTGGTCTGCGTGCCGAAGACGGCCTGGCGGGCCTCCTCGATGATCTCGACGTCCTGCTTCTCCAACCCGCGGGAGACGTCGTAGAGCACGCTGGCGGCGATGCTGAGCACCTTGGAGACCTCCCGGCGCGCCTGGGCCAGCGGCGAGTTCGGGATCAGCGCGATGGTGACCACGCCGATGACGGACCCGATGAGGGCATCGATAGCGCGGTTGAGGCCCCCGGCTCCCTCGGTGGGCGGGAAGATAGTGGCGATCAGGATGGAGCCAAAGACGATCTGGTTGGTCAGCAGCGGCGACTTGGTCATAAACGAGCCGAGCAGCAGCGTCGCGCCCACGATGACGGTGATCTGGAACGGGCCCTGGCCGACGAATTGGAAGAGGATATCGCCGACCGCCACGCCGGTGATGCCGCCGATGGCCATCTCCACCGCGCGCTTCATCCGGTCGCCGCCGGACAGGCCCAAGATGATCACCGTGGAGATCGGCGCGAAGAAGGGCTGCGCGTGGCCCGCGATGTCGTTGGCCACCCAGTAGGACAGCCCCGCGCCGACGGTGGCCTGCAGGATAAACACGAAGCGCGAGCGCACGCGGTTCAACCGGGCCATCAATGACCGGTCGATACTGCGCAGGCGCTCGCGCGTGGTGAGTCGTTTACGTTCTTCGGCCATGGGCGCCATTCTAGGACACTTTTATAGCGCCGCGGACCGAAAAGACTGCTTTAGCGGGAAACCGTCTTCCCCACCGAGTGCAGGTCCTGGCAGGCCTCGATGACGCGCTCGGACATGCCCTGCTCGGCCTTCTTCAGGTAGGAGCGCGGGTCGTAGACCTTCTTGTTGCCCACCTCGCCGTCGATCTTGAACACGCCGTCGTAGTTGGCAAACATGTGGCGCGCGACCGGGTTGGTAAACGCGTACTGGGTGTCGGTGTCCACGTTCATCTTGATGACGCCGTAGCGCAGGGCCTCCTCGATCTTTTCCTTCTCAGAGCCGGAGCCGCCGTGGAAGACGAAGTCGAAGGGCTGGGCGCCCTCGTCTAGGCCGAGCTTCTTCTGCGCGGTCTGCTGGCCCTCCAGCAGGACCTCCGGGCGCAGCTTCACGTTGCCCGGCTTGTAGACGCCGTGGACGTTGCCGAAGGTGGCGGCCAGCAGGTAGCGGCCGTTCTCGCCGGTGCCCAGGGCGTCGATGGTCTTCTCGAAGTCCTCGACGGTGGTGTAGAGGTTGTCGCCAGCCTTGGCTTCCACGCCGTCTTCCTCGCCGCCGACGACGCCGATCTCAGCCTCCAGGATGATGTGGGCCTTACGGGCCTTTTCCAGCAGCTCCTGGGCGATCTCCAGGTTCTCATCGATCGGGATGGCGGAGCCGTCCCACATGTGGGACTGGAACAGCGGCAGCTCGCCGCGGTCGACGCGTTCCTGGGAGATGGCGATCAGCGGGCGGACGTAGTCGTCCAGCACTTCCTTCTGGCAGTGGTCGGTGTGCAGCGCGACGTTGATGCCGTAGTGCTTGGCGGCCTCGTGCGCGAAGGCGGCCAGCGCCTGGGCGCCCGCTACCTTGTTCTTGACTGCCAGGCCGGAACCGAACTCCGCACCGCCGGTGGAGAACTGGATAATGCCGTCGGACTCGGCCTCCGCGAAGCCCTTGAGCGCAGCGTTGATGGTCTCCGAGGAGGTGCAGTTGATGGCCGGGAAGGCAAAGCCAGACTGCTTCGCCTCGTCCAGCATGGCGTTGTAGACCTCTGGGGTAGCAATAGGCATAGAAGTGAATCTTCCTTACTTGGTTCGCGTTTGACTTACTGCACTACCAAGTATGCCTGTGATTTGGCTTGCGCGCCGCAGGTCTTGGTTAAGGAAAGGTGTGAGTTTGTACCTAGCCGGTGTCTGGTCCCGGCTAGTGGGGCTAGCCCCGGCCTTCTGCGCGGTCGCGGGCGACGCGGGCGGCGGCCTCCATCAGCATCCAGCCGGACAGCTGCACCGACAGGTCGCGCTCCGCGATGCGGATGACGCCGACCTTCTCGCCCAGCGTGGTCGGGCCCAGGCCGAAGTTGTGGGGCAGGCGCGCGTCCGCGGTCCAGTCCGTGCCGAAGATGGGCAGACCGTCGACCTCCAGGCGGTGCTCCCAGACCGAGGCGGCCGAGGACATCACCAGGCGGGCGGCCAGCTTCTTCGCCGCGCGGTTGGCGGGCGAATCCCCCGGCAGGCGCACGGCCGCGTCCGCCAGGTAGCGCACCAGGATGCCCTTGAACAGGCCGCCGTCGCCGTCGCCGGTGTCCCAGTCGATGACCCCGGCGGGGGTGGCCATATACGAGGCGATGGCCTGGATGAGCCCGCGGATGCGGGTCAGGTACTTCACGGTGTCCTCGGCGCGCTCGGCCTCCTGGACCGAGTCCAGGTGCTCCAGTGAGGAAAAGCCGGCGCGCTTGCGCAGGGCCAGCGCGATTTCCACGCAGGCGCCCAAGACCACGCCCTGGCAGTAGGGGTGCAGGTTGCGCACCCACTCCGGGCCGTCCATGCGCATGCGGATGCCGTCCATGATAAGCCCCTGGTCATCGACCAGGTTTTCGTAGAGCCACTCGACGATCTTCTCGGCCTCCGCCAGGTGCCCCGTGCGCGCCAGCAGGATCGCCGCCGGCCCGTTGGAGGGCACGTTGAAGAAGTTCTCGCCCTCCCGCCACGGCAGCACGCCCAGGTGCTCGTCGCGGCCGGCGCGGATGTTGTCCTGCAGCTCCGCGAGCTTCGAGTAGGGCTTGACCTTGCTCAGCTGCCCGGCGCGCTGCAGGGCGAGCGCCAGCCAGGCCTTGTCGTCGAAGTAGCGGTTGTTCTTCAGCGGGCTGAGGTTGCGCACTCGGATGCCGCGCACGGTTTCGGTGATCCGCTTGCGCCGCATCTTGGTGTTGTGGCGCTGGGCGGCATCCACCAGGCAGTCCAGGTAATGCGCCTGCCACCAGTAGTGCCAATGGAGGAAGATCTTTTCCTTGCCGGTGGGCGGCCAGCGCACGATTGCCAAGTTGGTCTTTGGCAGTCCCCACACGCGTGCTGCGTGGCGGTCATTGATGGCGGTTTCTGCCAGATCCGCGCGGTGTGCCCACTTTTCGTCCACTCAGGTGCCCTAATTTCAGTCGATCTATTACTCACAGGAAGTCTAGCGCGCTCCCAGCTCACACGTGCAATTTTGCGCAACTGGCTGGCGCCCCCCGCCTACCAGCTGTGGGACAGATCCGCGTGCTGGCGGATCCAGGCATGCATGGCGATGCCGGCCGCCACGCCCGCGTTGATAGACCGGGTGGAACCGAACTGGGCGATGGAACAGGTCATCACCGCCCCGTCCTGGGCGGACTGGCTCACGCCGGGGCCTTCCTGCCCGAACAGGAGCAGGCATTTCTCCGGCAGCTCGGCGGTCTCCAGCGGCACGCAGCCCGGGGTGTTGTCGATGGCCACGACCGTCAGCCCCTCCTGCCCCGCCCACTCCAGCAGCTCTTCTACCGTGTCGTGGTGGGCCAGGTGCTGGTAGCGGTCCGTGACCATGGCGCCGCGGCGGTTCCAGCGGCGGCGGCCGACGATGTGGACCGTGTCCACCGCAAAGGCGTTGGCCGTGCGCACCACGGTGCCGATATTCGAGTCGTTCTCGAAGTTCTCAATGGCAATGTGCAGGCTGTGGCGCCGGCTATCGATGTCGGCGACGATCGCCTCGCGCCGCCAGTAGCGGTAGGCGTCCACCACGTTGCGGCGGTCGCCCTCGGCCAGCAGCTCCGGGTCGTAGCGCTCGGCCTCCAGGCCGGTGGGCCACGGCCCCTCCCACGGGCCGACCCCGTGCCGGCCCTCGTTCCATTCGGTGGGGCCGGGCTGTTGGTCGGCTTCGCTGCCGCGGGCGTCCGGCTTAAGCAAGGTCGAGGTCCTCCAGGCCCAGCAGGAAGCGGTATTCCAGTCCCTCGGCCGCGATGGCTTTGTCCGCGCCGGTGGCGCGATCCACGACGGTGGCGATGCCGACGACCTCGGCGCCGGCCTCGCGCAGGGCGGCCACCGCGGTCAGCGGGGAGTTGCCCGTGGTGGTGGTGTCCTCGACCACCAGGACCTTCTTGCCCTGAACGTCAGCGCCCTCGATGCGGCGCTGCATGCCGTGCTTCTTGGCCTCCTTGCGCACCACGAAGGCGTCGATCGGGCGGCCGTCCGCGTGCATGATGGAGGTGGCCACCGGGTCCGCGCCCAGGGTCAGGCCGCCGACCGCGGCGAAGTCCCAGCCCGCGGTCAACTCGCGCAGCAGCGCGCCGATCAGCCGGGAGGCCTCGTGCTGCAGGGTCGCCCGGCGCAGGTCGACGTAGTAGTCCGCTTCCTTACCCGAGGACAGAGTCACCTTGCCGTGCACCACGGCCAGCTTTTTGACCAGCTCGGCTAGTTGGCTTTTTTTCTGCTCGTCCAGCTTCATGAGGTTTAAAAACTCCTTTGCTTAGCCCGCGCGGGACGAAGTCTGCGTCCGCTACTCGCGCAACTGCGTTTTTGTTGTTTTCTCGCTGTTTTCTAGCTTAAGACACCCCGTGGGTGAAAACCACGCCCAGGGCGCCTTAGGCGTCGCGGTTGTCGTCGCCTTCTTGGTGGTCGTTGTGGTCGCTGGGCTCGGCGGGGTCGCGGACGGGGTGCTCCGGGATATCCCCGATGGGGCCCAGCTCGGCTTCGATCTCGTCGAAGATCGAGGAACCTCGGCCCAGGTCGCGCGGCAGGCGGGCGACGGATTCGTCCGCGTGCGGGCGCTCCTGCCCGTCGGCGATGGCGTCCACCTCGTCCGCGCCCAGCGCGCGGTGCTCCATGGAGCCGTGGGCGGCGCCGGCCCGGCGGCTGGGCAGCACCATCGGTTCCTCCGGGCGCTGGACCGGCGGGCGCGCCATGTCCTCGGCGGGGTTGGGCACCGCGGTCGGGCCCGTCGGCGCGACCGGCTGCGGCGGCGGCACCACGCGCGTGGGATCCCCCTGTTCCGGGTGGTAGACCAGCCCGGCGGCCGGGCGCGGCGGCAGCACGCGGGCGACGTCCGCCAGCACCGCCATCGGGGCGAGCATCTCATCCCACTCGGCGCTGCGGGCGGTCTTGTCGGTCTGCGCGAGTACCCATTCGTTTTCCATCCACACCGCGGTCACTGCCTCCGGCAGGTATTCCAGCCCGGTGGCCAAGCGGTCGTCGCTCATGCGCTCGACCACGCCCGGCTCCGTGGCGTAGACGCTAAAGCCGGCGATCTCGTTCGCGGCGACCAGGTCCTCCGAGGCCTCTTCCACCAGCGGCAGGCCCGTGCGGCGGAAATCCACCACCACGTCGGAGCTCGCGCCGGTGCGCAGCGCCATCACGTTGACTCCGCCCAGGTCGAGCAGGAAAAGCTCGTGGCCGAAGACCGTGCCGTGGGCGATGTCCCGCGGGCGCGCGCCCCCGGCCGCCGCGCCCCGCGTCCACTCGTCCGCCAGGTAGGAATCCTCCTTGGCGAAGTCGAAGCCGTGCTGGTTTGCCCAGGCCTTGCGCTCCCGGCGCAGCGCGCCCGGCAGCATCGGGCGCCCGATCTTCTTCTTCGGCACCGCCTTCGGGGCCGGCTCCGGCTCCTCCGCGCTGGCGGCTTCCGGGGCCTCCGGGGCCTCGGCTGCTTCTTCCGGTTCCGCGGCTTCCTCGTCCCAGCCGTCGTCGGCAGCGTCGACGCCTTCCGGCTCGGGGCTATCGACCTCGGCGGTCTCGGGGTCGTCGTCCTCTTCGTAGACGATGTCCGGCGCCGGCGAGGGATCCGGCTCCGGCACCTCGGACGGGGCCTCGGCCTTGCCCCAGGTCTCGGGCTCGGTCTCGGGTTCGGTATCGGCCGAGGGGGCATCGGCAGCGTCAAGGCTGTCGGCACGGCTGTCATCGCGCTCGGCCAGCGAGCGCTGCTGCGCGGCTTCCTGGGTCTGGGCGGCGCGCCACAGGAAGACTGCGCCCGCAACAGCCAGCAGGGCCAGGATCAAAAGCAAAATAGGTGTCATTAGCGCCTTAGTTTACTGCCTCCCGCGGCGGCGCGCGGGCGGTGGGGCCGAAGGGTTTTAGGCGCCGAGGGACTCGCGGTCGCCGCGCTCGACCGGGTTGGTCGCATCCGCCGACCACTGCGACCAACCGCCGACGTAGTGGCGCGCGCCGGTCAGGCCCACCCAGTCCATGGTGGCCAGGGCCAGGCCGGAGTGGTTTCCGGAACCGGAGTAGACGATGGCGTCCTTGACGTTGTCCTCGTTGATGCCGGCGTTGTGGAAGACCTCGCGGATCTCCTCCTGGGTCTTCCAGGTGCGGTCCGCGTGGTGCAGGTAGCGCTCCGGCACGTTGACCGCGCCCGGGATGTGCCCGGCTTTGAGGTCGAGGTTCTCGCGACGGCCGGCAAAGCGGTTGGGCTCGCGGGTATCAATCAGGATGCCGTCGTGCTCCTTGACCTCGTCGATGGTGGCGACCATGTCCGGGTTGGGGTCCACGGTGGCGTTGGTCTCCACGGAGATATTGCCCGGGCCGGTCAGGGTGGGCAGCTGCTCCCGGCGCCAGTGGGCCAGGCCGCCGTCGAGGACGCGCACGTCCTCGATGCCCGCCCAGCGCAAGATCCACCACGCGCGGCCGGAGAAGAGCCCGCGGCCCTCGTCGTAGACGACGACCGGGCGGTCCTTGCGCAGGCCCCAGGTCACGAACCATTCCTGCAGCTTGTCCGGATCCGGCAGCGGGTTGCGGCCGTTGCGGGAGCCCGGCAGGCCCGCCATGGCGGCGGAGACGTCGCAGAGCTGGGCGGTCGGGATGTGGAGTGCGTGGAACTGGTTCCGGGCGCTGTTTTCACCCGAGCCCCACAGGCAGGCCAGAACGGTGAGGCGATCGCCGGCGTAGATGGCATCGAAAAGCTCGCGGGGGGAGACCAAAATACTCATGTTTCCCACTCTAGAGCCAAAGCGGCCGCGCCGCCCGCCGTGGCGGCATGACCTGGACGCGCGCAGGCAAAAGGCCCCGGCCACCCCGTCACGATTGGCGGGAAAGCCGGGGCCTAGCCGCGGGCCTTTAGTCCTCCGACTGCTCGGTGGACTGCATGTCCAGGGACTCGCCGTCCGCGGCCACGGTGACCCGCACGATGTCACCGTCGCGGATCTCGCCGGCCAACAGCTTGCGGGCCAGCTTGTCGCCGATGGCCTGCTGGGTGAGCCGGCGCAGCGGGCGGGCGCCGTAGTCCGGGTCGTAGCCGCGCTCGCCCAGCCAGGTCTTGGCCTCGTCCGCCACGTCCAGCGTCAGGCGCTTGGCGGCCAGGCGCTCGGCCAGGTTAGCCAGCTGGATGTCCACGATGCCGCGCAGCAACTCCGTCGACAAGCTCTCGAACATCACCACGTCGTCCAGGCGGTTGATGAATTCCGGCTTGAAGGCCTTCTTCACCGCCGCCATGGTCTCCTCCTTCGTGCCGCCGGCACCCAGGTTGGAGGTCAGGATGATGACCGTGTTGCGGAAGTCCACCGTGCGGCCCTGGCCGTCGGTCAGGCGACCTTCGTCCAGCACCTGCAGCAGGACGTCGAAGACGTCCGGGTGGGCCTTTTCCACCTCGTCGAAGAGCACCAGCGTGTACGGGCGGCGGCGGACCGCCTCCGTGAGCTGGCCGCCGGCCTCGTGGCCGACGTATCCCGGAGGGGCACCAACCAGGCGGGAGACGGAGTGCTTCTCCCCGTACTCCGACATGTCGATGCGCACCATCGCCGAGGCATCATCGAACAGGAAGTCCGCCAGGGCCTTGGCCAGCTCGGTCTTACCGACGCCGGTCGGGCCCAGGAAGAGGAAGGAGCCGGTCGGACGGTTCGGGTCCGCGACCCCGGCGCGCGAGCGGCGCACCGCGTCCGAGACGGCCTTGACGGCCTCGGACTGGCCAACCACGCGGCGGCCCAGGATCTCTTCCATGTTCAGCAGCTTCTCGGTCTCGCCCTCGAGCATCTTCCCGGCCGGGATACCCGTCCACGCGGAGACGACCTCCGCGATGACGTCCGGGCTGACCTCCTCGGTCAGCATGGAGTTGGTCTCCGACTGGGCGTGGGCGCGGGATTCGGCGTCGGCCAGCTGCTTCTCCAGCTCCGGGATGCGCCCGTAGCGCAGCTCCGAGACCAGCTCGTAGTCGCCGTCGCGCTCGGCGATTTCCGCCTTGCGCTTGAGCTCCTCGAGCTCCTCCTTGGCCTCCTGGACCTCGTCGATAGCCTTCTTCTCGTTAGCCCAGCGGGCCTTGAGCTCGCCCAGCTTCTCCCGCTCGTCGGCCAGCTCCTGCTGGAGCTTGGCCAGGCGGTCCCGGCTGGCGGCGTCGGATTCCTTCTTCAGCGCCAGCTCTTCGATCTCCAGCCGGCGGACGACGCGCTCGAGCTCATCAATTTCCTGCGGGGAGGAGTCGATTTCCATCCGCAGGCGGGAGCCGGCCTCATCGACCAGGTCGATGGCCTTGTCCGGCAGGAAGCGGTTGGTGATATAGCGGTTGGATAGCTCCGCCGCCGAGACCAGCGCCGAGTCCTGGATGCGCACGCCGTGGTGCACCTCGTAGCGCTCCTTGAGGCCACGCAGGATGCCGATGGTGTCCTCCACCGAGGGCTCGCCCACGTAGACCTGCTGGAAGCGGCGCTCCAGGGCCGCGTCCTTCTCGATGTACTTGCGGTACTCGTCCAGGGTGGTCGCGCCGACCAGGCGCAGCTCGCCGCGGGCCAGCATGGGCTTAATCATGTTGCCCGCGTCCATCGAGCCCTCGCCCGTCGCGCCGGCGCCGACCAGGGTGTGCAGCTCATCGATGAAGGTGATGATCTGGCCCTCGGAGGCCTTAATCTCATCGAGCACCGCCTTCAGGCGCTCCTCGAACTCGCCGCGGTACTTCGCGCCGGCGACCATCGAGCCAAGGTCCAAGCTAATGAGGGTCTTGCCCTTCAACGACTCCGGCACGTCGCCGGCCACGATGCGGCGGGCCAGGCCCTCCACAATCGAGGTCTTACCGACGCCGGGCTCACCGATGAGCACCGGGTTGTTCTTGGTACGGCGAGACAGGACCTGAACCACGCGGCGGATTTCCTGATCGCGGCCGATAACCGGGTCAATCTTGCCTTCCCGGGCCCGGGCGGTCAGATCCGTGGAGTACTTCTCCAGGGCCTGGAACTGGTCCTCCGGGTTTTCGGTGTTGACCTTGGCGGCCCCGCGCACCGACGGGAACGCGCCCTTAATGGCGTCGTAGGTAGCGCCGCGGCCGGTCAACAGCTCCGCCGCGTCCGTCTTCGAGCCGGCGATGGCTGCCAGCAGCACCTCGGTCGAGACGTAGTCATCCCCTAATTCGCCCGCCAACTCCTGGGCCCGGGTCAGCACGTTGAGCGCGTCCCGGTTGAAGTTCGGGTTGGCCATGTTGGCCCCTTCGGCCTTCGGGTAACCGTCGACCAGCGCGCGGGCCTCCTGCAGTACGGTCTGCGGGTCCACGCCGGTGGCCTTCAGCACCGGGGCAGCGATGCCGTCCTGCTGGTCCAGGATGGCCGCCAGCAGGTGGGCCGGGCGAATATCCGGGTTCCCACCCGCGGAGGCGGTCTGCAGCGCCTGCTGCAGGGCCTCCTGAGTCTTCGTAGTTGGGTTGAATGAGTTCATAATCTGCTTTCTCCTTTAAGTAAATCTCCCTACCTCGGGGAGGTGATCCCACTGTAGAGGCTTCACTAGATGTAACGCAGACAAACTTGAGTATATTCCACTCAACTTTCGAAAATCTTATTTTTCTTGGCCGGGGGCCGCGCTCTGGGCTTCGTGGCTGCCTTCGTGCTCGTCCTCGCGCCAGCCACTGGGCTGCTCCTCGTCGCTGTCGCGGCGCTCGTTCTCACGGTCCGAGAACGTCGCGCGGCGCACCTTGGCCGAGCCGTCGAAGTTGGAACCCAAGGCCCCACCCATGATGCCCAGCGAGGTGGTAAACCACGCGATGTCGACGTAGTCGCGCCAGCCGACGGCCTCGCCGAGCTGCTCGGTCAGGTAGTCCGGCGGGATGACCACCACGGTCAGCGCCGCCATGCCGCAGAAAGTCAGCCCGAACATCATCAGCACGGTCGCCAGGACGGTCAGGCCCGTCGAGGCGTTATCCAGCCGCGCGCGCTGCCGGAAGGTCTGGTGGGAGACCCGGTGCCACATGCCGTTGTAGATGACCAGCCAGGTGGACAGCACCAGGATGGCAACCACGCTGACCAGGGCCAGGCGCTGGGGGCTAAGCGCGTGCGCCATCTGCCAGACCGAGCCGTAGAAGATACCGAACCCGCCGGTGGCGACCGTGACCGCCAGGCAGCTGGCCAGGGCCGTCAGCATCCGGCCGGGACGGTTGGTGCGCACCATGCCGGCGACGAAGCGGGCGCGCTGGCCGGTGACGAAGGTAGCATCGGCATGCTCGTCCGCGCCGTCAACGTGCGACGGGGAGCACTCCTCACCTGGGCCCGACCACTGGCCGCTATTGCCGAAGGCCCGGACCCGCTCGGCCAGGTTCTGGCGGCCGAGCCGGAAGCCGAAGGCCGGCAGGCTCACGATGGCGGCATCGCCGGCCTGACCGACCACCTGCGCGGCCACGGGATCGCCGTCGGCGGTCATCGGCATGTCCGTGATGTAGACGAACCGGTCCCAGCCGTAGCGGGTCCGTATCGCCTCAGCCGAGGCCGACAGCGCGATGTTGCCGGAGCCATCCGTGGGCACCGACTCCACCACCACGTCGGCATCGCTTAGTTCTTGATTGACCACTCGGGCGGGCAGGCCGTTATCGACCAGCACTCCCCATTTCGACACACGCGTCACGCACCTTTTCTCTTCATATATTCGGGGGTGCTTATTCTACGCGCGGGGTCTGGCTCGGATCGAACCCCTGGATCGACAAAGCCGCCGCGACCCCTTATCGGACTTGGGGTGCGGCGGCTGGCGGCGCGAGGTATTAGGACTTCTGCCCCACGTGGCCGATGCCTTCCTTGAGGATGGTGCCGCGCGGCGGCATCCAGCCAGCGAACTTGAAGGTGAGGTAGATGCCGACGGCAATCGCCAGCGAGATCCAGCCCAGCCCGGCGGTGAAGCCGTAAATCACGGCGATCGGGGCCACGACGGTCATGCCGATCTCGAAGGGGCCGAAGCCGACGTAGGCCATGCCGTATTCCGACAGGGTGCCGGACTCCAGCTTCGGGTCGACGATCTTGAGGATGGCGATACCGGTGGCGACGGTGGCCGTGGCCCAGCCCCAGCCGAAGATGCCGCGCTCAATCCAGCGCTCGCCGAAGAACTCGGCCGGGAACCACAGCAGGAAGAAGGTGCAGTAGATGGTACCCAGCACGAACAGGACCAGCAGCGGGACCCAGTAGCTAGCGATGGCGGCCGGCACGATGGCGGCGATACCGAAAGCGATCAGGTAGTCGGTGGCAGCACCGGAGACCATGGAGATGGCCTCGCGGTCCAGGTAATCGTTAGCACCCACGGCGTTCATGATGGCGCGGATGATAAGGCCCACCACCATGGACATGGCGAACAGCGGGATGGAGACGTTCTCCCAGACCGAGGAGATAGCCGAGTTGATGAGGTAGGCAATCATGACGGTCAGAACGATGAAGCCCAGGTGCAGGGTCAGCGGCTCAATCGCGGACGGGTTGGTGGTCGCCCGCCCCAGGGACGGGCGGTCCTCGACGTTGCGGATGTAGCCGCGGCGCAGCTCCTCCGGCAGCTCCTTCGGGACGTGGGAGACCTTGCCGCGGCGGATGCCCCAGTTGCCGGCGACGACGCCGCCGATGATGGCGGCCAGCGTACCGACGGTCGCCGAGGTAAAGCCCAGCGAGGACGCGGCCTCAGCGCCAACGCCCTCCAGCGCGCCGCCGACTGCCGCGGCGGTACCGAAGCCGCCGGTGAAGCCGACCGGCAGCATCATGCCGAACCAGTTCGGGGTGTCAAAGACCGGCATGAACAGGAAGACACCCAGCAGGATGAACAGGCCCCACTGGCCCGTGAACATCATGGTGGAAAAGCCCCACATGTTGCGCGCGCCCTTGCGCATGGAACCGCCGACCTCCATGGAGTAGGCCATGGAGGCGAACACGACGGCGATCAGCAGGGAGGTGTAATCGCCCAGCGCGTCGGAGAAATTGATCCAGCCCAGCAGCTCGGGGCCCAGAATCAGGCCCAGCAGGCCGGCCGTAATCGGGGCGGGCAGCAGCAGGTCCTGGAAAATGAACTTGACCTTGTGACGCAGGACGTTGCCGATCACCATGAGCAACGAAATCCAGCCCACGTCCAACATCAGGGAATAAGCAGAAAACTCTTCCACCGGCTATCCTTTCACCTTCATCGTGAATTGCCGCTGCCCACCGTGGGCCGCGGCCGCTCCCCACGGGGCGCCGGCCTGTGAATTTGCCGTGGAACCGCTGTCACCGCGGCACGCCAAATTCCAAATAGCTGACTTTTGGGGGAGTTCTGACCGTGAACACATTACTTGCTTACGGGTGATATACAACATACCGGGGTGTTTTATTAGGGCGCCATTACCCCCGAATAAAAAGGGCCAATCCTCGGCAAACGGTTAGACTAGCTGGTATGTATTCAGCTGAAGTTGTGGTCATCGGCGCCGGTCAGGCCGGCCTCGCGTCCGCTCAGCAGCTCAAGCGGCGCGGCGTGTCCGCCATCGTCCTCGACGCCAACCGCGGCCCCGGCGGCGCCTGGCGCCACCGCTGGGATTCGCTCACCCTAGGTAAGGCGCACGGGATTGCCGATCTCCCCGGCCTGGCCGCCCCGGCCGGCGACGACGCCACGCCGGCTTCCCGCGTCGTCTCCGACTATTACGGCACCTACGAAGAGCACTTCGGCCTCGACGTGCGCCGCCCGGTCCGGGTGGAAAACGTGCACTACGATTCCGCCGCCCACACCTTCCACCTGGCGACCACCGCGGGCAGCTTCCAGGCGCCGGCGCTCATCAACGCCACCGGCACCTGGGACAGCCCGTTTATCCCGCACGTCCCCGGCGCGGCGGAGTTCCGGGGCTGCCAGCTGCACACCAAGGACTACACGCGCGCGGCCGATTTCGCCGGCCAGCGCACCCTCGTCGTCGGCGGCGGGCTGTCCGCCGTGCAGTTCCTGCTGGAGCTCGAAGGCGTCACGGAGACCATCTGGGCCACCCGGCGCCCGCCGGACTTCGTATCCACCGCCTTCGATGCCCGCTGGGGCCGCGCCGTCGAAGACAGCGTGCGGGCCCGCACCCACGCGGGCAAGCGCCCCGCCTCGGTCGTGTCCACCACGGGGATCCCGCCGTGGCAGGACTACCTGGACGCCGTCGACCGCGGCCTGCTGGTCTCCCGCGGCATGTTCAGCGCCATCGATGCCACCGGCGTCACCTTCTCCACTCCCCGCTCGTACGCTGCCCCGGACGTCCACGACGCGGACGCCGAGACCCGCGCCAAGGCCTGGCGCCCCTTCCCCGCCGGCACCCACGTCGAGGTCGACACAATCTTCTGGAACACCGGCTTCCGCCCGCACCTGGGCCACCTGGCGGGGCTGCGGTTGCGCAGCCCACGCGGGGGAATCGAGATGCTCGACGAGGTCACCCCGGCCGCGAACCCGCGCGCCCTGCTGGCCGGGTACGGTTCCACCGCCTCGACCGTGGGCGCCACCCGCGCCGGCCGGCTGGCCGCCAAGCGTGCGGCGGAGGTTTTGGGTAGGTTTTAGGGCCGGTTCTGCGGGGGTTCTGCGAGTTCCGATCAACTTTTGGCCCGTGGGCCCACCCCGGGAACGCAAACTTGATCGAAACTCTCGCGAGCGCGTACCTGCCGCCTAGCGATAACGCGCCCAGGACACCTCCCGGATAATGCCCGAGTGCCAGTTCCACACCCCGTTGGAGGCCATGGGCGCCGGCCGCGGCTGCGTCACCTGCTTGACTACCCGCTTGAGGTGATAGTGCACGCAGCTGCCGCTATAGCGCAGGACCGTGTACCCCGCCAGCGTGGCCTCGTTCGCCTTCCACCGGTCCCGGATGAAGGTGTCGGGCGACTCCGCGGTATGGAACTGATAGCCGTCCACCTCGATGAGCATCTTCAACTCCGGCAGGTGGAGGTCGAAGAAGTACTGTCCTACCTGCACGTTGGTATCCACCCGGTACCCGGCGTCCCGCAAGGCCCGCACGAGCTTGCGCTCAAGCGGAGAATCGCTGCCGATGGAAGCCCGCCCAATAAGGCCGCACGCCCGCTTGCTGAGCCGCCGGCCGGCGATGTGCTGCTCCAGCACGCTCTTCGCCTTCCTCCCCCGGTACGCCTGCTCCAGCAGCTCGACGGCCTCTTCGTCAGTGCAGTAGTCGATCGTTAGGGCAGGTATATGCACCCGCGCCCCTTCCACCTGGAGTGCCGCCAGCCGCTGGGTCCGGTAGCCGGACACGTAGGCAGATCGCGGGAGCTTGCGCGGGGCGGCCAAGTGCAGCGGGAAGCTAAGCGGCTGACCCAGATAAATCTCGCGCGCGGTCGGCCCGGTGGCCACCGCCTGGGGCCAGCGTCGCATGGCTATCGCCAGCAGCTCCCCCGGCGTCGGCTCCCGCGTCAGGTACAGCCCCTTGGCAATCTTGACGTAGACCCCGGCCGCCGCGCGCCGCCACAGCGTCTTGGCATCCACGCCGGACACGACGATGTCGTCCATAAAGTATTCCCCCCTGCGCTACAGGCTAGCAGCGGAGAGCGCTTCGCCGGGGCGGGCGAGATTCTCGCCGGGGTACACGAGAGTTCCGATCAATTTTTCGCCGCCCGAGCGCGCCGGCAAGCAGAAACTTGCCCGGAACTCCCGCCAAGGCCGACGCCAAACCCAAACCCTTCCCTTTTGTTGACGCGTCCACTATAATGGCGGGCATGAAAGCCTTCGGATTCTTAAGCTTCGGACACTACGCATTCGGCAACCAGCGCGGACCCTCGGCCAGCAAGGTCGCCCGCATCCACCTCAACCTCGCCCAGGCTGCGGACGAGCTGGGCGTGAACAACGCCTCCTTCCGCGTGCACCACTTCGTGCCCCAGGCCTCCGCCCCGATGCCCCTGCTGGGCGCGGTGGCCGGCAGCACCAAGCACATCGAGGTGGGCACCGGCGTTATCGACATGCGCTACGAAAACCCGCTCTACTTGGCCGAGGAGGCCGCCGCCCTGGACCAGATCGCCGACGGACGCGTCGCGCTGGGCATCTCCCGCGGCGCGCCGGAGGTCGCCGAGCGCGGCTGGGAGGCCTTCGGCTACCGCTCGCAGGCCCCCAACGGCGCCGACCTGGCGCGGGCCAACTTCGAGCGCTTCCTGGCGGGCATCGATGGCGCGGGCATGGCCACCGCCGCGCCGCTGGACCGCCAGTACCCGAACATGTTCCAGCCGGGCTCGCAGCTGCCCGTCTTCCCGCACTCGCCGGGGCTGCGCCGCAATATCTTCTGGGGCTCGGGAACCTACCAGTCGGCGGAGCAGGCCGCCCGCGACGGAGTGAACCTGATGTCGTCCACCCTGGTCTCGGAGACCTCCGAGCACACCTTGGGAGAGATCCAGGCCGAGCAGATCCGCCGCTACCGCGCGGCCTGGGCCGCGGCCGGACACGATTGGGCCCCGCGCGTGAGCATCTCCCGATCCATCTTCCCCATCGTCGACGGCGCCGATCACCAGCTGTTCGGCATGCAGGCCACCAGCCACGACCAGGTCGGCATCCTGCCGGACACGGGCGCGTCCACCTTCGGCCGTACCTACGCGGCGGAGCCGGACAAGCTCATCGCCCAGCTACGCGAGGACCCGGCCATCGAGGCCGCCGATACCCTGCTGCTGACCATCCCGACCGCCATGGGCCTGGAGACCAACGTGAAGATCCTGGAGAACTTCGCGAAGCACGTCGCACCGGAGCTGGGCTGGCAGCCCAACACGGAAGGCCCGGTCACCGGCTACGAAATCTAGCCCGCCCGCATCGACCGGCCGCGCCGAGCCAGTAGACTAAGGGACATGAATTCGCGTGTGGAGACCTACGGGTTAGCGGCTGCGTTTTCCCTGGAGGAAGCCGCGGAGCTCATCGAAGCCGGCCACCCGGACGCCGAGCGCCTCCACCGCGCGCTGCACGAGAACCTGTTTGTCGACGTGGTCGAGTCGCGCCAGGTCTTTGCCTGGGACCAGCACCGCGTCCACGCGGACTTCCTGCCCGCGCTGGCCTGGCTGGTGCGCGCCGTGCGCGTTGAACCGGGCGAGCTGGTCATCCCCGCCGAGGTCACGAAGCGGCTCGAGGACATGGCCCGCGCGCACCGCCGCCACGGCTTCCCCGCCGAGCTCTACTCCACGCTGGCTAGCGCCTTTGGGAAGGCGCTGCGGGATGTGGGGGCATCGACGACCATTTCGCGGCGGCTTTCCGGCGTCTTCACCCAGGTCTGCACCATTATGCGCGAGGCTCACCACGCCGCGGACGTCGCCGGCATCCCGCCGGCCTACGCGGGCCGCGTGGTGGCGGTGGACAAGCCCAACCGCGCGACTGCCATCGTGCACGTGGAAATCGGCACGGCCTTAGAATGCGCGCCCGGCCAGTCCGTGCCGGTGACTTCTTCCCTGCTGCCCGGCACCTGGCGGGAGATGACCCCGGCCACCCCGGCGGATTCGACAGGCCAGCTGGAATTCCACCTGGCCGCGGCTGGCGATGCCTCCACCTCCCTCATCCGTTCCCACCCCGGGGATTGGTGGACGCTTGGCGCCCCGGCCCAGGATTTCCCGCACGGGGCCGGCAACGCCGAAGTCCTGGTCAGCCGCAGCACCGGCTGGTCCGCGCACAAGGCCCACCTCCTGGCGTTGTGGGCCGACGTCGCTGCGGGCAAGGTGCCCGAACCCGCGCGCATCGATGTCATTCGGCTGGCCGAAAGCCCCGGCGCCTTCTACGACACCCATTTCCAGGAAAACTTCGCCGCGCTGGCGCCCTGGGTGCGCTTCCACCACCTGGCGGAAAGCCCGCGGGATCCGTGGCTGTTAAGCCCGGCGGATCCGGCGCAATCGCTGAACGTCGAGGTTACCGACGACCCGGCGGCGGCCATCACCGCCATCGCCGGCGGGCGGCCCACCCACGTGGTCGGCCCGGGGATTACGCAGCTAGCCGGCCGCGTGGCGGCGCAGGCCGCGGACTGGCAGCCGGCCGGTTTTCAGGCCTAGCCGACTACGGCTTTTAGGTCCGCGACTCCAGCACCGGCAGGGAACGACGCATGTCCGCGACCTCGTCGGCGTCGATATCGGCGTAGATGATCTCTTCCTCATAGCCGGCCTCGGCGAGGCGCCGGCCCTGCGGGTCCACAATGACCGAGTGGCCGATGCCCGTGGGCCCGGAGGGGTTGCCCGCCTCGTCGTTGCCGCCCGGGCGGGCCTGGCCGGCCGCGCACAGGTAGCTGGTCGAGTCCAGCGCGCGGGCCGCAGACAACAGGCGCCACTGCTCGAGCTTGCCCGGGCCGTCGGCCCAGCTGGTGGGCACGACGATGAGCTGCGCGCCGCGCTGGGCTAGGGCCCGGAACTGGTCCGGGAAGCGGATGTCGAAGCAGACGGCCACGCCGACGGTCCACTCGCCCACCTCGAAGGTCACGAGGTCGACGCCGGGGCGCACGGTGTCGGATTCGCGGTAGTCGAAGGCGTCGTAGGTGTGGATCTTGGCGTAGCCGCGGTGGATATCCGGCCCGGTTATTAGCGCGGTGTTGTAGACGCGGTTGATGGTCTTGTCGCCCTTGACGTAGCTGTCGGCGGGGCTGAACATGCCCGCTACCACGGTGACGCCGAGCTCGGTGGCGAGCGCGTGCAGGCGCTGAGCAAATTCACCATCTAGGTCTTGGGCGCCCTCGTCGAGACGACCCGTGGCAAAGGCCTGCATGGTCGCTTCCGGAAGGACCACCAACTGCGCGCCTTCCGCCGCCGCTTTGCGTATCTGACCTTCGGCTTTGGCGAGGTTCTCCGCCCAGTCAGGGCCCGTGGTTACCTGGACTGCTGCAATCTTCATGGTCTCCACAGTAGGGGGATATCCGCCCGGTTGCGAGAAAAATTCTGGCACTAGATCCGTGACAGCCCTAGCGCCCGCGGCGCAAAGGGGCCCAGACTAAAGGCATGAACCAGTTAACTATTAGTAGCTCTGCCCGTGAATTAGTACGCCAGCAATTAGCCACCACCTACCCCTACCCGGCGGCGGAGACCACCCCGCACCTAGGGCGCTACGGCGCCCGGACGGCGGCGGCCCTCCACCGCGCGCACGCCGCCTGGAGCGCCCGCACCACCGGCTGGGAGGCGCGCCGGAGGGCGCAATTAGCCGACCTGTCCTACTTCCTCGACCACGTGGCCGACACCGATGAGACACTGTCCGCCGCCTTCGAGAGAGGGCAGCACCGATGACGACCTCGCTCGCCCTGCGCCAGGCCGCCGGGACCCTAGACGCGGCCAGCGGAACGCTCGCCGGCCGCTCTGCACTACTTACCCATGATGGGGCCGCGCTATTGTGGGCTGGACTAAGCGGCGACGCACCGCTGGTGGCCAGCCAAAACCTGCGGCACTACGCCCGGCAGCTCGAGCCCGAAGCACAGCAGATGCGACTGGCGGCCGGGCTCCTGGAGGCCTACGCGGAGCTCCATGCTCGCCTCGAAGACTTGGAAGGCCGCGCCGTCCTAGCGCTGGGCGGGACCGCGGCCACGCCGCTGCTGCTGGCCCTGCGCGGCATCGGCGACGGGCTGGACTGGGCGTGCGCGCGCAGCATCGACGCGCTGTGCACGGGCACGCTGCCGGAGCCGCCGCAGCGGCTGGGCGATTTCGAGGACCTGAGCGTCGATGCCATCCACGAGCTCAACCTGGTGACCTCCTCCGAATTCGTCCAAGAACTGGCCCGGGCCAACCCGGATATCCGGCTCCTGGAGGTCTCGAAAGGCCGGATGGTGGCGATTGTCCCGCCGCCCGGGGAGCCGGTATCCACCGAGCCGGCCAGTGTTACCGCCTTCATCGAGGGGGTCGGCTCGGCCGAGCCGGAGAAATGGCAACGCACCATCGACAGGACGCGCCAGATAGCCCAGGCCACGGGCGGGACGGCCGTCGCGTGGGCCGGTTACGCCGCCCCTCCCGGCCTCGCGCACGGGGTCCACGCGGAGCCCGCCCAGCGCGCCGGCCGCGACCTGGCCCGCTTCCAGCGCTCACTGCGGCAGCGTTACCCGGACGCGCGGCATACGGTGGTCGGCTACTCCTACGGCAGCGTCGTCGCCGGCTCCGCCGCCACCCAGCCGGAAGGCCTGGCGGCGGACGACCTGGTCCTGCTGGGCAGCCCCGGCGCGGTGGCCGAAAACGCGCAGGACTACCGCCTGCACGGCCACAACCCGCAGGTGCACGCGCTCACGGCGAAAGGGGATCCGATCGACGCGGTCGCCTCACCGTGGGGCGGGATCCACGGTCCCGATCCCACCAGCCGCGGTTTCGGGGCCCGGCCCTGGCCCGAGCCGGTGTACGGCGATCACGGCGCGTATTTCTCGGATCCCCGGTTCTTCGCCCACCTCGGCGACATCGCGCGAGGTAAGACAGGAGGTGCTTAGAACAGGCCCGTCGGCTTCTCGGAGTAGGACACGAGCATGTTCTTGGTCTCCTGGTAGTGGTCCAGCATCATCAGGTGGTTCTCGCGACCCAGGCCGGACTCCTTGTAACCGCCGAAGGCAGCGTGCGCCGGGTAGTTGTGGTACTGGTTAATCCACACACGACCAGCCTGGATGGCGCGGCCAGCGCGGTAGCAGATGTTCTGGCTGCGCGACCACACGCCGGAGCCCAGGCCGAAGTTGGTGTCGTTGGCGATCTGGATGGCTTCGTCGAAGTCCTTGAAGGTCGCCACGGACAGCACCGGGCCGAAGATCTCCTCTTGGAAGATCCGCATGTCGTTGGTGCCCTTGAAGACAGTCGGCTCGATGTAGTAACCGTTTTCCAGGCCGTCGAGCTGGTTGACGTTTCCGCCGATGAGCGTCTCGGCGCCCTCTTCCGGGCCGATTTTCAGGTACTCGGTGATCTTGTCCATCTGCTCCTGGGAGGCCTGCGCGCCCATCATGGTCTCGGTGTCGAGCGGGTGTCCGATCTTGATCTTCTTCACGCGCTCGATGGCCAGCTCCAGGAACTTGTCCGCGATGTCCTCGTGGACCAGCGCGCGCGACGGGCAGGTGCAGACCTCACCCTGGTTCAGGGCAAACATGACGAAGCCCTCGACGCACTTTTCCAGGTAGGAGTCGTCCTCGTCCATGATGTCCGGGAAGAAGATCGACGGGGACTTGCCGCCGAGCTCCAGGGTGACCGGGATGACCTTGTCCGCGGCGGTCTTGTTGATGATCTTGCCGACCGGGGTGGAGCCGGTAAACGCAATCTTGGCGATCCGGTCGGAGCCGGACAGCGCGGCGCCGGCCTCGTCGCCTAGGCCGTTGACCACGTTGAGCACGCCCTCCGGCAGGAGGTCGCCGATAAGATCGAGCAGGAAGAGGATGGAGGCCGGGGTCTGCTCGGCGGGCTTGAGGACAATGCAGTTGCCGGTGGCCAGGGCCGGGGCGATCTTCCACGCGGCCATCAGGAGCGGGAAGTTCCACGGGATGATCTGGCCCACGACGCCGAGCGGCTCGTGGAAGTGGTAGGCCACGGTGTTCTCGTCCAGCTGGGAGATGCCGCCCTCCTGGGCGCGGATGGCGCCGGCGAAGTAGCGGAAGTGGTCCACGGCCAGCGGGATATCCGCGGCGAGGGTCTCGCGCACGGCCTTGCCGTTTTCCCAGGTCTCGGCGACGGCGATCTTTTCGAGGTTCTCCTCGATGCGATCGGCGATGCGCAGCAGCACGAGGCTGCGCTTGGCCGGGGAGGTCTTGCCCCAGGTCTCGAAGGCCTTCTCGGCGGCATCGATAGCCAGGTTGATGTCCGCTTCCTTACCGCGGGCGACCTGGCAGAAGACCTCGCCGGTCACCGGCGTGATGTTGTCCATGTACTCGCCATCGACCGGCGGGACCCACTGCCCGCCGATGTAGTTGTCATAGCGCTCGCGGAAGTTGGCGATTGCGTCCGGAGTACCGGGGTTTGCGTACTGCGTCATGGTGTGGAGTCCTTCAACTGGTAGTCGGCATGGAGTGTGGTTTATGTGAAGACCTTCGCACCAAGCTCTACTTAGTGAGCCCAGTCACGAAATCTTGCACGCCATCATATCCAGTCGGCCCGGCTGCCGCTAGGGGGTGATCCTTTCCTGCTACGAACTACCAGTTGGGACAAGCAAAAATCCCTGCCCCCGGAGTCGGGGAACAGGGATTGACTTGGCCGCGCACAACGCACACGGCGCGGCCTAAACAACACGCAAACGTAGGCGCTTAGGCCGGGCGGTGCTTGCCGCCGCGGCGCGGGGACCACATGACCACGGAGGTCGAGCGCGGCACGTGGACCAGCTCGCCGCGCTGCGGCTGGTTTCCGCGCTTTTGTAATTCGGCGCGCAGCTGCGCGACCTCGTTTTCCAATTCGTCGCGCTCGGCGGCCAGCTTGTCCCGTTCCTCGGTGAGCTCGATGATCGCCTTGATGCCGGCCAGGTTGACCCCGTCCTCCTGGGACAGGTTCTGGATCTTGCGCAGCATCGAGATGTCGCGGTCCGAGTAGCGGCGGCCGCCGCCGCTGGTGCGGGCCGGGGTGACCAGCCCGAGACGGTCATAGGTACGCAACGTCTGGGCGTGCATACCGGACAGTTCTGCTGCCACGGAGATGACGTACATGCTAGAAAACTCGCTCATAGCTTTTCACCTCCTAGTTCCGTGTGGTGTCCCCGGCCCATCCGGCGCGGGGGTTGAACCCGGAGTCCTTCTCGGCCTGGGCGTAGGAGCGCAGCGCGCTGGAGGCGGCGGCGTCCAGGTTGTTGGGAACCTTGACCTGGACGGTGACCAGCAGGTCGCCGGACTTGCCGCCCCGGGTCGGGATACCCCGGTTGCGTACGCGCAGCGTCCGGCCGTCCGGCGTGCCCGCCGGGACCTTGACGCGCACCGGGCTATCCAGGGTCGGCACCGTAATGGTGTCGCCCAACGCTAGCTCCGCGAAGGAGACCGGGACGGTGATTTCCAGGTCGTCGCCCTTGCGGGTAAAAACCGGGTCGGATTTCACGTGCACGGAAACGAACAGGTCGCCGGCCGGGGTGCCGTTGGGCCCGGCTTCGCCCTGGCCCGCCAGGCGCACCTTCTGGCCGTCAATAACGCCGGCCGGGATGCGCACGGTAATAGAGCGGGTGCGGTGGACGGTACCGGTGCCGTTGCAGGTCTCGCACGGATCCGTGACGGTCTGCCCGGTGCTGCCACAGTTCTGGCAGGGCGCGGAGAACCCGAAGCTACCGCGGTTTTCCGAGGTAAAGCCCGTGCCGTTGCACTTCGTGCAGGTGGTGGTGTGGCCGGTCTTCGAGCCCGAGCCGTGGCAGGTGGTGCACGGGGCCTCGCCGCTGAGCTGCAGCGGGATGGTGCTGCCCTTGGCGGCCTCGCGGAATTCGAGGGTTATTTCCGTTTCGACGTCCGCCCCGCGCGTCGGCCGAGCTGTGTGGCCAGCACCACCGCCGCGGTTGAAAACGCCACTGAAGATATCCCCAAAACCACCGCCTCCAGTTTGTCCAGAGTTCCCGAAGAGGTCGGAGAGGTCGAAGTCTTGCGCCCCGTGCGTTTGGCGAAACCCGCCGGGAAATCCGGCGCCTCCTGCCCGGCCGAAGCCGCCGCCCCTGCGCAGCATGGCCTTAAAATCGTCGTACTCCTTGCGTTCCTTCTCATCGGAGAGGACGTCGTACGCCTCGGCGGCTTTCTTAAACTTCTCCAGCGCCTCCGGATTGTCCGGGTTGGCGTCCGGGTGGTTTTCCCGGGCTAGCTTGCGGTAGGCGTGCTTAATCTCGCTAGCGCTCGCGGACGAGGAGACCCCCAGATCCGCGTAATAATCTTTGTCTGCCCATTCTGGTTTAGCGCTCACTGGGCATCTCCTCCTTTCGAGGTGAAATAGTGTTTCTCAGCCTCGCTATATGTTTACTAAAAATTTTATCTAAGACTAAATAAAAGGGGCGCCGAGGATAACCTCCCCCGACGCCACCATTAGGAACTAGCTCTGCTCGGACCCGTGCGAGTCCGCGCCGCCTTCCGCCTCATCCGCGGATGCGGACGAATCACTGGGGTCGGCGATGATGACCATCGCGTTGCGTACCAGCCGGTCGCCGACGCGGTAGCCGCGTCGCAAGACGGTGCCCAGCACCTTCTCGTCACCGCTGGAGAGATCCTGAACTGCTTCGTGGATCTCCGGGTCGAAGGCGTCGCCCTCTTCGCCGAAGGCGGCGAGCTTTTGGCCCTGCAGCACGTTGTTGAGCTTGTCGGCCATCGACTTCAGCGGGCCTTCCTCCAAGTCCCCGTGCTGGCGGGCCAGCTCGAGGTCGTCGAGGATGGGCAGCAGCTGGGCGATGACCTGGGCCTTGGCGTTGTCAATAACGCCCTGGCGCTCACGCTCGGTCCGGCGGCGGTAATTGGTGTACTCCGCGTTCAGACGCTGCAGGTCCTCGGTGCGCTCGGCCAGCTGTGCCTCGAGGTTCGGCTCGGCGGCCGCCTCCGGGTCGACGTCGCCCTCGACGTCGTCCAGGGCCTCGTCCACATCTGCCTCGAGCGTGGGATCCAGCACGGCCTCTTCGGCGGCGTCCGCTTCCGCGTCGGCCTGGGCGTCCGCGGCTTCGGCCGACTGGGCATCGGCAGCCTCGGCGGCAGCTTCCTCAGCACGGTCCGCCGAGGTAGCCTCCGGATCGGTGTTGTCCGGGTCGCCGGGGTTATCCGGCATTCCGTTGAACTGAGTCATTACTTGTCGCCATCCTTGTTGTCGGTGTTGTCGGTGTCCTCGTCCACGACCTCAGCGTCGACGACGTTCGGATCTCCCTGGGCGCCAGCGTCACCAGCCTGGCCTTCCTGGCCAGCCTCGGCAGCCTGTGCCTCGTAGATCTCCTTGCCCATCTCCTGGGAGACGGTGGACAGCTTCTCCACGGCGGACTTAATAGCCTCGATGTCGTCGCCCTTGAGGGCCTCGTCGACGGCGTCGGCAGCCTCGGTCACCTTGGTCTTGGACTCTTCGGAGACCTTGTCGGAGTTCTCGTCCAGGAACTTGCGGGTCTGGTAGGAGGTGGATTCCGCGTTGTTGCGGGTCTCCTGCTCCTCGCGGCGCTTCTTGTCCTCTTCGGCGTGCTGCTCGGCGTCCTTGACCATGCGGTCAATCTCCTCCTGGGACAGGCCGGAACCATCCTGAATCTTGATGGTGTTTTCCTTGCCGGTGCCCTTGTCCTTGGCGGACACGGAGACGATGCCGTTGGCGTCGATGTCGAAGGTGACCTCAATCTGCGGAACGCCACGCGGTGCCGGAGCGATGCCGCCCAGCTCGAAGGAACCCAGCAGCTTGTTGGCGGAAGCCATCTCGCGCTCACCCTGGAAGACCTGGATCTGGACGGAAGGCTGGTTGTCTTCCGCGGTGGTGAAGGTCTCGGACTTCTTGGTCGGGATGGTGGTGTTGCGCTCGATGAGCTTGGTCATCACGCCACCCTTGGTCTCAATACCCAGGGACAGCGGGGTGACGTCCAGCAGGAGGACGTCCTTCACCTCGCCACGCAGGACGCCGGCCTGCAGGGCAGCGCCCACGGCGACGACCTCGTCCGGGTTAACGCCCTTGTTCGGCTCGCGGCCGGTCAGTTCCTTGACCAGGTCAGACACGGCCGGCATACGGGTGGAGCCACCAACCAGGACGACGTGGTCGATATCGCCGACGGACATGTCAGCGTCCTTGATGACCTGGTTGAACGGAGCCTTGGTGCGGTCCAGCAGATCCTGGGTGATCTTCTGGAACTCGGTGCGGGTCAGGGTCTCGTCCAGGAACAGCGGGTTCTTGTCAGCATCCACCGTAATGTACGGCAGGTTGATGTTGGCCTGCTGGGAAGCGGACAGCTCAATCTTGGCCTTCTCCGCGGCCTCGCGCAGACGCTGCAGAGCCATCTTGTCCTTGGTCAGGTCGATGCCCTGGGCGCTCTTGAACTTCTCGACCAGCCAGTCAACGATGCGCTGGTCCCAGTCGTCGCCGCCCAGCGAGTTGTCACCGGCGGTGGCCATGACCTCGACGACGCCGTCGCCGATTTCCAGCAGGGAGACGTCGAAGGTGCCGCCGCCCAGGTCGAAGACCAGGATGGTCTGCTCCTGCTCGCCCTTCTCCAGGCCGTAAGCCAGTGCAGCCGCGGTCGGCTCGTTGACAATACGCAGGACGTTCAGGCCTGCAATCTGGCCGGCCTCCTTGGTGGCCTGGCGCTGTGCGTCCTCGAAGTAAGCCGGCACGGTGATGACCGCGTCGGTGACATCCTCGCCCAGGTAGGATTCCGCGTCGCGCTTCAGCTTCATCAGCGTGCGGGCGGAGATCTCCTGCGGGGTGTACTTCTTGTCATCAATGTCGACGGTCCAGTCGGTGCCGATGTGGCGCTTGACGGAGCGAATGGTGCGGTCGACGTTGGTCACCGCCTGGTTCTTAGCGGACTGGCCGACCAGGATTTCCCCGTTCTTGGCGAAAGCCACGACGGACGGGGTGGTGCGGGAGCCTTCCGAGTTAGCGATAACGGTGGCCTCGCCACCTTCCAGTACGGAAACCACCGAGTTAGTGGTACCGAGGTCAATACCTACTGCGCGTCCCATAGTTCTTTACTCCTTCTAAGTGTTTGTTTCTCGTAAGTTGATTGCCTGTGGCTCAACTTCTGATGAGTACGTCAGCCACTCTAACAGAAGTTTGCTCCAAGTTGTTCCAAACCTGAGTGCTGGCCACTCAATCTACACAACGCACCACCCGTCAAAGTTGTTCCCACTCGACTCAACTTTTTAAAAATTTCCCGTTTTCCCAGCTCAGAGCACGTCGTCCACCTTCGGTTCCGCGAGCGTGTCCGAAAGTTACCTCCAACAAGTATCCGAAAGAGGATAGGCAGCAGGCCCAAAACTCGGCAGACTGTAAAGCACAGCAGCCGGGAACGGTCGCAACAGCAACGGGACTGGCTGGTTTTTCGACCACCCCGGGCTGCTCCTACTCGAGAGACTCAGATTCTTATACACCGAAAGGAACTTTCATGTTCGACTTCCTGACCGACCTCAGCTCCGCCATCGACTTCGAGCAGCTCATCAAGGGCATCTCCGGCCTGATCGACAGCTCTTCCGAGGGCTCCGAGGGCGAGGGCCTGTCCTCCGCTTTCGAGGGCCTGTCCTCCTCCGAGGACTCCGCTTCTGAGGCTGCCGAGTCCACCGAGGCTGCTTCCGAGTAAGCCTTAAACCTCCACTAAACAGAGGCACGAGACTCTTTCACTGAACTTCCCCCGCCGCCCGAGTTCGCGCCGCTCCCCAAAAGAGCGTCGCATGGGACAGACTCGGACGGCGGGGGTTCCTCTATCTTCAGCCCGGCCACGGCCCACCGGCACACCAGCGCTAACGATGCCACCTGGCCCGCACTGGCCGCCCACCCCGCCACACCAGCTCGGCCCATCCGACTCCCCATATCTCGGACGATTCCTTCACGGACTAACGTTGCATACAGAACTTTCGTCAAAACCACGCCTTGTTCCGCTCGCCAAAGGAGTCCGCATGTCGGCACTACGACCCCTGCCCGCCCTGCGCAAGCTCCGATCCGTCATGACGCTCGAGCGGGCCGCTATCTTTGTGGGCGCCTTCTGTCTAATACTCAGCCTGCTCGGAGCCACCATGGAGCCGCCGGAACTCCAACTGGTCTCCGTAGTATTGGGAATCGCGCTGAGCTGCGCGACCGTGGGGGCCTACCGCTACCCCCTAGCCATGACGGCACTCTTCCTCATCGTCTGGATGGGCGCCTCGCTCAGCACGCACAACACGTATCTCAGCTGTGTTTTCATCGTTCCGGTCCTAGTCGCCATCGTGGCCTACCACGGGCGGGTGTGGCTCACCGCGGGCGCCGGGCTCACGATGTGGGTCGCCGGGCTCATCGATCCGGTCTCAGACCAAACCACCGTCAACCTCCCTACGGCTGCTACCTGGGGTATGTACGTCAGCCTGGGCATCGTCATCGGCAGCGCTTACGGACACTCGGCGCGGCGCTACAAATCGGCCATGGTGGAATGGGACCGCGACGTCCGGAGGCGGCAGAACGATCTCGCCGAAATGCTGCACAATTCGGCCGTGTCCAGCATGACGGTCAACACCATGCAACTGGAGGCCTTGAGCTTGGAGTACGCCAAGGACCCCAAGCTGGCCGAGCGCCTCGACGAGCTCAGCGACTCCATGCGCGCGACCATGTCGGAGATCCGCGCCTTGACTAGCGTGCTGCGCAGCTCCAACGACGATCCCCAGTCGGCCCTCGGCATCGGCGACAAGACCGGCAAGAAGCCCACCACGTTCGCGAAGCTGCTGACCGAAGAAGCCGCCCGACTCCAAAAACTAAACCGGCATCCAAATACGACGATCATGCTGGACGACTTCGATCCCAGCTTCAGCCAGGACGTCCTCGACGCGGTCTCCGCCATCGTCAACGAGGCGTGCATCAACGCCGTCAAATACTCCCCGCCCGGCGCAGAGATTAGCCTGACCGTCCGGCCCTATCTGGGATGGATCAGCCTGACGATTTCCAACCCGATCGCTACGTCCCGGGTGGCTGACAACGCCATGTCTTCGGGCATCGGCCAGGCGTCCATGCACCGGATCGCCACCACTATCGACGCCAAGCTCAGCAGCGCGGAAGACGACGGCAACTGGGAGGTCACGTTGTCTCTTCCACCACATAGCTATACACGTCGGTGATCTCACATAACCTTGGCGGCTATCATTGAGCTAAGTTATGCTAACGCTTGCTATCATCTCGAACACTCTCTAGAGACATCCCTGGAAAGGACCCCAATGAACGCTCTCGCAGGTTTCCTCGCACCGTTGCTCCTCTCTTCGCAGCTGATCGGCGGCGCCCCCGCCCTTGGCTCCCAGGACGCACCGGTTACCGTCGCTCCGTACGAGTCCCTCGCCGAAAAGGCCTTCGGCTGCCCGTCCCCGTTTTGCCCGGGTCGGTAATTAACCTCCTGGTCGTCGACGACGACCCGCTGGTACTCGAAGCGCTAGGACACTACTTCGCTAGCGCGGACGACATGAAGGTGGGCGCTACCGCCGAAAATGGAAAAGCCGCCCTTGCTCTGCTCGGGGAGCAAGATTTTGACGTCATCGTGGCAGATATTCACATGCCGGAAATGGACGGCACGACGCTGCTGCGCAAGGTCGGGGAGATGGACAATCCCCCGGTCTTTATCGCGATGACCGCCATGGACAATGACGACACCCTCTTGGACGTCATGTCCCACAAGGCGGCCGCCTATATCCTGAAGAGCTCGAAGCCCGCCTATATTTTGGAAACGGTGCGCGAAGCCGTGAAGGGCGGCACGGTGGTCACGCCGCAGTCGCTGACCCGCCTGGTTGAGCACCTTCCGGAGCTACAGAACACCACCACTATGCGGCCGACGGCGGCGCTCGACAATCACGATGTTCCCCCGGCGCAGCTGCGGGTACTGGAGCTGCTGTGCGAGGGCCAGTCGAACGCGGAGATCGCGGCATCGACGGGCTACGCCGACGGCACGATTAAGAAATACATCTCTTACCTACTGGCCGAATTCCAGGCCAAGTCCCGTCTTGATCTCGCCATCAAGGCGCTCAAAGCCGGCTACGGCCAGTAAAGCTGCCCAGCCCCGACCTACCCCCTAGGTCGGAACTTCCTGGGGAAACAAATCAACCTTTCTACCCCCATCGGGCAATTTCGCCTACCCACTAGCGTCAGTTGTGTGGGTCTCTTATAATGACCGCAATAGCAAGCAGTATTACACCCACCCGCTTGTGGTTGCTTAGGTCACAAAGGGAGTAGGGTGGCTGCACAACATAACGGTCGTTCCGCCCGGGGCGTCCGCAACCACGAGTCTTAGTCTTAGCTCTAGTGCCTGTGTGCTAGCTCCAGACCTAGTTCTATCTCTTTGTCCTCTAGCCAGGTAAGGAAGGTGAGCGTTGAACGTCTTTCTGGCGCGGATTCGCCGCGCGAGTGACCGGCCTCCCGTATAGATAGCCGGCACACTCCGCCAAAAGATTGGTCCAACCTGCGGCACGCGCACCCGCGTGCACGGCAAGCGTATGGCTGCTTCCCCGCCAGAGACTTCTGCCCCAACCCTGTTGGGGCGACGTTTGGCGCGGCGGAAGCGTTAAACAACACTTTCCATTTCCACCCGGCCCGGGTAAGACCCGGGACGCTCGACTAACCCGCATGCCAGCTGGGGATAGCCGCAGCGGGCCACCATTACCGGCCCGGGTCTCACCGCACAAAGAGGTAGAACCACTATGACTTCTCCTGCCAACACCCGTTTGCCCGAATCCGACGACGTCGAAGCCATCGTCGAATCCGCCGTCCGCCAGGCCCGCACCTGGCTCGCCGCTAGCGCCAACGAGAAAGACCAGGCCACCGAGCAGCTCGCGGACCTGCTGCGCGACACCGACGGCGTGAAGTTCACCATGGACTTCGTCGACCGCGTTATGCGCCCGGAAGACGACAAGGTCGCAGCTCACGCGCTGAAGAAGATTAACGAAAACTTCGATCCGGCCTTCCTCGGCAAGATTAACGCCTCCCTGATCGGCTTGGGAGGTTTCTTCGGACCGATCCTGCCGAACCTCGTGATGCCGCTGGCCCGCATGCGCATGCGCCAGATGGTCGGCCACCTGGTCGTCGACGCTGAGTCCGACGCCCTGAACAAGACCCTGGACAAGGCCGCCGAGTCCGGCGAGCAGCTCAACCTGAACCTGCTGGGCGAGGCCGTCCTCGGCGAGGACGAGGCCCGCTCCCGCGCCGAGCGCACCCTGGCGCTTATCCGCAACCCGCGCGTGACCTACGTGTCCGTGAAGGCCTCCTCCATCGTGGCCCAGCTCAACCCGTGGGACATCGACGGCTCCGTCGAGCGCCTCAAGGAGCGCCTGCGCCCCCTCTACGAGGAGGCCGCCAAGCGCAGCCCGAACGTCTTCATCAACCTGGACATGGAGGAGTACCACGATCTCCACCTGACCATCCGCCTGTTCAAGGAACTGCTCAGCGAGCCGGAGTTCAAGGAGCTGGAAACCGGCATCGTTCTGCAGGCCTACCTGCCGGATACCTTCGCGGCCCTGCAGGAGCTGGCCGAGTTCGCCAAGCAGCGCGTGGCCGAAGGCGGCGCCAAGATCAAGATCCGCCTGGTCAAGGGCGCCAACCTGTCCATGGAGCACGTCCAGGGCGAAGTCCACGGCTGGCCGGTCGCCCCCTACATCACCAAGCCGGAGGTCGACGCCAACTACTTCCGCCTGCTGGACTACATCCTGCGCGAAGAATTCGCTGACTCCGTCCGGATTGGTGTGGCCACCCACAACCTCTACACCGCCGCCCTGGCCGCGGAGCTGGGTAAGAAGCGCGGCGTGATGGACATGATGGACTCCGAGATGCTGCAGGGCATGTCCCCGGCCCAGCAGGAGGCCGTCCGCAAGGTCTTCGGCGGCCGTCAGATCCTCTACACCCCGGTCGTGCACATGGAAGACTTCGACGTAGCCGTGTCCTACCTGGTCCGCCGTCTGGAGGAGAACTCCGCCCCGCAGAACTTCCTCTACGCCCTGTTCGCCCCGGACGAGGCCCGCAGCGATCACCTGACCCCGCTGCAGGATCAGGAGGCCCGCTTCCGCCGCGCCGTGGAAGACCGCTGGGACACCTTCGCCGGCGCCCGCCGCCAGCAGGACCGCACCGCCGAGGAGGGCCAGGGCCGCCAGGCTCCGGTCACCGGCCGCTTCGTCAACGAGCCGGACACCGACCCGGCACTGCAGGCCAACCGCGAGTGGGCCCTGAAGTGGCTGTCCACCGACCCGGGCGAGCACACCGTCACCCAGGTCACCGACCCGGCCGAGGTGGAAACCGCCGTGGCCAAGGCCAAGACCCTGGCCGAGGACTGGGGTTCCAAGACCGGCCACGAGCGCGCTGAGGTCCTGGAGACCATCGGCGACCGCCTGGCCGATTACCGCGGCCGCCTGGTCAGCGTCATGGCTCACGAGGCCAACAAGACCGTGACGCAGTCCGACCCGGAGGTCTCCGAGGCCATCGACTTCGCCACCTACTACGCGCACTCCGCGCGCCTGCTGGACGAGGCCCGCTCCAAGTTCACCCCGAACCGCGTGACCGTGGTGACCCCGCCGTGGAACTTCCCCGTGGCCATCCCGGTCGGCGGTGTGCTGTCCTCCCTGGCGGCGGGCTCCACCGTCATCATCAAGCCGGCCCCGCAGGTGGTTCACTGTGCCCAGGTGGCCGTGGAGGCCATCCACGCCGGCCTGAAGGAGCATGGCCTGGACACCGACCTGGTCCAGCTGGTCTACACCGATGAAAGCGAAGCCGGCAAGACGCTCATCTCCCACGCGGACGTCGACGCCGTCATCCTGACCGGCGCTTCCGACACCGGTGCGCTCTTCCGCTCCTGGCGCCCGGACATGAACCTGATGGCGGAGACCTCCGGCAAGAACGCTCTCATCATCACCCCGGCCGCCGACCCGGATCTGGCCATCCAGGACCTGTACCTGTCCGCCTTCGGCCATTCCGGCCAGAAGTGCTCCGCCGCCTCCCTGGTGATCTTCGTCGGCGCCGCCGGCACCTCGGAGCGCCTGCGCAACCAGCTGCTGGACTCCGTGCGCACGCTCATCCCGGGCCCGGGCTACGAGGTCAAGACCACCATGAACGGCCTGGCTGAGCCGCCGAGCGAGAAGCTCTACCGCGGCCTGACCCAGCTGGAGCCGGGCGAGAAGTGGCTCATCAAGCCGGAAAAGCTCAACGAGGAGGGAACCCTGTGGTCCCCGGGCATCCGCGACGGCGTCCAGCCGGGCTCCTGGTACCACCTCAACGAGTGCTTCGGCCCGGTGCTGGGCATCATGCACGCCGAGACCCTGGAGGAGGCCATCGAGTGGCAGAACTCCACCGGCTACGGCCTGACCGGCGGCATCCACTCCCTGAATGACGAGGAGATCGACTACTGGATCGACCACGTCGAGGTCGGCAATGCCTACGTCAACCGCGGCATCACCGGCGCTATCGTCCAGCGCCAGTCCTTCGGCGGCTGGAAGAAGTCCGTCATGGGCCCGGGCGCCAAGGCCGGCGGCCCGAACTACGTGCCGCAGATGGGCACCTGGGAGGACGGCGAGCTGCGCGCCCGCGACGTGGACATCAAGGCCAACATCGCCGGCGAGCTGCGCCAGTGGACCGACCGTCTGGACTCCGTGCTGGACGAGGGCGACGCCGCCTGGCTGTGGCGCGCCGCGGAGCTGGACCAGCTGGCCTGGCAGGAAGAGTTCGGTCGCAACCACGACCGCACGGCCCTGATCTCGGAGGCCAATATCTTCCGCTACCGCCCGCTGCTGTCGGCCCTGTCCGTCCGCGTCGGCGAGGGCTACAAGGTCCGCGACGTGGCCCGCCAGCTGCTGGCCACCGCCATCACCGGCACCCCGATCGACATCTCGGCCCCGGCGAATATCGCCGCGGACCTGTGTGACATGGGCTTCCGCGCCCGCACCGCCAGCGCCGAGGAGTTCGCCAACGAGGTCGCCGAGATGTCCTCGGCCCGCATCCGCGCCCTCGGCGCGGTGGAGGAGCCGGTCCAGGAGGCCGCGGTCAAGTCCAACTCGGTCGTCCTCGACCAGCCGGTCCTGGCCGATGGCCGCCGCGAGCTGCTGCCGTACCTGCTGGAGCAGGCCGTCTCCGTGACCATGCACCGCTTCGGCATCATCCGCGAAATCGGCGATATCCGCCGCTAGGGGCGGTACCAGCGTTTCCGCGGCCGCCGCTTGTATGGCATAGTTGGTTCCTATGGATAGCCAGCATGACGATATAAGCACCGGACAGGCGTCCGCCTCCCGCCAGGCGGACGCCCAACCGGCCAAGGAAAACGCTGAACAGGACGCTAAGAAGGACCAGACCACCACCCTGGTCAGCCAGGACGACCACGGCCTGGGCCGGGAGACCGCGCGCGATACGCCCGGCGACCCGGACAAGAAGGCCCAGGTCCTGCGCGCGGACTTGAAGTCCGCCTCGCTCACCTCGCTGCAGCTCATCGCTGTCATCGCGGGCGTGGCCGTGGTCGGCTACCTCCTGCGCTTTATCTGGGTCGGGCTCTTGCCGGTCATCCTGGCCATCCTGGTCAGCACCGTGCTCTTTCCCATCGCGGCCTGGCTGCGCCACCACAAATTCCCGCGCGCTCTCGCCGCGGTGACCACTTTGCTGGCATTCTTGCTTATCTTCGTCGGCATCTTCTCCGCGATGGCCCCGGTGGTCTCCAACCAGGGCGCGACCCTGGTCAGCCAGGCCGAAAGCGGCATCAATGAGCTGGGCCGCCTGGTCGAAGAATCCCCCATCAACGTCGACGGGCAGCAGCTCGAATCCGTCATGGAAGACGCGGTCAACTTCCTCAAGGGCCAGGCCAGCAACATCGCCACCGGCGTGATGACCGGTGTCTCCGCGGCCAGCTCCATCCTGGTGGCCTTCGTCATCATGCTCTTCGTGACGTTCTTCATCATCAAGGACGGCGACAAGTTCCTGCCGTGGCTGCGCAAGTACACCGGCTCCGCCGCCGGCTGGCACATCACGGAGCTGGGCTCCCGCATCTGGGCCACCCTGGCCGGGTTCATCCAGGCGCAGGCCGCCGTGGCCTTCGTGGACGCCGCGCTCATCGGCCTGGGCCTGTGGGCCCTGCAGGTGCCGCTGGCCTTCGTCATCGCCGTGGTAACCTTCTTCGCCAGCTTCATCCCGATCATCGGTGCGGTGACCGCCGGCGCCCTGGCCGTCATCATCGCGCTGGTCTCCAACGGCCTGACCAACGCCCTGCTGGCGCTGGCGCTTATCGTCATCGTGCAGCAGGTCGAGGGCAACCTGCTGCAGCCGCTGCTGCAGTCCAAGGCCATGGGCCTGCACGCCGCCGTCGTCCTGCTGTCGGTGACCATCGGTTCTACCCTCTCCGGCATCATCGGCGCCTTCCTGGCCGTGCCGGTGGCCGCGACCATCACCGTCATGCTGCGCTACTACGCCGAGATGACCGGCCTGCGCTCCGGCGAGATCGCCCCGGACGAGCTGGACATCTCCACCGGCGAGAAGCAAAAGGATAAAGACTCCGACAGCGACGCCCCCACCCCGCGCCAGAAGGTCGCCGAGCTCTTCCAGTCCATGAGTCCACAGCGCTAAGCACCTGGCCGCCCCAGCCCAGCTGCGCGCGCACTAATACCCGGGTCGGTTTAGACCGGCCCGGGCATTGTTGTGTTTTAGACGGCTAGGCTAGCGCGGCAGCAGGCCCAAGTCGGTGACGGCGGACATCAGCTGGCGGGCGCCGCGGTCCAGCACGCCGGCCCAGGTGCCCACGGAGGACTCGTCGGCCGGGTCGGAGACCTGCTTGAGCAGGGTGCAGGGCACCTCGAAGCGCTGGCAGACCGCGGCCACGGAGTAGCCCTCCATGTCACACAGCGCGGACTCCTGGGCCAGGCGGTTGCGGGTCTGGGTATCAGAGACGAATAGGTCGCCGGTGGCCAGCGAACGCACCGGCAGGCGCCCGGAGGTAGGCAGCTCAATGCGCTCGGGCAAAAGGTACTTGCCGAGGTCGGACAGGACCTCCAGCTTGAAATCATGCTTGGTAACCGCGTCCACCTCGAAGACGCCGGCCAGGCCGTCGTGTAGGGCGCCGGCGGTGCCGATATTGACCACCCGGGAGGGCATCTCGTCACGCAGGCGGGCCTCGGTCAGAACCTCCGTCAGGGAGATTGCGGCCGGCAGCGTCCCAATGCCGGTAATCAGCAGTGCGGCGTCGTCAGGGACGTGCGCCGCTTCAGCGTCGACGGCAGCCACAAACAGCGGTTTATCAGCAATGCATCTCATACTTTCGATCTTACTTGGACGCCAAGTGACTTAGCACGGCGGCTCGGGTTTAGCCCGCATCCGCGCCTCCACAATCACGCCGCGGCCTCAGCCCTGGTGGGCGAATTGCCACAGGGTGGCTGCCTGGTGCGGATCCACGTCGATGTCGAAATGCTGCTGCAGCGCGCCGCGCAGATCCTCTGGGTCGCTCAGCTCTCGGGTCTCCTGCGCGGTTTTCAGCTTGGCATTGAAGATGGACTCGGTGCCCTCGCCGCGGCGCACCACGACGAGGTTCCCGGTAAACATCTCGCCCTCCCGGGTGGCCGCATACCAGCAGGCCATGTCCAGATCCGCCGGCTTAGGGTGCCAGTTGCAGATCCCGTAGACGTCCTTGTAGCCCGTGGGATGTTTCTCGGAGACCTCGGTGCGTGACTGCAGGATGTAGTCGACCGCGCGCGGGTCGTCGTCGGCCGCGGGCACTAGGCGGAAGCCGGCGCGTTCCGTGCCGTCGAAGGGAACCGCCACGGTGGGCGTTCCCCCGCCGAAGCCGGGATCGATGAGGTAGCGCTCCCCACCAAAATGCGCGATATTGCCGCAGTGGGTGGCCGCGCCCGGCTCCTGGCTGCCGCTGAGCAGCACCCGGGCCAGGAAGCGGTGGTGGTTTACTCCTAGCTCGTCCAAGGCCTGGTGGATGATTTCCGCGTGCTCGAAGCAGAAGCCGCCGCGGCCCTGATCCAGTAGCTTGCGGCGCACGTCGGCGGGCTTAATACTCACCCCGCGGCCCAAGGCCACGTCCACGTTGTCGAAGGCAATCGTCTTGGTGTGGCGGTCTACGACCTCGTCGAAGAAGGCGACGCCGTGGTCCGCTGCGGCATCGACAAGCGCCGCCGGACCTCCGATCCGATCGCGGTAGTTTTCCAGCATTATTCCTCCTCACTCTGGCCCGTCCGGGCGCTATCCGCGAGCTTAAGCAGGTTTGCGGCGTTGGACCACAGAATCTGTTCCTTTTCCTCCTCGCTGAAGCGGGAGTTACGCACGTAGTCGAAGGCGCGGACGTATTTTTCCTGCTGGAAATACGGGAAATCGGAGCCGCCCATCAGCTGCGAGAGTCCGAAGGTTTCCGCGGCGAGCGCTAGCGAGGGCTCGTGGAAGTTGGCGGCGTCGAAATAGAACTGCCGCAAGGTCGCGTTCGGCGATGCCGGGAACGCGTCCCAGTCCTCGTAGTTGTCCTCAATCCGCTGCGCCAGCATAGGCAGGTCGCCGCCCAGATGCGCAACGTGGAACGTAATCTTCGGGAAGCGGCGGGGGATATCGGCTTTCAGCAGCTCCAACGTGGCGGTGGCGTCCTCGACCGGTGCGCCGTTCACCCACTCCAGGTGCTGATCAAGCAGCCACTTCGAGTTCACGCCGCAGCCGGTCGGGTGGATATTGACCACCGCGCCCTTTTCGTTGAGGAAGTCCCAGACTGGGTCGAGGTAGCTTTCCGACAGGTAAGGACGCTGCGCCAGCAGGGTCGGCAGCCCGATGCCGCAGAACTGGCCGGAGCTTTCAATCCACTCCAGTTCCTTTAAGGTCGCGTCGACGTGCGGGAGTGGCAGGGCCGCGTAGTTATAGAAGCGGCCCGGGTACTGGTCCGCGATGTCGATATAGCGCTGATTAATCATGCGCGCGGCATAAGCGGCGTGTTCGGCTTCGGGCAGCGCGGGGCTTTGCGGAGTCACCGCGAGCACCTGGGCCTTGACCCCGGCTTTATCCATCCATTCGATCCGCGCCTGCATGTCCTCGCTACCGGAATCAGCGCCCATGCCCTTGGCGATCTCGGTGCTGCCTTCCGGGGCGCCGTGCGCGCCGAGGTAATCCAGGTAATCGTCCGGGTAGACGTGCGCGTGCGTATCGATGGCGTCGAGAACTCGTTCGTGCTGCATCAACTTCCGTCCTAACTGTCGGTGTTTATTGGCCTATTCCTGCCCACGAGCGCCGCGGGGAGTGCGCGCTGCGGCGGCGAAGGCAACTGCGGCTGCCCCCAAGACTATGCCGATTACTGCGAGCAGGTTGAGGGCGGCTGCGCTCGGGCTGTGTTCTGCCATGAGCGCGGCGGTGACGGCGGAGACCAGCGCGGAGGAAATCGACATGCCGATGGAGCGCATCAGGGCGTTCACGGCGTTAGCCGAGCCGATCTCCGCCGCCCGGACATGATCGACCAGCATCATCGGCAGGCCGGCGTAGCCGATGCCCACGCCGATGGAAATCACGGTCGCCCAGACAAGGATCCACCCGCCGTTGAAGTCAATAACCAGGCGGCAGAGGTAGCCCAGCGCGGTGATGACGGAACCGATGGTGATGACCATCCGCGCCCCCAGCGCCTGCGCGAGCCGGGCGCTGACCGGGGCGACGAGCAACATGGCGGCGGCGGACGGCAGCATCACGAGGCCGGCCGCGGCGGCGCTCCACTCGTGCCCGCCCTCCGTAGTGGGGTTCTGCAGCTCCAGGGTGGTCAGCAGCAGGTTTGTGAACATTAGGATGCCCAGCAGGATCGAGGCGAGGTTGGTCAGCAGCACCGGCCAGTAGGTGGTAGTGCGCAGGTTGACCAGCGGGAACTCCTGGCGGACCTCCCAGCGGATCCAGGCGGCGAAGAACACCACCGCCAGGATGAAAAGGGCGACGGTCGGCAGGCTGGCCCAGCCCCACGCCGCGCCCTGGGAAAGCGCGGTCAAAAAGGCGCTCAGCCCCAGCGCCAGCCACACCGCACCGCCGTAGTCGAATCGGCCGGCCACGCCGCGGGAAGAGGGAACGAAAACCCCCACTGCCACGAAAGAAATGACCGATAGGGCGGCGGCGATCCAGAACATGGACTGCCAGCCGAAGGAGTTAAAAAGCACTCCGCCCAGCGGGATGCCCACGCAGCCGCCGATGCCCAGGGTGGCGCTCAAGATGGCCAGGGCGGAGCCAATCTTTTCGCGTGGCAGGCTATAGCGCATCTCGGCCATCGCCACCGGGATGAGCGCCGAGCCGATGCCCTGCAGAGCACGACCAATGATGAGGGTCGCGATGTTGCCGAGCGGCGCGATGATGGAGCCCGCGACAACGGCCGCGATGGTCACCAGCATGACCGTCTTGCGCGAGTACATATCGGCCAGCCGGCCGATGATTGGGGTTGCCACGGCGCCGGCCAGCAGCGTCGCCGTGACCGCCCAGGACACCGCCGTGCCGGAGGTGCCGAGGATGCCCGGCAAGTTCGGGATCGCCGGAACGACGATCGACTGCAGCAGGGTGACCACGAGGCAAGAAAAGCCGGCGACGGCAATCAAGATCCCCGGCACCGCGCTGACCCCCGCCTGCGGCCTTTCCTGGTGCTTTTGTCCTTCCATAAGTCTGCTCCCATCCTTAGTGGCTCGATTGGGTTAAATGATCTGGAAGCGACACTAAGGAACCGGTGCATAAAGACGCTTATTAAGGCATAGTTTGAGCCATTTTTCTTTCATGCAGCATATATCCGTTACTTTTTCACTCGATGCTGCCTAGTTCCGCCACGGGAACCGGACTACGCTGGAAGCTACGGGGATAATCACCCCGAATGGCATCTGTACACACCTACGAGGAGCCGCCGTGCGCATATCCCCGTCCGCCCTGGACGACTTCGATCATCGCCTCTTATCTGCCCTGCGGCGCGCCCCCACCGCTTCTTTCGCGGACTTGGCGGCGCAGCTGGACTCGGCACCGCGGACCGTCGCGCGGCGCTACCACCGGCTCACCTCCAACGGGATTCTCAGGGTGGTGGGCCGAACCGCGGCAGCGTCGCCGGCCTCCATCGCCTGGTTGGCGCGGCTTTATGGCTCTCCCCAAGAATTGGAAAAGCTGGGGTCGCAGCTCGTGGAGCGCAAAAACACCCGGTGGATCCGTATGGCCATCCACCGCGGGGAGCTCATGTGCGGCTTCGCCACGCCCGCCCAGAGCAAGGAACCGCTCCTCGACCAGCTGCGGACCTCGCTACCCTTCGACCAGGTCGAGACTTTCCAGCTGCTGAAGATCTGGGGAATCCCGGTCGCGAACTCCGGCGCCTTCGCCGCCCTCGATGCCACCGATAAACGCATTCTCGCTGCTCTAGCCGTTAACGGTCGCGCCAGCTCCGTGGAGCTCGCCGAGGCCGCCCACGTGGATCAGGCAACCGCCTACCGGCGCCGGAAAAAGCTGGTGGAGTCCGGGATACTCTATTTCGAGGCGGACATCCCCCGCCAGGCCACCACCCATATCGCGGATGCCATGGCCTGGTTCAAAGTCGCCCCCGGGCACATCGCCGCGCTCGGCGATGCCCTCTCCGCCTCGGGCTCCACACAATTCGTAGCCGCCACGACAGGGCGCTTCCAGCTGGTGGCCAACCTCTGGGCCGACTCGCAGACGGAGCTTTTCAGCTTCCTCGACTCCCTGGCCGGGTTCCACATTGTGGACACCGAGCTCGTGCCGATGGGCCCCTCGTTTAAACAGGTGCCCTTCTGACCCGGGGACGCCGGCCGGCTAGCGCAGGCGCCGGCCCACGAAGCCGGCGGCCAGGGTGTTGCCGGTGCTCGGGTCCACCAGCAGGAAGTTGCCCACCGCGCCGCGGGCGGCGTAGTCCTCGACCGGCAGCTCGACCGGGGTCTGGACCACGACGTGCGCGATCTCGTTGAGGGTGACCGCCTCCGGATCTTCCTGGTCGGCCACGCCGTCTAAATCCAAGATGCGCTCGACCTGGGTGATGCGGGCCTTGACCACGGCGGTGCCGTAGCGCAGCTTGACCATCGGGCCGGGCTTTAGGTCCTTTTCCGTCAGCGCGACGACGGTGGCGGCGAACTCGCGGGTGGCCTCCGGCCGGTCGGTGCCGGCGATGAGGTCGCCGCGGGCCAGGTCCACGTCGTCAGCCAGGCGCAGCACGACCGATTCGCCGGCGCGGGTGGCCTCTACCTCCCCATCGGTGGTGTCGATGTGGGTGACGGTGCTGGTGCGGCCCTCCGGCAGGGTCACCGTGTCGCCGACGGCGATGGAACCCGCCTGCACGCGGCCGGCGTAGCCGCGGTAGTCGCTGGCGTGCTCGCGGATGACGTACTGGATGGGGAAACGGAAGTCCAGATCCTCGGCGCGGCCGCCGGCCACCGGCACGTCCTCGAGCGCCTGCAAGACGGTCGGGCCGGAGTACCAGTCCATCTGGGTGGAGGGCTCGACCACGTTGTCGCCCTTGAGCGCGGAGATCGGCACGACCTGGGTATCGGTCAGGCCCAAGCGTTCGGCCAGGGTGCCGAATTCTTCCTCGATGGCGCGGAAGGTCGCCTCGTCGTAGTCGACCAGGTCGATCTTGTTGACGGCCAGGATGACGTGGCGCACGCCCAGCAGGGCCGCGACGTTGGCGTGCCGGCGGGTTTGCTCGACCACACCGTGGCGGGCATCGATAAGCAGCACCACGACCTGGGAGGTCGACATGCCGGTGACGGTGTTGCGGGTGTACTGCACGTGGCCCGGGGTGTCCGCCAGAATGAAGGTGCGCTTGTCCGTGGCGAAGTAGCGGTAGGCCACGTCGATGGTAATGCCCTGCTCACGCTCGGCGCGCAGGCCGTCGACCAGCAGGGACAGGTCCATGCCGTCGAAGCCGCGGTCGGCGCTGCTGCGCTCCATGGACTCCATCTGATCGGCCAGCACGGATTTGGTGTCGTGCAGCAGGCGGCCGACGAAGGTGGACTTGCCGTCGTCGACGGAACCGGCGGTGCACAGGCGCAGCGTCTCGCGCTCTTTGAGCTGATCCACTCCCTGGACCGGGGACGGGCTTTGGGTGGTAGGCATCAGAAATAGCCCTCCTTCTTGCGATCTTCCATGGCGGACTCGGATAGCTTGTCGTCCGCGCGGGTCGCGCCCCGCTCGGACAGGGTGGAAATGGAAATCTCGGCCAGCACCTCGTCCGGGGTGGAGGCGGTGGACTCAACAGCACCGGTGCAGGACATGTCGCCGACGGTGCGGTAGCGCACGGTCTTGGTCACCAGCTCCTCGCCCTCGGCCGGCCCGCCCCACTCGCCCGGGGCCAGCCACATGCCGTTGCGGTTGAACAGCTCGCGCTGGTGGGAGTAGTAGATATCCGGCAGCTGCAAACCGCGGGCGCCGATGTATTCCCAGATATCGGACTCGGTCCAGTTGGAGATGGGGAAAACGCGGATATTCTCCCCGGCCATCTTGGCGCCGTTGTAGAGGTTCCACAGCTCCGGGCGCTGGCGGCGCGGGTCCCAGCCGCCGAAGGAGTCGCGCACGGAGAAGATGCGTTCCTTGGCGCGGGCGCGCTCCTCGTCGCGGCGCGCCCCGCCCAGCACGGCGTCGTAGCCGCGCTCGGCGATGGTCTCGACCAGCGGGACGGACTGCAGCGGGTTGCGGGTGCCGTCGGGGCGCTCCTGCAGGTCGCCGCGGTCGATCCAGTCCTGGACCTTGGCCACGTGCAGGCGGGCGCCGGATTCCTCGACCAGGCGGTCGCGGAACTCGATGACCTCCGGGAAGTTGTGCCCGGTGTCCACGTGAAGCAGCTCGAAGGGCACGGTGGCCGGGGCGAAGGCCCGGCGCGCCAGCTCGAAGACCACCACGGAGTCCTTGCCGCCGGAAAAGAGCAGCCCGACCTTGTCGAACTGGCCGGCTACCTCGCGCAGGATGTGGAGGGATTCGTTTTCTAGATCTTTCAGGTGTGGGGAAAGTGCAGTCATTATTCGTGTAACCCGCATTCTGTCTTGCCGTCAGCGAATACTCGTCCCGAGCGGGCGTCGTCGCCCTCTGCCACGGGGAAGGTCAGGGGCGCGCACCCGATGGAGCGGTACCCCTGCAGGGTAAGGGGGTGGATGATGAGATCGTGGTCTCGGATGTAGGCGTCCGTGTCATCCAGGTCCCAGGTAATCATCGGCGAAATCTTGAGCCGGCCCGTGCGGTCCAGGCTGAGCGCCGGGGCCTCCGCGCGGTGCTCGGAGTCCGCCCGGCGCAGGCCGGTAATCCAGCCCACGTAGTCGTCCATCGCCATGTTCAGCGGCTCCACCTTGCGCATGCGGTTGTAGGAGGCCACGTCCCAGGAGTACATGCGCGGGCCGTAGATTTCGTCCTGCTCCTCCGGGGTCAGCAGGGGCCGGATGCGGCGCAGCGGCAGGTCCGGGTAGCGCTTTTCGACGGCGTCGGCGGTCTCCAGGGTCTCCGGGAAGTGGAAGCCGGTGTCGATGAAGAGCAGATCCCCGTCGAGCCCGGCCTGGTGGGCCAGCTCGGCGAGCACGGTGTTTTCCATGGACATGGTCACCGCCACGCGGCCCGGCGCGTGGTTCACGGTGAAGTCCATGATCTCTTCCGCGCTGGCGTTATACAGCTTGTCCGCCCAGCGCTCCACCAGCTCCTCGTTGGCGGCGGCTACCGCGGGCGACAGCGGCGCGGTGTCCCGGGTTCCTTCCGGACTCTGGCTGGCGTCGCGATAATTCTTACCACCACCCAGCAAGTTCACGTTTGTTGTCATTATTTTAAGTGCGCTCCTTTGGGGTCAGTGCACCTTACTCTAGGTAATGCGGGCGGTTCGTGCAGCAGAAATTCCAGCTCCGGACGGCCGTGGGGGCGCTGTACTTGGGGAACGGGCAGAATATAATTGTCCCCATACTGAACCGCTCGGACTATATTTACAGACAGTACGGTCTAGACGAATTGCACTAAGGAGGTCATCATGCCTAGCGCCCTCGGCTCGCGCGTCGCTGTCATCGGCGACGGCCCCGCCGCGCTTTCCGCCACGGAACGACTCATCGGGGCCGGCATGTGTGTCGACCTCATCTCCTCCCGGCCCGCCCCCTTCGGGTTCCTGCGCCACTTCGCCGCCTCGGGCACGGCCGCTGACGGCACGCCGCACCTGCGGCTTATCGGCAACGTGCGTGTGGGGGTCGACGGCGACATCACCCACCGCGAGCTGCACGCCCTGAGCAACCACCCCGACCCCGACCTGCTGGTCCTTGAGCTCCACGCCCGCGGCCTGGCGATTACCACCTGGGAGGGCTGCTTCCACCCCGCCGCGACGACCGCGGAACCCACGACGCCCACCGACTGGGACGCCGTCATCAACCGCGCCAGCCTGGCGCCGCTGTGCTTCTAGGATCCCCGGCTTTTAGATTCCCCACCGGCCCGGACCACTTGAGACATTAGCGCTGCACAGGCAGTAAATCCCCGGCGACTTGCACCCACCCAGTCGGGTGTCCCGCCTTAGGCTACTATTGCCTGCGTGGAACTTATCCGAATTATTATGAGCCGCTCGAAGCCCTACGTGGGCTTCGTCATCGCGGTGCTCGTGCTGCAGTCGGCCTCGACTGCGGCGACGCTCTATCTGCCCTCGCTGAACGCCAGCATCATCGATGAGGGCGTCTCCCGCGGCGACGTGCCCTTTATCTGGCGCACCGGCTCCATCATGCTGGGTGTGGCCTTAGTCCAGGTGCTCACCGCCGTCGCCGCGGTCTGGTTCGGCTCCCGCACCGCCATGGGGCTGGGCCGGGACCTGCGCCGGGAGGTCTTTGCGAAGGTCACCAGATTTTCCTCCGAGGACCTGCACCACTTCGGCACGCCGACGCTGATCACCCGGGCGACCAACGACGTGCAGCAGGTGCAGATGGTCTACCTGATGGCGCTCAACTTCATCATCACCGCGCCGATCATGTCCGTCGGCGGCGTCATCATGGCCATCCGCGAGGACGCCGGGCTGTCCTGGCTGGTCTGGGTCTCGGTGGGCGTGCTGCTGGTGGTCATCGGACTCCTGATCGCCAAGCTGGTGCCGCTGTTTGGCCGCATGCAGCTGCAGCTGGACGCGCTGAACGGCACGGTCCGCGAGCAGATCGCCGGCATTCGCGTGGTGCGCGCCTTCGTGCGCGAGCGCTTCGAGACCGAGCGCTTTACCGAGGACAACCGCCGGCTGACCCAGCTGTCGCTGCGCATCGGCCAGCTCTTCGTGCTGATGTTTCCCATCATCACGGTCATCCTCAACGTCGCCACCGGTGCGGTGTTGTGGTTCGGCGGCCACCGCGTCGAGGCCGGCGACGTCGCCGTCGGCTCCCTGACCGCGTTCCTGCAGTACCTGCTGCAGATCCTCGCCGCGGTCATGATGGGCTCGTTCATGGCCGTGATGTTCCCCCGCGCGATGGTCTGCGCCCGGCGCATCACCCAGGTGCTGGCCCACTCGCCCAGCATCGACGAGCCGGCCACCCCGCAGGACCCGCCGGCCGCGGGTTCCGGCTGCACCGTCGAGATGCGCAACGTGAGCTTTAGCTACGCCGGCGCCGAGGAGCCCGTGCTCAGCGACATCAGCTTCACCGCGCACCCCGGCCGCACGACCGCGATCATCGGCTCGACCGGCGCGGGCAAGACCACGCTGCTCTCGCTCATCCCGCGGCTCTACCTGCCGGCTTCCGGGCAAGTGCTCATCGACGGCGCGGACGCCGCGCTGATGTCGCAGGCCGCCCTGGTCGAGCGCGTCAGCATGGTCCCGCAGAAGCCCTACCTGTTCAGCGGCACTGTGGCCAGCAACCTGCGGATGGGCGACCCGGAAGCTAGCGATGCCGACCTGTGGGACGCCCTGCGCATCGCCCAGGCCGACTTCGTCGACGACCTCGACATGCCGATCGCCCAGGGCGGCACGAACGTCTCCGGCGGCCAGCGCCAGCGCCTGTGCATCGCCCGCATGCTGGTCGCCCGCCCCAAGGTCTATCTCTTCGATGATTCCTTCTCGGCCCTGGACGTGCTCACCGATGCCCGCGTGCGCGAGGCCATGCAGGAACGCACGCGGGAGGCGACCACCATCATCGTCGCCCAGCGCGTGGCCTCCATCCAGGACGCGGACCAGATCCTCGTGCTCGAGGCCGGGCGGATCGTCGCCCGCGGCACCCACGAAGAATTGCTCACCACCTCCCCGACGTACCAAGAAATCGTCGAATCCCAAGAGACTGCGAGGACCTAAACCATGGCTGATACTCCTTCCACCTCCCAGCCCACCGATTCCCAGCCCACCGACGCGGAGCTGGCGGCCCTCGAGTCCCAGGTCTCCGGCGACGACTGGTCCGGGGCCGCGCCCCGCCAGGCCAAGCACTTCTGGCCCTCGGCCACGCGGCTGGTCGGTCTGCTCGCGCCGTACAAGTGGCAGCTCGCCTTCGTGGGGCTTTTGACCGTCGGCTGCGTCTTCCTCACTGTCTACGCGCCCCGGGTGCTCGGGCGCGCGATGGACGTCATCTTCTCCGGCGTCGTCTCGCGCCAGCTGCCCGCCGGCCTCAGCGCCGAGCAGGCCGTCGAGGGCCTGCGCCAGACCGGTCACGACCGGATGGCCGACATGGCGGCCGCGATGGATCTGGTGCCTGGCAGCGGGATCGACTTCACCAAGCTCGGCCAGCTCATCCTCATCGTCATCGGCATGTACGTCGTCTCCTCCGCCTTCCAGCTCTGGCAGGGTCTGGTGCTCAACCGCCTGGTGATGGACACAGTCTTCAAGCTGCGCCAGGACGTCGAGGCCAAGATCCACGCACTTCCGCTGAGCTACTTCGACACCACCCAGCGTGGCGACCTCCTCTCGCGCACCACCAACGACCTGGACAACGTCCAGCAGGCCCTGCAGCAGGCGCTGTCCCAGCTGTTCTACAACCTCCTGCTCGTGGCAGGTATTACCGTCATGATGTTCACGGTCTCCTGGCAGCTCGCGCTCGTCGCGCTACTGGCCATCCCGCTGACCGGCGTCATCATGGCGGTCATCGGCACCCGCTCGCAGCGCCAGTTCGTTTCCCAGTGGCGCTCGACCGGCCAGCTCAACGGGCAGGTCGAGGAGTCCTTCACCGGCCAGGAGCTGTCCCTGATTTTTGGGCGCACCCAGGCCATGCGGGAGGAATTCGATAACCGCAATACCGCGCTCTACGAGGCCAGCGCCTCCGCGCAGTTCCTGTCCGGGATGATGATGCCCATCATGCAGTTCGTCTCCTACCTGTCGTACGTGGCCATCGCCGTCCTCGGCGGCCTGCGCGTGGCCCACGGGCAGATGACGCTGGGTGATGCCACCGCGTTCATCCAGTACTCCCGCGAGTTCAACCAACCGCTGGGCCAGCTCGGCGGCATGATGCAGCAGATCCAGTCCGGCGTCGCCTCGGCCGAGCGCGTCTTCGAGTTCTTGGACGCCGACGAGCAATCCCCGGAGCCGGCGCCGGCCGAGGGGCGCTCGCCGCAGCGCGCCCGCGGCTTGGTCGAGTTCCGCGACGTCAGCTTCTCCTACGACGAGGACACCCCGCTCATCGAGGGCCTCAACCTGCGCGTCGAGCCCGGCCAGACGGCCGCCATCGTCGGCCCCACCGGGGCGGGCAAGACCACGCTGGTCAACCTCATCATGCGCTTTTACGACATCGACTCCGGGCGGATTCTCCTCGACGGCACGGACACCGCCGAGCTCTCCCGCGGGCAGCTGCGCAGCCAGGTCGGCATGGTGCTCCAGGACGCGGTCCTGTCCAAGGGGACCATCGCGGACAATATCCACTACGGGCGCCTGGACGCCACCGACGAGGAGGTCATCGAGGCGGCCCAGGCCACCTTCGTGGACCGCTTCGTGCACTCGCTGCCGGATGGCTACGACACCGTCATCGACCAGGACGGCGGCTCGGTCTCGGCCGGCGAGCGCCAGCTCATCACCATCGCCCGCGCCTTCCTGGCCCAGCCCGCGCTGCTCATCCTGGACGAGGCGACCTCCTCGGTCGATACCCGCACCGAGATGCTGGTCCAGGACGCCATGAACGCCCTGCGCGCCAACCGCACCTCGTTCATCATCGCGCACCGGCTCTCTACTATCCGGGACGCGGACGTCATCATCGTGATGGACAACGGGCGCATCGTCGAGCAAGGCAGCCACTTCGAGCTGCTCGCCCGGCGCGGCGCCTACTGGCGGATGAATATGAAATCTTGATTCCACGCCCTACCCTTTAGGCTAGGTTAGGTACTTTCCCCCTTGACTTATCCGCAGCCAATGAAGGAGCCCGCCCATGCTTGCCGGCTGGATCGCCGTTGTCCTCTCGTTGCCCGTCTGGGCGTATTTCGGCTACCGCGCCTGGGGCAGGTTTACCTTCATCCGCTCCGGCGGGCCCACCCAGCTCAACCGCTTCGACCAGCCGCTGCGCCGCCTGGGCCGCGTGCTGGTGGAGGTCTTCGGGCACGCCCACTTCAAGGGGCGCCCGCTAGTCAACGCCGCGCACTGGCTGGTCATGATCGGCTTCCTCTTCGGCATCCTGGTCTGGTTTGAGGCCTATATCCAGGCCTTCAACCCGGCCGGCGGCTGGCCGCTGTTGAGCGACTGGCCGGTCTACCACTTCCTCGAAGAGGTCCTGGCGCTCGGCACCGTCTTGGGCATCGGCTTCCTCGTCGCCGTCCGCCTGAAGTTGGGCCATACTGAGCGGGGCAGCCGCTTCTATAATTCGCAGACCACCAGCGCCTACCTGGTCGAGGCCATCGTCTTTTCCGAGGGACTCGGCATGCTGCTGGTCAAGGCCTCCAAGCGCGCTACCTACGGCGGTGGGAGCTGGGCTACCGACTTTGTCAGCCTCCCGCTTTCGCAGTTGCTGCCGGCCTCCCCGGGCCTTATCCAGGCCTTCGCGCTGTTCAAGCTGCTGACCGGCCTGGCGTTTATCGTGTTCATCTCCCGCCAGTTCACCTGGGGCGTGATGTGGCACCGCTTCCTGGCGTTTTTCAACATCTTCTTCCAGCGCAACCCGGATGGGGAGAAGGCCCTGGGCAAGCTGCCGACCCCGGATCTGGAAGAAGACCTCACCCCGGGCAGCTGGAAGCTGCTGCTGGACACCGGCACCTGCACCGAGTGCGGGCGCTGCCAGGACCTGTGCCCGGCCTGGAATACCGACAAGCCCCTGTCGCCGAAGAAGCTGGTCATGGACCTCGGCTCGGCCGCGGTGGATAACTACAACCCGCACGCGGGCGTGGACGTGCTGTCCATGGCCGGGGTCATCGATGACGATGTCCTGTGGTCTTGCACCAACTGCGGCGCCTGCGTGGACCAGTGCCCGGTCGACATTGAGCACCTCGACCACGTCGCGGATCTGCGCCGCTTCAAGGTGTTGGCCGAGTCCGATTTCCCCTCGGAGCTGACCGGCCTGTTCAAGAACCTGGAGACTAAAGGCAACCCGTGGGGCCGCAACAATTCTGAGCGCCGCACCTGGGTGGACCAGGCCCGCGCCGACGGCATTGAGGTCCCCATCATCGGTGAGGACGAGACCGATTTCGCGGACCTGGAGTACCTGTTCTGGGTCGGCTGCGCCGGCGCCTACGACGACGCCGCCAAGGTCACCACCCGCGCCGTCGTCGATCTGCTGCACACCGCCGGCGTGAAATTCGGCGTGCTCGCCACCGGGGAGACCTGCACGGGTGATCCCGCCCGCCGCGCCGGCAACGAGTTCCTGTTCCAGATGCTGGCCCAGGAAAACGTCGCCACCCTCAACGAGACCTTCGAGGGCGTGCCCGCCGGGCAGCGCAAGATCATCACCACCTGCCCGCACTGCTTCAACACCCTGCGCAACGAGTACCCGGACTTCGACGGCCACTTCGACGTCTTCCACCACACGCAGCTGCTCAACCGCCTGGTGCGCGACGGGCTGCTCAAGCCGGTGCCCCGCACGGCGGAAAACCGCAAGCCCATCACCTACCACGACCCGTGCTTCCTAGGCCGCCACAACAAGGTCTACGACCCGCCCCGGGAGCTGCTGGAGGCCACCGGCGTCAAGGTCAACGAGATGGACGCCAACCGCGACTCCGCCTTCTGCTGCGGCGCCGGCGGCGCCCGCATGTTCATGGAAGAAAAGCTCGGCACCCGCGTCAACGAGTTCCGCACCGAGCAAGCCCTTTCCACCGGCGCCGAGGAAATCGCCACCGGCTGCCCCTTCTGCAACGTCATGCTCACCGGCGGTGTCAAGACCCTCAACGAGGGCAAGACCCCCGTCACCGACGTCGCCCAGATGCTGCGCAGCTCCATCGCCACCGATGCCGACGGCACCCTGCCGCCAGCCCGCCCCAAGGCCTTCTTCGGCGAGCCCATCCGCCTGACCCGCAAGACCGACCAGGCCACCGAAAACACGACCGACACAGCAGAAACAGCGAACACCGAAACCGCCAAGCCGGCACAGCCGGCAGCCCCAGCGGCGCCTGCTTCCAAGACCCCGGCAGCACCTAGCGCGCCCGCGGCACCCAGTGCCCCCACTGCCCCGAGCGCTCCAACCGCGCCGGCCGCACCAGCCGCTGCTCCTAGCGCTCCGACGGCACCGGCCGCCCCGAACACTCCTTCCGCGCCGGCTGCGCCTTCTGTACCCAAGGCACCTGCTGCCCCGGCATCGCCTGCGTCTTCTGCTCCGGGAGCACCTAGCGCTCCCGCTGCACCAAGTGCGCCGAGCGCTCCTGCCACCCCGGCAAGCCCCGCGTCTTCGGCTCCCGCAGCTCCAAAGGCACCTTCCGCGCCGACCGCGCCTTCTAAGCCGAAGGCACCTGCTGCCCCGGCATCGTCTGCGTCTTCTGCTCCGGCCGCACCTAGCGCGCCCGCAGCTTCCAGCGCACCTTCAGCCCCGGCTGCACCGAAGGCTCCTTCTGCACCCACAGCTCCCCAGGCACCTGCCGCACCTAGCGCCCCGAGCGCACCCGCTACGCCTTCGGCACCCAAGGCACCAGCAGCGCCTGAAGCACCGGCCGCGCCTTCTGCTCCGGCTGCACCAACTGCACCAAGTGCGCCTGCAGCCCCGGCCGCTCCTAGTGCTCCCGCAGCACCCCAGGCACCTGCCGCGCCTAGTGCCCCGAGCGCGCCCTCTGCTCCCGCAGCCCCGGCAGCACCTGCTTCATCGACCCCGACCGCGCCGAAGGCCCCAAGTGCGCCAGCCGCGCCAAGCGCTCCTGCCGCCCCTGGAGCACCGAAAGCTCCTTCTGCACCCGCTGCTCCCCAGGCACCTGCCGCACCTTCCGCGCCGGCAGCGCCGGCAGCGCCGAGCGCACCCGCAGCACCCGCAGCGCCCGCTGCTCCTTCGGCCCCGGCTGCTGGCTCGACATCGGATGCTGAATCGGACACTGAGGCAGACGCCGACCAGGACGACTAAGGAGGCGTCGGCTGCGGCGGCATCGTTAGTGAGCTGCGCGCGGCTGCTGGAGTTCTGGGAAAAGGCCTGTTCCGGCTAAGGTATAGCAGGTGTTCAATAGCGACTCCGGCGCCGCCCTGATTCTGGCGGCGAGTGACGAAGGAATTACGAATTCGCTGGTCTCCTTCGCGTGGATTATGGCCGCTGCGCTGGCCGCGCCCCTGGTTTCCTTCATGACTGGGCGGCGGCTGCCGGCGGTGCCGCTGCTGCTGATTTTCGGCATGATTATCGGCCCGTCGGTGCTGGATCTGGCGCACGAGGACCCCGGCATCGAGATGCTCAGCGAGATTGGCGTCGGTGCACTGTTCTTGCTGGCCGGCTTCGAAATCAACATCGCCTCGCTGAAGTCCAAGGAAGCCCGCACGGCGGCCTCCACCTGGGCGCTGTGCCTGGCGGCGAGTCTGCTGGGTGCGTGGGCGATCTTCCACTTCGATAACCTGCCGCTGGCCATCGTCATCGCCATTGCGGTGACCTCAACGGCGCTGGGCACCATCACGCCTATGCTCAAGCAGAACGGCATGATGGGCACCCAGGTGGGGCGCTCAGTTATGATCCACGGCGCCATCGGTGAGGTCGGCCCCATCCTGGCGATGGCGCTGCTGCTGTCCACGCGTTCTACCTGGCAGACCGGGCTCATCCTGCTGGGCTTTTTCGCCATCGCGGTGGCCCTGGCGATGGTGCCAGGCCTGGTCGCCAAGGCCATGCCGCTGGTGCGCAACGCCTTTCTGCAGGGCGCCGGTTCGACGAACCAGACCATCCTGCGGCTCATCATGCTGGTGCTCGCCGTGCTGATGGCGGTGGCCGCGGTCTTCGAGCTCGACATCGTGCTGGGCGCGTTCGCCGCGGGCATGATTTTCCACCAGATCATCCCCAACGAGTTCCACCAGCGCCTCGAGCACCGCCTGGACGTGCTGTGTTATTCCATGCTCATCCCCGTCTTCTTCGTGGTCTCCGGCATGTCGATCGACTGGAACGTCATCACCAGCCGCCCACTGCTCGTAGTAAGCATCCCGCTGCTCATCCTCATCACCCGCGGCCTGCCAGTCTTCCTGCGCGAGAACCTCCACCACACCGGCTCCGAAATCGAGACTGTCCGCGAGCGCCTCCAAGTCGCCTTCTACGCGGCCACCGGCCTGCCGATCATCGTGGCGGTGACCTCCATCGCGGTCAGCTCCGGGATCATGGACAACGAGCAATCCTCGCTCTTTATCGCCGGCGGCGCGCTGACCGTGCTCATCTTCCCCATCCTGGCCAGCCTGTGCCAGGAAAAGGACCCGGTCACCGGCAAGCGTTCCACCTACCGTGCGCGCGTCGTGGAACAGACCCCGGCGCATGATTCCGAACCGACCTCCCTGGCCGAGCTGCGCGACCGCGACAACGCCGAACACGAGAACCTCAAGCGCCACGAGGCCAGCCACAACGGACAGGGGTCCGAGGCGGATAGGTCTGAGTCCTCTGGAGCTGAGGCTACTGGGGATGGTGTCGCACAGGATGGCGACGGCGGCGGCAAGAACGGATAGACTTTTGGGTATGAGCTACGACGATTCCCTGCGCCTGTCTGATGCCGAACGCAACGACGCCCTGACCGCTTTGGCCAAGGCCGTCGGCGAGGGCCGCCTCAGCGTGGACGAATTCGAGGAACGCTCCGATTACGTCATGGGCGCACGCACCCGCCGCGACATCGTCCCCCTGTTTACCGACATCCCGGACCAGCCCATCGCCGAGCCGAAGATCTATTCCCGCGCCGACGTCGAGCGCGCCTGGGAGGCCGGCCGCAAACCCAAGCTGGCCACCGGGCTCATCGGCAGCCTGCTGCTGACCATCGGCGGGACCTCCGCATTCATCGGCGCCTTCGGCGCGGCCGGGGTCGGCGCCGCGGTGGGGTTGGTGTCTGCCTCCGTCGCCGCCTTCCTGCTCATCCCGGTGCTGTGGATCGCGCTCTACGTGCTCAAGGTAGGCCCCAGCTCCTGGCACGCGCCCAGCCCGCGCCAGGTAGAGCGCCAAAAGCGCAAGGAAATCCTGGCCACCCAGGCCGAGCAGCGCGCCCTGATGTGGGCCCATAACAAGCAGACCGCGGGCGAGCTGACCGGCCAGGCCCTCGACTTCGCCAAGCGCCGCGTGGACAACTGGAGCCAGCCCAAGGACACCAAGAAGCACAGCAATTAGGGCACTTCCCGGCCCAAATTTCGTCACCACGGTCCAAAAGATGGCACAATTGCGGCATGACTACCACGCCGAACCGCCGAATTTTTGACCAATCCGACAAACTCAAGGGTGTCGCCTACGACATCCGTGGGGAGGTCTCGGCCGAGGCAGAGCGCATGGAGCTCGACGGCCACAACATCCTGAAGCTCAACACGGGCAACCCGGCGGTCTTCGGCTTCGACGCCCCGGACGTCATCATGCGCGACATGATCGCCGCCCTGCCCACCTCCCAGGGCTATTCCACTTCCAAGGGCATCATCCCCGCCCGCCGCGCCATCGTCACCCGCTACGAGCTGGAGGACTTCCCGCACTTCGACGTCGGGGATGTCTACCTGGGCAACGGTGTCTCCGAGCTGATTTCCATGACCACCCAAGCGCTGCTCAACGACGGCGACGAGGTCCTCATCCCAGCCCCGGACTACCCGCTGTGGACGGCGGCCACCTCCCTGGCCGGCGGCACGCCGGTGCACTACCTGTGCGACGAGGAGGACGACTGGAACCCGTCCATCGAGGACATCAAGTCCAAGGTGACGGAGAAGACCAAGGCCATCGTGGTCATCAACCCGAACAACCCGACGGGTGCGGTTTACTCCCGGCAGACGCTGCAGCAGATCGTGGAGATCGCCCGCGAGCACAACCTGCTCATCCTGGCTGACGAAATCTACGACCGCATCCTCTACGACGGCGCGAAGCACACCTCCATCGCCTCCCTGGCCCCGGACCTGCTGTGCATTACCTACAACGGCCTGTCGAAGGCCTACCGCGTGGCCGGCTACCGCGCCGGCTGGATGGTGCTCACCGGCCCGAAGAACCACGCCTCCGGCTTCATCGAAGGCCTGGAGCTGCTCGCCGGCACCCGCCTGTGCCCCAACGTTCCGGCCCAGCACGCCATCCAGGTTGCGCTCGGCGGGCGCCAGTCCATCTACGAGCTGACCGGCACGGACGGCCGCCTGCTCAAGCAGCGCAACATCGCCTACGAAAAGCTCAATGAGATCCCCGGCGTCAGCTGCGTGAAGCCAATGGGCGCGCTTTATGCCTTCCCACGCCTGGACCCGAACGTCTACGAGATCCACGACGACTCCAAGCTGATGCTGGACATCCTGCGCTCGGAGAAGATCCTCATGGTGCAGGGCACCGGCTTCAACTGGCCGGACCCGGATCACTTCCGCGTGGTCACCCTGCCGTGGGCGTCCCAGCTGGACAACGCCATCGAGCGCCTGGGCAACTTCCTGGCCAGCTACCGCCAGTAGCCGCGGTAAGCACGGTCCCAGCCCCGGAGTGATTTTTCGCTGCCGGGGCTACTTTGTGCGCGCACAGAATTGAAAACATTTACTATTAGTGGCTATGGCACGACACTCAGTAAAGCCGGCCGGTCTGAACCTGTGGCAGCGCCTCCTCTTAGGTCTGCTGGGGCTGGTAGTAGCCGCCACCGCCGTGGGGCTCGTCTGGCTCTGGCCTAGCACCGGCCCGGACACGAGCGAAGACTTCGACCGCGCGTACTCGCTGAACCAGCAGCGGGTGACCGGCACCGTCACCCAGGTCGATTCCAACGCCTGCGCTTCCCCGGCTACCGGCACGGCCTTTGATACCCCGCCGCGCACTACCGCCGCGGAGGCCGCCGGGGCCCACGATGATTCTTGCCGCCGCGCCCTGGTGGACCTGGAAGACGGGCCGGATGCAGGGAAGATGACTCAGCTGGTGCACTACGGCGTGGCCGGCGAGCCGGTACTTGAGGTAGGTGACCACATCACCATGACCCTGTCGGAAAACCCCGCCAACGGGCAGGCTCAGTACGCTTTCGCCGACTACGAGCGCAGCTCCGCCCTGTGGGCCTGGGGCCTGGTCATCGTCGCCGCCATCCTCATCTTCGCCGCCTGGCACGGGTTGCGTTCGCTCATCGGCCTGGCCTTCAGCCTGGCCATCGTCTTTTTCTTCCTCCTGCCGGCCATCACCGCGGGCCAGCCCATCATCCCCGTCACGATTATCGCCTGCGCGGCCATCCTGGTGGTGGCCATCCCCTTGGTCCACGGCTGGAACTTCAAGTCCGCCTCGGCGCTGGCCGGCAGCCTGGTCGCCCTGGCCGTGGCCACGGTCGTGGCCATCATCGCCATCCGGACGTCCCACCTGCAGGGCCTGTCCTCCGAGGACAACCTCAAGCTGCTGCTCTACCTCCCGCAGCTGTCCGTGGTCGGCGTGCTGCTGGCCGGGTTCATCGTCGGCGCGCTGGGCGGGCTCAACGATGTCTCCATCGGGCAGGCCTCCACCGTCCACGAGCTGGCGGCCATCGACCCGACGATGCCGCGGTGGCGGCTGTTCGTCTCCGCCATGAAGGTCGGGCGCGACCACATCGCGTCCATGGTCTACACCATCGTGCTGTCGTATACGGGTGCGGCGCTGCCACTATTGCTGCTCATCTCCGCGGCCGATGCCTCCGCCGGCCAGGTCTTGAGCAGCGACGTCATCGCCACCGAGCTACTGCGCTCCGGGGTAGGCGCGCTTTCCCTGGTCAGCGCCGTGCCGGTCACGACGCTGATTGCAGCGTTTACACACTCCGACCCAGGGCCACGAGATCCCAACCGGCCGCCTGCCATTCACGCACATTAAGCACGTTGCGCCCGTCGATGATGTGTTGGCGGGCGACCAGCTTGCCGGCGGCGACCGGGTCGAGCTCGCGGAACTGCTTCCACTCCGTGGCCAGGATGACCAGCTCGGTATCCTTAAGAGCCGTGTCCACGTCGGGGGCGTAATCCAGCGTCGGGAAGACCTTCTTGGCGTTGTCCATGCCCTCCGGGTCGTAGACCGTCACCGCCGCACCCGCCAGGGACAGCGAGCCGGCCACGGATAGCGCCGGCGAGTCGCGCACGTCGTCCGAGTTCGGCTTGAAGGAGCAGCCCAGCACCGTCACGCGGTGGCCCAGCAGGGAGCCGGCGAAAGACTCCTTGGCCAGGTCCACCACGCGGTCACGGCGGCGCATGTTGATGGCGTCGACCTCGCGCAGGAAGGTCAGTGCCTGGTCCGCGCCGAGCTCGCCCGCCCGCGCCATAAACGCGCGGATATCCTTCGGCAGGCAGCCGCCGCCGAAGCCCAGGCCGGCGCCTAAGAACTTGCGACCGATGCGCTCGTCCAGCCCGATGGCATCCGCCAGGGCCACGACGTCGGCGCCGGCGATCTCACAGATCTCCGACACGGCGTTGATGAACGAAATCTTGGTGGCCAGAAACGCGTTCGCCGAGACCTTGACCAGCTCGGCGGTCTGCAGGTCCGTCACGATGAAGGGAGTGTCCTGGCGCAGCGGCTCGGCGTAAATCTCGCGGGCAATCTCCTCCGCGCGGGACTCGCCCTCCCGGCAGCCGATGACGATGCGATCCGGGGTGATGGTGTCCTTGACCGCGTAGCCCTCGCGCAGGAACTCCGGGTTCCAGGCGATCTCCACCTCGGTGCCCTCCGGGGCCAGCTCGTTAGCCATCTGCTGCAGCTCCGCGGCGGTGCCCACCGGCACGGTGGACTTGCCTAGGATAAGATGCTGGCCTTTGAGCAGCGGGACCAGCTTTTCGATGACCGTGCGGACATAGGTCATGTCCGCCGCGTAGGAACCGTGGCGCTGCGGGGTGCCCACGCCCAAAAAGTGGACGTTGGCGAACTCGGCGGCCGCGGCGTAATCGGTGCTAAAGCTCAGCGTCCCGCCGCCCAAGTTGCGCTCGAGTACCTCCGGCAGGCCCGGCTCGTAGAAGGGAACCTTGCCCGCTGCCAGGGAGTCGATTTTTGCTTGGTCCACGTCCACGCCGAGAACCTCGTGGCCGAGCTCGGCCATGCAAGCGGCGTGCGTCGCACCCAGGTATCCGGTGCCAATCACAGTCATGCGCATAAGCGGTTATCTTAAGCGCCCGAGTTGAACACAGGATTAAATCTGGGTGCCGGATCCTAAAACCTTAGCGAAAGTTCAGGTAGGACTTCGACGGCGTCGGCCCGCGCTGGCCCTGGTACTTCGAGCCCAGCGCCCCACTGCCATAGGGATCCTGCGCCGGCGAGGTCATCTTGAAGATCGCCAGCTGGCCGACCTTCATGTTCGGCCACAGGACGATCGGCAGGTTCGCCGTGTTCGACAACTCCAGGGTGATGTGCCCGGAAAAGCCGGGGTCAATAAAGCCCGCGGTGGAGTGCGTGAGCAGGCCCAACCGCCCCAAGGAGGACTTGCCCTCCAGGCGGCCAGCCAGGTGCGGCGGCAGCGTGAACTTCTCCAGCGTGGCCCCCAGGACGAACTCGCCCGGGTGCAGCACGAAGGCGTCTCCGTCGGCCACCTCGACCAGGCTGGTCAGATCCGGCATCTCTTCCTTCGGATCAATATGGGTGTACCGGGAGTTGTTGAACACGCGGAAGTACTTATCCAAGCGCACGTCCACGGACGAAGGCTGGATAAGGTTGGCATCGAAGGGCTCGATCTGCAGCGATTCATCCTCGATGGCGGCCCGGATATCTCGATCTGATAAAAGCACGTGTCCGAGTCTACTAGCAGCTAGGCGACCCGGTTTTCACCCGGGGTCAGCGAGGGTGTAGAGTGTTTCCCAGCGCTTGATGTATGCCCAGCAATGGGCGCACAATTCAGGCTCTGCCGGCGTAGTTTAATGGTAGAACATCAGCTTCCCAAGCTGAGAGCGCGAGTTCGATTCTCGTCGCCGGCTCCACACATGAGCTACACCTTTTGGTGTGGCTTATTTTTTATAGGACGGCAGGTAGGCCCAAACTATCCAACTTTCCCTAGGTCTTCCCACACCGCGTGCGTAGCCGCCGACGGCACCCACCCCTCATGCGTCGTATGCTCCACTCCGGCGGACTTGACCCTTTAGAACAATTATGGATCTTGAAAGCAATGCAGAATACCCTGTTACTTAACCGCAATCATCCACAAGCAAGGACAATCCTGAAACACCGTCTCCTCTCAATCCCCCCTTGCCACGCTCACTGCACTCAGCTTGACAACCGGGACAGCCCACGCCACCGAGACCCCAAGGAAGAGAAGCTAGCGAATCAAGTAATGAACGCTGCTGATCCCAACGAGGAGTACAGCAAGCTCACCAACGAGGAGAAATCCATCTTCTTGAGGGCAATGAATCCCGTCGCAGTCGAACAGAAGGTTACTCAACCGAAACAGACAACCACATCGATTCGATCGGCAGGAAACGAAGTAACAAGCGTGGAGATCACCAACCAAGGTGGAGAAACCAAGACCCCGGGTTACACATACACCGGAGTGCTCAACAGTGGTGCACGACCGGCCGGTCCAGTCGGCCGAGCATATTCAGAGGTTGGCCTCAAACTGGGCGAGAACATTCCAGTAGTCAATCAGCTGCCGGCGCTCACACCGTGCATCAAGCTCACCGGCCATGCCGACGGCCACTCCGAATCGATGGCGGATGTAGGAGCCGGAAACGGATGTAGGGATATCTAATGGAGATACCAGTTGCTTATGACGCACTATGGGTAGGAATTCCTCTCTTGTGCATTATCCTCGCTAGCATCGTTCCCCTTTGGGAGAAGCAGCGCGGAAGTTCTACCACCCGAATATTCCTGTGGTGTCTTGCCCAATTCGTGATTCCCCTTGCAGGTTTCTTGATTTGGATCGTGTTCCACAGGTTTTCCTCTAAGAGGCAAACCTAAGTAATAAACTGTTTCCCGGTAGCCAACGAGGAATTGATGCCCTGACTTGCCCCGATCGTTAATGCCATCATCCAGCGGGCGCGGATCATGAGCGGCCCGTCCTCGATGACACGTAGTAGCCCGGCGAATTCGGCACGAGAAAAGGCTTGCCCCTCTGTGCTGTTGGCGCGGGACGCATCCATTCGGTCGCGAGGGTTGTGCGGAATTTTGCCCTCTCGTACCGAGTCCTTAAGCGCTCCGCTTAGCGTGAAGAATGTGGCTTAGCAGATGCGGCCGCTAAGTCCGTTCTTCTTCATTGCTTGCAGCATGCAGCAGATGTGATCAGGGGTGATTGTGTTGATGCGGTTTTTGCCGATATGGACGATATGCCCGCGGGTCAAGTCCGCCGGAGTGGTGTATCTACCCGGGCGGTTCTGGCTACGACAAAATATGCCCCTAAAATAATATGCCCCTAAAATAAAGAATTTTGGCAACCGGTATGAATACAGATTGCCGATGGATCACATTTCTTGCAAAGGCTGGGAACCGCTGAGAAAGTGCCGAAAGCTTGAAACTAAAAATGTTTTGACGGTAGTTGGTTTCAATAAGATACAGGATGGTAAACCTTACGGAGTGGTTACCACACGGAGTGGTTACCACCTATTGCGAAGGATTCGACGGCCGTTGCCCCCAGTGGATTATTAACTCTCCACAGATTAAATAACATGTATAAAGCAATGCCTATTTCACGGTCTACTGATTTGGCCGGCAAAGACATTTCTGGAAGAGATATGTCTAATTATGACCTAACTGATATCAACCTTGAAGAGAGCGTGTGCCGGGGATGCTCATTCCGAGGCTCCATGTTGGCATGGGCTAATTTGAAATCAGCAGATTTCACCGGCGCAGATTTTACGGATGCAATCCTTAGTGAATCAGATTTTCGTGGAGCGACGCTAACCCATGCTGACTTAACAGGCGCATATCTAGTTCCCATTATTGCTGATGAGGAACAATTTTCCGACTGCATAGGGGTTGAGGAATCTGCGATTGAGTTTCCCAGTTCTTGATCTGGTTTGTGCTCCCAAAACTCGGCTACAAACTCCGCTGACGCACAACATCGTCGCCGGCTCCATGCGTAAAGGCAGGACACCACTCGGTGCCCTGCCTTTTCTCATGCGGTCTTTAGACCGCGCTGTGGTTGATTCTTGCCTAGCTGCAGGTGACGATCGGCTGCGGGTCGTAGACCGTGGTGGTGGTCTCCCGGGAGATTTCCTGTCCGCTCAGGTTGCGGATGACGCGCGTGTCCGAGGTGGTAAAGCCCGGCGCGCCTGACGACGGCGAGCAGTCCTCGGCATCGACCTGCTTGGGCTGCGGCTGGGTCTGGGCCCACCGGCCGTTGTTGATGGATTCGACCTCGACGGTCTTGGTGCCCTTGAGCTGCACGGTGATTTCGCTGTTGCTGTAGCTAGTCGAAATCATCACTGGGTGCTCGGAGTTGTTGGTGAACTGCAGGTCGATAGCGCCCTCGTACACGGTGGCCTCGCGGCCGGCCGGGTAGCGCGAGATGTAGTAGGAGTGCGGGGTGTGGGCGGTATCTTCCATGCCTGCGAAGTAGGCGGCGTTGTACAAGGTGGTGGCGAACTGGGAGATACCGCCGCCGACGGCCTCGCCCGCGCGGCCGTCGATGATGATGCCGGACTCGACATAGCCCTGCGCGGTGCCGCGCGGGCCGGTGTAGCCGTTGAGCGAGAAGGTCTCGCCCGGGGCGAGGAAGGCACCGTTGACCTGGTCGGCCACGCGCTTGATGTTCTGCCCCGACGCGCCCGAGAAGCCGCCGGTGGTGAACTCCCCGATGACGTCGTCGAAGCTGGCGTTTTCGGCCTGCTCGGTGGTGAACGTGGCGGGCTCGTCGCGGTACTCGGCGTCCCACTCGCGGTCCTTGTTGTCCTTGACGCGCTCGTCAAAGCCATCCATGGTCTTGTCCCAGTCGATGACCACGCCGTCGCGGTGCGGGGTGACCTGCTTGGAACCGCCGGCAAAGGAGATGGTGGCGTTCTGCTTGACCTGGACCGAAGGCTTGAGGGCCTCCCCGATCATCTCCTGGGCGCGCTCGTTGTTGATCTTCAGCTCCAGCTTGCCGTCGTGGGGCTCAATCGTGACGAACTGTTCGATCTCGTCCGGGGTGATGCGGGACTCGACGTCGTCGCGGCCGCGGGTGACCAGATCGCCAGCCACGGCATCGGCGGCGTCGCCCTCGGCCATCTTTTCCACCTCGTCCTGGGTGATGGCGGGCTCGGTTTCCTCCGCGTCCACCTCGACGCCCTCGGGGTTGACCCACCCCTCGGAGACCTCCGTGGCCAGCTCCTCGCGGTCGACGGACTGGCCGGTCACGGCGTCGGTGACGTTGACCTTGCCGCCGGCGAGATTAATCGCACCGTCCTTGGGCTCGACGTTCAGGTCTTGGCTGAGGCGATCGACGGTCGGCTGGAACGCAGCCTCGTCAACATCGGTGTCTACGTCGTATTCGCGCTGGGGCGCGAAGAAGCTGTAAACGCGGGCGAACGGGTTGAGGGAAGCATTCTCGATGCCGTCCACGGCCTTCTTAAAATCCATCCGCAGGCCGGCCTCGCGGGGGATGAACTCCGTGGTCTTTTCCCCGGCGGTGACCGTCACGGGCTGGTTTTCCACGTCCCCGAGCTCGTCCTCCAGTTTCGCCACGGCGTCGCGGCGTTCCATGTTGGAAATATCTACTCCACCGACGGAGACGGCCCGGGGCGTCTTGCCTTGGTTCGCCACGACATCCATGGCGTAGGCAACGCCCGCGATGACGAAAAGGCCGACCAAAATGCCCAGGGCAATGGCCCAACCCTTCACTCCGCGTTTTCCGTTCGCTTTACTCACACGCACTACAGTAATGGCTTACCGGCCCTAATTCCTAGTCAGGAGGCCTAAAGTATTATCAAGACAACCGCCCTGGGCGGGCAAGAGGACGTTGGGGGTGACACATGTCGCGGGCTCGGAGGCTACTCCGCGGGTGGAGCCGTCCCGGGATCCGCGCCTGGGGCGGGCTCGGGTTCCGTGTGAGATTCGGCCACGCGCAGGGCGGATTCGGCCACCCGCGCGGGCGGGAGTTGGCCGCCATCCACGGCCGCTTCCAGGTGGTTTAGGACGCTCTGGAAATCCACGGCGGTTGACCATAGCGCCTGGTCCGCGCCGGCGGCCAGGGAAGCAGTGACGGCTTCCTCCGGGGACATCTGGTCCGTAATCGCCTTCATCCCGGTGAGATCGTCAGTATAGGTCAGGCCGCGGAAACCCGCGTGCTCGCGCAGCAGCCCGTAGGCGTGGTTGTTGAGACTGGCCGGGGTGACCCCATCGCCCAGCCCCGGCACCACCAGGTGCCCCACCATGACCCCGGCGCCCGGCGATTGGGGCAGCGCGACGTCGAAGGGCACCAGGTCGTAGCCCACCAGCTGGTCCAGCGGCGGGGTGGTTGCCATTCCCTGGTGCGTGTCCCCGCTGGCGCGGCCGTGCCCCGGGTAGTGCTTGAACACCGGCCGCACCCCGGCGTTGTGCAGGCCCCGGGCAAAAGCGGCGCCGAGCTCACCCGCGGCGGCCGGATCCGGGGAGAAGGAACGGTCGCCCACCACGTTCAGGCCACCGCCGTCGACGTCGATAACCGGAGCGAAGTCCACGGTAACACCGTGGGCGGACAGGGTCTGGCCCACCGCGAAGCCCTGGCGCTCGGCCTCTGCGGTCCCGCCGGCGACCATGTCCCGCGGGGTCGGGAAATCCCCCAGGATTTCCGAGAAACGCTGGACCCGTCCTCCCTCAAAGTCGATGGAGACATCAAAGTCGCGACCGACCGCCGCGCGCAGAGCGTGGATATCCCGCCCCGGGGTCTGCAACAACTCCGGGTCCGCCCAGCTGGTGATGAAGATACCGCCGGCCCCGGCCTTGAGCTTCGCCAGCGCGTCGTCGTAGTTGACCACGCCCGGCATCAGCAACGAGGCGAGCTGCTCGCGCCGGGTGGCCGGCAGCTGCACCGCCGGTGCCGGTTCCGGCTGGCTCGTGGAAGAGCTCGTCTGCGGGGCCGAAGAACTCGTTTTAGTTTCGCTGCTGACCACACCAGCCGGGGGCGCGGCCTGCTCTGCCTCGTCCGACGAGCAGGCGCTGAGCGCGCCACCACCGGCCACGAGGGTTACCACGGCAACCAGCGCGACCCGTGCACACGGGGTACCAATGCGGGTGGCAGCGAGCAGGCGACGACGCCACTGCGCGGGCCGGGGAAACGGAATCATGGCATATAGTCTGCCATTAGTCAGCCACATCACGCCCGAATGCCTACTAAGATGGCGGGCATGAGTAACGGCCAAACCATGTTAATTGCGTTCGACGGCTCGGAGCGCGCCGCCCGCGCCATGCAGCAAGCCGCTCAGCTGCTGCGCCCCAGCACGGTGGAGATCCTCACCGCCTGGGAGCCGGCCGCCCGCCAGGCCGCCCGTGCGGTTAGCCGCACCGGCCTGCACCAGTCGACGGTCTCCCCGGAGGCCACCGAGGAAGACCCGGCCTACGAGGAGGCGCTGGCCATCTGCCGCCGCGGCGTCGAGGTGGCCGAGGGGCTCGGCCTAGCGGGACGCGCCCACCTGGTCGAATCCGCCACGACTATCGCCTCCGCCATCGTGGATGCCGCCCAAGAGCTGGACGTGGACGTCATCGTCACCGGTACCCGCGCGCTGACGGGCTTCCGCTCCTGGTGGACTAACTCCACCGCGGACCAGATCGTGCGCAACGCCGGCATCCCGGTCTTTATTGTCCCGCCGGAAAACGACGAGGACGAAGAAGATGACCCGGAATACTTCGAGTAGCTGCTAGGATTTGGTCCCATGGCAGTAGAATCCGACTCTTTGACAAAGCGCACGCTGGGCCCGGCCGTCGGCAGCGCCGTGGTCGGCCTGGTGCTCGGCGTGGTCACCATCGTGGGGATCGCCCAGTTCAGCGACGCTGATACGGTGCCTTCCGGCCACGCGGTGCCGGCCGATGACGCCGTGCTGGGCGGGCCTGAGTACGGCTCCCGCCAGTAGGCGTGCCCCGGCTGTCTACTAAACTCCGCCCCCACCTCGCCGGGTGGGGGCTTTTGGCGATCGTCGTCTTTGTCCTGCAGTTCGGGCACAACGCCCAGGTCGCGGCCGACACCAAGCACGACCTGCTGGTCGACCCGGCGGGTTTTCTGCGCGGGGCGCTGACCCCCTGGACGGATGTGTTTACCCTGGGGCAGCTGCAAAACCAGGCCTACGGTTATCTCTTCCCGCACGGGCTCTTCTTCCTAGCCGCCGATCCCCTGCCGGAGTGGGTGGCGCTGCGGCTGTGGTGGCTGCTGGTGACCGGCGTGGGCTTTTCCGGGGCCTTCCTGCTGGCCCGGCGCGCCACCGACGCGGGCCCGGGCTGGTCGTTTATCGCGGCGCTGGCCTACGCGCTTTCCCCGCGCGTTATGACCACGCTGACCACGATCTCCTCGGAGACCTGGCCGGTCATGCTGGCCCCCTGGGTCCTGGTGGCTTGCCTCGCCCCGCGGTCGGGGCGCTGGCAGTGGGCGGCCGCGGTCATCCCGGTCGCGCTGATGGGCGCGGTCAATGCCACCGCCACCCTGGCCGCCTGCGTGCCGGCGGCGGTGGTCTTGCTCTGCCAGCGGCGCTGGCGTTTCTTCGGCGCCTGGCTGGCCGGCTGCGCGCTGGTCAGCGCCTGGTGGATCGTCCCGCTGCTGGTGCTGGGGCGCTTTGCGGCGCCCTTTACGGAATTCATCGAGTCGGCATTCGTCACCACGCGCTGGCTCAACCTGGCCGAGATCCTGCGTGGAACTACCAGCTGGTCCCCCTTCGTGGACACCGAGCGCACCGCCGGCGTGCTGCTGGTGGCCGAACCCGTCTTCGTCCTGGCGACCGTAGCCGTGGCCGCCGCCGGGCTGGTGGGACTGTGCCGCCTGCCGCGGACGTGGTCGGTGGTGCTGATAGTGGGCATCGCGGTGCTGGGTACCAGCCTGCCGGCTTACCGGGAGCTGCTCGACGGGCCGCTGGCCGCGCTGCGCAACCTGCACAAATTCGATCCGCTGGTCCGCCTGCCGCTGGTACTCGGCCTGGCGCAGCTAGGCGCGCGCCTCGGCTGGCCGCGGACCTTGCGCCCCGACCGCCGGCAGACCGCCGGGCTGCTGCTGGCCGTGGTGGTCGCGGCCAGCGCGTTCCCGGCCCTGTCCGGGCGCCTGCTGCCGCGCGGGGCCTACGATAAGGTACCAAGCTACTGGACCGCTGCCACTGATTTTCTGAACGAACACGCCGCCGGCACCCGCACGCTCATCTACCCGCCCGCGTCCTTTGCCCGGCAGGACTGGGGCTGGACCCGCGACGAGCCGGCGCAGCCGCTGCTTGAAGTCCCCTGGGCCGTCCGCGACGCCATCCCGCTTATCCCGCCGGAGGCCATCCGCGGCTTGGACGGGATTACCGCGGCCTTGGAACACGACCCGGCCGCGGGGGCGAAGGCCCTACAGCGCCTGGGCATCGGCGCGGTGCTGCAGCGCCACGACCTGGACGAGCCGGCGGCCAGCGATAGCTCGGTGCGCGCGGAAGACCTGCCGGGCACGGTCCACACCTTCGGCGAGGTGGACGTGGTGCTGCTCGACCCGCAGCAGGACCTGCAGATGGCTGACGGCGCCCCGGTGCGCGTGGCCGGCGGCGGCGAGGTCCTCGCCCTACTGGACATGGTGGATGCGCCCGGCGCGCGCGAGCTCGTAGACGCGGACGCCGACATCGTAACCGATACCCCGCTGCTGGTGGACCGCAACTACGGCACGCTAGACGGCCCGGTCTCCGCGCCGCTGGCCAAGGGCGATAGCTCCCGGGTCCACAACCGGCTGCGCGACTACCCCTCGGCAGGACAAACGGTGGCGGTCGAAGAACACGGCGGCCGCGTGGTGGCGGAGTCCTCGGCCGACGATGCCGACTCCTTCGGCGGCGCCGATCCCGCCCGCTCCGTGACCGCCGCGGTCGACGGGCAGGACGACACCGCCTGGTGGCCGGCCCCGGGGCAGACCGGCTGGCTGGAGCTCCAGGCCCCGCAGGGCGAGGTCTTTGCCTCCCCGGTGCTCAGGCTCACCGCCACCGACGACACCCGCGCGACTGTCTCGTCCGGCTCCGCCTCCGTCGAGGTGGAGCTTAGCGCCGGCGAGGAGTCCACGGTGCGCGTGCCCGGCGGCGACAGCGCCGCGGTGCGCATCACCCCGCACGAGCGCGTCGGCATCACCGCCGCCGAGGTCGCCGGCCACCCCATCGAACGCGTCGTGACGGTGCCGGATACCTCACCTAACGTGGAGGCCTTCTTCTTCCAGCGGCTGACCGTGGACACGGGTGCCATCATCCGGGACTTCACCGCGCCGCGGGAGATGGAGCTTCCCCTGCGCGCAGGCGCTGAATCCGACGCCGACAAAGACGCCGAGGCGCCGGGGGTGCGCATCGACGGCCGCGACTACCGCCCGGGCGAGACGGTGCGGCTGCCGGCCGGCCCGCACCGGCTGGAAACCGCGGCGGCCTGGGTCCAGCTGGGCGAGCTGCCGCGCACTCCCCTTGAGCCCACCGGGGAGGCTATCGCCCCGGCAGACCACGAGCGCCTGCTGATTACCGGGCGAGCGTATAACGCCGGGCTCAACGGCTGGCTGGACGATGCCCCGCTGCAGGCCCGACAGGTGGACGCGGCCACCCAGGCTTTTGTCATTCCGGCGGGCGCGAGCGGCACCTTCCGCCTGACCTTCGCCGCAACGGGCGCGTACCAGGCCGGCCTTCTCGGCGGCGGGGCGCTGGGGCTGCTGACGGTTATCGCCTGCGCGGTGGTCTGTTGGCGCCGGCGCGGCGAGCACGTGCCGCGCTCCTTCCCGGAGCCGTCCCGGGCGCTGTGCCTGGCACTGGCCGCGGGCGGGCTCGCGCTGCTGGGCTGGCCGGCCCTGCTGGCGGGGATAGCGGCGTTCGCGGCGGTGCGCTGGACGACGCTGCCGGCCCCGGCCTTGTCCGCCGCGCTGCTGGCGGCCGCCGGGGCAATGCTGGCCCGCGCGCCCTGGCCGAGTGCGGGCTATGCCGGCGATTCGGCGCTGGTCACCGCCCTGTGCGCCGGGGCGGTCGCGTGCGTGTTCGCCGCTTCTTCCCGCACCGGCCACAGCGCCCGCACCACGCGCGCGCCGGGGCGTTCCACCCATTCGTAGCCGGCGGCGCTGACCACTACCGTGCCGGCCACCGTGGCCAGCCACACGAGGACGAAGTTTATGGCCCCGCCGCTAAACAGATCGATCCCCAGCAGCGGGAAGACCAGGTCCAGCACCGCCACGTGCCAGAGGAAGATGCCATAAGACCAGACTCCGGCCGCCTGCAGGGGCGCGGATTCCAGCACCCGCGAGCGCGGTGCGAAGATGAAGGGCAACACCACGCAGGCGGCGAAGACCCCGCCGACCAGGATGCGGCGGGCAAACTCGTCCGGGTCCGGGTGGGTCAGCCCGCGCGGGCCGAACCACTCCCGGCTAGCCAGCCAGATGCACCCGGCGGCCAGGCCCAGCCACATCCAGCGCCACGAAGCCACCCGCTGGACCCAGGCCGGAACGCGGCCTTCGGCCTCGGCGGCCAGCATGCCCACGGCGAACCACAAGGTATAGGCCGGCGGCCAGATCTGGGTATTAATCCCGTCCGGGTCCGCGTTCGCCACGAAGGGCAACCACGCCCAGCCCAGGCTCAGCGCGGCCGAAGCCGCAATCACCAGGCAGCGCACTCGGCGCCCGCCCGGGAGGAGTTGGGCGGCGATGGCCAGCAGGGGCATCGTTAAGTAGAAGGCGATCTCCACGCACAGCGACCACAGGTGGGTCAGCCCGGGGGCCAGGCCGTCTGGCCAGAAGATCTGGGTCGAGGTGAGGTTGGCTACAACCTGCTGGAGGCTCACCCCGGCGGCCGAGGGCAGGAAGGCCAAGACCGCGATCACGCAGGCCAGGTAAGCCGGCGCGATGCGGGCGGTGCGGCTGCGGTAGTAGCGCGACCAGCCGCGGGCGGCGTAGCGCTCCCGCCGGCGCCACAGGACGAAGGCGCTGAGCGCGAAGAAAACCGCCACGAAATAATCGAAGCGCTCGGCCCAGCCCCAGCCGGTGCCGGTCTGGAAGCTGACGTGGGTGACGATGATGCCCAGCGACGCGACCGCCCGCAGACCGTCTAGGGCGTCGAGCCGCTGCGGTAAGGTGTTATGCACGCCGGTGTGGGGCGCGGCGGGCTGGCGGTGCTTCGCGTGAGCGTGCGGCACGCTGCCTCCTTCCCTCGCCGGGGCATGGTCGCTTGGGGCTTCACCGCAAGCGTCCGTGCAACCAGAACCTGTAACTTTCCGTGATTGGACATGATACTGCAATGAAGCGCTTCCTCCGGCTCCGCGGCCGCCTGTTCTGGACCGTGGTGGCGGCAGCCTGCGCGCTCATTATCGGCGCGATGGTCCCCGCGATGTATGAGAACCAGACGCGCCAGCTCTCCCGCGACATCGACTACCAGGTAACGGCTACCTCCCCCGAGTCGATGGTGCTGGACTACCAGGCCTTCCGCGCCGGGAAGCCGAACTCGCAGCGCGCCGCCAGCCCCGAGTGCGAGCCGGCGAAGCTGGCCAACGACCAGACGCAGTACCCGCTGGCTTGCTTCATCCGCGACGTGCCGATGGAGGTCGAGCGCCACACCCAGACCGGCAAGGCAGACGACTCGACGCTGGCCAGTTCCGAATCCGAGGTCACCACCCTCATCGACGACCACCTGGCCGCACGCGTGAGCGAGTCCTCGGTGCTGAACCGGGAGTCGACCTTCCCGGCCTCCGGGCCCTCGACCGCGCTGACGCTGTCGCTGGGCGAGGGCGGCGACGAGATCACGGACCCCGGCTTCGAGCGCGACGGGCTGCAGTACTTCTTCCCCGCCGACACCGAACAGCGCTCCTACCCGCTCTACGACCCGCTCCTGCACGGCTCGGAGCCGCTGGACTTCTCCGGCACCGAGAAGGTAGACGGCATCCCCACCTACACCTTCCAGCAGGACCTGCACGGCCGTGAGCTCGACCCGGAGGTGGAAAAGCTGCTGTTTTACTCCCTCGCCGGCGCGAGCGCGGACGCGGAAGAGGCCACCGAGGTCGTCGGCCCGGCGGGGAACTTCTATTCGCAGGCGGACATGGAACGCTTCGGCTACCACCCGGAGGACACGGTCGTGCTGGAGCCGTATTACTCGGTCAGCCGCACGGTCTGGGTCGAGTCCACCACGGGCACCATCGTTAACGCCGTGACCCACGTGGACATCAGCTTTGCGACCTCCCCGCAGGAAGCCGCCCAGCTCGACGCCACCGACCCGGCGCGCGAGCGGGCCGTGGTCAACGCGCGCCTCGAGTGGAGCCCGGACAGCCAGCAGCGCGCCCTGGACAAGGTCGCCAGCACGGTCAACATGACCAAGGCGATGTCGATTCTCGGCTGGGGCGGCAAGGCCCTGGGCGTGGTCCTGCTCATCATTGCCGCGCGGATGTACATGCGCCGCCGCGCCGGCGAGGCGAACTAACCGCCCGCAGGTCCGCCCATGCCGCGCCTTCTTCCCGCCAGCCGCCCCGCCGCGGTGCGCGCGGCCTGCTTGATCGCGGTCGCCGCCGCGTGCATCGCTAGCGTTACCTGGCCTTTTGTCCTGCCGGGCGAGCTTGTCTGGCGGGACATGGTCGTGCCCGCGGATATGGCGTTCAGCCCCGCCAATTTCGGCGGCGGGGACCTGCCCGCCCGGGCTGTTCCCCAGGACGGGCTGCTCGCCCTAGCCGCCCAGCTCGTGCCGGCGCACTGGCTCGTGCGCGCGCTGGTCATCGGCTCGGCAGTCGCCGCCGCCTGTGGCGGCTGGCGGCTGACCAGGTTGTGCGCGCCGGCGGCAGGGCAATCTCCGGAAGTTGTGGCGGACCGGCACCTGCTGGGCCCGGCCGCGGCCATCGCCTTGTGCGTGGCCAACCCCTTGGTGATCGAGCGGCTCCTGCAGGGCCAGTGGTCCATCGCGGCGGCCGCCTGGCTGGGCCCTGCCATCGCCGCGGCGGGCCTGGCGGGGCGGCGGCCCGGGCAGTGGGCGGCCATGTTCGTCTCCTCGCTGACGCCGACCGGCGCGCTGTTGGGCGCGCTGACGGGCATCGCCACCGCGCGGCAGCGGCTAGCCACGGCCTGCTACGGCCTGGCGCTGTGCCTGCCATGGGCCCTGCCCGGCCTGCTGGGGGTCGTGCGCGGCACCGCGCCGGGGATGGATGCGGCCGCCGCCGTGGCGGCCTTCGCGCCGCGCGCTGAGGCCCACGCCGGGCTGCTGGTCACCGTGCTCGGTCTGGGCGGCATTTGGAACGCGGACGCCGTGCCCGCCTCCCGCCAGGCCGGTTTCGCCCTGGTCGGCGTGCTGCTTATCGCCGTGGTGGCGCTCGGCTGGGCCCGGCTTTTCGGTGCGGGCCGGGGCGCGGGCTCCGTGCGCTGGCCGGCCGGCGCCGGGGCGCTACTTGTCCTGGCCGCGCTCGGGCTGGGCGGGGTTCTGCTGGCTGCGTTATTCCCCGGCGCGCTGGCCTGGGTCGTGGACACGGTGCCGGGCGGCGGGCTGCTGCGCGACAGCCAGAAATTCCTGGCCCTGGCCGTGCCCGCCTACGCGGTGGGCCTGGGCGCGGTGCGCGGCCCGAGTGCCACGGCCGGGCTGGTGGCCGTGGCACTCTTGGTTCCCGATGCCGCCCGGGCGGTGGCGCCGCTGCAGCCGCGGCCGGCGGGCACGGACAGCGCCCTGGTCCACCAGCTGGGCGGCCGGGACGCCCTCTTCGTCGACCGGCCGGAGCTGGTGGAGGCCCCCGGCGGCGTGGCCGTGGATCCGTATTCCAAGGTTGCGGCGAAGGTCCAATCCGGCGCCTTGCGCGTCGACGGCGCTCTCCTGGACTACCCGGCGCCGCGCTGGGTGGCCGCCCAGCGCGCGTGGCAGGAGCGGGACTTGGGACGGTTGGAGCACCTCGGCGTGGGCGCGGTCGTCGAGGGCGGCCAGGTTGTTGCCGAGACCGGCGCCGGCCCGCAGCCGCGGCCCTGGGGCCTGGTCGTGGCCTGGCTGCTCACCCCGCTGGCGGCCGGGCTTATCGCGCGCTGGTTTTCCCGGTCACGCGCGCGAGCAAATCCATAAACCGGCGGCCGGTGCTCTCCCAGGAAAACTGGGCGGCGAATTCTTGCGCCCCGGCACCGAGGCGGTCGCGCTCGGCCGGGTCGGCGATAAGCTCGCGGGTGGCCTGGAGTAGCTGCGCCGGGGTCTCCACCAGCCGGCCGGTGGCCTGGTCGTGGACGCTGTCGCGCAGGCCGAAGGAATACCCCACTGTGGGCACCCTATGTTGGGCCGCCTCCATGACTGCTAGTCCCCATCCTTCCTTGCGGGAGGGCATAAGGTGCAGGTCCGCCTGGGCCAGCAGGGCGTGCTTGTAGTCCTCGGTTACCTGGCCGCGGAAACGCACGCGCTCGCCCAGCCCCAGCTTTTCGGCGTACTCGCGCAGGCTGTGTTCCCACCAGCCGGAGCCGACGATGTCCAAGACCGCCTCCGGGATCTGCGCGACGGTGTCCATGGCGTGCTCGATCTGCTTGTGCGGCACCAGGCGCGACAGGGTCACCAGGTGGATGGCGGCCTCGCGCTCCAGGCGCGGCACGTGCGGCGGGATTGGATCCACGCCGTTTTCGATGATCTCGGCCCCCTGCACGCCCAGGGTCTCCAAGTCCTGACGGGACGCCGGCGAGACGGTCACGTACGGCGCGCCGCGGTAGACCGCCGGCGCCACGCGGGACTCCAACCACCAGCCCAGGCGGGCCAGCACCGGGCCGGCCACGGGCCACTGCTCCTTGTGGAGGTGGTGGGTCAAAAGGACCGTCGGCACGCCGGCGACGGGACGGGCGAAAAACGGGATGCCGTTCTGGGTATCCACCACCACGTCGATGCCGCGCAGCGGGCCCAGCCCCACCCGGCCGGCCAGGATGGCGGCCAGGGCATAAGGGTAGACGCTGTACTTGCCGCCCACGCGCCAGTAGTTCACGCCGTCGCGCTTGTCGTGGCGGGCGCCGTTCATGTGCCGGGAGGTCCAGTAGATGACCTGGTGGCCGTGAGCGGCGAGGTATTCGCCGACCCGCTCCAGGTAGCGTTCGGAGCCGCCGCCCTGGGGGTGGGTGGAATCGCGCCAACAGAGTAGAAGTATTTTCATGTCGAGCTACTAGCCTAGTGGCTATGCGCTACACCCGAGCCCTGGCCACGCTGAGGAGATCCTGGCAACTCCTGCGGGCCTTCCCGCAGGAGCAGACCCACCCCGCCGCCTTCTACGGACCCCTGGCCGAGGACACCGCCGAGCTCATCGGGCGGCTGGCTCACGATGCCGGGCTCGCCCTCCGCGGCTCCTTAGTCCTCGACGTCGGCGGCGGCCCGGGCTATTTCGCCGCCGCCTTCGACCGCCGCGGCGCCCGCTACATCGGGCTGGAGCCCGACGCCGGGGAGATGTCCGCGGCGGGACTCACGCTGGCCAACAGCGTGCGCGGCGACGGCACCCGGATGCCCTTTGCCGACGGGACCTTCGACGTGGTCTATTCCTCCAACGTGGCCGAGCACGTCCCCGACCCGGAAGCGCTGGCCGAGGAGATGCTACGGGTGACCCGCCCCGGCGGCCTGGTGGTGCTCAGCTACACCGTGTGGCTGGGGCCTTTCGGCGGGCACGAGACCGGCCTGTGGCAGCACTACGTGGGCGGGGCCTTTGCCCGGGATTACTACACTCGCCGCCACGGCCACCCGCCCAAGAACGTCTACGGCACCTCGCTCTTCGCGGTCAGCTGCGCGCGCGGGCTGCGGTGGGCCGAAAACGCGCAAAAGCGCGGGGACGCCGAGCTGTTGTTGGCGTTCCCGCGCTATCACCCGCGGTGGGCGTGGTGGCTGACCCGCGTTCCCGGGTTGCGGGAGTTTCTGGTCAGCAACCTGGTGCTGGTGCTACGCGCCAGCGCCTAGACCCTTTAGGCGCTCTGGTGCTCCTCCACGCGCGACTTCAGGGCGTCGAACTGGTCCCAGACCTCCTGCGGGACGCGGGAGCCCAGGAAGTTCAGGTAGTCGGAGTTGTCCTGGATGTCGCCGGACCAGTCCTCGGCGTGGACGGCCAGGGCCTGCTTGACCTTGTCGATCTCCACGTCCAGGCCGTGCAGGTCCAGGTCCTCGGCGCGCGCGGTGGAACCGATGATGGTCTCCTCGGCGCCGACGTTGCCCTCGATGCGGTCGATGATCCACTTGAGCACGCGGGAGTTTTCGCCGAAGCCCGGCCACAGCATCTTGCCGTCGTCGCCCTTGCGGAACCAGTTGACCAGGAAGATGGCCGGCATGCGGTCGCCGCCCTTTTCGCCCATGTTGACCCAGTGCTGCAGGTAGTCGCCAGCGTTGTAGCCGATGAACGGCAGCATGGCCATCGGGTCGTGGCGCAGGGCGCCGACCTTACCCTCGGCCGCGGCGGTCTGGCCGGAGGCCAGCAGGGAGCCGATCATCGTGCCGTGGTTCCAGTCGAAGGCCTGGGTGACCAGCGGGACGGTGTCGGCGCGGCGGCCGCCGAAGAGGATGGCGTCGATCTTCACGCCCTGCCAGTCGTCGTACTCCGGCGCGGCGGTCGGGCACTGGGAGATCGGCACGCAGTAGCGAGAGTTCGGGTGGGCGGCCTTGGTGGCCGAGTCCGGGGTCCAGTCCTCGCCGGTCCAGTCGATGAGGTGGGCTGGGGCGTCGCCGTCCATGCCCTCCCACCAGACGTCGCCGTCGTCGGTGAGCGCGACGTTGGTGAACAGGGTGTTGCCCGGCTCCATGGTCTTCATGGCAATCGGGTTGGAGGCGTAGTTGGTGCCCGGGGCCACGCCGAAGAAGCCGTTCTCCGGGTTCACGGCGTACAGGCCGTCCTCGCGCAGGTGCAGCCAGGCGATGTCGTCGCCGACGACCTCGGCGCTCCAGCCCGGGATGGTGGGCGTGATCATCGCGAGGTTGGTCTTACCGCAGGCCGACGGGAAGGCGGCCGCGATGTGGTAGTTCTTGCCTTCCGGGTTGGTCAGCTTCAGGATGAGCATGTGCTCGGCCATCCAGCCCTCTTCGCGGGCCATGACGGAGGCGATACGCAGCGCGTAGCACTTCTTCGCCAGGATGGCGTTGCCGCCGTAGCCGGAGCCGTAGGACCAGATCTCCTTGGTCTCCGGGAAGTGGGTGATGTACTTGGTCTCGTTGCACGGCCAGGCGACGTCCTCCTCGCCCTCGGCCAGCGGGGCGCCGACGGAGTGCAGGGCCTGCACGAAGGCTCCATCGGTGCCGATCTTCTCCAGCGCTTCCGCGCCCATGCGGGTCATGATGCGCATGGACAGGACCACGTAGGCCGAGTCGGTCAGCTGCACGCCGAGCTTCGGGTCCGGGTCGCTAATGGGGCCCATGCAGAAAGGCACGACGTACATCGTGCGGCCGCGCATGGCGCCGCGGAAGGCGTCGGTCATCTCTTCCTTCATCGCGGCCGGCGGGGCCCAGTTGTTGGTCGGGCCGGCGTCTTCCTCGTTCTCCGAGCAGATGAAGGTGCGGGACTCGACGCGGGCGACGTCCGAGGGGTTGGAGCGGGCCAGGTAGGAGTTCGGGCGCTTTTCCTCGTTGAGCTTGAGCAGGGTCCCCTTCTCCACCAGCTCGCCGGCGAGCCGGTCGGCTTCTTCCTGAGAGCCGTCTACAAAGACCACTTGGTCCGGCTGAAAGAGCTCCACGTTCTCATTGATCCACGCGATAAGCTCCGGGTTGTCAGTCGGAAGTTGTCCAACAAGGCCTTTAATTTCGGCGGTCATCTAAAGTCTCCTGGGGTTATTTCTTCACGTTGTCAGACTTAAGCCATGACTTATGTCTTAGAGGGCATTCCACCTCCAGCGTAACGCGCCGGCCGGCGCAAGTACCGACAATTCGCCGGGCACTGGATATATCCACACTGTTTACCACAACTTAACCGAGGGTACGCCATACCGTCACCGGCAATCTCATAGTTTTCGTACCCCCGTCCGGGGGATCGACCCGGCGGGCCGAGCCGCCGCCCTACTCACGGCGCCACCCCCAAGCAGCCCGCCTTCGCCCGGCTGGTCATAACCGGCTCCCCTCCGCGCCCGGATCCGGCCGCAGCGTGCGGCCTATTCCTTATGTTCTTTCCCCACTGCCGGCTCTGGAGCCGGCATTGCCGCCGCCGGCGGCGCGGCAAATTGCCAACTGCGCTGGCTAAGTGAACAATAGACCACGATGGATAACTCTAGTAACACCCCTACCGCCGTGGGCGAGATGCCGCCGGGCCGCCCGCTGCAGACCGAGTTTAACGACGGGCTGGACTACCCGCGCCTGGGTAACGTGACCTTCCGTCGTGGCAGCCTGACCGACAACCAGCAGGCGCTTTTCGCCGAGCACTGGCCCCGCCTGGGCCGGGTGCTGGCCGACGAGCGGATCGATATAGAGGAATGGTTCGGGCGCAGCGGCGCCAAGACCGTGGTGGAGATCGGCTCGGGTACCGGCACCTCGACCGCGGCGATGGCCCCGTTGGAGCAGGACACCAACATCGTCGCCGTGGAGCTCTACAAGCCGGGCCTGGCCAAGTTGCTGGGCCAGGTGGTGCGCCAGGACATCGACAACATCCGCATGGTGCGCGGCGACGGCATCGAGGTGCTCGCCCGCATGTTCGCGCCGGAGTCCCTGGACGGCATCCGCGTCTTCTTCCCGGATCCGTGGCCCAAGGCCCGCCACCACAAGCGCCGGATCATCCAGTCCGGGCCGCTCAACCTGTTCGCCTCCCGCCTCAAGCCGGGCGGCGTGCTGCACGTGGCCACGGACCACGCCGGCTACGCCGAGTGGATCGACGAGCTCGTCGAGGTCGAGCCCATCCTGCGCTACCGCGGCTGGCCGTGGCCCGAATGCCCGCAGCTGACCGACCGCCAGGTCATCACCAAGTTCGAGGGCAAGGGCCTGGATAAGGACCACGTTATTAAGGAATACCTCTGGGAAAAGAGGCCGCAGTAATGACTACCCGCAAGCTGCTGCTCGTCTGGGACGCGCCCAACATGGACATGGGCCTGGGCGCCATCCTGGGCGGGCGCCCGACCGCCGCCTTCCGCCCGCGCTTCGACGCCATCGGCCGCTGGACCGTGCGCGAGGCCTGGGACCTAGACGCCCAGCCGCACGCCGCGGTCTTTACCAACGTCACCCCGGGCGGGGCGGACGTCATCCGCCCCTGGGTCGAGGCCATCCGCAACGTCGGTTTCGCCGTCTTCGCCAAGCCCAAGGTCCACGACGACACGGACGTGGACCCGGACATGCTCGACTACATCGCCGCAAACCGCGACGAGCTCGCCGGGCTGGTGGTCGCCTCCGCCGACGGCCAGAATTTCCAGGAGACCCTGGAGGAGCTGGCAAACGAGGGCGTGCCGGTCACGGTGGTTGGCTTCCAGGAGCACGCCTCCTGGGCCGTGACCCACCCGGTCATCGACTTCGTGGACTTGGAGGACATCGACGGCGTCTTCCGCGAGCCGCTGCCCCGAGTCAACCTGGACAACCTGCCCGACGGCGGCGCCTGGCTGCAGCCTTTCCGCCCGCTTTCTGCCTTGCTCGACGAACGCTAGGAGCCGCATGTTTTATAGCTGGGGCCGTTTTTCTTATGCCCACCGCAAGCTCATCCCCGTTATCCTGATCGCGCTGATCCTGGCTCTGTTCGCTATCTTCGGCACCCGCCTGGAAGACCGCATGAGCCAGGAAGGCTGGGAGGATCCGGGCGCGGCCTCCACCGTGGCCGCCGAGCTCGAGCAAACCACCTTCGGGCGCGACAACAACGGCGACGTCATCGTCATGGTGGAAAACCCGGACGAGAACTTCGACGCCGCCCAGCAGTACTTCGCCGACATCAAGGCGCAGTACCCGGACCAGATTTCCCACCTCAACGGCTACTTCGACAAGAAGAACCCGAATTTCATCAACGAGGACGGGACCTACGCCTTCACAGCCATCGGGCTCAAAGGCGACGCGGAGCAAACGCTCAAGGACTTCCGCACCATCGAGCCGGCGCTGCACGAAACCGACCTGCCCGTGCAGGTCGCCGGCGCGACCGCGGTGGCCGATGCCCTGGACGACGGCATGTCCAACGACATCTCCCGCGCGGAGAAGGCCGCCCTGCCGCTGGTCGGCCTGTTGCTGCTGGTGGTCTTCGGCTCCGTCGTGGCAGCGTTCATGCCGCTTATCGTCGGCGGCCTGTCCATCCTCGGCTCGCTGGGCATTTTGTCGATCCTGGCCGGTTTCCTGCAGGTCAACGTCTTCGCCCAGGCCGTCGTCACGCTGCTGGGCCTGGGCCTGGCCATCGACTACGGCCTGTTTATGGTCTCCCGCTTCCGCGAGGAGCTCGACCGCGGCCGCAGCACCCAAGACGCCGTGGCGATTACCACCGCCACCGCCGGCCAGACGGTGGTCTTCTCCGCGGCCATGGTGGCCGTGGCCCTGTCCGGCCTCTTCATCTTCCCGCAGGCCTTCCTGAAATCCGTGGCCTACGGCTCGATTTCCGCCGTGGGCCTGGCCGCGCTGCTGTCCGTGACCGTGCTGCCGTCGCTGTTCGGCCTGCTGGGCAAGAACATCGACAAGTGGTCCATCCGGCGCACCAAGCGCACCGCCCGCCGCCTGGAAGACACCTGGTGGTACAAGCTGCCGGCGTGGGCCATGGGCCGGGCCAAGCTGATGACCGTGGGTATCTGCGCCCTGCTCATCGCGCTGACCATCCCGCTGATCAACATCGCCTTCGGCGGCATCAACGAGACCTACCTGCCGCCCAGCCAGGACACCCGCGTCGCCCAGGACACCTTCAACGAGGAATTCCCCACCTTCCGCACCGAGCCGGTCAAGCTGGTGGTGGAGGGCGCCGATAACCAGCAGCTGGCCGACGTCTACCTCCAGGTGCGCGACATGGACGGCCTGACCGAGCCGATGAGCCCGTCCACGGCCACCAAGGACGGCATCACGGTGCTCTCCGCCGGCATCCAGGACCGCGACGACTATGCGGACATCGTCCACCAGCTCGAGGCCGTCGACGCCCCGGAGGGCGTGAACCTGTACGTCGGCGGCACACCGGCGATGGAGGTCGAGTCCCTCGACGCCCTCTTCGACAAGCTGCCGTGGATGGCCATCTACATCGTCGTGGCCACCTTCATCCTCATGGCGCTGGTCTTCGGCTCGGTGGTCCTGCCCGCCAAGGCCATCATCATGACGCTGCTGACCCTGGGCGCGACCCTGGGCATCCTGACGGCCATGTTCGTCAGCGGCGTCGGCGCGGACCTGCTCAACTTCACGCCGGGCCCGCTGATGAGCCCGATCCTGGTGCTCATCATCGCCATCATCTACGGCCTGTCCACCGACTACGAGGTCTTCCTGGTCTCCCGCATGGTCGAGGCCCGCAAGAAGGGCGCAACCACGGACGAGGCCATCTCCTACGGCACCGCGCACACCGGCGGCATCATCACCGCCGCCGCGCTGATCATGATCGTGGTGGCCGGCGCGTTCGGCTTCTCCGACATCGTGATGATGAAGTACATCGCCTTCGGCATGATCTTCGCCCTGTTCATCGACGCGACCATCGTGCGCATGCTCCTGGTGCCGGCCGTCATGCACCTGCTGCGCGAGGACAACTGGTGGGCCCCGCAGTTCATCCACCGCGCCTACGAGAAGCTCGGCCACGACAAGGAGCCGGCCGCTGCACCCGCAGCTGCCCCGCAGCGCACCCCGCGGGAGGAAGGGCACTGGGAGGAGATGCCGGCCCAGTCCGAGGCCGTCCTGGCTACCGATGCCGATGATTCCACCGACTACGAGCGCGAATCCGCCCCGCAAGAGGAGCCCGCGGCCCAGCCGGTCGTGGAAGATGACCGCGATTATCCGGCGCGGGGCAACCGCAACACGTCCACCGATGATTCCCTGGTACCGTTTAGCGAGCTAATGAAAAGACTAAACAAGGACCAGGGAAGGGACTAGGCGTTGAAAAAATGGCTGCAGTGGGTCGCCGCGCTTGTGATTCTCGCGGTGCTCATCTGGGTCTTTCGCGATGAGCTGGACTTCCTCCAGGACGGTTTCCGGCGGCTGCGCACCGCCGACCCCTTTGCCGTGGGGCTGGTGGTAGTCGCCTCCCTCGGCGCCATCGTCGCCATGGCGGAGGTCATGCGCCTGCTCATCCGGGCCGGCGGCGTGCCCGTCCCGCTGAAGGAGACCACCGCCATCACGCTGGCCTCCAACGCCTGGTCCACTACCCTGCCGGCCGGGCCGGCGTTTTCCGCCATCCTCACCTTCCACGTCCAGCGCGGCTGGGGCGCCTCCGTCGCCCTGGCCGGCTGGTTCTTCGTGCTCTCCTCGGCCGTGTCCACCATGTGGCTGGTGCTCATCGGTCTGGGCGGGGTGGTCTTCCTCAACGCCCAGATGCAGGTGCTCTCCCTGCTGCTGACCCTCACCGCGGTGGTGGCGCTGTGCGGTCTAGTCTTCTGGGTATCCAACCACCCGCGCACGATTGAGCGCTGGCTGTCCCGGCAAAAACTCCTGCGCGGCGGCAAGCGCGACGCGCTCATCAAGCAGGTGCGCAATCTCTCCGAGGTCCACCTGAACCGCTGGCAGTTCGCGCAGGTCGCCGGTTATTCCCTGGCCAACCGGCTGCTGGACATGGCCTCCCTGTGGGCGTGCGTGTGGGCTATAACCGGGGACGTCCCAGCCCTGCACGCCGGGGAGGACCAGACCACCCTGGCCGGCGTCGCCCTGGCCTACCTGACCGCCAAGCTGGCCGGCTCCGCACAGGTCACCCCGGCCGGCCTTGGCACGGTCGAGGCCGCCATCATCGCCACGCTGGTGGCCACCGGCATGACGGCTATCGATGCCACCGGCGCCGCCGTCGTCTACCGCCTGATTTCTTTTGCCCTCATCACCGTCATCGGCTGGATCGTCTACTTCTGGCACTATGCTCGAAATGGACTGACCTATGCCGCCCTCAACCGAAAGGATCACGCCGATGCGTCCCGCACCGCTGCTTGATATCGTCGCCATCATGCTCTTCGCGCTCTTCGCGCGAATCGCCCACCCGCCTTTCACCTTCACCGGGCTGCTGGCCGCCTTCTGGCCCTGGGCCGTGGGCGCGCTGCTGGGCTGGGTCTTCATCACCAGCATCAAGGCCTCACCCGGCCGTTGGGTCGAGGGTGCCATCGTGTGGTGCTCCACCATCGTCGGCGGCATGATCCTGTGGTCCATCGTCAACAGCCAGCTGCCGCACTACAGCTTCCTGCTGGTCGCCTCCATCATGTCCGCCCTGCTGATGTTCGGCTGGCGCGCCATCGCCGCCTTCCGCGCCCGCCGCGCCGAGGTCGCCGAGATCAACGCCCAGCGGGCACAGCGCGCCCGCACTCGGACCGCTACCCGCCCGCCGCGCCGCTAACCGGGCGTTAATACGAAAAATCGGCCGGCGCTGCGAACCCTGGGAAGGGCGCAGCGCCGGCCTTTGGCCTTTCGGCGGGAAATTAGCCGAAGATGTGTGCCAGCTGGTTGCCGATGGCAATGACCAGACCGACGATCTCGCTGACGATGTCCAAAGCGCTGCTCAGAAGCATGTTTCCTCCACTATTACTCGGCGAGCCGGCCACGGGTGCCGGAGATTACTTTAGACATATCGTCCCCGGCGCCCGGTTTCGTTACATCGGGGCGATGGTGTGCTTCTTCGGCAGGTCCCGCACGTCCTTGGTGGCCAGCTGGCGCAGGGCCTGGCGCAGGGCCAGCCGCGACTGGTTCGGCTGGATCATCGCGTCCAGGTAGCCGCGCTCGGCGGCCACGTAAGGCGCGGTCATGGTCTCGTCGTAGAAGTCCATGAACATCTTCTTGGTCATCGCGCGCTGCTCCGGGGTCTCGGCGGCCTCCAGCTGCTTGCCGGCGATCATGACCACGGCCGCGGCCGAACCCATCACGGCGATCTGCGCGGTCGGCCACGCCAGGTTGATATCGCCGGTCAGGTTCTTCGAGCCCATGACGGCGTAGGCGCCGCCGTAGGCCTTGCGGACAATCAGCGAGACCTTCGGGACGGTTGCCTCCACCACGGCGAAGGCGAACTTCGCGCCGCGGTGAATCAGGCCGGCCTTTTCCTGGTCCACGCCCGGCAGGTAGCCGGGGGTGTCGACCACGAAGACCAGCGGGATGTTGTAGGCGTCGCAGATGCGGATGAAACGCGCGCCCTTGTCCGCGGCATCGGCGTCGATGCAGCCGGCCAAGTGCATGGGGTTGTTCGCCACGAACCCGACGGCCTGGCCGTCGATCCGCCCGAAGGCGGTGATCATGTTCGGCGCGAAGTTCTCCTGCAGCTCGATGATCTCGTCATCGTCGCCCAGCTGGCGCAGGAGCTCCTCCATGTCGTAGCCGGCGTTCGTGTCATCGGGCATAAATGCGTTGAGCTCGTCGTCCTCGGCGACCTCCTCGTCGCTGGGGGCGGCGAAGACGGGCGCCGGGTCGTAGCAGGTCAGCGGCAGGTGGTCCAGCAGGTCGCGGACCAGGTCGAAGGCCTCGTCCTCCGACTCGACCACGGCGGAGACGTTGCCGTTTTGCTCCTGCTGGCGGGCGCTGCCCAGCTCCGCGGAGGTCACGTCCTCACCGGTGACCTCCCGGATGACGTTGGGGCCGGTGACATACATTTCCGCCTCGCCGTCGACGGCGATGACGAAGTCGGTGGTCACCGGGGCGTAGACCGCGCCGCCGGCGGACTTGCCCAGCATGATGGAGATTTGCGGGCTGCGGCCGGACAGCGGCAGCTGGCGGCGGGCGATCTCCGAGTACATGGCCAGGGAGGTCACCGCGTCCTGGATGCGGGCGCCGCCCGAGTCCTGGATGCCGATGACCGGGCAGCCGATCTTGATGGCCATGTCCATGACCTCGGTGACCTTCTTACCGAAGGTCACGCCCACCGAGCCGCCGTAGACGGTCTTGTCGTGCGCGTAGATGCACACCTGCCGGCCGTTGATGCGGCCGTAGCCGGTGACCACGCCGTCGGAGTAGATGGCCTTCGGATCCCCCGGGGTCTTGCCCAGGGCGCCGGTCTCCACGAAGGAGCCGTCGTCGAGCAGTTCCTCGATGCGCTGGCGCGGGGTGGTGCGGCCGGCCTCATCGCGGCGGGCGCGGGAGCGTTCGCTGCCCGGGTCCTGGGCCTTGTCCAGCCGGGCGCGCAGATCCGCGAGTTTCTCAGCGGTGGTTGCCACGAATCTTTACCTCGATCCAATCCTCGATGTGCTTGCCCACAATGCCGATTGCGGGCTCGTCCGGCACGGCCAGGTGGTCGCCGGGCAGCTGGACGATCTCTAGATCCTCCACGATAGCGCCCCAACCGCCGTCCGGGTCAATCTCCGCGTAGCGCGGCTCGAGCTCGATCGCGCCGTCGTGCATGCGCTCCGAGCGGAACAGCAGCACCGGCACGTCGACGTCCGCCCAGCGGCGCATGTCCAGCTTGCCCAGGATCTGGTTGTCCACGAAGGAGGCGCGCTGGTGCTCCAGCACGCCGGCCGCCAGGCCGTGCTCCGAGGCGTCCGTGGTGGCCAGGAACTGCGCGAGCATATCCATCACTGCGTCCTCGCCGGCGGTCTCCAGCAGCTCGTAGGGCACCGGGAACTCCAGCCCGTAGGTCTTTTCCGCAAAAGCGGCGTAGCGCTCCCAGCGGGCCTTGGTCTCTTCCAGGGTGTCCGGCGCCGGATCGGAGGGCTGGGTGGTATCCAGCAGCGCGATGAACGCGACCTCGAGGTCCTTGTCACGCAGCTGGTGCGCGACCTCGTAGGCCAGCGCACCGCCGAACGACCAGCCGCCGAGGACGACCTTGCGGCCGCGGGCGTGCTTGACGATGTCGTCGATGTAGGCCTGCGCGCGGTCTTCCAGGCTGCCCTCGAGGCGCTCGACGCCGTAGACGGCGACGTCGTCGGGCAGGCGGCGCACCAGCGGCTGGTAGACCACCGTGGTCCCGCCGGCCGGGTGGAACATGAACACGGCCGGGCCGTCGGCCTCCCGCAGCACGCGGATGTTGCCCTCGACCTCGGTCTCCAGGCCCTCGCGGACCAGGTCCGCCAGCGGCTCCAGCGTTTCTGCCTCGCGCACGGCCGCGGTGGTGACCTCGACGCCGGCGCGCTCGGAAAGCCGCTCGGCAATCTGGGTGGCCTGTTCCTCGGTCAGCTCCGGCAGCGGGCTGGTCACGCCAGCCGCCGCCTTCCCGGTGATCGAGGCCCAGGTGCCGAAGACCATGCGCTCGGAGGCGTCGCGCGGGGCCACGCCCACGCCGGTGCCAGTGGTGGCCTCGGCGTCTGCGGCCTCGTCGGCCTCAGCGTTCTTTTCCGTCTTTTCGGCGTTGCCGGTTGCGGCTGCGGCGGTCTCCACGCCGTCGGTCTCGCGGCCTTCCACGGCGGCGGTGACCATGTCGATGACGTCGGCCAGGGAGGCATCGCGCAGCGCCTGGACCTGCAGCGGCGGGATCTGGAAGTCGTTTTCCACGCGGTTCTTGATGCGCATGCCCATCAGCGAGTCCAGGCCGAGATCGATTAGCGGCAGCTCGCGCGGCAGGTCGGTCACGTCGTAGCCCATAGATTCCGAGACGATAGCCGCCAGGCGGTCCTCCACGGTCTCCGTGGCCGGGTCCCAGCGCACGGCCTCAATGTCCGCGTCGGCGGACTGGTCCGGGGTCGCCTTCAGCGAGGCGGAGTCCGGCAGGTCGGCCACGCCGGGCACGGCCTTGGTCCCTAGGTCCAGGGAGGTGGCGAAGCCTTCCGCGACCAGGGTCGTCGCGCCGTCGCTGACGGCATAGGCGGCGACGGCCACGCCGCCGAGCGACTTGGTCACCACGGTGGTGACCTCGCCCTGGGCGGGCAGCGTGCCGGGTTCTTCCACGGCGACGAGGTGGGCGCCCGGGGACACGGCATCGATAGCCGCTTCCAGCAGCGCCAGGGCGCTCGGGGCCTGGTCGGCGTTGGTGGAAAAGGCGGTCTTGCCCTCCGGCAGGTTCACGCGCGTGCCCGGCAGGCCGGTAACCCCGGAGGACGGGCGGGCGTGGGTCCAGTAGCGCTGGCGCTTGAAGTGGGTGTGCGGCGCGTCGCGCACGGGCCCGTCGCCGAAGACGGCGCGGTAGTCCACCGGCGCGCCGGCGACGTAGAGCTTGGCCAGCAGGTCCAGCAGGGACACGCTCGGATCGACCTTGCGCTTGAGCGCGTAGAGCAGCTGCGCGTCCGCCTTGCCGACGGCGAAGGCGGTGGACATCATGCCCATCAGCGCCACCGGGTTCGGGGCGATCTCCACCAGCTGGGTGTGGCCGGCGGCAAAGGTCGCGCGGGTGGCGTCCTCCAGGAAGACCGGCTGGCGGGTCATGCGCAGCCAGTAGTCCTCGTCGTGGACGGTGGCGCCCGGGCGGTAGACCTCGCCGCGGTCGACGGAGCTAAACAGCGTGGTGTGCAGCGGGCGGGCGGTAATGCCCGCGATGTCGCCGGCGAGCTCGCCGAGGATCGGGTCCACGGCCGAGGTGTGCCCGGCGCCCTTGACGTTGAGCGCGCGGGCGAACTTGCCCTCGCCCTCGAGCTTCTCCACCAGGTCCAGGACCTCCTGGCGCGGCCCACCCACGGTGGTCATGCCCGGGCCGGTGTAGACGGCCGGCTCGATGTTGCCGTCCAGGGCCGCGATGTCGTCCGCGGTCAGCTCGACGACGGCCATCGCGCCCTGGGTTTCCTCGGTCAGCTGGGCCTCGCCCTCGCCCATGAGGCGGGCGCGGTGGCAGGCGATCAGCATGGCGTCGTCAGCGCTGATGCCGCCGGCGGCATAAGCCGCGGCGATTTCGCCCATCGACATGCCAATAACGCCGGCCGGGCGGGCGCCGAAGCTGGCCAGCAGATCCGTCAGCGCGATCTGGATCGCGGTGATGGCCACCTGGGCGGTCTCGGTGTTGTAGGTCTGCTCGTCGTCGCGGACGATATCTAGGATGGACCAGCCGGACTCGAAGTCCACGATCTGGTCCAGCTCCTCCAGGCGGGCCAGGAAATCCGGGGAGACGGCGATGAGGTCCTTGACCATCTTGCGGTGCTGGGAGCCGAAGCCGGAGTAGACGAAGACCGGGCCCGGCACCGACGGGGAATCCGCGGCGGTGACCCCGACCGAGATCTTGCCGGCGGCGACCTGGCGCAGGCGGGAGATGGCCTCCTCCGGGTTGGTGGCGTGGACCACCGCGCGGGAGCGGGCGTGGTTGCGGCCGGCCAGGGAACGGGCCAGCGCGAAGAGATCCGCGGTGCCCAGCTGCTGGTCCTCGATGAAATCGGCCAGCGTGCCAGCCGCCTGGGCCCGGCGCGACGGCAGCAGGCCGGAGACCGGCAGGCTGACGGTGGCAGCGGTGGCATCGTCAGCGGTGTCGGTGGTGGTGTCGGTGGCGACCTGGGCGGCGCGGGCGTGGGTGGTGCCCTGGTAGTCGCTGAGCACGACGTGGGCGTTGGTGCCGCCGAAGCCGAAGCCGGACACGCCGGCCAGCTTGTGGCCGGAGTACTCGGGCCACTCGCGGGGATCCTCGACGACCTCGAGCTTTTCCGCGTCGAAGTCGATGTAGCGGTTCGGCGCGGAGAAGTTGATGCTCGGCGGCAGGGTGTCGTGGCGCATGGCCTGGATGACCTTGATAAGGCCCACCACGCCGGCGGCGGACTCGGAGTGGCCGATATTGGACTTGGCCGAGCCCAGCAGCGTCGGGTTTTCCGCGCCGCGGTTGGCCCCTAGGACCTCACCCAGGGCGGTGGCCTCGATGGGATCTCCCAGGATGGTGCCCGTGCCGTGGGCCTCGACGTAGTCGACCGTGGCCGGATCGACCTCGGCGTCGGCGTAGGCGCGGTGCAGCACGTCGACCTGCGCCTCCGGGTTCGGGGCGGTCAGGCCGTTGGAGTGGCCGTCGGAGTTGATGGCCGAGCCCTTGATGACGGCGAGGATGTTGTCGCCGGCGGCCTCGGCGTCGCTGAGCCGCTTGAGCACCAGCACGCCGCCGGCGTCCGCGCGCACGAAGCCGTCCGCGTCGTCGGAGAAGGCGTGGATGCAGCCCGTGGGCGAGATGACGCCGAGTTCGCCGAAGGCGGTGGACACGAACGGGGAGGCCATGATGTTGATGCCGCCGGCCACGGCGACGTCGGCGTCGCCCTCGCGCAGGCCGCGCACGGCCTGGTGGACGGATACCAGCGAGGACGAGCAGGCGGTGTCCACGTTGACCGAGGGCCCGCGCAGGTCCAACGCGTAGGAGATCCGGTTGGAGATGATCGCCGAGGAGGTGCCGGTCAGCGCGTACGGGTGCGCCTCCGCCGGGTCGGCGGTGATCAGCATCCCGTAGTCGTTGTTCGACGAGCCCATGTAGACGCCGGTGGCGGTCCCGCGCAGCTCGTTGGCCGGCAGGTGGGCGTCCTCGAGCGCCTCCCAGACCAGCTCCAGCAGGATGCGCTGCTGCGGGTCCATGTTGGTGGCCTCCACCGGGGACAGGCCGAAGAATTCCGCGTCGAAGCTGGCGATGTCGTCCAGGTAGCCGCCGGCGAGGTTCTGCTCGGCCATCTTCTGGGTCATCACCGGATCGGCGGCGTAGTCGGACCAGCGGCCAATGGGCAGCGGCCCCGTCGCGCCGCGGCCTTCGACCAGCATGTCCCAGAACTCGTCCGCGTTGTTGGCGCCCGGGAAGCGGCCGGCCAGGCCGATGACGGCGATGTCCTCGTGGCCGCCGGCCGGGGTGATCCGGCGCGGGGCGGACGCCGGCGCCGACTGCTGGGCCGGGCCGTTAATCAGGCGGTCGGCCAGCTGGGCGATGGTCGGGTATTCGTAGGCGACCGTGGGGTCGAGATCCACGCCCACCAGGTTTTCCAGCTCGCCTGACAGCACCACGGCGTCGCGGGAGGACAGGCCGAAGTTTTCCAGCGGCTTAGAGTCGGTAATTTCCTCCGCGGGAACGCCCGTGGTCTGGGCTACCCAATGACGGATCCAATCACGCAACTGCTCTACGGTCATACGCCATGCTTTCTTTCGCTTACGTTCATTAAGGGGATCACAAAGAATAATCGTCTTTGGTGAAAATGCTCCACCTTAGGCTATCGAACTCGGGCCCCAAAACGTTAGTAGCAAGCGCCGGCCAGGCGGATGCGCAGGGCTTTGGCCAAGCCCTGCCGGGGATTAACCGCGCTGGGCCAGGTAGTGCTTCTTGGCCACGCGGCGGGCGATCTTGCCCGAGGAGGTCCGGTTGATCTCGTGGGCCTGCTTGAAGACGATGTCGTCCGGGGTCAGGCCGTGGTGGGCGGAGACCGCCGAGCGGATGGCCTCGGCCGCGGCGGCGTCGCCGGAGGGCTCAGCCGTATCGGCGCGCTCGACCAGCAGCACCAGCTGCTCGGTGTCCGCGCCCTCGACGGAGAACGCCGCCACGGAGTCCGGGCGCACGTGCTCGCTGGCCTCCTGGACGGTGGACTCGATGTCCTGCGGGTAGTGGTTGCGGCCGGCCACGACGATGAGGTCCTTCAGGCGGCCGGTGATGTAGAGGTGGCCGTCCAGGATGGTGCCCAGGTCGCCGGAGGCCATCCAGCGATCATCATCAGGGGCGCCGGCCACGCGGCTATCCGCCAGGCGCTCGCCCAGGGTGTTGTGGAAGGTCGCGGCGGTGTCCTCGTCGCGCTCCAGGTAGCCGGCGGCCATGTTCTCGCCGTGGGCCCATAGCTCGCCGATGACGCCGTCGGCGACCTCGGCCCGGGTCTCCGGGTCGACGATGGTCAGGTACTGCGGCTGCACCACCTGGCCGACGGAGGCAAAAGCCACGGTGTTCTCGGAGGCCTCGGCCACCTCGGCGCGACCCTCGGCCAGGGCGGCGCGGTCGAAGTGGGTAATCAGCGGGCGCTCGTCGGTCTGCGGGGTGCTCACCAGGAGGGAGGCCTCCGCCAGGCCGTAGGACGGGCGCAGCGCGGTGCGCTTGAAGCCGTAGGGCTCGAAGGTGTTCAGGAAGCTGTCCACGGCGGACTCGGTGACCGGCTCGGAGCCGACGATGAGGCCGTCGATGTGGGACAGGTCCAGCTCCTCGCCGTCGGCCGGGGCTCCGTAGCGGGCGGCCAGCTCGAGCGCGAAGTTCGGGACCACGCCGTAGGTGGCCTGCAGCTTGTCATCGATCGGCTTGCGGTTGAGCTGGCCCACCCAGCGCTCCGGCTGCTGGATGAAATCGCGCGGGGACATCAGCTCGAAAGGCAGGCCCAGGATGGTCACGAACACCGTGAGGATAATGCCCATGTCGTGGTGCAGCGGCAGCCAGGTGACCAGGCGCAGCGGCATCTTCAGCTGCGCGGCGCGGAAGATCTGCAGCACGTTGGTCAGAATGGAGCGGTTGGTCAGGATCACGCCGGCCGGGGTGCGGGTCGAGCCGGAGGTGTACTGCAGGAAAGCGGGCTGGTCCAGGGGCATGACCGTGGACATCGCCAGCTGCTGCTGGCCCTCCAGGGTCGTCGCCGGGTTCTGGTAGGACGCCGCCAGGCTGTCCGGCAGGGAGTCGACGGAGAGCACGCGCGGGCGCTCCCGGGAGGGCAGGTCGGCGAAGTGCTTGCGCACCGCGGCCGCCGATGCCCGGTTGGTCAGCACCAGCTTCGGCTGGGCGTCGGCGAAGACCGCCTTCAGGTGGTCCGCGTGGCCCGGCTCGTTCGGATCGTAGAGCGGGATGGGCGTCATGCCGGCGTACAGGCCGCCCAGGAAGCCGAAGAGGTACTCCGGGGAGTTGCCGGCCAGGATGGCCACCCGGTCGCCCAGCTTGCCGACCTGCTGCAGGCGGGCCGCCACGGACTTGATGCGGGTGTTTACCTCCTGGCGCGAGTAGGTCACCAGCTGGCCCTCCCGGCTCTCGGAGTAGTCCCAGAAGCGCAGGACCTTTCGGTCACCGCCGCCGGTCTGCAGATCGCCCTGGTAGAGCAATTCCGCGAGCCCGGCGAGGGTCAGCTGCGGCGCGAGGGTGATCTCCCCTTGGTCGTTGAAGAACTGGCCCATGACGGCGTGCAAATCCATGACAGTAACGCTCCTTGAAATCCGATTCGGTTTATTTTGCTACTAAAATTATCAGACTAGGCGGCCGCCGTGTTACACCAAAGGCGGCCGGTTGCCCGCAGCATTGCCGCGGGCCGTTCTTAGATGCCGTCGATGATTCCGCGGGCCCAGCCGACCACCCAGTCGTTGGCGGTGGTCCCCTCCACCACGTGCGGGTTGGAGGCGTACTGGGCGTGCACGCCGTTGGCGGCGATGAGATCGCGGGCGCGATCCAGGCCGTTGGCGGCATCGCGCGGCGCGTCGCAGATGGAGTCGTCCGGCGCGCAGATCTGGAAGGTGCGGTCCGCCAGCTCGCCGAAGCCGTTGGGGCGCGCGCCGCGCATGGTCGCGCCCGGCACGATGGGCTGGACCAGCTTGCTGATCGGCTCCAGGGCGATCTCCGCGCCGATTCCGTGAACCTCGACGCCTGGGTTGATACCCACGCCGGGCTCGCGACGCCCGTCGGCGATAAGCGCCACGCCGGCCACCGACTCGGCCGGGACCGCGCCCGTGCCCGCGCCGATCTGGTCGGCGACATCGCCCAGGATGACCGCGCCCTGCGAGAAACCGGCCATGACGAACTTCGTCGCCGGGCAGGTCTCGTGCATATAGCGCAGCTCGCCCTCCAGGGTGGAGGTGCCCTCCTGGCGGGAGTCGTCGTAGGACATCTCCTCCTGGGAGTTGATGTTCTTAAACTGCGCGGTGTACGGCAGGGTCCACACCTTCACGTCCTGCGGGGCGTAGGCCTGCTGCAGCGGCTGGGAGATCGAGAGCATGAACGAGCGCGGGTTGGCGGTCGGGTTGATGGGATCGTCGTCCGCCTTGGATTCCCAGGTGCCGGGGGCGGAGATGACCTCGACCCGCGGGCACCAGTCCGGCTGTTCCGAGGCGGCCGGCTCGTCCTCGCCGGGCTGCGTGGCCGGCGGCTCCGACAGGTTGCTCGAGGAGGTGCTGTTGAAATAGTGCACCGCGGAGGCGCCCAGGATCACCAGCAGGATCACTACTGCCACCGCAGTAAGGGTCTTTTTCATGTGTTGTGCCTGTCTCGTCTAGCAGTAGACGGAGCGCGCTTCGTCCGTCAGGAACCGGGTCAGCTCTTCGTAGTCCAGCTCCGTGCGGCCCTGCTCGATGAGCTGGCCGGCAATCGCGTTCAGGGTGATGGGTTCTTCCTCCACGCAGACCCGTTGCGCGGCGGAGACCAGCTGCGTTTCCACGCCGGCCGCGTCGATATCGCGCTCGCCGACCGCGCCGAGGAAGTCGGCATCGCCCGCAGAGGCGTCGGCCTCCGGGGAGGGGATTTCGGAGATCTCTTCGGCCCCGCGGTCCTCCGCGGCGCGGTCGCCGGCCGGCGCGGCGGCGGAAGGCTTCGAGCTGCTTTCGGCCGACTCCGACTCGGAGGCGGATGCCGACTCGGTCTCCGAGCCGCGCTCCAACGGCGCCACCGAGGTCGGCCCCGCGGCCTCGTTATCGTTGTCGACGGTGGCGGAACCGCAGGCCGCCAGGCCCAACGATGCCGCGACGGCCAGACCCGCAATCAATTTTCGCATGGCGCTGATGGTACTCCTTCCGGCTGGCGTTTAGGACTTCTGCACGCGGCCGAAGATCTCGCTCAGGGTGCCCTTCTGGAACTTCTGGGTCAGGCCGCCGGCCGGGATCTGCTCCGTGTCCGAGGTCGGGTAGCCCATCTCGCCCTGCTCGTAGCCGCGCTTGCCCCAGTCCTCGAAGATCTTGCCGTGCATGATGAAGTGCGCTCCGGTCTTCGGGGACCAGTAGATGTTGCCGTGCTCGAACTCCTGGAAGGCGCCGCCCTTGATCTTGATCTCGTCGCTGGTCGGGAAGCCCAGGCCGGTGGTCGCGCCACCCATCTCCTTGTACTTGGCGCCGATGGCACCGTGGACGATGTGGTGGGAGTTGTCCGGGTTACGGGTCAGGATGCCGTTCTCGAACTCCTGCTGGAAGCCGCCGTTGACTTCATGCGGCGCGGAGGTCGGGTACTTGAGATCCCCGCCTTCCCAGCCGTTCTTGCCCCAGGCCTCGACCATGTCCTTCGGGATGGCATAGGCGCCGGTCTGGGCGGTCCAGTAGATGGAACCGTTCTCGAAGTGGACGAAGCGTCCGCGCTGGTCCGGGGTCTTTTCCTCGTTGGTCAGCGGGAAGCCCAGCCAGGAGCCCGGCCCACCCATCTCGCTGTAGCGAGCGTTGATGCGCCCGACCAGCGCCTTGGCGCCGGTCTCCGGGGACCAGTACGCGGTGCCTGCGCTGAAGTCTTGGGCCTTGCCGTTGTCGCCGGCGTCGTATTCGTTGTTGACGCACTCGCCGATGGTGCCGGACTTGGTGGCCGCGCCGATGGCGCCGATGGCCTGGCAGTCCGCCCCGCGGTCTTCCTTGGGGATGGCCAGGGCGTCCGCGATGGACGGCCAGGCCTGCTGCATCTCGAACTGCCAGTATTCCCAGCTGTGGACGCCGGACGGGCGGAAGTGCGCCTCCGGCTCCACGCCGGCGCGCTTGGCGTAGCTCATGAAGGTCTCGCCGGACATGCGCGAGATGGCCTCCAGACCAATGCCGGCCATGTTGGCCGGGCCCTTGGCGACGGACTCGGGGTTGCCGAAGTCGTCCTTGCCGGAGCCGGCGGAGATGTAGACCTTCATGTCCTTCAGGTTTTCGATGCCCAGCTTCGGGTCGTGGTCGATCCAGTCCTGGGAGCCCGGCGGGCCCCACATGGCGTCCGAGTTGTACCCGCCGGCGTCCATCTGCGCGGCGCGGATGGCGGCCGGCATGCCGCTGCTGGTGGTGTCCAGGTAGCCGGAGAAGGAGCCCACGAAGTCGAACAGGTGCGGGTTGCGCTCGGCCAGGTTGACCGCGGCGGTACCGCCCATGGAGATACCGGTCACGCCGCGCTTGTGGTTGGAGCGGTACTCGTTGTCCAGGATCGGCACCAATTCCTGGGTCAGGAAGGTCTCCCACTGGTAGTGGGTGCCGTTGTCCGGGCGCTGCCAGTCGGCGTAGAAGGAGGACTCGCCGCCCACCGGCATGATCAGGTTGACGTTGCGGTCGGCGTACTGGTTCAGGATGTTGGTCTCGATGGTCCAGCCGGACTCGTCGTCGCGGGCGCGCAGGCCGTCCAGGGCCCAGACCTCCGGGAAGGTGGCCTCCGGGTTGGAGTACCAGTCACGCGCCAGCTGGATCTGGACCTTCTGCAGCTTGTCCGGCATGGCCGCGGACTTGATGTAGACCATCAGGTGGCGGTTGGTCAGGTATTCCACGCGCTCGATGTCCACGCCCTCCGGCAGGCCTTCGACGTCCGGGTAGGTGGTATCAATCGGGGTGCGCTCCGGCGGGGCCGACGGCGCAAAGGAATCCGACAGGCTCGACCCGGACGAGGAGGAGCTGAGATCCCCCAGTCCCTGCTGGGCGGTGGCGTTAGGCAGCAGGGCGATGCCGACGGCCAGCGCCGTGGGCAGGGCCGCGGCGGCTAGCCCGCGGCGGGTACGAGTCTGGTACGTGTTGCGCGCCTGGCGCGGGGAGGGCTTCGGAGCGGATGTGCGCATGGAGGTATCCTTGACGTTCGACTAGTAGACAGACAGCGATGGAGTCCCAGCCAAAAGAGCCAACGAGGCAGCGCCCGCCGAAAACACGGCTAGCGCACCCGGAAACTCACGCAATCCGAAGGTTCCCCTCCTCCGGAGCACGTACCTGGGTTGTTGTGCGCTCAAGTTTAAGTTCAACTTGAGACTTTTCCTAGCCGACACGCCCGAAGTCACATTCTTATCCCGAAATAGAAAAATCCCCGCGCTAGGGCTAGCGCGGGGATTTTGGTTTAGTTCTGGTGCGGGTCTAGGACCGGCTTACCAAGCGTTCATCACGTTGAGGACGCGCGGCTTGGTCTTGTCCAGCTGGCGGCCGAACTGGTTCCAGTTGTGCAGGCCGACGTTCGGGTAGTCCGTGGTCAGGTTGACGCCGTCGGCGCGGGCCTTGAGCTCGTACAGGCGGGTCGAGACCATCGCGAAGGCCTCCAGGGCCGCACCCGATGCCTGGTGCTGCGGCAGGTACTTCTCATCGCCCGGGCCCGGGATACCGGAGGCCGCGGAGACGTAGACGTCCTTGCCGCGCAGGCCGGAGGTCAGGTGGAACGGGTCGTTCGCGAAGCGGCGCGGGCTGATCAGGGTGCCGTACATGGCGTTGATGTTAAACCCGCCGGCGTCCAGCATGGCCAGGCGCATGAAGGTCTGGGCGCCCGGCAGCGTGGTGGTCAGGTAGCCGGAGAAGGACATGGCCTGACGGAACTGGTTCGGGTGCTTGCTGGCCAGGACCATGGCCGAGGTAGCGCCCATGGACAGGCCCGCGATGGAGTTGTTGTTGCGGGCAACGCCGAAGTTGCGCTCCAGGTAGCCCGGCAGCTCCTGGGTCAGGAAGGTCTCCCACTTGTAGTTGACCGGGTTGGTCAGGTCGTAGGTGGCCGGGCCTTCCCAGTCCGCGTAGAAGGAGGACTCGCCGCCGACCGGCATGACCAAGGTGATGTTGTGCGGCTCGTAGGTGGCCGCGGCGTTCACGTCGTTGACCCAGGCGTTGGTGCGGTCGGTCGCGCGCAGGCCGTCCAGCAGGTAGAGGCCGGCGTTGCCGCCGCGCTTGGCCGGCTGGATCTGGACCGGGATGTTGCGGCCCATGGACTGGGACCACACGTCGCAGCGCTGGACCCACCAGCCCACACGGTCCCAGTCGCAGTGGCCGGTGGCGTCGGCACGCAGGTAGTCACGCGGGGCGGCTTCGGCCCGCTGCGGGCCAGCCACGGCGAGCATGGTGACGACCATGAGGATGGCCGCGACCACTGCGGTGACCCGGCGGGACGCGCGGGAGGCGAAAGACGTCAGTGTCATGTCTCTCCTTGCTTGTGTACTTTTTTGTTTCAGTTTTTACCGAAGGGTTCCTTCAGTACGTATCGAACGCAAGCGAAGTTGCGTTAACAATCACGAATTTATAACAGTGCCTGAGATTCTAGACGATTGCTGTCAATTTGTCTCATTCCGGCAGCTGCCTGGGGACTACTTGAGGTAGTCCTGAGCGTTGTCTGTAAACTGCAGCGTCCGCCCGTCGGTCAGCGAGAATTTGATGTTTTCGAAGAACCGCCCCGTGTCCAGCGGGTCGCGGTAGGTCGCGAAAAGCTTCTGGAAATCCGGGTGCTCAAGGGCCCGGCGGTTCTCAGCCACCTCGTCCTTGTCGTACCACGCCGGCAGCTCCTCGATGTCCACGGCGGAGTCCGCGGCCTGCCAGGTAAGCGGCAGGGACTTGTCGTGGCCGATTCGCCCGTCCTCGATCCGCGGCTGCCGCGCCGCCAGCGGCGTGGCCAGCCCGATGTTGTCCAGCACGCGCACGTTCAGCGGCGAATGCATCGAGGACATGCCCATATTGATGAGGTACAGCGTCGGCGGGTCGTTGCGACTGTCATCGCGCCCCGCGGTCGTCCAGGCGTTGTCTTCGATGGAGTCGCCGTCGAGGTAGCGGATGGCCAGCGCGTCGCCGCGCTCCAGCCCGTCGATCGCGTCATCGAAGCCGCGCAGCAGGCGCATCTTCTTAAAGTCCTCCGCGTCCTTCGGCGGGTTTCCGGGTTCCCGCTTGGTGGCGTAGGTCCAGTAGTCGCGCTCGTCGACGATGGAGATCTCGCCCTCGTAGACTTTCCAATCCACCGGGTGCCCACGCCAGGCCGCCACCGCGGCCCAGACCGCAATCCCGGCCACGCCGGCGGCGACCCAGTAATCCCGCACCGGCAGCACGAAGACCGGCAGCAGCAGCGCGAAAAGCGGCAGCAGGAGCATGCGCCCGTGCATGAAGTCGCCGCCCACCCGCAGCACGTAGAGCAGGTGGATCAGCGCGCAGATAACCAGGAGCACAACGACGACGGGCTGGCTGCGCACCGCGGAAAAGTGCGCGTCGCCGCGGAACTGGTAGACCGCCAGCGCCGCCAGCACCAGCAGGGGCAGCCAGAGCCAGTAGGGGCCGACGAAGTCGCCGAGGTAGTTGAAGCCGGCGCCCCAGGCGGAATCGGCAGCCGACTTGGCCACGGCCGTGTGCGGGGTCAGCAGGCCGTAGTAGCCCATGCGGAAAACCTGGTAGGCCAGCGGCAGCGGCAGCGCCGCGCCCAGGATGCCCGCCCAGTGCGCCGGGCGGCGGTGGGCCACCAGCAGGACGATGCCGGTCAGCCCGCCGTAGAGCGCCAGCTCCGGGCGCACCAGCCAGGACAGGCCGGCCCAGAAGGCCACCAGGTAGGGGTTCGCCCCGCGCACCCAGCGGGTCAGCAGCCACCACAAGACCGCCAGGTAGAAGATGGACAGGCCCCACTCCAGGCCGGAGGTGAAAAAGTCCCGGGCCGGCGGCAACGCCAGGTAGACCAGCGCGCCGGCGGGCAGGACCACCGCGCGCGTGGCGTGCCGGCCGCCGGTGTTATGTACCTGGGCGGTGGCCCACGTGCCGACCACCAGGGCGGCCACGGACAGCGCGATGGCCAGCCACATTGCGATGGCTTCCAGCTGGGCGCCGGTGACCAGACGGCCCAGGTAAATCAGGTACTGCCACAGGGTGGAGGTGTTGGCCTCCACCCGCTCCCCCGCGTTGAAGACCGGGCCGTTGCCGGCCAAGAGGTTGCGGACGGTGCGCAGCACGATGAGGCCGTCGTCGGCCATCCACCGGCGCTGCCACGCCGCGAAGAAGGTAATCGCCCCGATAGCTACACTGCTGGCAACCACCGAGAGGTGGGCCGCGCGGGGACTACCGATTTTTTGCATAACAGAGCAGGTTACCAGTTGTCCCCCGAATTAGATCATCGGGAAAACGTAGACCGCCATGGCAATACAAGCCAGCCACAGCAGCGCCAGAATCTGCAGGACGCGGTCCTCCAGCGCGATCTCGTCCGGCGCCCCGCCGTGGCCGCGGTCGACGTCCGCAGCGTAGCGCAGGATAGCGATGGTAAACGGCACCATCGAAACCTGGTACCAGATGCCGGCCACGCCCTCGGCCTGGCTGGACAGCTCGAAGCCCCACAGCGTGTAAGACATCACAACGGCGGTGGCCGCCAGGGTCCACACGAAACGCAGGTAGGTAGGTGTATAGCCTTCCAGCGACTTGCGGATCTTCGCCCCGGTGCTCTCCGCCAGCAGGATCTCCGAGTAGCGCTTGCCGGAGGCCATGAACAGGGAGCCGAACGCGGCGACCAGCAGGAACCACTGGGACAGCTCGATGCCCGCGGCCACACCGCCGGCCATGGTACGCAGCATGAAGCCGGAGGAGACCAGCGCGATGTCGATCACCGGCATGTGCTTCCAGCCGAAGCAGTAGCCCAGCTGCAGCGCGATATAGACCGCGATGACCAGCGCCAGCTCCACGCCCGCGGTGGCCAGCAGCGACAGGCCAATGGCGCCGACGATGAGCACCGCCGCCATGACGTAGGCCAGCTGCACCGGCAGCACGCCGGCGGCAATGGGCCGGAAGCGCTTGGTCGGGTGCGCGCGGTCGGCCTCGACGTCGCGGGCGTCGTTGATGAGGTAGATGGACGACGCGCCCATGCAAAAGACCACGAAGGCCAGCAGGACGTCCAGCAGCACGCGGCCGTGGAACAGCGCGTCCGCGCCCGCGGCGGCCGGGGCGGCCAGCACGAGCACGTTCTTGACCCACTGCTTGGGGCGCAGGGCCTTGACCATGCCGTCGGCGAGGTTCTTCGGCGGCTTGCGCTTCCGACCCGTGTCTACGCCGGAGGTGTGAGGCTCCGAGTGAAAGAAGCTCTGGTTGCCGTCATCGTGCGGATGGGCGCTCATGCGGTTTTCCTTTCCAGCCGGCTTACAACCTGCGCCGTGGTGGCGCCCAACAGGGCGCCCACGGCAGTATCAGAGGGATAATGCACCCCCAGCACCATACGCGACGCCATCATCACCGGCACGCCCAGCCAGAAGCTGCGGTTACCGGTCACGCGGGCGGCCGCCACGAGGAAGGCCGTCGTCGACGTCGAGTGCGAGGACGGGAAGGACAGGCGCGAGGGCGTTTTCACCCCGACCCGCACGTAGCTGTAGTCCGGGCGGCGCCGGCGCACCACGCGCTTAATGACTACCGATGCCGCGTGCGCGCCAAAGGCCGCCACGCCCACCCCGGCCCACTGGCGGCGCCGGGGCTTATCGATGCCCGCCGCCAGCGCCGACAGCGCCATCCAGCCGAGCGCGTGCTCACCGAAGTGGCTCAGGCCCCGCGCGGTCGGCAAAACGCAGGGCACGTCGAAGGCGACGTCCTGGATGGCCTTGAGGACGTGCGACTCGGCATCGTTGAGCTGAGAAATGCTACTCAAAGATCTTCCTCCAGGATTCGCGGCTGGTCAGCGTCGGCAGGGCGGCGCGGTAGGTGGCGCGCAGCTCGTCGAAGTTGTTTTCAATCTCCTTGAGCAGCTCGCGGGTCTGCCCCACCAGATCCTGGGCCAGCTCGCGGTCGCGCTTGCGGAAGGCCACGCCGGTGCCGCCGGCGGTCGAGACCGTCGCCGAGTCCAGGCGCGAGAGCGTGAACCAGCGCGCCTCCTCCGGCGTCAGGTTCAGCTGCGGGGCCGCGTGGTGGGCCGGGTCTTCCTTGCTGGCCAGGTGCTTGATGCTCTTAAACAGCCAGGGCAGCTTCTTGATCTTGCCCAGGCGGCCGCCGATGTTGCGGGTCGGCACGCCCGGCGCGCCCGTCGGGGCCGGCAGCTCCGCCGCCGAGGGCAGGATCTGCGCGTCGGAGTACTGCGAGCGGATCTTGTTGATCCGCGGCAGGGAGGACTCCAGGATGTCGAAGAGCTGGTCCGGGCCGGCCAAAAAGTCCCGCATGGCCTCCAGCTGGATGGCCATGGTGGAGTACTCCATGCACATGGTGTGCTTGAGCGTGGACTTGAAGATGGAGCGGGTGATCCCGCGCGGGTCGCCGTCGTGGTAGATGGCGGCCACGATCAGTCGGTTGCGCAGGTGGAAATAGGCCTGCCAGTCGATGGCGTCGTCCTTGTCCGCCCAGGCCATGTGCCAGATTGCCGCGCCCGGCCAGGTCACGGTCGGGAAGCCGGCGCGCCCGGCGCGCAGGGAGTACTCGGTGTCGTCCCACTTGATAAACAGCGGCAGCGGCTGGCCCATCTTTTCGGCCACCACGCGCGGGAACAGGCACATCCACCAGCCGTTGTATTCGACGTCGACGCGGCGGTGCAGGGCACGCGAGTCGTATTTGTTGGGGTCCTTGTGCGACTGGGCATCGCCAATAGCTGACAGCGGGTACTTGGCGAAGTCGTGGTCGTAGACCGCGTGCGGGGCCGGGCCCCACATGAAGTCGGACTTGTTGACCTGCTCGCCGGTGGTGCGCAGCTGGCTGCGCTCCTGCAGGTTGAGCATCTGGCCGCCGACGATGATGGGGCGGGCGGCGTAGCGGGCCGCCTGCACCGCGCGCAGGATGGAGTCCGGCTCGATGGCGATGTCGTCGTCCATGTAGAGGATGAACGGCGAGTCGGTGTTCTCGATGGCCTCGAACATGATGCGGGAATACCCGCCGGAGCCGCCCAGGTTGCCCTGGCGGAACTCGCGGAAGCGCTCGCCGAAGTGGGCGACGGCGGCGTCGTAGCCCGGCTCATCCGCCGGGTGCTGGTTGCCCTGGTCCGGCATGAGCACGTAGTCGATGATGCCGTCGACGACCGGGTCCTCCGCCAGCGCCTGCAGCGCTGCCACCGCGTCGGTCGGGCGGTTGAAGGTCGGGATGCCGACGGCCACGCGCTTGTCCGCGGCCGGCTGGGTGGTGCCGTCGGGCAGCACCTGCTCGCCCGGGGCGTGCGGGGCGCACCAGGCGACCTGGGAGAGCTCGGTTTCGGTCTCGGCGGTGACGTCGAACCACAGCCAGCCGCCGTCCTCGAAGTTCTTCAGCGGTAGCTCGAAGTGGTGCTCGCCGTCCTCGACCAGGTGGTTGGCCACGCCGATGCGCTGCCCGTTTTCCTTGGAGCGGTACACCGAGACGTTTGCCTGGCCGTTCACGTGCAGCGACAGCACGATGGAGTCCAGCTGCGACCAGCGGCGCCAGTAGGACGCCGGGAAGGCGTTGAAGTAGGTCTCGAAGGAGACCTCTTCGCCGGCCGGGATGGTCAGGGTGGTGCGGTCGTGCCAGCTCAGGCGCTGGCGGTTCTGCGGAGACTCAATGAGGTAGAGCATGCGCACGTCGTTCGGCTCGCCGCGCTTGGGCAGCAAGACGCGTTGCACTGCTTCATATTCCTGGGGGTAAGTCACGATGGCTTCTTTTTCTCCAAACGTTTTTTACACTCTTCTAGCGAGTAAGGGTAGTGCCCCCAGGCGCCCAGCACGTTCTCACACACGGTCATGGGTCCGAATTCACAGCCGCCCGCCCGGATGCGGCAGGCACACAAAAACCCCGCCGCCACCCCGGGATAACCGGGATGGAGCAGGGTTTTGATCGGTTTCGGGTGCACCTTAGGCCTCGACGGCAACCTTTTCGTCCACCGGGTCGATGCCCAGCTTGCCCAGCATGTAGAGCACGCGGGCTTCCAGGTCGTCGGCCAGCTCACGGGTCTGCTCGACCGTTTCGGCCGGCAGGATGTCCCAGATCTTGACGTCCTTGCCCGCCTCGTCGCGGTGAACGTCGCGGCCCAGGTAGACGATGAAGTCCGGCATGGTGACCGTCCGGGCATCGTCGAAGTGGCGCGGCTGGCCCTCGGTGAGGCCCCGCTCGGCCAAGACGTGGCTCATGTGGCTGGCGTCCTCGTTTTCCGGGTGGGACACGGCCGCATCCACCAGCAGGGCGTCGCCGGCGTGCTTCTTGGTCAGCTCCACGGCGGCCTCCGCCAGGGCGTGGTCGGTACCGGCGGCAAAGCGCACGTGAATGCGGTGCTCGCCGAAGTATTCCATCACTTCCCGCTCCACCAGGACTGGGACGAACTCTTCCAAGACCGCGCGTGCGGAGTGCTTGGCGATGACCTCGTCCAGCTTGGCATCAATCGCCTCGGCGCTGTGCGCATGCCCGAAAGCCGCGTGCAGATCCTCGCGCAGGGTGTCAAAAACTCGGTTGTTATTCATCATCGCTATTCACCTGATTTCTTGTTATTACGGCGAAGTTTCATTGTCTTCAACCACTCGAGTGAACCTTTTGTTCCCTCAAAGTTAACCTGCCGTTAACCTTATCAGATCGCTGGGCAATTGCAAATGATGGGCCTGAACCAAGTGTTTAGCGCGGGGTGGGATCGCGAAAGCGCCGCCGCTTCCCTGTGGAAACGACGGCGCTCACGATGCCGCGTGCCGGCTACTTCTTGTCCGCCAGGCGCAGCCAGGTATCGACCACGGTGTCCGGGTTCAGCGACAGCGAGCTAATCCCCTGCTCGACCAGCCAGTCCGCCAGGTCCGGGTGGTCGCTGGGGCCTTGGCCGCAGATGCCGACGTACTTGCCCTGCTTCCGGCAGGCCTCGATGGCCCGGCCCAGCAGCACCTTGACCGCCGGGTTGCGCTCGTCGAAATCGTGGGAGACCACGCCCGAGTCGCGGTCCAGACCCAGCGTGAGCTGGGTCAGGTCGTTCGAGCCAATGGAGAAGCCGTCGAAGTACTCCAGGAACTGCTCCGGGATAAGCGCGTTGGACGGGACCTCACACATCATGATGAGCTCCAGGCCGTTCTCGCCGCGGCGCAGGCCGTTGGCGGCCAGGGCCTCGGTCACCCGGCGCGCCTCATCCGGCGTGCGCACGAACGGGATCATGATCTTGACGTTTTCCAGGCCCATCTCCTCGCGCACGATCTTCATCGCCTCACACTCCATGGCGAAGCACTCCGCGAACTCCTCGGAGACGTACCGGGAGGCGCCGCGGTAACCCAGCATCGGGTTTTCCTCGTGCGGCTCGTAGAGGTTGCCGCCCAGCAGGTTGGCGTACTCGTTGGACTTGAAGTCGGACATGCGCAGGATGACCGGGTTCGGGGCGAACGCCGCCGCGATGGTGGCCACGCCCTCGGCCACGCGCTGGACGAAGAAGTCGCGCGGCGAATCATATGCGCCGGTCAGAAGCTCCACCTCGGACTTCAGTTCCTCGTCCAGGTTGGGGTAGTCCAGCAGCGCGCGCGGGTGGATGCCGATCTGCCGGTTGACGATGAACTCCAAGCGCGCCAGGCCCACGCCGTCGTTGGGCAGGCGGGAGAAGGCGAAGGCCTGCTCCGGCGTGCCGACGTTCATCATGATCTTCGGGCCGATCTCCGGGACCTGGTCGACGTCGGTCTCGGTGACCTCGAAGTCCAGGGAGCCGTCGTAGACGTAGCCGGTATCGCCCTCCGCGCAGGAGACGGTGACCTCGCTGCCCTCGGCCAGGACCTCGGTGGCATCGCCGGTGCCGACGACGGCCGGGATACCCAGCTCGCGGGCGATGATCGCCGCGTGGCAGGTGCGACCGCCGCGGTTGGTGACAATCGCCGAGGCGCGCTTCATGATCGGCTCCCAGTCCGGGTCCGTCATGTCCGCGACCAGGACCTCGCCCGGGTTGAAGCCGTGCATCTGCTCCAGCGAGTCGAAGACGCGCACCTTGCCGGCGCCGATCTTCTGGCCGATGGCGCGGCCCTCCGCCACGACGGTGCCGCGCTTGTCCAGGCTGAAGCTCTGCAGCACGGAGCCGCGGCGGGACTGCACGGTCTCCGGGCGGGCCTGCAGGATGTAGAGCTGGCCGTCCTCACCGTCCAGGCCCCACTCGATGTCCATCGGGCGGCCGTAGTGGTCCTCGATGATAAGCGCCTGACGGGCCAGCTCCTCCACCTGCTCGTCTTGCAGGGAAAAGCGCGCGCGGTCGGCCTCGGGGGCGTCGACGAACTCGGTGGTGCGCCCGACGCTGGCGTCGTCGGTGTAGACCATCTTGGTCGCCTTCGCGCCCAGCGAGCGGGAAATGACGGCACGCTTGCCGTCGCGCAGGGCCGGCTTGTAGGCGTAGAACTCGTCCGGGTTGACCGCGCCCTGAACCACGCCCTCGCCCAGGCCGTAGGCGCTGGTGACGAAGACGACCTGGTCGAAGCCGGACTCGGTGTCCATGGTGAACATGACGCCGGAGCTACCGATGTCCGAGCGCACCATCTTCTGCACGCCCGCGCTGAGTGCTACCGCGTCGTGGTCGAAGCCGTGGTGGACGCGGTAGGCAATCGCGCGGTCGTTGTAGAGGCTGGCGAAGACCTCGCGGATGGCCACCAGGACCGCGTCGATGCCCTGGATGTTCAGGAAGGTCTCCTGCTGGCCCGCGAAGCTGGCCTCCGGCAGGTCCTCCGCCGTAGCCGAGGAGCGCACGGCGAAGCTGGCCTTATCGCCGGACTCGGCGGCCAGCTTGTCGTAGGCAGCGCGGATATCGCTCTCGATGCCCTCCGGCAGCGGGGTGTCCAGAATCTCCGCGCGGATCGCCTTGCCGGCGGCCTCCAGCTGGCGCGTATCCTCCGTGTCCAGGCCCTCGAGCAGCTTCGAGATCCGCTCGTCCAGGTGCGTTTCCGTCAGGAAGGCGCGGTAGGCGTCCGCCGTGGTGGCAAAGCCGTCGGGGACGTTGACGTTGAGGCGGGCGAGGTTGGAGACCATCTCTCCCAGGGAGGCGTTCTTGCCGCCTACCTGCTCGACGTCGTTCATTCCGAGTTCGGAGAACCAGCGAATATTATCGCTCATATTCAGGCATCCTTAGTATTAAACGGGGTAAGTGATGGCAAGCATTGTAGTCGCCGGGTGGGCCCGCGCGGGCGGAAATCGCGTGGGCAAAAAATCACACTAGCGACCACTCGTTATGGATAGGTGCTGCAGAATCATCGCGGACATCTCTTCCACAGACTTTGTCGAAGAATCCACGTAAGGAATCCCATTGGCCTTCATCATCGCTTTCGCGCCGCGCAGCTCGAAGCTGACCTGCTGACGGGAGGCGTAGCGCGAATTCGGCCGGCGCTCGTTGCGCACCTGGCACAGGCGCTCCGTGCTGGTGACGATCCCGAAGAGCCGGTCCTGGTACTTGCGCACCGGCCGCGGCAGGGTGGTCGACTCGAAGTCCTCGTCCACCAGGGGGTAGTTCGCCGCGAACAGGCCGTGCTGCAGCGCTAGGTACATAGACGTCGGCGTCTTACCGCAGCGCGACGGCGCCAGCAGGATGATGTCGGCCTGCTCCAGCGCGCGCAGGGACTGCCCGTCGTCGTGCTCGATGGCGAACTCGATGGCCTGCATACGGCTGTTGTAGCGCTGGCTGTCGGCCAGGGTGTGCAGCTGCTTGGCCCGCCGCACGCTGGTCGTGCCCAGGGCCCGCTCGACGCTGCCCAGGTAGGCGCTCAGCAGGTCGATGACCGTGGCCTTCGAGCTCAAAATGCAGTCGCGGATCTCGTCGTCGACCGCGGTCGAAAAGACCAGCGGCGTGCGCCCGGCGGCGACCTGCCGATCCAGCCGGGCTACCAGCTCGCGCGCGGCCTCCAGGCTGCCCAGAAACGGCACCGTGGTGCGCGTAAACGTCAGGTGCGGGAACTGCACGAGCAGCGCGTTACCCATGGCCTCCGAGGTGATACCCGTCGAGTCCGAAACGAAGAAAACGGGCACCACCGGCTTGTCCTCGCCGTTGACGGGAGGGTGATTAATCGCATCCATGATCCCATCCTAGTCCCCTTGAAGAAGCCTGCGGCCCGCGCTATACAGGGCCATATGAGCACTTTTGCATTAGAGAACCCGAACACCGGACGTTCCGAAGAAGAATTCCCCCGGCTCGACGATGCCGCCCGCGACGACATCCTCGACCGCTCCACCGCCGCTTTTAACGAGTGGCGCACGACCAGCATCGACGAGCGCGCCGCCATCCTGGCGCGGACTGCGGACCTGTACGAAGAGCGCATCGATAAGCTGGCCGAGCACATCGGCCGCGAGATGGGCAAGCTGACCCGCTGGGCCAAGGCCGAAATCCAGATCGTGGCAGATATCTACCGCTGGTACGCCGAGCACGCCCACGAGCTGCTGGCCGACGAGCACCTGCCGGCCCAGGGCGCGCACCACACCTTCGTGCGCAAGGAGCCGCTCGGCCCGCTGCTGGGCATCATGCCGTGGAACTTCCCCTACTACCAGGTCGCGCGCTTCGCCGCACCGAACCTGCTGCTGGGGAACACTATCGTGCTCAAGCACGCCTCCATCTGCCCGCTGTCCTCCCAGGCCTGCCAGGACCTGCTCGAGGAGGCCGGCCTGCCGCAGGACGTCTACCTCAACGTCTATGCCTCCGGCTCCCAGATGGACGCGTTTGTCGCCGATGACCGCATCAAGGGCGTGTCCCTGACCGGTTCCGAGGCCGCCGGCGCCGCCGTGGCCAAGACCGCCGGCGAGAACTACAAGAAGTCCGTCCTCGAGCTCGGCGGCAACGACCCGTTCCTCGTGCTTGACGATGCCAACCTCGACTGGGTCCTCGACCAGTTCGCCCTCATCCGCATGTACAACACCGGCCAGGCCTGCAACGCGCCGAAGCGGCTAATCGTGCTGGAGGACTTCTACGACCACGCCGTCGAGTACCTGACCGAGAAGATCGGCGCCATGACCGTCGGACCTTACGACGACGAAAGCGCCGACATCGGGCCGCTGAGCTCCATCGGCGCCCGCGACGAGATCGTCGAGCGGCTGGACAAGGCCGCCGCCGACGGCACCGCCACCATCCGCGTGGGCGGCGGCAAGGTCGACCGCGACGGCGCCTACATGGAGCCGACCCTGCTGACCGACGTCGACCGCCACGCCGACATCGGCTGCAACGAGATCTTCGGCCCGGTGGCCGTCATTTACAAGGCCCGCGACGTCGAAGAGGCCATCGCGATCGCCAACGACTCCGACTACGGCCTGTCCAGCTCCGTGTGGTCCACCGACCTAGAGCAGGCCAGCGCCGTGGCCGCCCGGCTTAACGACGGCATGACCTTCGTCAACGAGCACGCCGTGACCGCCGCGGGTCTGCCCTTCGGCGGCATCAACCGCTCCGGCTACGGCCGCGAGCTGGCCCGCTGGGGTGTGGGCGAATTCGTCAACGAGCACCTCTACCGCGTCAGCGGGCAGGACGATGCCGGCCAGTCCCCCGCCCTCTAACCGCCGCTAGTCTCCTAGTGGCCGCGCTCCTGCTCCAACGGCTTGCCGTCGTTGAAGTAGGGCGCGATTTTATTGTCGAACATCGACAGCGCCGAGCCGATGGCCATGTGCATGTCCAGGTACTGGTAGGTGCCTAGGCGCCCGCCGAAGAGCACCTTGTTCTCGCGGGCCTCGGCCGCGGCGAGCTTGCGGTAGGCCTCCAGCTTGCTCCGATCCTCGGGGGTGTTGATCGGGTAGTAGGGCTCGTCGCCCTTGTCGGCGAAGCGCGAGTATTCCTTCATGATGACGGTCTTGTCCTTGGGGTAGGCATCGCCGCGCTCGGGGTGGAAGTGACGGAACTCGTGGATGCGGGTGTAGTCCACGTCGGCATCGTTGTAGTTCATCACCGGGGTGCCCTGGAAGTCGCCGGTGTTCAGGACCTCCATGTCGAAGTCCAGGGTGCGCCAGCCCAGATCGCCCTCGACGTAGTCGAAGTAGCGGTCCAGCGGGCCGGTGTAGACCACCGGCGCGTCCGGGTTGGCCGCGCGCAGCTCGTCGCGCACGTCAAACCAGTCGGTGTCCAGGCGGACCTCGATGAGCTCGTGGGAGGCCATGTTCTCCAGCCAGGCGGTGTAGCCGTCGACCGGCAGGCCCTCGTAGGTGTCGTTGAAGTAGCGGTTGTTGAAGGTGTAGCGCACCGGCAGGCGGGTGATATTCGCCGCCGGCAGATTCTTCGGGTCGGTCTGCCACTGCTTGGCCGTGTAGTTCTTGATGAAGGCCTCGTAGAGCGGGCGGCCGATGAGCGAGATCGCCTTCTCCTCGAGGTTCTTCGCTTCCTTCGGGTCGAACTCGCCGGCCTGGTCCTGGATGAGCTGGCGGGCCTCGTCCGGGCTGTAGTAGCGGCCGAAGAACTGGTTGATAAGGCCCAGGCCCATCGGGAACTGGTAGGCGGTGCCGTCGTGCATGGCGAACACGCGGTGCTGGTAGTCCGTGAAGTCGGTGAACTGGTTGACGTAGTCCCACACGCGCTTGTTGGAGGTGTGGAACAGGTGGGCGCCGTACTTATGCACCTCGATGCCGGTCTCCGGCTCCCGCTCCGAGTAGGCGTTGCCGCCCAGGTGGTTGCGGCGTTCGACGATGAGCACCTTCTTGCCCAGCTGCGAGGCCGCTCGTTCCGCGATTGTCAGGCCAAAGAAGCCGGATCCAACGATAATGAGGTCATAGTCAGTCATGCCTCCTAGCCTAAAGGAGCCCCGCCGGCCCGGCAGGTCTGCCACACGGGAAAACGGCGCGCCGCACTGTTCCCACTCGTCACATTTGTCACTCGGGTATCATTTTTCTCAATTGTTTACTATGCTTTACTGCGGACTCAGATCTGACTGATGCTTGCCGCCACCCCCTAGGCCCGGCAGGCACCACAATTTTAGGGAGAATTACCAGTGCAACTACGACGTCGACTTGTCCCCACGCAGTCGAAGTGGGCCACCCCGGTGGTGGCTATCATCGCTTCGGTGTCTGTGGTTGCCGCCGCAGTTTTCGCCGGCAACGACATCCTGAATACCCAATCTGCGGGTAACGGGCTCATCGAGACCACCACCAGCCAGGCGAACTTCGGCGACGGCGAGACCGTCGTCGTCGACGACCCGGCCATTGCCGCCCAAGGCGGCGAAGGTGGCCCCCGCGCCGTGAAGGAATTCCACCAGGACGAGCCCTTCTCCCAGTTCGCGCTGACCTGGGAAGGCGGCGACAAGGATCTTGCGGCCTTTGTGCGCCCGCAGCTTGCCGACGGCACCTGGGGCGAGTGGTACGACGCCGAGCCGCTGGGCATCGAGACCGGCGGCACCAACGGCACGGAGCTCATCTTCATCGGTGAGACCCAGGCCGTCCAGGTCTCCGTGGGCAACGTCAACCTCGGCGCCCCGTCCGAGGCAGAAGTCGCCGAGACCGGCGGCCAGGCCAACCCCGACCGCGACTCCGACGCCGCCCCGGCCGAGGAGAAGCCTGCGGACAACTCCCGCGACAATTCTGCCGAGGCCCCGACAAAGGAAACCACGAGCCCGCTGCCGACCAACTATGGCGATATCGCTCCCGTCGCCGAATCCGTCGACCAGTCCGCGGGCATCGATGCCGCAGATCTGAACGCCGTCTTCATCGACGGCAACGCGCAGGAAGGCGGCATCGAGCCGACCGCCTTCGCCTCCAACGGGGCGCCGCAGGTGGTTTCCCGCGCCGGCTGGGGCGCCAACGAGGGCATCCGCTGCCAGGGCCCGACCTACGACGATCGCGTCAAGGCGCTGACCCTGCACCACACCGCGGGTAGCAACAACTACACCCGTGCACAGGCAGCCGCCCAGGTCCGCGGCATCTTCAGCTACCACGCCCAGACGCTGGGCTGGTGCGATATCGGATACAACGCACTCGTCGACAAGTACGGCACCATCTACGAGGGCCGCTACGGCGGACTAGACAAGGCCGTCCAGGGCGCCCACGTCGGCGGCTTCAACTCGAATACCTGGGGCATTTCGATGATCGGCAACTACTCCACCGCCGAGCCCACCCAGGCGATGCTTAACTCCGTCTCCGAGATCGGCGGCTGGAAGGCTGCTATCTCCGGCTTCGATCCGGCCGGCAAGTCCGTTGGCCTGTACTCCGGCGGCTTCCGCGGCTCCAAGTTCCCCGCGGGCTCTACCGCCTACGTGCCGGCCTTCCACGGCCACAACGATCTGCACAACACCGCGTGCCCGGGCAACAACACCATGAAGTACTGGTCCCAGATCCGCTCCAACGCGCACAAGAAGTACGAGGCCGTCAAGAGCGGCGGCAGCTACCAGCCGTCGACGCCGGCCCCGTCCACCGACAACTCCGGCGATTCGGGTAATTCCGGCAACGGCGATAACGCCGGCACGGCCGGAAACACGGGCGGCGCCGGCACCCCGGTCGAGTCCTCCGTGGGCGGGTCCTCCATGTCGACAGCCGACATCCAGGCCGCCGCCACCATCGCCGCCGCCGTCGCCGGCCTGGCGATTACCGCCGGCGCCCTGACGGTGCCGAACAAGGACCAGGAAGTCGTCGAGGGCCTGACCCTGGGCCAGGTGCCCGAGATTATCTCGAAGGTCGTCAGCTTCCTGGGCGACCCGGCACTGCAGCAGTCGTGGGGTTCCATCCTCAACGCCTTCGGGCCTCTCCTGGGCCTGCCGCAGGGCGGACTCGAGGTGCTGGATCAGGACACGTTCTACCAGCTCTTCGAGAACGGCGTCGTGCTCTCCTCCGGCGATAACTCGCAGGCCTACGCTCTGGTCGGCGAAATCGCCAAGGTCTGGGCCGAGGGCGACAACGCCCAGCAGCTGGGTATGCCGACGACGAACCAGTACTCGGTCGGTGGCAAGGCCGTCCGCGTGGACTTCGAAGGCGGCTACATCACCTACGACCCGGATACCCAGCAGGTGCAGCTCCACACCAACGATTAGCCTCCGGCGGGCACGCTGAATGGGCGTTCACGGTCTGTTCCGTGGACGCCTCTTCGCGTGTTCTTGTCGCGGTGTTCTTGCTGCTTTGCTGCGCGTCTGCCGCTGGGTGGGCCGCCGGCGCGCTAGGCCGGCACGCGTTCGGGTGGTATCCACACCACCCGGCCACCGACCCTCGCCATCCGGCCCCGAGTCTGCGCCGGGCCGGGCCCGTCCTCGTTGGCACCGTTATGGTGCGGACACAACGTCGCCAGGTTCGCCGCATTCGTCGGACCACCCGAGTCCCACGACTGCAGGTGATGGACCTGGCACTCATCGGCACCGGCCAAACACTCCGGCCAGGCACACACCGGGTGCTCCATCAACGCCAAACGCCGCTGCTTCCACGACGCCAAACGCTCATCTCGGTAACAATTAACGGGCCCTGCTACCGGGTCAAAGACCCCGACGTAGCCGACCTGCTCAAACGCCCGGGTCACCAACTCCGCACCACTAATCACCGCCCCGTTGGTTAGCTGCACCGTAATATCCGCGGCGTCCTGACCGCCGACCAAGTGCCCGAAAGCCTGAAGGTTTAACACCACGTTGGTCGTCACCGACGCGCGCACCCCAGCACCCTTGGCACCGTCGCCGTCACCATCGCCGCCGGTGAAGACCGCGCGGGCATCCTCGACGGTGCGTACTTGGGCTTTGATATCGGCGACGAGGCCGGCGTCGGCGATAAGGCGCATCGACCATAAGCCCTCGGCCGAGCGGCGGTAGATCACCCCCGGCTGCGGCGTCGGGGCGGGGCGGGCCTCCTGGATCTTGCGGCGGGCTGTGGCGGCCATTTGCTTGGCGTCAACCGGCTGGGCGGAAAGCTCTTCCATGATGCGCCAGGCATCGTTTTTGTTTTTGACCCGCCGCAGCACCCCGCGCAGTACGTCGAGCACGGGTAGGCAGTGCCCGTGGCGGGCGGCGTTCGCGCGCACTCGGCGCTGGCGGCCGGCGTGCTTGACCGGGCCGAAAAACACGCCGGCCAGGTCGAAAAGGCGCTCCAGCTCGTCGCGGCCGGAGCCGGCGGCCGCGCGCTCGGCATCCCAGTCGGCGTGCCAGGCGCCCTCCACGATGTCGATTCCGGGCTGGGTCACGGCAGCCACGAACCTAGAAAAACAATCCCCCGATGTCATGCCCCACACCCTAAGGCAGGACCCACCACCCCGCAACCGGAACGGCTAGTCCTCCCAGCCCAGGGTGCGCTCGACGGCCTCGTTCCAGCGGGAAAAGAGCTGGTCGCGGGTGCCGGCATCCATCTGCGGCTCCCAGCAGGTATCCACGCGCACCAGCGATTCGAGCTCGTCCAAGCTGGACCACGTCCCGCAGCCCAGGCCGGCGGCGAAGGCGGCACCCAGCGCGGTGGTCTCGATTTCCTGTGGCCGCACCACGGTCGCGCCGAGGATGTCGGACTGCAGCTGCATGAGCAGCTCGTTTTCCACCATCCCGCCGTCGACGCGCAGCTCCTCGATGGCCACCCCGGAGTCCTGGACCATCGCCTCGACGACCTCGCGGGTCTGGAAACACGTCGCCTCCAAGGCGGCGCGAGTGATGTGGGTCCGGTCGGCGAAACGGGTGAGCCCCACGATGACGCCGCGGGCATCGGGGCGCCAGCGCGGCGCGAACAGCCCCGAAAACGCCGGCACGATATAGACCCCGCCGTTGTCCTCGGCCGCGATCTCCTCCGAGCTGGCCGCGTCCGGGATAATCCCCAGCTGGTCCCGCAGCCACTGGATGAGCGAACCGCCCACCGCGACCGAGCCTTCCAACGCATAGACCGGATCCCTGCCGGCGCACTGGTAGGCCACGGTGGTCAGCATCCCGTGCTGGGAGTATTTGCGCTCCGCGCCGGTGTTGAGCAGCAGAAAAAGCCCGGTCCCGTAGGTATTTTTCGCGTGCCCGGCGGAAAACCCGGCCTGCCCGAACAGGGCGGATTGCTGGTCGCCGAGTACGCCCGTAATCGGCACGTCCATGAGCGTGCCACGGTGGCGAACGGTGCCGAAATCCCCGATGGAGGGCCGAATCTCCGGCAGGATGCAGCGCGGGACACCGACCGCATCGCACAGCTCGTCGTCCCAGTCCAGGGTGTCCAAATCCATCAGCAGGGTACGCGAGGCGTTGGTCACGTCGGTCGCGTGCACGCGCCCGGCGGTCAGGTTCCACAGCAACCAGCTATCGATGGTCCCGGCCAGCAGCTCCCCCGCCTCGGCCCGCTCGCGCGCCCCGTCGACGTGGTCCAGAATCCACGCGATCTTCGGCCCGGCCGGGTAGGAATTGGCCAGCACGCCGGTCTTGCGCAGCCACTTGTCGGGCTCGTCGAAGCGGTTCGCGTTGCGGGTGTCCTGCCAGACGATGGCCCGGCAGATGGGCTGCCCGGTCTCTTTCTCCCAGACCACGGCGGTCTCGCGCTGGTTGGTGATCCCCAGGGCATCGATGTCGCTGGCGGCGATGTCGACGTCGACCAGCGCCGCCGAGACCGCCCGGCGCGTGTTGCGCCAGATCTCCCGGGCGTCGTGCTCGACCCAGCCCTGCTGGGGCATCAGCTGCCGATGCTCGTACTGCGCCGACCCACAAATCCGGCCCGTGGCATCGACGATGACGCACCGGGTGGAGGTGGTCCCCTGGTCGATGGCGGCGATATACGTCATGGGCTAGAACCACCTTTCCAGAACGCGGGCAACACCAGCCTGACCGTTGGTTTCGGTAATCATGTCGGCGGCTTCCTTGACGTCGTCGTGCGCGTTGCCCATGGCCACCCCGCAGCCGGCCCAGCGCAGCATCTCGATGTCGTTGGGCATGTCCCCGAAGGCGATGACCTCGCTAGCCGCCACTCCGTAGTGATCGGCCAGGTAGGACACCCCGCGTTCCTTGGTCACGCCGGGGGCGGCGATCTCGAGGAGCCCATCGGGCATGGAATAGGTGACGTGGGCGTCGGTGGCATCGACAAGCGGGGCCAGACGCGCGTACATCTGCGCCGAGGTCATGTCCAGGTTGCGGACGATGAGCTTGACCGCGGGCTCGGCGACGACCTCGGCCCGGTCGGCCACGCCGAAGCCGGGGTAGTCGGTGCGGGCGGCAAACGGGACGTCGACGACGTACATGTCCTCGGTCGGGTCGGCCGCCGAGGTCCCAGCGCGCTCGGCCGCCACGGCGATAGATCCCAGTACTTCCTCGGCGCGCTCGACGATGCCCGCCATCACCGCCGGCGACAACTCCTCGGCGCGCACCACGCGGTCGTCCAGGGAGTCGTAGACCACGGCGCCGTTGGAGGTTACGCACAGGGGCCGGACGGGCAGCTGCTCGAGGACCGGCGCTATCCAGCGGTAGGGCCGGCCGGTGGCCAGGGCGAAGTGGGCGCCGGACTCGATAGCGCGGACGACGACGTCGCGGGTGCGGGCGGTCACCCGGTGCGCGGGATCGATGAAGGTGCCGTCAATGTCGCTGGCGATAAAACGCGGGGCGGGAACCACTACTAGGCCTGTTCCTTGCGGCCCATCCGGGACAGGCGCCGCAGCTGTCGGTTGGCTTTCTTGGCCAGCTTGTCGTCGGCCTTGCGCAGTTCCTTGGCGGTTTTGCGCTCGGCCTTCTGCTTGCGCTTGCGGGCCTTTTCGGCCTTGTCGGCGGCGTCCATGCGGTTGGCCTCGTCCAGGGTGGGTGCCACCCCGCCGCCGGCGGCCGGCCGCCACGCCAGGCCGTCCTCGAAGGGGCCGTGGTCGCGGTCGTAGTCGGCGCGTACCTCCTCCAGCAGGGCCTGCATGGCGGATTTGAGCCGGTCCATGTCGGCGGCGACGTCACCGGTGACCTCGATGGGCGCGCCGACCTTGACGTGCACCGGCAGGTGGTTGCGGCCCAGGTTCTTCTTCCCGCCCTTGGTCCAGATGCGCTGGGAACCCCAGCAGATCATCGGGATGAGCGGGACCTCGGCGGCCGCGGCGATGCGGGCCGCGCCGTTTTTGAACTCCTTGAGCTCGAACGAGCGCGAGATGGTCGCCTCCGGGAAAATGCCGACCAAGTGGCCGGCGTTGAGGTGCTCGACGGCGGCATCGACGGCGCCGGCGCCGCGGGCGCGGTCGACGGGCACGTGTTTCATCGTGCGCATGAACCGCCCGACGACGGGCACGTCGAAGATTTCCTTCTTCGCCATGAAGCGCACCAGGCGGCGTCCGCGCAGGTGGGCCGGCATGGAGCCGAAGATGAAATCGTAGTAGCCGGTGTGGTTCATCGCCAGCAGGGCGCCGCCGTAGGCCGGGATGTGTTCCATGCCTTCCACGGTGGTGACCACGCCCTGCCAGTGCAGGACGCGGCGGGCCAGGCTGACGATGCCCTGATACATCGCCTCCGCGGCTTCGGCGTGCAGCCGGGTGTGCTCGGTGCCTTCCGGGATCCGGAACAGCCCGGAGCGCAGTTCGTACTTGGTCATCGGGTGGCGTCTCTCCGGGACTCTACTTCTTGGGCTCGAGAACGTCCTTGCCCACGAACGGGCGCAGGGCCTCGGGCACGACGACGGAGCCGTCGGCCTGCTGGTGGTTTTCCAGGATGGCCACGAGCCAGCGGGTGGTAGCCAGCGTGCCGTTGAGCGTCGCGGCGATGCGGGCCTTGCCGCTGTCGTCACGGTAGCGGGTCTGCAGGCGACGGCCCTGGAAGGTGGTGCAGTTCGAGGTCGAGGTCAGCTCACGGAAGGTGTCCTGGGTGGGGATCCAGGCCTCGGTGTCGAACTTGCGGGCGGCCGAGGAGCCCAGGTCGCCGCCGGCGACGTCGATGATGCGGTAGGGCACCTCGACGGCCGCGAGCATCTCGCGCTCCATGTTCAGCAGCTTCTGGTGCTGCTCTTCGGCCTCTTCCGGCTTGCAGTAGACGAACATCTCCAGCTTGTCGAACTGGTGCACGCGCAGGATGCCGCGGGTGTCCTTGCCGTAGGAGCCGGCCTCGCGGCGGAAGCAGGACGACCAGCCGGCATAGCGGATGGGGCCGTCGGAAAGGTCGATGATCTCGTCCTTGTGGTAGCCGGCCAGGGCCACCTCGGAGGTGCCGACCAGGTAGAGGTCGTCGCGCTCGAGGTAGTAGATCTCGTCCGAGTGCGCACCCAAGAAGCCGGTGCCGGCCATGATTTCGGGGCGGACCAGAACCGGCGGGATCATCAGCTGGAAGCCGTGCTCGCGGGCCTTCTGGGCCGCCAGCATCATCATGCCCAGCTGCAGGAAGGCGCCATCACCGGTGAGGTAGTAGAAGCGGGCGCCGCCGACCTTGGTGCCGCGGGTGGTGTCGATGAGGCCGAGGGACTCGCCCAGATCCAGGTGATCCTTGGGCTCGAAGTCGAAGGTCGGGACCTCGCCGACGTGCTCGAGCACCACGAAGTCGTCCTCGCCGCCGGCGGGAGCGCCCTCGACGACGTTGGACAGCTGGTACTGCAGCTCGTTGACCTTCTCCTCGGCCGCCTTCTGCTCGTCTTCTGCGGCCTTGACCTTGGCCTTGAGCTCGTTGGAGCCTTCCAGCAGCGCGGGGCGCTCCTCCGGGGAAGCCTGGCCGATCTTCTTGCCGAAGGCCTTCTGCTCGGAGCGCAGGTCATCGGCCTGGGAGATGGCGGAGCGGCGGCGCTCGTCGGCGGCCAGGAGGGCATCGACAAGCGCGGGATCCTCACCTCGGGTGACCTGAGAGGCACGGACGACGTCTGGGTTTTCGCGGAGGAATTTTAGATCAATCACGCATTTGATCCTACCCCACGACCCTATGGTTTGTATCCCCAACTCGACACCAAAATCCCATTTGCTTGCGGTGGTAATAACCAGGGCCTTACGATGGGAAATATGACCAGCCATCCGCACCTGCCACCGCGGGACATCGTGGACGGGCCCATCCCCAAGCACGCGCAGCTGCGCGACATCCTGGACGAGGTCTGCCGGACCACGCTAAAACCGGGGGATTTACTCCCCGGCGAGCGCCTGCTCGAAGAGACCTACGGGGTCTCCCGCATCACCGTGCGGCGGGCCATCGGCGACCTAGTAGCCGCCGGCCGGCTGCGCCGCGTCCGCGGCAAGGGCACCTTCGTCGCCCCCAACCCGCTGGTCTCCCGGCTGCACCTGGCGTCTTTTTCCGACGAGATGGGCGCCCAGGACGTGACGGCCTCGTCGAAGATCCTTTTGTCCGGGCGCACCGCCGCCCCCGAGGAGGTGGCCAAATTCTTCGGCACCGAACCAAACGTGCCGCACACCCACCTGCGCCGCCTGCGGCTGGGCGACGGCGAGCCCTATTCCATCGACGACGGCTGGTACAACTCGGCCTACGTGCCAAACCTGCTAGAAAACGACGTCTACAACTCCGTCTACAACATCCTCGACACCGACTTCGACGTCCCTATCACCGAGGCCGACCAGACCGTCACCGCCATTGCCGCCGATGCCGAGGTCGCCGACCTCCTCGAAGTCGATCCCGGCACCCCGCTGCTGCACATCATCCGGCAGTCGCGCTCGCGGGAAAAGCCCGTCGAGTGGTGTTCCTCGGTCTACCGCACCGACCGCTATCGGCTGACCACCCGCGTGGTTCGTGCGCTCGAACCTTAATGGGAAGGTAAACTGGCAATCCTTATGAGCACTGTGAAGACTTGGCGTTCCGCCGCCGCCATCCAGATTGCGCTGTGTGCTGCGCTCATCGCGGCGGTTTTCGTGGGCTCCTACGAGGTCGTAAGCAATTCCCAGGACTCTGCGACCCAGGCCGGTGGCGGCGGGACCGGCGGCGAGGCCGGCTCCGAAACCGAGGGCCCCGCCCCGACCTTTACCACCGTCGACAAGGGCTCCTGCGTGACGTGGGACTTCAGCGGCTCCGGCGAGGTCACCAACTTCGAGCAGACCGATTGCGGCGAGGAGCACCGCTTCGAGGTCGCCTCCCGCGAGGACCTGAGCATCTACCCGACCAGCGAGTTCGGCGAGTCGGCCCCGCGGCCTGACATCGAGCGCCAGGCCAAGCTGCGCGAGGAGCTCTGCCACGGCGCCGTGCTCCAGTACCTGGAAGGCCAGTACGACCCGTCCGGGCGCTTTTCCATCGCCCCCATCCTGCCGCCGAAGGCCGCGTGGGACGAGGGCGACCGCACCATGCTCTGCGGCCTGCAGACCACCGACGAGCGGGGCACCCCGCTGGAGACCAAGGGCAAGGTCGCCGAGGTGGATCAGGCCAACATCGCTAAGCCGGGCGAGTGCCGCTACATCGACGACAACCAGGTGCTGCACACCGTCGACTGCGCGGATCCGCACCAGCTGGAGACCACCCGGATCGTGGACCTGTCCGCCCAGTTCCCGGACTCCTACCCCGCCGACGAGGACCAGAACAGCTTCCTCGAAAAGACCTGTACCGACGCCGCCATCGAGTACCTGGGCAGCGAGGAGGCCCTCTACCAGTCCACGCTGCAGCCGTACTGGGGTTCCATCTCGGAGGCCTCCTGGAACGGCGGGACCTCCTCGGTCAACTGCGCGCTGATGCACCCCAATGACCAGGCCGGCTTCTCGGAGATCACCGGTTCCGCCCGCGACGGCCGCGACGCCATGCTCATCGATGGCCAGCCGCCCAAGGAACAGCCCAAGCGCAACCCGCGCCGCGAGGACGCCGGCGCCTCTACCCCGGCTCCCGCACCGGCGCCGGCTCAGTAAGATCAGCAAAGATGTACGCCGTCAGCGAGGAGCGCTTCGACGAACTAGTCGACGACGCGCTGGATAAAATCCCCGAGGAATTCGCGCGTCGCATGCGCAACCTGGCCATCCTCGTGCGCGATTACCACGAGGACGACCCCTACACGCTGGGCCTCTACGAGGGCGTGGCCCTGACCGAGCGCACCCATGACCACACCGGCTTCCTGCCGGACGCCATCTTCATCTACCGCGGCGCGCTCCAGGACTACTGCAACAGCGAGGAAGAGCTAGCCCACGAGGTGGAGGTCACCGTTTTCCACGAGCTGGGCCACTATTTCGGCATCGAGGAAGAAGACCTCCACCGCCTCGGCTGGGGCTAGCCCAGGTCGGTGTCCGCCCACTGGGTGGCGGTCCAGTGGCCGAAGTCCTCGCCGCGCGGCTCGAGGACGGTGTAGCGGCAGTTCGGCAGGTAGCCGGTGAAGGCGAAGTCGGCATCGATGCCGGCGGCGTGCCGGGTCATCACGCGGATGGCCGCGCCGTGGGAGACGACGATGGCGTCTTTTTCGGCGCCGGCGGATTCGGCATCGGCCAGCTGGGCGGCCAGGTGTTCGAGGACCGGGCGGTAGCGGCCGTCGACGTCGGGGTAGGTCTCGCCGCTGGGCAGGCAGGCCGCGGGATCGCCGTCGATCCAGCCGCGCAGGGCGACCTGGAAGCTGCGGTGGGCGTCCTCGCTGTTGTCCATCTCGAAGTCGCCGACGAAAATCTCGTGCAGCCCGGGCACCACGTCCACGGCGACGGAGAACTCGGGCAGGCCGGCCTCCACCTCGAAGGCGCGCATGGCCAGCTGCGCGGTCTGCTGGGCGCGCAGAGCCACGGAGCAATACACCGGGCCCAGGCGCTCCGCGCCGACGATGCCCGCCAGCGCCCGGCCGGCGTCCTGGGCCTGGTAGCGGCCCCGTTCGGACAGCTCCGCGCCCGGCGGGCGGGTGTCGAGGCGCCGGTTGATATTAGATAAGGTCTGGCCGTGCCGAAGCAGGATGATTCTACCGCTCATACCTGCCTACTTTAGGGTCTTATGCGCCGGATTGCAGGGCGCGGACCCAGGCATCGGCGGCGGCGAGATCCGGCATCGTGGGCGCGGGGGCATCGGCCTGCCCGGCGGGCCAGGATCCGAGGAAGATGATCTCCTCGCAGCGCAGCCACAGCGCGCGCAGGGCCTCGGCGACGGGGCGGTCGTCGATGTGGCCGTACAGGTCCACGTAGAAGCGGTAGGTGCCCATCTTCCGGCGGGTCGGCCGCGACTCGATGCGCGTCATGTCCACCCCGCGGTGCGCGAACTCCTGCAGGGCGCCGACCAGGGTGCCGGGCTGGTTGGGCAGGGTGAAAATGACGCTGGTCCGGTCGTGCCCGGTGCGCGGCGTGGGCCGCCCCGGCGGGCCGACCAGTACGAAGCGGGTGGCGGCCCCGGCCACGTCCGCGACCCCGGCGGCGTGGGTGTGCAGGCCGAAGAGCTCGGCGGCCCGGGCGGGCACGGCCGCGCAGTCGACGTCGCCGGCGGCCACGGCCTGCGCCGCCGCGGCGTTCGAGCTCGCGGGGTGGAAGTCCACCTCCGGCAGGTTCTCGCGCAGCCAGCCGCGCACCTGCTGATAGGCCACCGGGTGGGTGCTAAACGTGCGGCACGCGGCCAGCTCCACCCCGGGCCGCGTCACGACGGAAAAGACCACCGGGATATCGACCTCGCGGTAGATCTGCAGCGGGGAGCCCTCGACGACGGCGTCGAAGGTCGCGGTCACCGCGCCGTCCACGGAATTCTCGATGGCCACGCAGGCGCGCTCGGCCCCGCCGGCGCGCACTAAGGCGCAGGCGGCGTGGGGGGAATCGACGGCGACGGGCTCAACGTCGCTGCCGGCCGTGAGCTCGCCCAGCGCGGCCTCGGTAAAGGTACCCGCCGGTCCTAGGAATGCAACCTTCATCGTCATGCGCTCTAGCCTAGCCGGTTAGGCTGTAGACCTATGGAATTCTCCCACGCGCAATTGGCCGCGGATTTGGCCGGGCTCGACCCCCGCGAGCACGGCTTTACCTATATCGACCACGAGCGGCTGGCCCACCCGGGCCCGCCGCGGCCCGGTCGGTTGAGCGGCTGGGTGTTAAGCGCGAAGGACCTCAACGACGTGGCCGGGATGCCCACCACGCTGGGCTCGGCTAAGCGCGCCTACTTGGCCACCGAGACCGATCCCTTCATCGCGGAGCTGGAGGCGGCCGGCGCCGACATCGTGGGCAAGTCCGCCGCCCCCGAGCTGGGCCTGCGCGTGGACACGGAGCCGGTGGATCTGCCGCACCCGGACAACCCCCGCTACCCCGGCTGCACCCCGGGCGGGTCTTCCGGCGGGGCGGCCATCCAGGTCGCCCGCGGGCTGGTGCGCGCGGCCCAGGCCAGCGATGGCGGCGGGTCTATCCGCGTGCCGGCCGCCGCGTGCGGGGTCGTCGGCTTCAAGCAATCCGGCAGGGAGCTGGGCGTGCCCGGGTTTATCACCCGCTCGGTCGCCGATACCGCCCTACTGCACGACCTGCCGTTGAAAACGCCCGGCCGGTGGCGTATCGGCGTGCTGACCCAGCCGCTGTTCGCCGGCGTGCGGGTGGCCGACCACATCCTGCGCGCCGTCGCCGAGGCCGCCGCGGCGCTCAAGGCCGCCGGCTTTGAGGTCATCGAGGTCTCGCCCTACCCGCATTCGGAGGAGACCTTCGCCGCCTTCACCCGCATCTTCTCCTCCCGGATGGCGGGGCTGGGCCCGCAGGAGGGCTACGCCGAGTGGGTCCGACAGCTGGGGCGCGGCTTCAGCGACGCGGAGGTCGACCGCGCCCACCAGCACGCCGCCCAGCTGCCGCAGCTGTTGTCCGGCTACTGGGCCGTCGATGCCCTGCTCACGCCCATGCTGGCCTTCGATCCGCCGCGCATCGGCGCGTTTAACCGCCTGCCGCACGCGGAGAATTTCGCGGAGCAGACCCGCTGGTCGCCGTGGGGTTCGCTGTTTAACGTCGCGCACCTGCCGGCGATTAGCCTGCCCTGGCAGGTCCCCAACCACCCGCCCGTCGGCGTGCAGCTGGGCGGCATCACGCTTGCCGATGCCGAACTCCTCGCCCTAGCCCACCTCCTCCACCCATGACGCCGGAATCCCCGACCCCGGCGGTCACGGCCCGGCGCACGCTGGTGGCCGAGGTCATCATCGTCCTGTCGCTGTCTTTTGGCGTATCCGGCGTGCGCTCGCTGCTGCGCCTGGTGGATTCGCTACTGGATCCGGCGCCCCTTTCCGAGCAGTCGGTGACGCTGAATTCCTCCCAGTCCGCCATCGCGTGGCTGGACGTCGGCCTGCAGCTGTGCTCGGCCGGCGTGCTCTTTGCCTATGGCGCCCTGGCGCTCTACCTGCTGCGGGTGGGGCCGGCGCCGGTGCGGCGGGCATCGCTGAGCGTAGGCGGGGACAGCCTGCGCGGGGCGGGGCTGGCCGCGCTGATTGGCCTGCCGGGCCTGGCCCTCTACGTCGGCGCCGTGCACCTCGGGCTGTCCAAGGTGGTTGTGCCCGCGGAGTTTTCCCACCCGCTGGTCGAGGCGCCGGTGCTGCTGCTGTGGTCGGCGGCGAACGCCTTCGGCGAGGAAACCGTCGTGGTGGCCTGGCTGATGACCCGGCTGAAACAGCTGGGCTGGAAGCTGCCCGCCGTGCTGGCCGCGACTTCTATTCTGCGCGGTTCCTACCACCTCTACCAGGGGATTTCCGCCGGTTTCGGGAACCTGCTCATGGGCGTGGTCTTTGGCTATTATTACCACCGCACCGGCAAGGTCGCGCCCCTTATCATCGCGCATTTTCTCATCGATGCCGTGGCGTTTATCGGTTATTCCCTACTCAGGGATCCGTCGCTTTTCGGTTTGTTGGGCTAGGTCTGGGCGCGGGCGCCTTGTAGGCTATAGCGCATGAATTATTCAGGACGCGACCATGACCGGGAATCCCGCCGCGCCGGCGATGACTTCGTGCGCGGGGCGGACGGTCGCATCCTGAAAGACCGCTACGGCCGGCCCATCCGCAAGCGGCCCACAGGCTCGCAGGCCGCGTCACATGCCGCCCCGCCGCGGCAAACGCCTCCCCGGCAAACGCCACCGCGGCAGACGCCGCCGCGGCAGGTTCCCCCGGCGCAGCCCCAGCAGCAGGCACAGCAGCAGCCGCCGCGCCAGAAACCGCTGCCGGCCTACGCGCAGCCGCACTACCAGCAGCAGTACCGCCAAGAACACCGCCAGGACTACCCGCCGCAGCCGGAGGCCCCGCGCCGCTACCGGGTGCCGGCGCCGCCGGAGGGGCATCGTCCGCACCGGCGCCGCAAGCGCACCAGCCCGGTCAAGGGCTGCCTGGGCTGCGCCGGCTGGGTGCTGGCCATCGTGGTGGTCGCCAGCCTGGTGCTGATGCTCTGGGCCGATACGCGGCTGACCCGCGTGGAAGCCATGCCCGAACAGCAGGTGGCCAAGACCGCCGGCACCAACTGGCTGCTGGTCGGCTCGGATTCGCGCCAAGGCCTCACCGAGGAACAGCAGGCGGAGCTGGGCACCGGCGGCGACGTCGGGGTGGGGCGCACGGACACCATCATGCTGCTGCACATCCCGTCCAGCGGGAAGGCGCAGCTGATCTCCATCCCGCGCGACTCTTATGTCTCCGTGCCGGGCTTCGGCCAGGACAAGGTCAACGCCGCCTTCACTTACGGCGGCCCGCAGCTGCTGACCGAAACCGTCGAGGGCGCCACGGGCCTGCACATCGACCACTACGCCGAGATCGGCATGGGCGGGCTGGCCAACGTGGTCGACTCCGTCGGCGGCGTCGACATCTGCGTGGCCGAGCCCATCAACGACCCGCTGGCCAACCTGGACGTCCAGCCCGGCTGCCAGAAGCTTGACGGCCCGACCGCCCTGGGTTACGTGCGCACCCGCGCCACCGCCATGGGCGACTTGGACCGCGTGGCCCGCCAGCGCGAATTCTTCGCCGCGCTGCTGGACAAGATCACCTCGCCGGCCACGCTGATTAACCCGTTTAGGACGGTCTCGCTGGTCAACCACGCGGCCTCGTCCTTCATCGTGGGCGAGCACGAGCACGTCTGGCACCTGGCCCGCGTGGCGCTGGCCATGGGTACCGGCGTGGAGACCCAGACCATCCCCATCGGCGGTTTCATGGACACCGAGGTCGGCAACGTGGTCCTGTGGGACGACGCGCAGGCTCAGCAGCTCTTCGATTCGCTGCGTTAGCGTAGGGTGACCTGGCGGGACTTCAGGTTCTGCAGCTGCTTGCGCTCGTCGGCGCTCAGCTGCGCATCGTTAGCGATTTCGGATTCCAGGGCGGCGTCGACGCGCTGGAGTTCGGACTCGAAGGAGGCCGGGTCGGCATCGGCCGGCAGGTCGAAGACTGGGGCGATGACGCCGTGGGTGCGGAAGACACCGGCGAACTTGGTGCCCTCGCCGAGGTTCATCTCCTCGCGGGCGGCCACGCGGGCAATCGCGTTGAGGAAAGGGGACTCGTCGTCGGTGGGGCGGACCCAGCGGATATAAGACTTGTCGCCGCCGGCGGCCCAGAAGGCGGTGCCGCTGATATCGGCGCCGACCGGGTGGGTCTCCACCACGGACTGGTTGGCGGCCTGCAGGGACTGCTGGACGGCCGGGTTGCTGGGAGCGCCCTCGGGCACCCACCAGGAAAAGTCCTGGAAGACCTCGACGTCGAGGTCTACGGAGGCATCGATAAGCTCGCTGAGCTGCGGCTCCGAACCGTCCGCGGCCGTGGACTCGAGGGTCTCGCCCGCGCCGTGGTTTTTCACCCAGTTCAGGGCGAAGGCCAGGTCGCGACCCGGGTTGTGGGTGTGCGACTGGACCTGCAGGGCCACGAAGGCGGCCCCGCCGTACTCGTCGTCCCGGATGAGCGCCGCCGATGCACCCGGCAGCACCGTGGCCAGGTACACGTCGCGGTCGATGCCCTTGACCGGCAGCTTCGCGTACGCCGAGGGGACGAACTCCTGCATGGCCACCAAGGTGGATTCCGCTTGCAGTCCGCCGAAGGGGCGCGGGTCCTTTTCTAGGGCAGCGCGCTCGGCCGCGCGGGCGGCGAGCTTGGCCTGCCGGCGGGACATGCCCTCCGGCAGATCTTCCTTTTTCTTCTTCTTTTTAGCCATGCCCCCTAAGATACCTGGCGTTTAATACTTAATGGCGTGGAGGGCGACTTCCGGCTGGTTCGTGGCCAGCACGTCGACGCCGTTGGCCCACGCCCACTTGATGTCGGCCTGCCGGTCCACGGTCCACAGGTAGGTCGGCAGCCCGTGCGCGCCGATGGCCGAGGGCTGTATCTTGGCGCGCATGAGCGACATGCCCAGGCCCGTCGCGTCCGGCAGCAGCATGTCCCGCCGGTTGACGTGGCGCTCCCAGTCGCGGCGCAGGTAGATGCGGTCCACCTGCGGCGCCAGCTGCCGCATGCGGCGGATGGCCCGGCGCGAGAAAGAAATGACGTGGATGCGCGGATCATTCAGCATGCCCGCATACCGTAGGCGCAGCACGACCTGCTCTTCCAGCACGTCGCCCGGGGTGCCGGGGTGCTTGGTCTCGATGTAGAGGTGCCGGTCGGTGGCGCGGACGAGTTCGAGCAGCTCGTCGAGGAGCAGCGGCCGCTGCCCGCCGCCGATGTCCGCGCGGGCGACCTCCGCCCACTTCATGCGGGAAATCACGCCGGTGCGGTCCGCGGTCCGGTCCAGCTTGGCGTCGTGGATGACCACCACGTAGCCGTCCTGGGTCAGGCGGACGTCGCATTCGATGCCCCAGATGTCCAACCGCAGCGCCGCCGCGAAAGATGCCTCGGAGTTTTCCGGGTATTTGCCGGAATATCCGCGGTGAGCCACGATATCCACGCGCGCAAGCCACCTCTTTTCTTCTGCCGCCCGGTTAGGTCTCTGGAGCCGACCTTTCACACTCTAACCCCGTTCCGGCTGTCCTGCAGAGGGGCCGAGGTTCTGCAATGATGGCAGGCATGAAACGCTTCCTCCGGCGCACGGGCTACCGCTTCGCTAGCGGTGCGCTGCGCGCGGGCATCTTCTCGCTCGAGGTCTTAAGCGATCTCACGCCGGGGGTGCGCATGACCGGGCGGCGCCGGCTGCCACAGAACATGGCCGGCGGGATCCTGGGCGCGGAGCTGGCCACGTGGGCGGCCATCTCGCCCTCGCTGCTGCCGCGGCCGTGGTGGGTGACCGCCGCGAACGTGGCCATCGGGCAGGCGGCCGGCCACTGGGCGGGCGCGACCGCGGCCTATGTGGCGAAGGAATTCCTGCGTTCTATCGGCAAGCGCCCGCAGGACCGGCTGACCTACCAGTACCGGCACCGGATCGCGCTGGGGCTGGCGGCAGTGACGGCGGGCATGACCGCGCTGTCGGTGCGCAACCAGCGCAAGCAGGCGCAGCTGGTGGACAAGGACAACGACCGCGGCCCGGCCCAGGCCCTGGCCGGTACCGTCGTGGGCACCCTGGGATATGGCAGCCTGCTGCTGCTGGGCGAGGCGGTGCAGGCCTCCGTCGACCAGCTGTCGAAGGGGCTGCGGCGCTGGCTGCCGGCGCTGGTGGCCTGGCCACTGGGCGCGGCCGGCCTGGCGGCGGTGGTCTTCGTCTTGTCCAACCGCGTGCTGTTTAGGACCTGGATCCGCAACGTGACCGCCCGCGCCCAAGAGCTCAACCGGACGGTTTTCCCGGGGTCCACCATGCCCTGGGAGCCGGAGCGCTCCGGCTCGCCGTGGTCCTACGAGCCGTGGACAGCCGTCGGGTTGCAGGGGCGCTCCTTCCTATCCAGCGGGCCGCGCGCGGACGACATCAAGGCAGCGATGGACTGCGAGCGCGCCCACGAGCCGATCCGCATCTATGCCGGGCTGGTGCCGGGCCGCTCCATCCGCAACGCCGCCCGCCAAGTCATCGCGGAGATGGAGCGCACCGGCGCGTTCTGGCGCAACACGATTGTCATCCAGATGCCCGCCGGCTCCGGCTGGCTCAACAACTGGTCCACCTGCTCCTACGAGTTCCTCACCCGCGGCAACTGCGCCACGGTCACGCTCCAGTACGACGTTCTGGCCAGCGTGTTTTCCTACGTGGTGGATCCGGACGGGCCCGTGCGGGCCGCTTGGGAGCTCATCACGGCGGTCAAGCACCGCCTGGAAGACTTGCCGGAGGGCGACCGCCCGCGGCTCTACTTCGCCGGCGAGTCCCTGGGGGCCTACGCCATCCTGGACAACTACGAGTCCGTGGACGACCTGCTCGCTGCCTGCGAAGGCGCCGTGTTTTCCGGCCCGCCCCGCATGAGCCGTTTTACTTCCGAGCTCCAGCGCGATCCCGGCTCCCTGGAGCGCGTGCCGGTCATCGATGGTGGCAAGCACATCCGCTTCGCCGCAGCCACCCCGCACACCCGGCACGACGCTTTCGGCCACAGCTACCCGCAGACCTGGCAGCGCCCGCGCGTGCTGATTGCCCAGCACGCCTCCGATGCCATCGTGTGGTGGGACAAGGCGCTGGCCTTCCGGCGGCCGGGCTGGATTCACGAGCCACAGCCCGACACGGCGTACGCCGACACCTTCAAGGAGATGTTCTGGGCTCCGTTTATCACCTTCTGGCAGATCGGGCTCGACCAAGTCAACTCCCTCAACGTGCCCGGCGGGCACGGGCACAACTACTTCTCCGAGATGTTCTGGTACTGGGACAGCGTTCTCGGCTCGCAGTCCCGCGTGGCGCTGACCCCTAGCCGGGCGCGCCGGATGGAGGAGTTCATCCGCCGCGACGCCTAGGCGCTCCTACCGCCCTATCCGCACTTGACGCCGGTGCTGTGGTGCGGGCAGTAGCCGTGCGGGTTCTTGGCCAGGTACTGCTGGTGCTCGTCCTCGGCTAGGTAGTACTCGCCGGACGGGGTATCGCCGAGCAGCTTTACCTCGGTGGTGGTCTCGCCGAAGCCGTGGTCGGCCAGCTTGTCCGCGTAACGCTCGACCAGCTTCTCGATGACCTCTTTGTCCTCCTGCGTGCGCGGGTAGAACGCCGAGCGGTACTGGGTGCCGACGTCGTTGCCCTGGCGGTAGCCCTGGGTCGGGTCGTGGGCCTCCAAGGCCTTGACCACCAGCTCTTCCAGGCTGATCTGCTGCGGGTCGTAGGTGACCTCGACGACCTCGGCGTGGTTGGTCAGGCCGCGGCAGACCTCGTAGTAGGTCGGGTTCGGGGTATTACCGCCGGCGTAACCGACCGAGGTGGACTCCACCCCGCCAGTTTCCCAGTACATCTTTTCTACGCCCCAGAAGCAGCCGATGCCCAGCAGGAGGGAGCGCTGCCCCTCCTTCCACGGGCCGGTAATCGGCGTACCGAGGACGGCATGCGTTTGTGGCTCGGGAAGCACCGGCTCTGCGCGACCCGGCAGGGTTTCTTGTGCGTCGACAATCTTCGGCGCCGGTCCAAACAACCACGACATGGTTTAGTTCCTTTCCGGATTAATTTCGGGACAATCTCAACGAACAATTTTGAAGTTGTACTGCGGGTTTATAGATTTTTGCAAGAATTTCGTTGCGAAATCTACAAACCAGCCTATTATGGGGCCCGTACCCAACGAAAGGATAATAATCATGGCTGTTTACGAACTTCCCGACCTGCCGTACGACTACGACGCCCTAGAGCCGCACATCTCCGCGGAGATTATGCAGCTGCACCACGACAAGCACCACAACACCTACGTGCAGGGTGCTAACGCTGCACTCGAGGCTCTCGAGGCCGAGCGCAACGGCGAGGCTAACGCTGACCGCATCCGCGCCCTGTCCAAGAACCTGGCGTTCAACCTGGGTGGCCACACCAACCACTCCATCTTCTGGAAGAACCTGTCCCCGAACGGTGGCGGCCAGCCGACCGGCGAGCTGGCTGAGGCCATCGACCGCGACTTCGGCTCCTTCGAGAAGTTCCAGGCTCACTTCGCTGGCGCTGCTACCAGCCTGCAGGGCTCCGGCTGGGCCGTGCTGGGTTACGACCACATCGCCGGCAAGCTCATCATCGAGCAGCTGACCGACCAGCAGGGCAACGTTTCCGTTAACTTCACCCCGCTGCTGATGCTGGATATGTGGGAGCACGCATACTACCTGCAGTACAAGAACGTGAAGGCTGACTACGTCAAGGCCTTCTGGAACGTCGTCAACTGGGACGACGTTGCCGAGCGCCTGGCTGCCGCTGAGAAGTAAGAAAAGCAACTCAGCGCCTTCCAGCGTTTCCAGCTAAAGGGCCGGCCCCCGCGCGGGGGTCGGCCCTTTTTCGATCCTGTAGGATGCGCGGAAAATCGGCTTCTACCACCAGGTCTGCGCGTATCCCCAGGACACCGTTCGCCTTCAGGCGCAAAGGCCGATGGATTGACATAGCAAAGCCCCCTTGACGGTAAAGCACGCTTAACATATACTCGTATACGTAAAGCACACTTGACTAAAACGCGGCCAGAGTAAGGCCAAAAGCCGAAGCAAGCCGGCGATGTCACTCAGGCCAGGAAAGGGGTAAACCATGGAAACGAAAACACGCCTCGGCCGGATGCGTTCCGGCGGCAGCCAGCGCAAGCTGATGTTGACCTCCGCTGCGGCAGGTGCGATGACCGCGGTCATAGTTGGCGCGGTTCTGACCACACTGACGGGCCACACGGGAGTATCCGCCGGGTTGACCGTCATGATATACGCCGCGTGCCTGTTCCCGGTGGGGTTCGTCGCATGGTGGGCTGTGTTGGTAGACCGCTCAACCATCGCGGGGGCGCCGGCCCAGCCGGAGAAATCAATCGAGTCTCGCTGGTACGACCAGGCAGCCCAAAGCACTTTCCACGTCTGCCTGTGGGCAGTAGGCGCGCTCGGAGTGGTCTCGGTATTCTGGGACTTCCAGGTCTCCGCCCACTGGTTAACCATCGGTCTAGGCACGTTCCTAGCGGTCGTTTTCTGGGGTTCGTACCTGCTCCACAAGCGGCGCGAGTCCTAAGCGCTATGAACAACCGGCTACGCGAGTACCGCGCTACACACAACCTGTCCCAACAAAAACTGGCCGACACCTTAGGCGTATCCCGCCAGACGGTCATCAGCCTGGAAAAAGGTCGCTACGATCCGTCGCTGCCGTTAGCGTTCCAGCTGGCAGCCTTCTTCGACTGCACGATCGAGGACCTTTTCATCCCGGATTAGCCCCCTGTTAGCCTCCGCTAACACCCGGCCTGGCAGCCGGGCGCCCCTCAGCCTGGCAGGCGAAGTCGCGGAACTGGGCGACGGCCGGGGCGTCGTCGCCGGGGCGCCAGACCAGGCCGAGCTCGCGGTAGGCTGGCGGGTCTAGCGGGATGACGTTGCGGGCCTGCAGGTACGGGTCTTCCAGCGGCAAAAGGGCGCTGCCCAGGCCGGCTTCGACGAGCCCCGCGACGGTGGTCAGCTCCATCGACTCGAAGACGAAGCGCGGGGTGATGTCGGCCGCGGCGACGAGGTCGTCCAGGAACATACGGGTCCCGTAGCCCGGCAGCATGCCGATGAAGGGCTCGCCGTCGAACTGCGCCATCGTGACGGTATCGGCGTTGCCCACCCAGTGCTCGGCGGGCACGGCAATGCCAAGGCGCTGGCGTTCCAGCAGCGCCCAGCTCAGCGCGTGCGGGGCGGCATCGAGCGGGCGCGGGCCCACGAGCGCGAGGTCGGCCTCGCCGGCCAGGACGCGGTCGACCAGCTCTTGGGCTGCGCCTTGGTGGAGTTGGAACTCGACGTGCGGGTAGCGGGCGCGGTAAGTGCGCAAGAGGTCGGGGACCATCCAGGTGCCCAGCGAGTGCATGAAATCCAGGCGCACCGTGCCCCGGTCGGGGTCCATCAGGCGGGCGACCTCCGCGGTCCCGCGGGAAAGCTCCGCCACGGCTGTGCGCGCGTGGGCAGAAAACCCGCGCCGCGACTGTTGAGCACCACGCGGTGGCCAACACGGTCGAAGAGGCTCGCGCCGGCGGCCTTTTCCACGCGTTGGATGCGCCGGCTGAGGGTGGGTTGGCTGATGCCGAGGCTGTCGGCGGCCGCCCCGACGGCGCCGGTCTCCGCGGTGGCAATGAAACCGCGCAGGTCATCCACATTCATGCAGGAAGTGTATCAACTCTTGCTATTTTCCACATTTTACACATAGACCCCGCGCGGGCATGCTGAGAATATGCCGAGAGCCATGCCCCGAAATACCCGCGCCACCGTCGCCATGCTCTGCGTCGGGTTGGCGGTCTTTTCCTGCCTGTATTCCACCCAGGCCATCCTGCCGGAGCTGGTCAGCGAGGTGGGCTTGAGCTCCACGGCGGCCGCGCTGACGGTCTCCGCGGCGACGGGCGCGCTGGCGGTCTGCGTGGTACCCGCCTCCATCCTCTCCGAGCGCTTCGGCCGCGGGCGGATCCTTTTGGTCTCCTGCCTGGCGGCCACGCTGGTTGGCTTCGCGGTGCCGTGGGCGTCCAGCCCCGCGCTACTCATCGGGCTGCGCGCCGTCCAGGGCGCCCTCATGGCGGGCGCGCCCGCGGTGGCGATGGTCTGGCTCTCGGAAGAGCTTAACGCCCGCGCGCTGCCGCGGGCGATGGGCCTGTATATCGCCGGCACCTCCATCGGCGGCCTGATGGGGCGCCTTATCCCCTCTGGCCTGCTGGAGCTGACCTCGTGGCGCTGGGCGCTGGCCGGTTCCGCGCTGGTCTCCTTCCTCTTCGCCGTCGCGGCGGCGTTCCTGCTGCCGAAGCAGCGCAACTTCACGGCCAAAGCTCTTAACCCCCGGCGCGAGTTCGCCGCCATGCTCGAGCACTGGCGGACCAAGGAACTCGGCCTGCTGTTCTTGGTCGCCCTGCTGGCGATGGGCTCTTTCGTCTCCATCTACAACTTCATCTCTTTCCGACTCATCGAGACCTTCGGGCTGCCGCAGGCGCTGGTCAGCTTCGTCTTCCTGCTTTATCTCTTCGGCACCTGGTCGTCTGCCCAAGCCGGCAAGCTGGCCGCCGAGCACGGCCGGGGGACCACCCTGCTGGGCGCGTGCGTGCTCTTCGGCGTGGGCATCGCGCTCACCCTGGGCCCCCTGGTGGCAACGATTGCCGGCATGCTGCTGCTGACCGTGGGCTTTTTCGCCGCCCACTCCACGGCCAGCGGCTGGGTCGGCGCCGTGGCTAAACACGACCGGGCGGAGGCCTCCAGCATGTACGTCTTTTGCTATTACTTCGGCTCCTCGGTGCTGGGCGCTTTCGCGGGAACGCTGTTCGGGGCGTTCAACTGGTCCATCTTCGTGGCCTTCTACGTGCTGGTTTCCGTGATCCTTATCGCCATCGCCGCAACGCTGAAGCGGCGCGCGGTGGGATAAACTAGGGAAATTATGGAGAAAATACCCAACAAGAAGTGGTCGGGGAAGAGCTGGCACCGCCGCGCCAGCAAGCCAATCACGCTGTGGATGATGGTCTTCATCCTGGCCGGGGCGGTGCACACCCTCATCCCTAATTACCGTTGGGTGCTCATCCACCTGTTCACCCTGGGCATGGTGACCAACAACATCGTCGTCTGGTCGCAGTACCTGACCGAGAAATTCGTCCAAGCCCGCCTGCCCGACTCGGCCCGCCCGAACCAGCTGCGGCGGATCTACATCCTCAACGTGGGCGTGGTTCTGGCCATCATCGGCCAGGCCCTCGACGACATCTGGGATCTGCACTTCATCCTCACGCAGCTGGGCGCACTCATCGTCGGCGCCATGCTGCTCTGGCACGGCGCTAGCCTGACCCAGCAGTGGCGCGGGATCGACAGCGCCAAGCGCTTCCGCCCCATCATCCTGGGCTACGTCGGCTCGGCGCTGTGCCTGCCCGTCGGCGCGTTCTTCGGCGCCATCTTGTCCATGGGCCTGTCCGAGCCCTGGTACGGGCGGTTGCTGACCGCCCACGTGGTGGCCAATATCGGCGGTTTCGTCGGCTTGGCCGCCGCGGCCAGCCTGACGGTGCTCTTCCCCACCATGTGGCGGACCAAGGGCATCACCACGCGGATGAACCCGACGCTCATCCTCCTCGCGGTGGGCACCGCCGTGACCATCGCGGGCGCGCTCAGCAGCCTCGCGTGGCTAACCGGCGCGGGCCTGGTGGTCTACGCCGCCGGCTGGCTGGCCAGCCTCCAGCAGTGGCTGCGCAACGTCGGCGCCGTGCTGGCCGAGCCGCGCGACCGGGTCAGCTACCCGGCGGTCTCCGTGCTGGCGGCGGTGACCTGGCTGGCGCTGACCATCGTCTACCTGGCCGTCAAGGTTTTCATCAGCGGCGACCCGGAGCCGCTGCCGACGCTGCCACTGCTCATCGGCTTCGCCGGCCAGCTGCTCATCGGTGTGCTCAGCTACATCATGCCCACGACGATGGGCGGCGGCCCCGCAGCCGTGCGCGCGGGCCTGAAGGAGATGAACCGCGGCGGTCTGTTCCGCTCCACGCTGATTAACGGCGGGCTCATTATCTGGCTGATTACGCAAAAGTCCTGGCTCGCGGTCTTCTCCTCGGTGCTGTGCATCATCCCGCTGGCCGCCTTCCCCATCTTCATGATCCGCGCGGTCAAGGCGCAGAAGGCCGTGCTGATGAAGCAGGCCGAGGGCCCGGAGCCGGGGACCGAGTCCCAGTGGGGGCAGATCACTGCTGGTCTGGTGACCCTGGCGCTGCTGTTGGCGGTTTTTGGAGGTATCTAACGCCCGGCGCGCCCGCGCTCATCCAGTCGCGGACCGCGCGGGTGGCGCGCGTGTCGTCCGCGTTGTACGTCAGCAGTGCCTCGCGCACGGCGGTATCCCCGCGCAGCGCCGCCCGGCGCGCGGTCACGGATTCCTCGCCGGCGAAATCGCCCTGCCGCCAGTGAAAGCCCGCGTGCGGGGCCACGGCCTTGAGCCCTAGCCCGGACGGCCCAAGGAAATGGGCCTTGACGTGGGCGAACAAGTCGACCCACTCGGGCGAGGATAGGAAGCTTTCCACCTCGGCCAACGCGGGCTGACCGAAGCGCTTGGCGGACATGCGCATCCAGTGGTTCTCGCCGTGCGCGGAGTAGCAGTAGGCCGCGAAGGTCTGGCCCGCCGCGTGGGCGCGAGCCCGGATGCCCATCAGCCAGTCCCAGAACGCAGAGAAGTTGTGGGCCTCGGCCCTCCCGCCTAGCGGCTCCCAGGTCACGAAGGGGTGGTATTCGCCGGCATACCACGCACCCCAGAGGTAGGCGCCTTGGTCCAGGTAGGCCTCCATGTCCACGTCGACCTCCACGTCGGCGCGCGGGACGGTCGGCACGTCGCGGGCCAGCAGCGTTATCCCCTCCCGCCACGCGGCGGCGAGCTGGGAGGCCGGGTAGAGATCGGCATCGATAAGCGCCTGGACGCTGTCAATGCCCTGCTCGCGGTACGGGTCGGCCTTATCGCCGGGCAAGAACAGGCTGATGTCGTCGACGGCTGCCAACTCCGGCTCGCAGACGGGCCAGAACCGGCAGCTGGCGCATTCTTTGACCCGGCGCGGCGCCTGAGGCAGCGGGCGGGCCAGGGCGGTATCCAGCGCGGCCTGGTAGCGCTGCGTTTCGGTGAAGAAGGTCAGCTGGCGGTCCTGCCCAATGATCCCGGCCCGGCCCGCGTACTGCTCGCCAAGGGTCCGCTCCGCAAGCGCCAGCCGGTAGCCGTCGGCCACGTGGTGGCGCGCCTGGTAGGGCAGCGGCAGGGGATCGCTCAGCCCCAGCCGATGGGTGGGCACGCCCGGCAGCGTCTTGCCGGGCTTCTTCCGCGCCACGCGGTGGTTGGAGACCAGCACCGGGACGATCCCGTCCGCGGTGCGCAACAGAAGGTCGACGTTGACGGCTACCCCCTCGGCGATGAGTACCCCGCCGGTGATGTGGGTGTGCGCGCCACCTAGGGCGCGCTGGGTGGCGGCGGCGCGCTGGGAGGCATCGTCAGCCGGCAGGGGCCCTAGGTCCTTGCGGCGGACCTTTTTGCCCTGCTGGGGCAGCTGTTCAGCGACGGCTTGGCGGGCGGCGCGCAGCCTGTCGGCCCGCGCGGCGGCGGAGGCAGGGGCGGGAATTTCGGGGAAGCGCCGGGCCTGAACCCGCCGGTACTGGCACCCCACCAGATCCGACGCCGTCAACCAATCGCTCACCCGCCCGAGCTTAATAGACTGGGACAGGTAATGTTGAATGCAGCACTACACTGCAAACAAATAGTTCCCAAGACAACGACCTTCAACCACAGTGAGGACACAGTCATGAGCCTGCTCAAGAAAGTTCGTAAGCTCCGCGCCCAAGCCAAGGCAGAAGCCAAGGCCGCTAAGGCCCGCGCCCGGGCCGAGGTCAAGGAGGCCTCCAAGGCGGAGCGCCGTCAGCATAAGCTGCTGGCCAAGCAGGAAAAGAACTTGCTGAAGTCGGAAGAAAAGGGCCTGAAGAAGCGCCGCAAGCACGAGGAAAAGATGGCCAAGCAGGAGCTGGAGAAGCTCAAGGCCGGCCGTTTTAACTCCGACAACGTCAAGCGCTACGCCGGCGCCGCCCGCGTGGCCGTTCCGCTGCTGCTACCGCTGGCCTACCGCGGCCTGGTGGCCCTGCGCGAAAACAACGAGAAGCGCCAGGCAAAAAAGGCCGGCGTCTCCCGCGACCAGCTCGCCTCCTTTGCCGGCCACGGCGCCTCCCTGAAGGCCCGCACCCAGGGCATCCGCAACTCGCTGGAGGGCACCGACCTGCCGGCCGGCTTCAAGCGCGACGTGCGCGACCGCCTCGACGAGCTCGACGCGGCCACAGACAACGCAGAGTTCATGACCGCCGATCAGCGCCGTCGCGCGCACTCGTCGATCAACACCGACATCGACGGCGTCACCTACGACATCCAGCAGCGCCTCACCACCGCCTAAAACGCGGCTTAACTAAGCCCACAGCAAAACCCCGGCTCCAGCATCTACCTGCAGGACCGGGGTTGAGCTTTGCCTGCGCGCCCGGGTGGGCGGCGCGGGTGGGCGTCTAGAGCACGCCCTGCTCGCGGGCGGCGGCTACGGCCGAGGTGCGCGAGCGCACGCCCAGCTTGTCGTAGATGTGCACGAGGTGGGACTTCACGGTGGCCTCCGAGAGCATGAGGTCCTGGCCGATCTGGCGGTTCGAGGCGCCGGCGGCCACCAGCTTGAGCACCTCCAGCTCGCGCGGGGTCAGCGAGGTGCGCGGGGTGCGCACGCGCGTCATCAGGCGGTCGGCGACCATGGGCGACAGGGCCGAGTCCCCGTCCGCGGCCGAGCGCACCGCGGCGAGCAGCTCCGCCGGCGGGGCGTCCTTGAGCAGGTAGCCGAGCGCGCCGGCCTCGATGGCGCCTAGGATGTCCGCGTCCGTGTCGTAATTGGTCACGACCAGTACCTTCGGCGGGTGCTCCATGCGGGAGCGGATGGCGGCGGTGGCCTCGGCCCCGCCCATCACGCGGGTGCCTTCCACGCCCGCACCGAAGCGCAGGTCCATCAGCAGCACGTCGATGCCGCCGGCCTGGGCCGCCGAGATAGCCGCTTCGGCCGTGGCCACCTCCCCGACCACCTCGATGTCGTCGGCCTCCTCGAGCACGGCGCGCAGCCCTAGTCGGACGATTTCGTGGTCGTCAGCTAGCAGAACCCTAATCACGTGGAGCCTCTCCTTTTTGTGGAAACACGTATCCTCCGAAAGTTTAATCTACCAAGGGAACGCTAACAGATACAGCCGTGCCGCACCCAGGCGTGGATTCCACCGAGATCGTCCCGCCGAGTTCCTCCGCGCGGCGCTGCAGGGCGCTGAGCCCGATGTGCCCCAGCCCGGCTGGCCGGTCACGGACTTCCTCCGGGTCGAAGCCGCGCCCGTTGTCCACCACATCGAGGCGGACCTCGTCGTCCTCGTAGGTCACGGTCACCCGCGCCCTACTCGCGTGCGCGTGCTTGACGACGTTGCCCGCCGCACCCTGGGCAATGCGCAGCAGCGCGGCCTCGACCTTCATCGGCAGCTGGCGGGTCTCGCCGTCGGTCTCGACCTCCATCTCCAGCTCGCCAGTGGCGGCGTAGCCCTCCGCCATGCGCTTGAGCGCGCCCGCCAGGGAGGTCTCCGACAGGCCGGCCGGCTGCAGCGCGGCGATCATGGCGCGGGCCTCCTTGAGGTTCTCGGCTGCGGTCGAGCGCGCCAGGTCCATGCGCTGGCTGGCGCGGACCGGGTCCTCGCTGGCGATGTCGCGCCGCGCGGCGTGCAGCAGCATCTGGATGGAGGACAGCCCCTGGGCCAGCGTGTCGTGGATTTCGTGGGCGATGCGCTGGCGCTCCGCGCTGATGCCGGCCTCGCGCTCGGTCTGGGCCAGTTGCGCGCGCGTCTCCACGAGCTCGGCGATGAGCTCCTCGCGCTCCAGGTTGATGCGGTGGAGCGTGTCGAAGGCGTAGTAGATGGCGATGGTGACCACCGCGGAGACCCCGGGGCCCATGATGCCGCCGAAGGTCAGGCCATCGGGGATCTGCACGACCACGGAGATCACCCCGGCGACTATCACCATGATGACGCCCCAGAACATCGACAGCACGCGCAGGTAGAGGAAGAACAGGCTAAAGACCAGGTAGATGCCGGCCGGGGCGATGGTCAGATCCAGCACCCACAGGGCGGTCAGCGCGGCCAGCCACAAAAGCTTGACCGTAAACGGCCAGAGGTGCATGTAGATGGAGCCGGCGAAGTAGACGGCGGCGAAGGCAGACAGCAGCACGAGGTTCGCGGCGGCCTCGCCCAGCGGCATCCGCACGGAGGCGAAGATGGCGATCACCAGCAAGGTGGCGGTGAGGATGTGGATGCCGTTGCGCAGGACATCCGCATCGCTCAGATTCTCCGCGGACGGGTGCTCTAGACTGGTACTCATGCCCAAAAGCCTACTTCCCGCCGTGCTCATCGTGGCGCTGGGCCTCGCGGCCTGCAGCGCGTCCAGCGACGCGCCGGAGAGCGACGACCCGGCCCAGCCCGCCGCCGAGCAGCCGGCCAACAGCAGCGACACCGCCCCGGAAAACCCAGCGGCCGAGCAACCCGGCGACGGCCTGCCGGTGGACGCCACGGCCGAGGCGACCGAGCCCGGCGAATGCCCCTACCTGGACGGCCAGTGGCTGGCCGAAACCAACGGCCAGCGCCTGACTGATCAGGCCATCGACCCCCGGTTTTCAACGCCCGCCTGCATCTTCTGGTCCTACCCGGAGGACCCCCAGGCGACCGTCATCGTCCGCGAGATGCCCGACCGCGACGCCGCCATGGACGTCGTGGACTGGGCCGCGCCCGTCGATGCCACGGAGCTCGCCGAGTTCGACGGCTGGTCCGGCGGCCGCGGGGTCCTGGGCGACCAGGCGGTCTTCGCGGTGCAAAAGGACAACCGCGCGGTAGTGGTCTGGACTAACCAGCTGCAGACCGTCAAGGCCGAGTCCATCGCCCGGGAAGCGATCACCAACCTCGGTCTCTAGGCGGCGAGGCGGGCCTAAACAGAGACGTCGTTGTACGGCATCAACGGGGAGATGGCCGGGAAGACGACCTCCATGAGGAGGAAGAACACGCCCACGGCGATGGCGATAGCCAGCAGCACCTTCACGGGGGTAGGCCCCGGCAAGAGGTTCCAGAGTGCTCGGTACATGGTTTCTATTCCTCCTCCATCGCGGCCGGGCGCGTTGGGCTCGAGTCTACTTTCATCGCGTGGACGATCATCCGCTCCGCGTTCGAGAACTGCGGGTGGCAGGTGGTCAGCGTCAGCAGAGCCTCGGTGGGCTCCGGCCCGCCCTCGGTCGCGACCCCGGGGATGGGCGCGATAACGCCGATATCCCCGGGCAGCGTGATGTGGCGGCCGGGCGCCCCGGCGTACTCACCGCCGTAGATCTTTTCTTGTTGTTCCGGCGTGAAGCAGTCTGCCTGCTGCCCGTCGATGGGCAAGACCCGGTAGGTCACCCACTCGCCCCCGGTTTCGATGACGATGGCGTCGCAGGTTTCCAGCTTGCCCAGGTCGTTGAAGGGCGCGCCCTTGCCCACGCGGTGGCCGGCGACGGCGAAGTTGCCGTTCTCGCCCGGCATCTGGCTATCAACGTAACGCCCCGGGCCCTTGAGCAGGTCGTCCTCGTCGGTGCCTTCCAGGATGGCGAAGTGGTAGTCGGAACCGAAGCTGGGGATATACATCCTCGCAAAGGCCTCGCCCAGCTCCGGGTGGAGCTTGCCGCGCGGGTTGGTGCGTTCGTTCCAGCGCTGCTCCAGGTGCTGGTTGGCCTCGTCCTGGAGCTCGGCGGACTTCAGGTTGGTCCAATAGGCCTCATAGAAGGCGAACAACAGCAGCAGCACCCCGACGGTCATAAAGAGTTCTCCCATAACCTGCTGCCAGCTGGGGCGCGTGTGATTCATGCGCAATAGTGTAGCGCCTGTAGGCTAGATCTGCCTCATTCACCAGAGACTGCGGAAAGGCCTGCGCGCATGCTGACTATCTTCATGTACCCCGTGTCCGGAATCATGAAGCTGTGGCACTTCATCACCCACAGTTTCCTGGATGACCAGACCGCGTGGTTGGTCTCCATCGTGCTGCTCGTCCTCACCATCCGCGGGCTGATCGCGCCGCTGTCCTGGTCCTCGGTGAAGATGGGGCGCACCGGCGCGCTCATGCGCCCGGCCAAGCGCGACATCGAGCGCCGCACCGAGGAAGCCACGACCATCGAGGAGTTCAAGGCCCTCCAGGTCGAGACCGAGGAACTGAACAAGAAGTTCAACTACCGGCCGCTCATCGGCTGTATCCCGCCGCTCATCATGATGCCCTTCTTCCTGGGCCTCTACCAGGTGGTGCTGCGCATGGCGCGCCCGTCGACGGGCGACACCGTGGGCCTGCTCAGCGCCGAGGAGGTCGAGGCCTTCCGCGAGACGACGTTTATGGGCATCCCGCTGCCGGCCTTCGTCTCGATGCCGCACGATTGGGCCGCGGAGCTCGGCATCACCGGCGAAGAAGTCCGCCACGTCATCATGCCGTGGCTCATCGCCGCGCTCATCTTTACCACGGTGAACATGATGATCACCGGCTACCGCGCGTTCTTGACCACGCAGTTCGACCAGAAGGTGCCGCGGCGCATGTTCTACTTCGTCGTGATCATCATCCCGTTCGTGCCGTTTATGCTCTGGCACCTGGCCATGACCGCCCCCATCCCGGTGGCCATCATCTTGTACTGGGCCTGCACGAACCTGTTCACCCTGTGCCAGACGCTGGTCTTCGAGGTTTTCCTGCGGCGCCGGATGCCGCTGGGAACCGACGTCCACGAGCTGCGCCGCCAGAGCTGGAAGGACTTCCGGGCCAACCGGAAGAACAAGCCGAACCGCGCGGAGAAGAAGGAAGAAAAGGAAAAGAAGCAGGCCCGGCGAAAGATGCAGCAGCAGGCCAGCCGCGAGCTCATGGCCGAGCGCCGCGCCGCGCGGGAGGAAGCCGAGGGGCAACAGGGGGCATCGGCAGCCGGCAATGCGGAACCGGTGGAGGCCGACGCCGCCGAGACCTCCCCTGCCCCCGAGGAAGATATAGAAAAAGGCCCCCGGGAAGGGGCCTAGCGAAACCAAGCCTTAGATGGAGTAGTCCGCCGGCGGGGCCGAGAGCATCTCCTGAGCCAGGCTGCGGGCGGTCTTGAGCGGGGTGACGTCGCGCTCGAGGCGGGCCCCGGCGAGCCCGCCGTCAAGGAAGATAAGCAGCTGGCTGGCCTGCGCGTCCGAGGGGTAGCCGTTCTTCTCATTGAGCAGGGCGGTCATGGTGGAATGCATCCAGCGGCGGTGCTCCAGACAGGCCGCGACGATGCCGTGCTCGGACTCCGTCTCCGGGCGCGGGTATTCGCCGGCGGCGTTGAGGAAGTGGGAACCGCGGAATTCCTTGGCCGGCTCCTGCTCGATGGCCATGTCGTAGAAGGCCAGGATCTTCTCCTGCGGATCCTTCGCGTTGGCGGTTCGCTCGTTCCACTCGGCGCGGTACTGCTCGTCGAGGTTTTCCAAGTAAGCGATAACGAGCGCGTCCTTGGAACCGAAAAGGGAGTACAGGGATGCCTTGGCAACGTCCGCCTCCCGGAGGATGCGGTCGATTCCGATGACCCGAATACCTTCCGTAGTAAACAGGCGGGTGGCGGAGTCGAGAAGTCGATTGCGCGGGCTCGGACGGTTCCGACGCGATTTCTTTTCTGCCACGGCTATCCTTTCCACAAACAAAAAACCGGTTCATCTACACAATATAGACGAACCGGTTTGTATGCGAATTTAGATTATTCCTTCTTGCTGCCCCCGCGGATCATGCCGACGATCCACAGCAGGATGCAGGCACCGGCGGTGGCCGTAATAATCTGCAGGAAGATGTTGCTCGGGTTGCCCTGGTTGATGAGCGACAGGATGCCGCCACCAATCAGACCACCGATGACACCGACGATCAGGTTAGTGACCAGCCCGTGATCCTTCTTCATAATCTTTTCTGCCAGCCAGCCGGCGATGATACCGACGATGATGGACATGAAAAAGCCCAGTCCCAGTCCCATAATATTCCTTCCAAAAGAACGCTTGACTTCGTAATTTACCGTTGGCGGACCCAGATAGTTGCCCGCCTACTTCCCATTGTGCCCGTTAAAACAGCAAAAAGCCACAGATGCCCTGTCATAATTTCGGGCAACTATGGCTTAATAGCTTTCGCCTAGGCTGAACGCTCAGGCTACTCGGAGTCGGGGCGCACGACCATCATCGGGCACGGTGCGGACTGCAGCAGCGCGCGGGAGGTCGAGCCGAGCAGCATGCCCTTGAAGCCGCCGCGGCCGTGAGAGCCGACGACCAGCAGCTGGGCACCCTCGGAGTTATCCGACAGGGCGCGGACCGGGCGGTCGCGGGCGATGACCTTCTTGACCGGCACGTCCGGGTACTTCTCCTGGAAGGAGGACAGGCGCTCAGCCAGCAGCTCGCCCTGCTCCTTCTCGACGTCTGCCCACTCAGCCTGGGCGGCGGACAGGCCGGCCAGGGAGGCCTGGACCTGCATGTCCATCCAGGTGTGGACGGCGACCAGCTCGGAGGAGCGGGCGTTGGCTTCCTGGAAGGCGTACTCGGTGGCCTTCTGGGAGACCTCGGAGCCATCCACACCGACGACGACCGGGCCGTACTTGTTGACCTCGTTGACGGCGTTGTCGTCGCGGACGACGACCACCGGGCAGGCCGCGTGGGAGACCACGGAGGCGGAGACGGAGCCCATCACCATGCCGGACAGGCCGCCCATGCCGCGGGAGCCCATGACGATCATGGTGACGTCGTGGGACATCTCCAGCAGCATGTCGATGGGGGAGCCCTCAGCCACGGTGTGGCCGATCTTCAGGTCGGGGAAGGACTCGTGCGCGATGGCGCGGGCTTCCTCGATCTTCTCGAGGGTCTCGTTCTGCAAGTCGTCGTAGAGCTCCTTCGGCGGAACCATGCCCTCCGCGTAGAGGAACTGCGGCATGGTGTAGCTGGAAGCAATACGCAGCGGGATGCCACGCTTGGTGGCGGTGTTAGCCGCCCACCGAACGGCGTTGTGAGAAGCCTCGGAACCATCTACTGCAACGACAACAATGTCTTCTTTAGTCATTATCCTTAGTCCTTTCTCCGGTGGGCCTTACACCACCAATTATAGCCGGTTATAACAACTTACGTGCGCGGCTAACCCCGAACTAGTCGATGATATGAGCAGCTTCGGAATTGGCCGGGAACAGCAAGGTGTACAAGCCCACCAGTACGTCGCGGAGAACGGCTCCGATACCATTGGAGGAAAATTCCAGAGCCGGCGCGAGGAGTGCATCAAAGTCCATGTCACAAAGGATAGCCCATCATCGGAAGGGATACAGCCCGTTAGGGATACAAAATGGACTAAACCCCGCCCGCGTGCGGGTACCGGAAGGCGGCATCACGGCATGGGACTTCCTCGCACACGTCATCACCAGCCAGCGCCACCGCCACCCGGAAGACGATGCCGCCGCTCTCCAGCGCCGCTTCGACGACCAGGCCGTAGTGCTCCGCGATGGGACGGTCCTCAGTCCGCACTCCATCCTCCGCGCCGGCCAGGACATCTACTTCTACCGCATGCCGGCCGAAGAAGCCCCGGTACCCTACGACATCCCTGTCGTCTACGAGGACGACAACCTACTAGTGGCCAACAAACCACCGTTTATGGCGACGATGCCCCGCGCCCGCCACATCGTGCAGACCGCGACCGTCCAGCTACGCCGGACAACCGGCATTGATGAACTGGCCCCCGCCCACCGCCTGGACCGGCTCACCTCCGGAATCCTGCTATTCACCAAGCGCCGGGAAATCCGCGGGGCCTACCAAACCATGTTCGCCGAGCGAAAGGTCCACAAGGTCTACCAAGCCATCGCCCCCGACGTTGGCATCAAACCCGGAACCGTCTGGCGCAGCCGGATGGAAAAGACCCCGGGCGAAATCCAGGGCCGAATCGAGGAAGGCGCACCAAACGCCGAGACCAATGTTGTCGAAGTCGAGCCCATCACCGACAAGACCGTCCTCGAAGCCATCCATGGGCCCCAGCCACCGTTGGCGCAATATACGCTAGCCCCCACCACCGGCAAAACGCACCAGTTGAGGCTACACCTTTGGGCCGCCGACGCGCCCATCCTGGGCGATCCCATCTACCCCGACATCCTCCCGGAGGACGCCGAGGACTTCCGAGTCCCCATGCACCTGGCCGCCACAAAGCTTAGCTTCACCGACCCGCTTGATGGCACCGAGCGCAGCTTCGAGGCCACCCCTATCGACCAGCGCATGTACTAAAGCACAGGCACCGTCCTGGCGCAGAGGCCGCTGTAGCTGGACAACCTCCGTGGACGATGGACCACAGCGGATAACGCCCCTACGCGTTCCCAGGCGGGGCTCTATAGTGGCGGAGGATCGAAAAAGGGAGGGTTTCCGGCCGGTGGCCGGGAACCCTCCCTCATTGGTTATTGAATTGTGTT